>NZ_JBBKZV010000002.1:0-652116 GCF_037889915.1 Variovorax humicola | reverse complement strand
CAAGGTCTGCATCGTCGAGGTCGAGAAGATCGTCGAGGTCGGCGAGATCGCGCCCGACGACATCCACCTGCCGGGCATCTATGTGCACCGCATCGTGCTCAACGCCACGCCCGAGAAGCGCATCGAGAAGCGCACCGTGAGCGCGTCCGCGCCGGTCGACCCCGTTGCCGCCAAGATCGAGGCGCAAGCCGTGATCGCCCATGCCGCCGTGGTCGGCACGCCCGCCCCCGTCAAGAACAACAAAGGAGTTTGAGATGCCCTGGACCCAGGACCAAATGGCCGCACGCGCGGCGCAAGAGCTCGAAGACGGTTTCTACGTCAACCTCGGCATCGGCATCCCGACGCTGGTCGCGAACTTCGTCGGCGACAAGGAAGTCTGGCTGCAGAGCGAGAACGGCATGCTGGGCATCGGCCCGTTCCCGACCGAGGACCAGGTCGACGCCGACCTCATCAACGCCGGCAAGCAGACCGTGACCACGCTGCCGGGCAGTGCGATCTTCGGCAGCCATGACAGCTTTGCCATGATCCGCGGCGGCAAGATCAACCTGAGCATCCTCGGCGCGATGCAGGTCAGCGCCAAGGGCGACCTGGCCAACTGGATGATTCCCGGCAAGATGGTCAAGGGCATGGGCGGCGCGATGGACCTGGTGGCCGGCGTGAAGCGCGTGATCGTCCTGATGGAACACGTCGCGCGGAAGAAGGACGGCAGCACCGACCTGAAGATCCTCGATGCCTGCTCGCTGCCGCTGACCGGCGTGGGCGTGGTCGACCGCATCATCACCGACCTGGGCGTGATGGACGTGACGCCCGAGGGCCTGAAGGTGACGGAGCTCGCACCGGGCGTGAGCTTCGACGAACTGCAAGGCAAGACGGGCTGCAAGCTCGTCCAGTGATCCAACTCACCGAGCGCGCGTTCGGCCGCATGCCGGACGGCCGCGACGTCGTCGAGTACACGCTCGACAACGGCCGCGGCATGCGCTTGTCCGCCGTCAACCTGGGCGGCATCGTGACCGCGCTGCATGTGCCCGGCCGCGACGGGCGCAGCGCCAACGTCGTGCTCGACCTGCCGACGCTGGCGGACTATGTCGAGCGCAATCCGCACTTCGGGGTGATCGCCGGGCGGTACGCCAATCGCATCGCAGGCGGACGGTTCGAACTCGACGGCAAGGCGCACCAGGTCACCGTGAACAATGGTCCCAACTCGCTGCATGGCGGGCAGAAGGGTTTCGGCGCGCGGTGGTGGCGCATCGAACCCGTGCAGGACGGCGACGGCAACGTCGCGCTCGACTTGCGCTACACCAGCGCGAGCGGTGAAGAGGGTTATCCCGGCGAGATGCAGGCAACCGTGCGCTACACGCTCAGCGCCGTGGCCAACGATTGGCGCATCGACTATCACGCGGTGTGCGACCAGCCGACAGTCGTCAACCTGAGCCATCACGACTACTTCAACCTGGGCGGCGGAGGCTCGGTGCTGGACCATCGGCTGACGCTTGCCGCGAGCCGATTCGCGCCCGTCGATTCGACATTGATCCCGACAGGTCTGGCCGACGTCGCCGGCACGCCGTTCGACTTTCGCAAGCCCACGGCCATCGGCGCGCGCATCCGTCAATCGCATCCGCAATTGCTCACCGCCAAGGGCTACGACCACAACTGGGTGCTGGACCGGAAGGACGTCGACGCGGATGGCCTGGCGCTCGCCGCGCGCGTCGAGCATGACGCATCCGGCCGCACGATGGAGGTCCACACGACCGAGCCGGGGGTGCAGTTCTATTCGGGCAATTTCCTCGAGGGCAACCTGATCGGCAGTGCCGGCATGGCATGGCGGCAAAGTGATGGCTTGTGCCTCGAAACGCAGCACTTTCCGGACTCGCCGAACCAGCCAGGATTCCCGCCCACGATCCTGCGGCCGGGCGAGATTTTCCGGAGCACGACGCTGCATCGCTTCGGTCTTTGCTGACACGCACATGACCTGAACCCAGGCTGTTCGGTGGGGTAGCCATAGGGCATTCGCCGTGGTTCAATGGCGCCATGAATTACAAGGCGATACGTCAGGGCAGTACTCTTCGTGGAGCGGCATTGATGGCTGCCCTGGTACCGGCTTTTGCGGCAGCGCAGCAAGCCGCGTCGGCCGACACGTCCACAAGCTCGAATGCCTGGCGCTATTCGTTGTCGGTCTACGGCTACCTTCCGAGCCTGAGCGGGCAGAGCAGCGCGAACACGCCTGCGGGCGGGCCGACCATCGACATCGATGCCGGCAAGATCGTCGACAGCCTGAAGTTCACCTTCATGGGTGCGGCCGAAGCCAACAATGGGCGCTGGGGTGCCTTTACGGACCTCATCTACCTCGACCTGGGCGGCAGCAAGCAATCCAGCCGCGCCTTCACGATCGGGCATGCGCCGCCACCCTTCGGGGCAACGGCTGACCTCAGTTGGGACCTCAAGGGCTCGCTCTGGACAGTAGGCGGCGAATACCGCGTGATGGCGGATCCGGTCCTGACGCTGGACTTGCTCGCCGGCGCGCGCATGTTCGCGCTGAAGCCCACCCTGCGCTGGAACGTGCTGGGCGACGCGGGGTTGCTGCAGCCGGTCGGCCGCGTCGGCAGCGCGTCGACCAGCGAGACGGTGTGGGACGGCATCGTGGGCGTGAAGGGCCGCTATGCCGTGGGCAACAATGGCAAGTGGTCTCTGCCGTTCTACTTCGATGCCGGCACCGGCCAGTCGCACCTGACCTATCAGGCCGCCGCGGGCGTCAGCTATTCCTACTCGTGGGGCGAACTCACGGCGATGTGGCGCTACCTGTCATACGACATGAAGCCTGGCGGGTCGATCGACAACCTGCATTTCAACGGGCCGATGGTGGGCGCAACGGTCAGGTGGTAAGGGGCGAGGCCTCACTTCCGCTTCACGCTAGTCGGCATCCAGCCGTAGCCCATACACGGCCTGGCTCTCGCTCTTCAGCGCCTTCATCATGATCTTTGCCGCTGGCGACAGCAGGCGGTCGGTGCGCGTGATGATGCCGAACATGTCCATGTGGCAGGGCATGGCCAGCGGCAGGATCGCGACGATGCCGTGCGCCGCGTAGTAGCGCCCGACGTCGGTGGCCATCACGGCGATCATGTCGCTCTGCTGCAGCATGCGCGTGATGAAGAGCAGGGCGGCGCTTTCGATCACGTTGAGCGGCGGGGGCAGGCCTTCTTCCTGGTACATGAGGTCGAAGCGGTGCCGCAGCACGCTGCCCGCGGGCGGCACGATCCAGCCGGCCGACACCACGTCGCGCAGCGTGAGACCGCTCATGCCGAGCAGGGGATGGCCGGGACGCACCAGCGCGCACACCGGCTCTTCGGTCAGCGCTTCATAGCGCAGCTTCGATTTGTCGTGCTCCGCGAAAAGGCGCGCCACCAGGATGTCGAGCTTGCCTTGCTCCAGCCGCTCCATCAGCACGGGGCTGGTCTCGATCTCCACGGAGATGCGCAGGTTCGGCTGTTCACGCTTGACCGCGGCGACCGCGCCCGGCAGCAAGGCCAGGCCCGGCGACGTGATCACGCCGACGTTCACCTGGCCGAAGCGGCCGGCCTTCAGCGCGCCCAATTCGTCGTGCGCTTCGTTCAACGTGGCCAACGCAATGCGCGCGTGGCGGATCATGGTTTCCCCGTACCACGTGGGGCGCATGCCACGCGGCAGCCGGTCGAACAGCGAAACCTCGAGCACGTCCTCCAGGTCCTTCAGCAGCTTCGAAGCCGCCGGCTGGGTCATGTTCAGCACCTGCGCGGCGCGGTGGATGTTGCCTTCTTCGGCCAGTGCCACGAGCAGCAGCAACTGGCGGGTCTTGAGTCGCGCACGGATGAACCAGTGCGTGTAGTTGGTCATGGAGGGTTTACCTGAATGCTCGTTTTGCTATCGATTGAATCCAATTAAAGATTGGAAAGATATTGGTGCGATTCCTACACTCGCGCCACTTTGAAACGCAGCGATCTCACCCAACGCGCTCGCCACTACATCAACGGCCGGTGGGAGACGGGCGTGACTACGGGTTTGAGCGAGAACCCGTCGGACACGAGCGAGGTCGTGGCCGAATATGCGCGCGCCGACCGCGTCCAGACCGAACTGGCGATTCGTGCCGCGGCCGATGCCTTCCCGCATTGGAGCCAGACCACGCCCCAGCGTCGCGCGGATGTGCTCGACCAGATCGGGGGCGAGATTCTTGCGCGCAAGGATCAACTGGGCTTGCTGCTCGCGCGCGAAGAGGGCAAGACGCTGCCCGAAGCCATCGCCGAGGCGACGCGGGCCGGGCAGATCTTCAAGTTCTTCGCCGGCGAGGCATTGCGCGCGGGCGGTGAAAGCATGGCCTCCGTGCGGCCCGGCGTGCATATCGAAGTCACGCGCGAGCCGGTCGGCGTGGTCGGGCTGATCGCGCCGTGGAACTTTCCGCTCGCGATCCCGGCATGGAAGATCGCGCCGGCACTGGCATACGGTAATACGGTGGTATTCAAGCCGGCCGAACTGGTGCCGGGTTGCGGCTGGGCGCTGGCCGACATCGCGAGCCGTGCGGCGCTGCCGGCGGGCGCTTTCAACCTCGTCATGGGCAGCGGACGCGAAGTGGGCCAGGCACTGGTCGATAGCCCGTGGGTCGATGCATTGAGCTTCACCGGCTCGGTGGAGACAGGTGAACGCATCCTGCAAGCCGCCACCGCGCGGCATGCCAAGGTGCAACTTGAAATGGGCGGCAAGAATCCGCTCGTGGTGCTGGCGGATGCCGACCTCGACAAGGCGGTCGACTGCGCCGTGCAGGGCGCGTACTACTCGACCGGCCAGCGCTGCACGGCGTCGAGCCGGCTGATCGTCGAGGCCAAGGTGTTCGACACATTCGTTGCGCGTCTGCGACAGCGCATGGGGACCTTGCGCGTCGGCCATGCCGTGGAGTCGGGCGTTCACATCGGGCCGGTGGTCGACCGCGGGCAACTGGAGCAGAACCTCGCATGGATGGCTGTCGCGCGGGATGAAGGCGCCGAGCTCGTGTGCGGTGGCGAGGTGCTGAAGCGCGCGACCGTGGGCCATTTCATGAGCCCCGCGCTCTTTCTCGCCCGGCCGGATCATCGTGTCGCACGCGAGGAGATCTTCGGGCCGATCGCCTGCGTGCTGGAAGCTACCGACTACGAACATGCGTTGGCGCTTGCCAACGACACGCCGTTCGGCCTTTGCGCCGGCATCTGCACCACCTCGCTCAAGCATGCGATGCACTTCAGGCGGCATGCCCGGGTCGGCATGACGATGGTCAACCTGCCGACGGCAGGTGTCGACTATCACGTGCCGTTCGGCGGGCGCAAGGGATCAAGCTATGGCCCCCGCGAACAGGGCCGTTACGCAGCGGAGTTCTATACCTCGGTCAAGACGGGCTACATGCTGGCTTGAACGGCCCGGGGTCGAACATTTCTCACCACGCCAACCAGGAGACATCACCATGAAACTGACACGTCGCACTCTGACCACGGCACTCGCCTCTGCATCGCTCACGAGCCTGCTGCCGGCCACCGCGTTCGCGCAAAACAAGATCGTGCTCGGCTTCGCCCAGGTAGGCGCGGAAAGCGAGTGGCGCACGGCCAACACGGAGTCGATCAAGTCGTCGGCGGCCGCGGCTGGCATTGATCTCAAGTTCTCCGATGCGCAGCAGAAGCAGGAGAACCAGATCAAGGCGATTCGCTCGTACATCGCGCAGAAGGTCGACGTGATCGCCTTCTCGCCGGTGGTCGAGACCGGCTGGGACACCGTGCTGCTCGAAGCCAAGGCCGCGAAGATCCCGGTGGTGCTGACGGACCGTTCGGTCAACTCGAAGGACGACTCGCTCTATGTGACCTTCATGGGCTCCGACTTCACCGAGGAAGGCCGCAAGGCCGGCCGCTGGCTGGTCGAGAAGATGAAGGACAACAAGGGCGAGGTGAATATCGTCGAACTGCAGGGCACGGTGGGTTCCGCGCCGGCCATCGACCGCAAGAAGGGCTTCGAGGAAATCATCAAGTCCGACCCGAAGTTCAAGATCATCCGGTCGCAGACCGGCGACTTCACCCGCGCCAAGGGCAAGGAGGTGATGGAAGCCTTCCTGAAGGCTGATGGCAAGAAGATCAACGTGCTCTACGCGCACAACGACGACATGGCCATCGGCGCGATCCAGGCCATCGAGGAAGCGGGCCTGAAACCGGCGAAGGACATCATCATCATCTCGATCGATGCAGTGAAGGGCGCCTTCGAGGCCATGATGGCGGGCAAGCTGAACGTGTCGATCGAGTGCAGCCCGCTGCTCGGGCCGCAGCTGATGAGCGCGGTGAAGGACATCAAGGCCGGCAAGCCGCTGCCCAAGCGCATCGTGACGCAGGAAGGTATCTTCCCGATGGAAGTTGCCGACAAGGAATTCCCTTCACGGAAATACTGAGGTCGTATCCAGGCGACGCGCCTCCTCAGGGGGCGTCGCCATCCCCTTGCCAGGGGCGACACCACACGACGCAATATCCAGGAGACCATTCGAATGAAACGCACCTTTCTCAAGACCCTGCTCGCAGGCATCGCAGCTACCGGGCTCATCGGCGTGGCCTCGCTCGCGCAGGCACAGGACAAGGGCCCGATCGCCATCTCGATGCCGACCAAGTCGTCGGCACGCTGGATCGCCGACGGCGCCAACATGGTCAAGTACTTCAAGGAGAAGGGGTACAAGACCGATCTCCAGTATGCCGACGACGACATCCCCAACCAACTCGCGCAGATCGAGAACATGGTGACCAAGGGCTCGAAGGTGCTTGTCATCGCGGCCATCGACGGCACGACGCTGTCCGACGTGCTGCAGAAGGCGGCGGACAAGGGCGTGAAGGTCATCGCGTACGACCGGCTCATCAAGGGCTCGAAGAACGTCGACTACTACGCCACCTTCGACAACTTCCAGGTGGGTGTGCTGCAAGCGCAGTCGATCGAGAAGTCGCTGAACCTCAAGGCCGGCAAGGGCCCGTTCAACATCGAATTGTTCGGCGGCTCGCCGGACGACAACAACGCCTTCTTCTTCTATGACGGGGCCATGTCGGTGCTGAAGCCGTACATCGACAGCGGCAAGCTGGTGGTGCGCAGCAAGCAGATGGGCATGGACAAGGTCGGCACGCTGCGCTGGGACGGCGCAGTGGCGCAGGCGCGCATGGACAACCTGCTGTCGGCCTACTACACGAAGGACCGCGTCGATGCGGTGCTGTCGCCTTACGACGGCCTGTCGATCGGCATCCTGTCCTCGCTGAAGGGCGTGGGCTATGGCTCGGGCTCGCAGGCGATGCCGGTGGTGACGGGCCAAGACGCCGAGGTGCCGTCGATCAAGTCGATGCTGCGCAAGGAACAGACCTCGACCATCTTCAAGGACACCCGCGAACTGGCCAAGGTGACAGTGGGCATGGTGGATGCCATGATGGCCGGCACGAAGCCCGAGGTGAACGACACCAAGACCTACAACAATGGCGTGAAGGTGGTGCCGTCATACCTGCTGAAGCCGGTGAGCGTGGACATCGGCAACTGGAAGCAGGTGCTGATCGACAGCGGCTACTACACCGAAGCGCAGATCAAGTAGCTGCAGGGCGGAATGCTCGCGCTGCGAGGTTTGACGGGAGAGACGAGTTGAACGACGCGATTCTGGAGATGCGTGGCATCACGAAGACGTTCCCAGGGGTGAACGCACTCGACAACGTCAACCTTGCGGTGCGCGCGGGCGAAATCCATGCCGTCGTCGGCGAGAACGGGGCAGGAAAGTCGACGCTGATGAAGGTGCTCAGCGGCGTCTATCCCGCCGACACCTACACCGGCGAGATTCATTTCGAGGGCGAGCTGCGGCGCTTCAAGGACATTGCAGACAGCGAGAAGCTCGGCATCATCATCATCCACCAGGAGTTGGCGCTGGTGCCGCTGCTGTCGATTGCCGAGAACATCTTCCTCGGCAACGAGACGGCGCGCGGCGGGGTGATCGACTGGTTCGAGGCGTATGCCAGGACACGGGAGTTGCTCGACAAGGTGGGCTTGAAGGAGCATCCGACCGCGCTCATCACCAACCTTGGCGTGGGCAAGCAGCAGCTCGTGGAAATCGCAAAGGCCTTGTCGAAGAAGGTCAAGCTGTTGATCCTCGACGAGCCCACCGCGAGCCTGAACGAGAGCGACAGCGATGCGTTGCTGGCGCTGCTGCTCGGCCTGAAAGCGCAGGGCATCTCGTCGATTCTCATCTCGCACAAGCTCAACGAGATTGCCAAGGTGGCGGATTCCATCACCGTGCTGCGCGATGGCGGCACGGTCGAGACGATGGACTGTCGCCTCACCGCGATCAGCGAAGACCGCATCATCCGGGGCATGGTCGGGCGCGACATGGCGCATCGCTATCCGCAACGTTCGCCGAACATCGGCGAGACCATCTTCGAGGTGCGCGACTGGCGCGTGCACCATGAGCTGCATGCCGACCGCGAGCAGATCAAGGGCGTGAATCTTCATGTGCGCAAGGGCGAGATTGTCGGTATTGCGGGCCTGATGGGGGCAGGGCGCACCGAGTTCGCGATGAGCGTGTTCGGCCGCTCCTATGGCCAGCGCATCAGCGGCAAGGCTTTCATGCACGGCAAGGAAGTCGACCTGGGCACCATTCGCAAGGCGATCGACCACGGCATTGCCTACGTGACGGAAGACCGCAAGGGCGCCGGCCTGGTGCTCGAGGAAGAGATCAAGAAGAACATCAGCCTGGCCAACCTGGAGGCGGTGTCCAGCGCGATGGTCATCGACGATGCGCGCGAGTACCAGGTGGCGGCCAACTACCGCAAGGCATTGAACATCCGCTGCGCCGACGTGTCGCAGCACGTGGTCAACCTGTCGGGTGGCAACCAGCAGAAAGTGGTGCTGAGCAAATGGCTGTTTGCCAAGCCGGAACTGCTGATGCTCGACGAGCCGACGCGCGGCATCGATGTGGGAGCCAAATACGAGATCTACACCATCGTCGACCAGCTGGCGAGCGAGGGCAAGGGCATCCTGATGATCTCGTCGGAGATGCCCGAACTGCTCGGCATGTGCGACCGGATCTACGTGATGAACGAAGGCCGCTTTGTCGCGGAGTACGTGGCCGCCGAGGCCACGCAAGAGAAAATCATGCGCGCCATCGTCAATTCGGGGAGTTCAGTCCATGACGAGTGAAGTGAAAAGGGTCATTGCCCCGACTGCGGCCGCACCTGCCGTGCCGACGGGTTCGACATCACCCAACAGCGGGTTCATCAAGAACAACCTGCGCGAATACGGCATGCTGATCTCGCTGGTCGCGATCATGGTGCTGTTCCAGGTGCTGACCGACGGCACGCTGATGCGTCCGCTCAACCTCACCAACCTGCTGCTGCAGAACAGCTACATCGTCATCATGGCGCTGGGCATGCTGCTGGTGATCGTGGCGGGACACATCGACTTGTCTGTGGGCTCGGTGTGCGGCTTCATCGGCGCGCTGGCGGCGGTGCTGATGGTGCAGTTCGACTGGCACTTCATTCCGACGACCATTGTCTGCCTCGTCGCGGGCGGCGCCATCGGCGCGGCGCAGGGCTGGTTCGTCGCGTACTTCCGCATCCCGTCGTTCATCGTCACGCTGGCGGGGATGCTGGTGTTCAAGGGGCTGTCGCTCGCCCTGCTGGCGGGCCAGTCGGTGGGGCCGTTTCCCGAAACCTTCCAGCGGCTGAGTTCCGGCTTCATTCCCGACGTGATCGGTGGCGAGACGATTCGCACCACTTCGGTCGTGCTGGGTGTCGTTGCGGCGGCCGCGATGATGTTCTTTGCGCTGCGCGGCCGGGCCGGGCTGGCGAAGCACGGCATGGCGCAGGAGCCTTACGCTTTCTTCCTGGTCAAGAACCTGTTCTTCGCGGGCGTGGTGCTGTTCCTGAGCTATCTGCTCGCGTCGTACAAGGGCCTCCCGAATGTGCTGATCGTGATGACGGTGCTGATCGTGGCCTATGACTTCGTCACCAACCGGATGACCATCGGACGGCGCATCTACGCGATGGGCGGCAACGAGAAGGCGGCGCGGCTGTCGGGCGTCAAGACGCAGCGGCTGGCGTTCCTGACCTTCGTGAACATGGGCGTGCTGGCGGCGTTGGCCGGGCTGGTGTTTGCCGCGCGGTTGAACACCGCCACGCCGAAGGCCGGTCTCGGCTTCGAGCTCGACGTGATCGCCGCCTGCTTCATCGGCGGCGCCTCCGCATCGGGCGGCGTGGGCAAGGTGATGGGCGCGGTCATCGGCGCCTTCGTGATGGGCGTGATGAACAACGGCATGTCGATCCTCGGCATCGGCATCGACTACCAGCAGGTCATCAAGGGCCTGGTGTTGCTGGCCGCGGTGTTCATCGACGTCTACAACAAGAACAAGTGACCCCTCCATGGCCGCGCCCGACGTCGCACCCGTCCTGGAACTGACCGGCATCTCCAAGGATTTTTCCGGCGTCAGCGTGCTGCGCGACGTGCGGTTGCGGCTGTACCCCGGAGAGATCCATGCGCTGATGGGACAGAACGGCGCGGGCAAGTCGACCTTGATCAAGGTGCTCACGGGCGTGTTTGCTTCGAGCGGCGGGGAGATGCGGCTGGAGGGCGAGGCCATCCGGCCGTCGTCGCCGCTGGAGGCGCAGAAACTCGGTATCAGCACGGTGTACCAGGAGGTGAACCTGTGCCCGAATCTTTCGGTGGCCGAGAACGTGTTTGCCGGCCGCTATCCGCGCTGCGGCATGGCGCAGGGCTTCCGGATCGACTGGGGCACGGTGAATCGGCGGGCCGCCGAATTGCTGGCGCGGATCGGGCTCGATATCGACGTGACGCGGCTGTTGTCGAGCTACTCGGTGGCGGTGCAGCAGATGGTCGCGATTGCGCGGGCGCTGGGCGTGTCGTCGAAGGTGCTGATCCTCGACGAGCCGACCTCCAGCCTGGACGACGATGAAGTCCACAAGCTGTTCGAGGTGCTGCGGCGCTTGCGCAGCGAGGGGCTTGCGATCGTTTTCGTCACGCACTTCCTGAACCAGATGTATGCCGTGTCGGACCGCATCACGGTGTTGCGCAACGGCGCATGGGTTGGCGAATGGCGCGCGAGCGAATTGGGATCACAGGCGTTGATTGCCGCGATGCTGGGACGCGAGTTGGCTGCCCAATCGGCGCGGCCTACCGAGTTGCCGCCGTTCGACGCATCGGCCACAGCGCTGTTGCAGGCCGAGAACATCGGGCAGGCGGGCCAACTGCAGCCGCTGGATTTGCGCGTGCAGGCTGGCGAGATCGTCGGACTGGCCGGGCTGCTCGGTGCAGGCCGCACCGAGCTTGCGCGGCTGCTGTTCGGGCTGGAGGCGCCCGACCGCGGCGTGCTGAAGATCGACGGCAAGACAGTCAAGTTTGGCAACCCTGTCGATGCGATCCAGCAGGGGCTGGCGCTCTGCCCGGAGGAGCGCAAGACCGATGGCATCGTGGCCGAGCTGTCGCTGCGCGAGAACATCGCGCTGGCGCTGCAGGCGCGGCTTGGCACGCGGCGCTTTTTGTCGAAGGCGGAGCAGACGGCACTGGCCGAGAAGTTCGTCGCTTCCCTCGGCATCAAGACGACGAGCGTGGAGACGCCGATCGGCCTGCTTTCCGGCGGCAACCAGCAGAAGGCCATGATCGCGCGCTGGCTCGCGACCGAGCCGCGGCTGCTGATCCTCGACGAGCCGACGCGCGGCATCGACGTGGCTGCCAAGCAGGAAATCATGGAGCAGATCCTGCGGCTGGCGAAGGCCGGCATGGCGGTGCTGTTCATCTCCTCCGAAATGAGCGAGGTGGTGCGCGTGGCGCATCGCATCGTGGTGCTGCGCGACCGGCGCAAGGTGGGCGAGTTGCCCGGCGGCGCGAGCGAGGACGACGTGTACGAAATGATCGCGGCCGAGCATGCCTGAAGCAACGACGCCCAGCCTCTTCCACACTGCGATGCGGCATCGCCTGGCATGGCCGCTGGTCACGCTGCTGTTGCTGCTGGCGCTCAACACGGCGTTCAACGGCAGCTTCCTGCACATCGAAGTACGCAATGGTCATTTGTACGGCAGTCTCATCGACATCCTGAACCGCGCGGCGCCGCTGGTGCTGGTGTCGCTGGGGATGACGCTGGTGATCGCGACGCGGGGCATCGACATTTCGGTGGGCGCGGTGGTGGCGATTGCGGCGGCGCTGGCGGCCTGGATGATCGGCGGTTCGGTCAAGCCGGATGTCAGCCGCTTTCCGATGTGGCTGGCCATTGTCTCGGCGATAGCGCTGGCGCTGGCTTGCGGCGTCTGGAACGGGCTGCTGGTGGCCAAGGTCGGCATGCAGCCGATCATCGCGACGCTGATCCTGATGGTGGCGGGGCGCGGCATCGCGCAGCTCATCACGAGCGGACAGATCATCACGATCTACTACGCGCCGTATTTCTTCCTCGGCAGCGGCTACCTGTTCGGGCTGCCGTTCTCGCTGTACATCGCGGCGGCGCTTTTCGCTGTGCTGTATCTGGTCATCACGCGGACGGCGCTTGGGCTGTTCATCCAGGCGGTGGGCATCAACCCGACGGCGGCGCGTGTGTCGGGCGTGCAGGCACGGCGGTTGATCGTCGGGGCCTACGCGTTCTGCGGCGCGTGCGCGGGAATCGCGGGGTTGCTGATCAGCTCGAACGTGAAGAGCGCGGACGGCAACAACGCGGGGCAATTGCTGGAACTGGATGCGATCCTGGCCGTGACGCTGGGCGGTACGGCGCTCACGGGCGGGCGCTTCAGTCTGGTGGGCAGCGTGATCGGCGCGTTGATCATCCAGACGCTGACCTACGCGATCTACTCGCTGGGTGTGCCGCCGGAGATCAACCTGGTGGTGAAGGCCGTGGTGGTGTTCCTGGTGATGTTGCTGCAGTCGGCGGAGTTTCGGGGAACGGTGCGGGCGCTGGTCAGGCGGCCTGCGTTGGGTGAGGTGCAGTTGTGAGCGCGGTGCTTGCCAAGGACTCGCCCTCGCCCCGACCCTCTCCCGCCGGCGGGAGAGGGAGCAGGAAAAGGAGCGTCAATCCGAAGTACTTGCCATTGGCCGCGACCATATCGCTGTTCATGCTGATGGCGACGCTGGGCTCGGTCATGTACACCGGGTTCTTCTCGGCGCAGGTGTTCCTGAACCTGCTGATCGACAACGCCTTCCTCATCGTGGTCGCTGTGGGCATGACCTTCGTGATTCTTTCGGGCGGCATCGATCTGTCGGTCGGATCGGTCATCGCGTTGACCACGATGGTGTCGGCCTCGCTCGTGGAGAAGCACGGATGGAGCCCCGCCGCGGTGCTGCCGCTGGTGCTGCTCATGGGCACGGCGTTCGGAGCGTTCATGGGTTTGCTGATCGAGCGCTTTCGGCTGCAGCCATTCATCGTGACGCTGGCCGGCATGTTCCTGGCGCGCGGGCTTTGCTACGTGATCAGCATCGATTCGGTCAGCATCCAGAACGATTTCTACACGCAGGTGTCGCAGGTGCGCATCCCGGTGTGGGGCGATGCCTCGGTGTCGATCAGCGCAGTGATCGCGATCGTGGTGGTGCTGGCGGCGATCTTCATCGCCCATTGCACGCCGTTCGGCCGCACCGTGTACGCGATTGGCGGCAGCGAGAACTCGGCGCTGCTGATGGGCCTGCCGGTGCGCTCGACGCTGATCGGCGTCTACACGCTCTCGGGCTTCTGTTCGGCGCTGGCCGGCGTGATCTTCACGTTCTACATGCTATCGGGCTACGGGCTGCATGCGATCGGCCTCGAGCTGGATGCCATCGCGGCCGTGGTGATCGGCGGTACCTTGCTCACAGGCGGTGTCGGCTACGTGGCGGGCACGCTGTTCGGCGTGCTGATGCTCGGCATCATCCAGACGCTGATCTCGTTCGACGGCACGCTGAGTTCCTGGTGGACGCGCATCGTCGTCGGCGCCTTGCTCTTTGTCTTCTGCCTGCTGCAACGCTTCTTCACCTCGCGCGCGCCAAGGCGGTGATCGTGACGACCACGCACTTCAGCACCAGGGTGTGCGCCGAGCGCAGCCGCCGCGTCATCCGTGGCCGTCGATGCACCCCGACACGCGATCGGGTTTGCTGGAGACGGCGAAACGCCTCGATCCGCTGGTGCTACGCTGGGGCCGATGAATGAAGCGCTGCTGAGCAAGAGTCCCGACGTCCTGCGTGATCTCTGGTCGCTGGCAGCCCTTCCTGCCGAGGCGCTGCACTTCGCCAGCCTGACCGGCAGCGACCCGGTCTTTCCTTCATCCTTTGCGGTGGGTGCCGCTGCGCAGAGCACCATTGCCGCGGCCGCGCTCGCGGCCTGCGAACTGGGCCACCTGCGCGGCGTTGCGCGCCAGCAGGTCTCCATCGACATGCTCGATGCCGCCATCGAATGCACGGGCTGGTTCAGCATCGACGGCAAGGTACCCGATATCTGGGATGCGTTCTCAGGCCTTTACCGCTGCGCCGACGGTCATGTGCGGGTGCATGCCAACTTTGCGCACCATCGAGAAGGCGCGCTGCGCTTGCTGGGATTGGACCCGCAGAAGGCGCAGCGGGCCGACGCGGAGCAGGCGTTGCTTGGCTGGCGCGCGCTCGACTTCGAGGAAGCGGCCGCAGGGCAAAAGCTCGTCGCGACGGCGCTGCGGCGATTCGAGGAATGGGATGCGACACCGCAAGGCCGCGCCATTGCAACGCAGCCGCTGTTCACCATCGAACGCATCGGCGACGCCCCGCCGCTTGCCTTGCCGCCGCTGCGCGAAGACCATCGGCCGTTGACCGGCCTGCGCGTGCTCGACCTCACGCGCATCCTCGCCGGCCCGGTCGGCGGCAAGGCGCTCGCCGCCCACGGCGCTGACGTGATGCTCGTCAACTCGCCGAACCTTCCGAACATTTCTGCCATCGCCGATACCAGCCGCGGCAAGCTCAGCGCGCTGGTCGACCTGCTCCGTGAGGACGGCCGCGATGCGATGCGGCGCCTCGTCCGCGAGGCGCATGTGTTCACGCAGGGCTATCGACCGGGCGGCCTCCATGCGTTGGGCTTTGGCCCGGAAGAGGTCGCGCGGCTCCGTCCCGGCATCGTGTACGTCTCGCTCACCGCCTACGGCACCCAGGGTCCATGGGCCGGGCGCCGCGGCTTCGATTCGCTGGTGCAAACCGCCATGGGCTTCAACCATGCGGAGGGCGAGGCGGCCGGCGACGGCAAGCCGCGTCCCATGCCGATGCAGATCCTCGACGAAGCCACCGGCTACCTGATGGCCTTTGGCGCCGCCGCTGCGCTCGTGCGCCAGCAACACGAGGGTGGTAGCTGGCATGTGCAGGTGTCGCTGGCGCAGACCGGTCAATGGCTGCGCTCGTTCGGGCGGGTGACCGATGGGCTCGCAGCGGCCAGGCCCGACTTGCAACCACATCTTGAAACCACGGACTCCGGCTTCGGCCGTCTCACAGCCTTGCGCCACAGCGCGTGCCTTGCCCGCACGCCTGCCGCCTGGCCCCGCCTTTCGATGCCGCCGGGCAGTCATCCGCCATCCTGGCACGCCACAAGTTGAACGAACAGTAACGGTCGGTTTCAGCCAAGTCGTCCACTCAAACTTTGGTCTTATAACCAGTGGCTGCATCGAGGTTCAAGCCGGGAGCGACCGTGTTGGATTCGTTGATTTCGAGATGGGAAGTGTGGGTCGGTGTGATCGTGATCGCGATTGCTGCGGCCGTCGCGTTCGTGTGGTTTCGCCGGCGCTCTCGCAGCGGCCGCGATACTCCGACGGTGGCCTTGGTGCGGCGCCGGCGTGCACTCATGGCGCAACTGGAAGAACTGGCTGGCGACACCAGCCCCGCGCTGCTGCAGGCCGAGGCGCGCCGGCAGAACGCCAGTCCCGCGAGCATCGAAGTGCTCGAAGCCGCGGTGGCGCGAGCATCAAAAAACTAGGTGTCTGCAGAGACTGGCTTGGCGGCCGGCGGCAGCGATCGTCCCGGCCAGCGTCACGCCGCTCATGCCAATCGAGCAGCCCCGGCCTGCGCAGAATCATTCCTCATCTCGCTGCTGCTGATGCTGCCCCATCAAGGTCTGCTGCACCGACGGTGGCACGGCTTCGTAGTGCGACAGTTCCATCGTGTAGCGTCCCTGGCCGCTGGTCAGCGCATTGAGTCGCGACTGGTAGCCCGACAACTCGGCCAGCGGCACCTGACCGCGGATAAGCACCGTTCCCGCCGATCCGTTGGATGTGCCTGTGACCAGGCCGCGCCGGCCCGACAGGTCGCCGGTGACGTCGCCGACAACCTTGTCCGGCGCGGCGATGTCGATGTTCACCACCGGCTCCAGCACGATGGCGCGCGCAGCCTGGATGGCCGCGATGAAGGCCTTGCGCCCGGCCGTGGCGAAGGCGATGTCCTTGCTGTCGACGCTGTGATGCTTGCCGTCGTAAACCACCACGCGCACGTCGACCACGGGGTAGCCCGCGATGGCGCCGCGCTCCAGCACCTCGCGCACGCCTTTCTCGACTGCGGGGATGAACTGGCCCGGGATGGTGCCGCCGCGCACCTCGTCGGCAAACTCGAATCCGGCCCCGCGCGCCAGCGGCTCGATGCGCAGGAACACCTCGCCGAACTGCCCCGCGCCGCCGCTCTGCTTCTTGTGGCGATGATGGCCCTCGGCCGGCATCGTGACCGTCTCGCGATAGGCGATGCGCGGCGGGCGCGTGTTGACCTCGAAGCGGTAGACCTCGCGCAGCCGTTCCAGCAGCACGCGCAGGTGCAGTTCGCCCAGGCCGTAGACGATGGTTTCGTTGGTGACGACCGCGTGCTCCAGCCGCAGGCAGGGGTCTTCGTCGACCAGCTTGCCCAGGATTTCCCACATGCGCTGCTCGTCGCCGTGCCGCTTGGGCTCGATCGCCAGCCCGTGCACCGGAATCGGAAAATCCAGAGGCGCAAGATGCACCCGGTCGTCCTCGGCCGCGTCGTGCAGCACCGCGTCGAAATGGATCTCGTCGACCTTGGCCACGGCCGCGATGTCGCCCGGCAGCACCCGCGGCACCTCCACGTAGGTCTTGCCCTGCAGCATGAAAAGATGGCCTGCCTTGAAGGGCTTGCGGCCGTCGCCGATGTAGAGCTGGCTGTCGCGGGTGATGGTGCCCTGGTGCACGCGGAAGATGCCCATCTTGCCGACGTAAGGGTCGACGGTGACCTTGAATACATGCGCCAGCACGTGCTTCGACGGATCGGGCTCAACCGCCATCGGCCGTGCCTGCGTGCCTTCGCCGACGAGGAAGTCCGGCGGGTTGGCCTCGGTGGGGTCGGGCAGCAGCTTGACGATCACGTCCAGCAGCTCGGACACACCGGCGCCGCTGCGTGCCGAGACAAAACACACCGGGATCAGGTGCCCCTCGCGCAGAGCCTGTTCGAGCGGGGCGTGCAACTCGGACGGGTCCACGTCGCCTTCCTCGAGGTACCGGTCGACGAAGGCCGCATCGACCTCCACCACCTGCTCGACCAGCGCCCGGTGCGCCGCCTCGACCGGACCGAGGTCCGACTGCCCGTGGCGATTGAAGAAGCAGTCCACCACCCGCTTGTCCATTGCATTGGGCAGGTTCAGCGGGAGGCATTCGCGGCCGAAAGTGGCCTGGATGTCCGCCAGCAGGCCCGAAAGCGAGATGCCCTGCGAGTCGATCTTGTTGACGATGATCATCCGCGCAAGATGCCGCGAGGCCGCGTACTCCATCATGCGCACGGCCATCGACTCGATGCCGGTGGCGGCATTGATGACGACCGCGGCGGTTTCGACCGCCTCCAGCGCCGGCAGGCTCTGCCCGAGGAAATCGGGGCCGCCGGGGGTATCGATGAAGTGGATGCGAGTCCCGGCATGCGTCAGGTGCATCACCGACGAATTGAGCGAATGCTGCATGCGCCGTTCGATCGGGTCATGGTCGCTCACGGTGCTGCCGCGCTCCACGCTGCCAGTGGCGCCGATGGCGCCGGCGCTCTTGAGCATAAGTTCGGCGAGGGTGGTCTTGCCGCTGGCGGACGGGCCAACGAGGGCCAACGTGCGCACCTTCTCCAGTTCGGCCGCGAGGCCGTTCGATCGGCTTGGCATGGATCGTCTCCTTCCGCCCTCGGAAAGGGGCGGTACCGTGTTTTACGTCGGGGAGCGACGAACCGGATGCGGGCAAACGCGATGGAAGGGTGTTCCGGCTCGACAAATTGTCCGACTGGAGGTGATCCGGTGCAAGGAGGGCAGAACCCGCCCGACGTCGCCGCGAGGCGAGCCAGGGCCTGTTGACGCTGAAAGGGGCGCTTCCCTCCGGGTTGCCTAGGCCTTTCCCTTGACAGGCTGCGCCATCACGTTGGCAGCGTCTTCGCCCTTGGAATGCGACTTGCCCTCCTGTTCTGCCTTCTGCATCGCCTCGGCATCGGCCGGGTCGACGGGGCGGGCCTTCCGGGCTGCGTCCTTGACCTTGTCGGTCGACTGCGCGAAGGCGGTTGCGGCCTTGTCGTAGCGGCGGGTTGCCTCGTAGTTGCCTTCGCCCTGGATGTCAGGACTCTTCGTGCCTTGTGGGTCGGCCATGTCGTGCTCCTTCTGCTATGGAGAGGGGAGGCTATGGCGCGGACGGCCGGGCGATCTGTGGCGCAATGTCGCCGAGTGGAATCGGACAGAGCCCTGCGCCATGTAGGCGCGTTCCGACGGGTCGCGATCAGGCCGTCGCCAGGTCGGGAACGCGTCCCCATGCCTGGATGAAGAGGGACGAGACGACGAGCGTCGCGGGATCTTCCAGATGCCGTCGCAATGCCGTGGTCAACATCTCGAGATCGTCCTCTCCAACCAGCCCGCTGTCGACAAGCCGGCTGCGTGCGTTCTCGACGAAATCAAGCAACAGCATGCGACGCCCGTGCGCAAGTGGATATACATGAATCAGGGGATTCACGCGCACGTCGAGGAGTCCCGCCTCACGCAGCATGCCGGGCACCTTGAGGCCGACGAAGCGATCGATACCGTTCGCCTGCGCGTAGGCATCCAGAAGCTGCAGCAGGCGCGTCTGCGCGGGGTGTGGAGGCTCGCATCGCTGGAATGCCGCGTCGGCCTCATGCAGGGCAACGAATCCGCCGGGGCGTACGAAGCGCACCATCTCCGCAACGATCTGCCGCGGTTCCGGCACGTTGACGAGGACCAGCCGCGCGGTCGCGAGGTCGAATGCGCCCGCCGCCAGGTCGCTGGCACGGACATCCGCGGCAAGAACCTCGACGTTCGGGAGGGGGCGGTCGGCGACGAAGCGACGCGCTGTTTCGGCCTGCTCGGTGCTGCGTTCCACGCCGACGACGCGGCCCGTCGCGCCGACGCGCCTGGAGAGAAGATCGAGGCATCCTCGCGGTCCGCAGCCGACCTCCACGACCCGCCAACCATCACCCACGCCGATCTGGTCGAAGAGCCAATCCGATTCCTCCGCGAGTTCGAGCGCCTGGCGTTCCAGCCGGTCTTGTTCCGCCTGGCGGTAGCCGAGCAGGTACAAGTCTTCTTCGCTCATCTCATACCTCCTGCGGGAGCCCTGTCGCTTGGGTGGATGACGCTCAGCCGCGCGAGACTTCGATGCTGTACAGCCCCCACGGGCAAAGTGCGAACCGCTCCTTGAGCGGCTTGTCCTTGAACGCGGCAAGCGTGTCGGCCTCGTAGATCGCCCACTGCGGGCCCAACCCGCCCAATACGAGCGGCGCGCCGTCCATCTCTGTTGCAACGATCATGCGGTAGGTCCGCGCATCGGCCATCTTCAGCGGGACGACATAGCCGTCAACCGCGCGCATGCCGAGCATCGCGTCGGGCGCAACGCCCACCAACTCCAGCACGCTGGTGAGCAATGGGCCCGAGAGCGTGTGCGCCTTGGCGTCGTATTCGAGGGTCGGCTTGATCTTGACGGCAGGCAGGCGGTGCAATGCCTCGGCGTCGATTACGAAGGCCTTGTCGAAGGTGACCTTGTGCTTGACCATCAACTGGTCGAGCGCCGGATCGACAGGGCCCCGGTTGGACTTGCCGATGGCACCGCTGACGGTCAGCAGGCCCGGACCCTTGAGGGTTGGCTCGGCAGCCGACGTGCCGCTTGCAACAGGCAACAGTCCGGCAAGTGCCGCGGTGCCGAGGAAGTGTCGTTTGTTCATCGAATCATTGTGGGTCGGCGAGCCTGCGTTCGTCCACTGCCGCGCTGTAACGGCAAGTCAGGGCGTGGGCGATTCCCTGTGGGGCCGAAGGCACCTGATCCGTGCGACGAGGAGCGATCACGGCAACGCATTTGAGCCTCGACAGTTCCGTGCTCCAGCGCTCGGCCTCGATGCCGCAGCGCGTCGGCGCGATCCAGTCCGCGCTCGACGAGCGCGGCATGCACGCGACGGAAGGTGTGGAGGAACTGAGCCACCTGGCCCTGGACGAGTGGGTGCCGCGCAATGGAGCGCGCGTTGTCGCCAGGGCGTGGGTTGACCCGGCATTCCGCGAGCGTCTCCTTGCGAACGGGCGCGCGGCCATCACCGAACTCGGCATCCCGATGCCGAAGCACCACCGGCACCTCGTGGTACTGGAGAACACGCCGACCGTCCAGAACGTCATCTGCTGCAGGCTGTGCTCGTGCACGGCCTTCACGGTCATCGGCTTGCCGCCCGATTGGTACAAGGACCTGGAATACCGCGCCCGCGTCGTTCGCGAGTCGCGCACCGTGCTATTGAGCGCTCGCGCAACTCGGTGCCGGCCAGCATGCGCACAGTGCGCGCCGTGGGCTTCCCAGGCCTGTGCGAATTCGGCGATGAATTGCAGTCACGCCTTTTCAGGCTCGACGTGCGAGCCACTTGCCGGTCCGACGACCACCTGCACCAAACGGTAGGTGCGAAGCAGAGGCCGGATGGCGTGGCCATCGACACAGCACGTGACGGCTGCACTGGTGATGGCAGTGCGCACCTTCAGCAAGCCCTTGTTGATTGGACTGTTCTTTGACAGGCCCGGGTGGCCCGGCAACGGGCACGCAACGCCGCCGTGGGCGAAGGCTTGCGAGCGCGGCTACCGAGGGCGATGGCCGGATGACCCCGAAGTGACCCATTGCCGCGGCTTGCAGTATCTGGTCCATGCCGTGCAACGGGCCGCAGTCAGCGTCAAGCCGTTGAATGTAAGCGTAATTGTCAAATTCGGACCCGCGCAAAAACAAGATCATTAAATATTGTTAACTTGCAATGGTATTAACCCTCGAGTCCATTGACTGGGCGCCGCCTCGCCGCATAGCCTCGCTATGAATAAACGAAAAATCAAGGAGGACAGTCCATGACAACCAAACTCTCTCATCTACACCCGCCGTACGGATGAGAGTGCATTTCCCCAAGGCTTGGATTTCCCGCCTTGTGGCTGCGAGGGCGTAATTCCCAGCGCCGTTCAACTTTGCGCCATACAAGGCGCCGAAATATTGTGGCGTGTTGATGTCTAGCCGTTCAGCTGCTAAGTCAAAGTCATTTTCGCAATTGAGCCGATTGTAGGAATGATATTTTCGGCTGCGCTAGAAATAAAACGGTTGTCAGATCTCGAATGAATAATCTTTTATCAAGGGATGAGCATGAGAAATATTCCTGCTTTTGCTTACCACTCGGCGAAAACATTGAAGTGCGAGTTGCAAAAAATCTTTTGCAGCACATGGAATTTTGTGTGCCACAAGAATGAAATAAAGCAAATCAATTCGTACGTAGTGCGGACCATCGGGAAGGAGGAGGTTTTGATAGTCCGCAAGAGCGTTGATAGCATTGTTGCTTACTTGAATCTATGCCCTCATAGAAGTGCAAAGCTGGTAAACAGCGAAGATGGTCAATGTAAAGGTCAATTGCTATGCCCATATCACGCATGGACTTTCAATCTCGATGGTGAATTGATAAAGATACCTTCGCAGGATCATTATTTGAAAGATCTGAACAAAGAAAAATATAAATTAACGAAAATCCGTTGCGACGAGTGGAGTGGTCTGGTCTTCGTTAATTTTAATAGTTTGACTTCGCCTTTGAAAAGTTACCTGGGTGAATTTCCAGCATATCTTAAGGAGCAGGAGCGAGATATATCCACCATGGAACTAATAACAACGGTCATTTTGGAGGAGCCAATAAATTGGAAGATCGTGGTGGAAAATTATGTCGAGGATTACCATTTCTCGTTCGTGCACCCAAAGACATTGAAATCCTTTGACCACAAGGCAACCCAGACGCTCCCAACAAAGGATCACGTAAGGGTTTTCATGCCTTATCGAAAAAAGGTCACACTTGGCCGGAGCAAATATCCATGGTCGCCAGCCGGGGGGGGATCGCAACAAGGCTTCATCTGGCCGAATATGACGCTTCAGCCTGCACTCAACCATATGTCGATATTTCAGATCGTGCCGTTAGGACCCGAGATAACGAGAGTGCGCATCGCTGTGTATCAGACCGCTGCGCAAAAAGAACAGTGGCCGATGAATCTCGAGCAGCTGATATCAGATATCAAATTGGACATGGAAGAGGATTTTTCCATCTGTCGTGATCTCCAGCACAATACACATTCAAGGTATTACAAAATTGGAGTGCTCTCAAAACCGCATGAACTGGGTATAGAGCATTTTGCTAATACTTGGTGGAGCTATATGGACAAGCAAGCTGCATGAGCAATGTCGTTCTATTGACCGGCGGTAGCGGTGGAATTGGTCGAGCAATAATTGAGGTGCTGGTCCGAAAATATACAGTCGTGAGTTTTGATTCTAGCAAAAACGAGTTTTGTCATCCGAGGCTGAATAGTGTGATTGTCGACATAAGTCGAGAACAAGAGTTGCTAGAAGTGCTCAAATATCTACGTTCAACTTATGAAATGCCATACGCTCTAATTAATAACGCAGGAGTAAGTGAGCCATACCCATTTGCGCAAACACCGCTAGATACCTGGAATAGGCAAATTCTAGTCAATCTAACGGCTCCGTTTATCTTGAGCAGGGAGTTTGCCGCCTATTCCCCCTCGCCAGGTTTCACTCGAAAAATAGTCAATATTGCTTCGGTCAGTGGAATGGTCGGGATGCCACGCTATGCAGCATACAACTGTTCCAAAGCAGGTCTGATCGCGTTGACGAGAACGCTTGCAATCGAGTTGGCTCCAGACATTCACACCTGTGCCATATGCCCAGGCTATATCAGAACACCAATGCAGGTTGCCGAACATTCAGAGGAAAAATTGACGGCGTGTGCTAATGAAAATCCGTCGAAACGTCTTGGAAAACCTTCCGAAATTGCCGAATTAGTTGAGTTCATTCTATCGGGGAAGAATGCGTATCTTAATGGGTCAATAATTACTGTCGATGGTGGTGAAACTTCTGGTGGCATGGCGAGCAAAAAATGAAATCACTCAGTATTCAAAAGGTTGTTGACCTGCGGGCCCGCATCGTTTCTGATCCAAATGCACCAGCATATGGTGAAAATCAATGGAAAATGCCCGCGCTCGAGTGGACTTGGGATGTACTTATTGATTTGGCTGGTGAAAAGAATGTTAAGCCTATGCTGGATATGCCAAATAGTGGAAAATTTTCGATCGACTATCGAAAATATGAAAGGGAGATGTCGTTTAAGGAGTTCGCCGAAATGGCGAACGGATATACGGAGACTCCATGCTATCTGGCATACCTCAGACCGGATGACCTGTGTGCAGGGCTGTTGGCGCAGGCCGATTTTTCACAGATTTTCAATTCTTCGCATGCGAGGGATACAAGGATATGGATTGGATCTAAAGGAACAAACTCCGGTCTTCATACGGATCTCAAAGATAACTTGTTTGTCCAAATATCTGGTCGCAAACAGTTATGGCTTATTAGTCCAGAGCACACGCAGTATGTGTACCCTGAGAGTGACAATATAGTCAATAGTCAAGTTCGCCTTCCCCTGTCTGATTTTTCTAGATATAAAAAACTAAAAAAATCGACGCTAATCACCCACATTGTTGGTGCCGGTGATTTCGTCTATATCCCGAAAGGGTGGTGGCACTGTTTTCTATCTCTTGAGCCGTCCATATCCATTAATCACTGGTTTGGAGCACCTATCTCCGATGCTTCCTATGTTCGTTTGATATTGAAGCAAGGGCCGCGATATTTCGCACGAACGTTAGTTGATGCCATTCGATATGGGCTGTTAAATCGCCAGCCAAAGAACGATTTTTTCTTTACCCCTCCACCCAACGGGGCGAGATTCTACAACTGGGTGTTTGGTAGAGGCTTTTCTGCGAAAAATGATCCGTCCGCCAACAAATAAACGGGAGTCCAAATGAAAACTGAGAATTTTCCAAAGATCGTAAGTTCGTATAACGAGTGGGATCCTCTTGAGGAAGTAATTGTGGGAGACATGTTCAATGCGACTATTCCCACTGTCGAAGTGGCTGTCCAGGCCACGATTCCTGATGCGCAGATTGATTATTTCAAACTGCATGCGGGGCAGCAGTTTTCGGAAGAACTTGTCGGGAGAGCATGTCGGGAACTCGACGACTTCTCCCGGATACTCTCTGACCTCGGTATCGCGGTGAGGCGGCCAGAGAAAGTCAAAAAGACGATTCCTTATAGTACGCCGCATTGGAAGATGTTGGGCGGCTTGTATAGCGCGATGCCGCGCGACTCTCTTTTGGTTGTTGGGGATACGATTATTGAGGCTCCTATGGCATGGCGGTCAAGATACTTCGAAACAGATGCCTTTCGCCCTTTGCTGAAGGAGTATTTTCATAGAGGCGCAAATTGGATCGCGGCCCCGAAGCCTCAATTGCTGGATGCGACATTTGACAAGAATTATGACCGGGTCACACCCTACTTAACAGATCGTTATGCAGTGTCTGAGTTTGAGCCTACGTTTGATGCTGCGGATTTTATTCGCTGCGGTGAAGACATTTTTGTCCAGAAGAGTCACGTGACAAATGATTTTGGTATCGAGTGGGTTAGACGATCGATTGGAAGCAAGTATCGCGTTCATAAGGTGGACCATTGCGATGACGCTCCTATGCATATAGATGCGACCCTTCTCCCGCTATGCCCCGGTAAGCTGATGATTCATCCCGAGAGAATCAAAAATCTCCCGTCGCAGTTTGCCGAATGGGAAGTGCGGGTCGCTCCTTCGCCCGCTGTACGGCCGGGCCACACACTGTACATGTCGAGCGCATGGCTGAGCATGAACGTTCTAATGCTTTCGCCGGATACGGTGGTGGTGGAGACCCATGAAGCGGAGATGATAAATTTCTTTGAGAAATGGGGCTTCAACGTCGTTCCTGTGCGATTCTCAAATGTCATCAGGTTCGGAGGCGCATTTCATTGCGTTACTGCCGACGTTCGCCGTCGGGGCGAACTGCAGAACTATTTTTAGAAGATCGGCGTATGCCTAATCTCGCACATTCAGTTGGCAAGTGGATGCGAGGACTTCTACCAATAGCGTTGGTTGTATTCACTAGCGCCATGGGCGCCACGCTACTCCCCGTAGCAATCGCAAGCTCGATCTACGAGGAAACTGGTTCGGCGACAAGTTCGGTGATTGTCTTCTTGCTGCAGTACCTTCCGGCGGCCATTCTTATAAAACTTATTTGGAGGACCACGGAGAGGACTTCCCCTCGTCTGTTGTTACTATTTTCCTGCCTGGCGGTGGCCGGAATATCCTGCGCGATCGGTGTGCTCTACCGACCTGCGACACTGTCCGTTCTTTACATCTTATTGGCCATGCGTGGAGTGGCCGAATGTCTCATCAAGCAATGTAGATCTGTTTACGTGAAGCTTATTTCTCGCGATTTTGATGTGGGCTTTAATAGTACGATTGTTTTGCTATTTGAATTCGCTGGTCAGGCTTTCGGCGCGATTATTGCCACTTTAAGTTTGGGCAGGATGAGTCTGCTGGAAATATGCATTATCGATGTAATGTTCTTTGTGATTGCTGCGGCTCTGAGCCTGCGATTGGCTAATGTCGACACGGAGAAAAACGGAGTTTTCGAACTTGATTCTCTCTCAGAGGTCGCAGCGAGGATTTGGCAAACTCCGGAGCAGTTTTTTTATTTCGGAATGCTTATTTGCACTGTCATAACATTTCAATCGATCAACCAGACCTTGCGGACTTGGCTTCCCTTGGAATGGCTTGGTTTGGGGATGGAAAGTGCGGGTACCACCGAGGCAATCAGTTTGGCAGGTATTGTTGTAGGTATAGTAGTTGCGAGTCGATGGATTCGAAAAGATTCATTCAGCGGAACATTCTTGGCTGGCGCAATGCTGATGGCAATTCTGATGCTGCCTTTGGTTTTCTTTTCGCACTCGTTCGTTGTTTCGCAGGGCGCATATTTTTTTTATATGATTGTTTTTGAGGTTTGTATTGCTTACTCCATGGCCGGAATGCTGGCAAAAACACCGAAAAATATGCTTAAAGGAACCCTTGCTTTGTTCTATGCCGCATCGTACGGGGGATTGTGTCTCACTGGACTGGTATTTTCTTGTCTGACAGACAGAATTGGATTAAATATCGTCGCGTATCTAGTTAGTGCCGCCGCTCTTTTTATTTCTATTTTGCTTTTATTCAGGTTGAATTCTGGCTTTGAATCCAAATTTTGGAGATCGCTATGACTGGGATTATGGTAGATGGCTATAGCTCCGGTAGATTCCTGGCCAAGAACCTCATTGATGCCGGTGTTGATTTGATTCACGTTCAGTCAAATATTGAGGTGCCAAGACCATGGCGTGATGGATTCAATGAACGCATTTATCGGCGGAATATCGTTTTTACATCCGAAAATGCATTGCGAGTCGATCTTGCAAATGAACGAATTGAATTTGTTCTTCCAGGCAGCGAGTCTGGCGTGCTACTTGCTGAGTGTGTGGGTAGACTGTTTAACGTACGGGCCAATGCGACTGCGACATCAAAACTGAGGCGAAACAAAGCGGAGATGATGAGGGCGTTGAGGCGTTTCGGCATTCCGGCCGTTGAAGAGATCGTGATTTCGAGAAATTCTGATTTTCCAGATGTTCCGAGCCATTGGTTTCCGGTGGTAGTCAAGCCGGCTGAGAGTGCTGCTGGAGATGACCTCCGAATCTGCGAAAATCTGGAGCAGGCGAAAAATGGAGTCGCGCACATCCTTGGCAAGGCAAATATTTTCGGTATTGACAACCAGGAAGTAGTTCTTCAGCGGAAATTGCTCGGCAAACAATACATGGTGAATGCTATTTCAAAGGATGGAGTACATAAGATAATTGAGATATGGATGGAAGAACGCATTCACACGCCAGAAGGCTACAGCATCTATGATCGTGAGATTCTCGTGGCATCGAATTTCGCTGAATCGAGTGTGATTCAAGATTACGTAAAGAGGGTTTTGACTGCGTTGGAAGTTGGCTATGGACCAACTCATACGGAGCTATTTTTCACAAAAGACGGTCCCATTCTGCTTGAGACTGCCGCGCGGATCCAAGGTGGTATTGATGGGAAGGCCAGCGAGTTTGCTCTTGGATATAGCCATTTATCGTGTGTGCAGAGCCTTATCACCAAGCCGGGCTGGTTTGAGAGTGAGTTGAGCGAAAGTTATGCGCCGCGTGCGAATTTGGTGCTTGTGAACTTAATTTCTCAACAAGAGGGAATTGTAAGGCGATTAAATTTGGAAGGTACCGTTGCGAGGCTGCCTTCCTTTCACTCTTCTTTCGGTGTTCCGACGGAGGGCATGAAGATACACAAGACAATTAATCTTTTGACGAAACCCGGCCACGTTTATCTTGCAAGTCCGGATGTCGCCCAGATTCACGCCGATTATGCCGCGATTCGCGGTTATGAAAAGCTTGGTCAAATATTTGAACTGCAGAGTTGAATATTAATGAGCGTTGTGCAAGCTGCTTATGGCGTATTGATTTGTAAATAAAATCGAATCGAGGCAACGCGAGGCCTGAATAGAATGAGCCGCAGACTGTGCTTCCGCCGGCGAGTACAGGCACAAAGACGCGCGTCACAATCCGGCAACCGTCCGCCACGCATGTGAGGAGCGATCATGACAACGAATCTGGCCACCGACAGTTCCGTCCTCCAGCGCTCGGCCTCCATGCCGCAGCGCGTCGACGCGATCCAGTCCGCGCTCGACGAGCGCGGCATGCACGCGACGGAAGGTGTGGAGGAACTTAGCCACCTGGCCCTGGACGAGTGGGTGCCGCGCAATGGAGCGCGCGTCGTCGCCAGGGCGTGGATTGATCCGGCATTCCGCGAACGGCTTCTTGCGAACGGGCGCGCGGCCGTCACCGAACTCGGCATCCCGATGCCGAAGCACCACCGGCACCTCGTGGTGCTGGAGAACACGCCGACCGTCCAGAACGTCATCTGCTGCACGCTGTGCTCGTGCACGGCCTTCACGGTCATCGGCTTGCCGCCCGATTGGTACAAGGACCTGGAATACCGCGCCCGCGTCGTTCGCGAGTCGCGCACCGTCCTGAAGGAAATGGGCCTCGATCTGGCGCCCGAGGTCGAGATCCGAGTGTGGGACACCACCGCCGACACGCGCTACATGGTGCTGCCCGCGCAGCCTCCCGAAACCATCGGCTGGCCCGAGGAAAAGCTCGTGGACATCGTGACGCGCGATTCGATGATCGGCGTCGCGCGGTTGTAGGCAGGAGCAACGACATGGACGGCATGCACGACCTCGGCGGCAAGCAGGGCTTCGGGCCGGTTCGCTACGCGCTCAATGCGCCCGCATTCCACGCGGATTGGGAGGTGCGCGCGAACTCGCTCTACGCCTATGCGGTGCGGCTCGGCATCTTCAACATGGACGAATACCGCCATGCCATCGAGCGCATGGAGCCGCGCCATTACCTCACGGCCAGCTACTACGAACGGTCGCTCACAAGCTTGCTGACCCTTTGCGTCGAGAAGGGCGTCGTGCCGCGCGAGGAACTGGAGCGGCGTGCCCAGGGAGCCATACCGCTGGCGACACCCAGCGCGCCCGGGCGCACCAACGTGCCGGCACGCGAGCACTTCAAGGTCGGCGACCGCGTGCGCGTGCGCTCCGACTACGTGCCCGGCCATGTGCGGATGCCGGGCTACATCCGTGGAAAGACCGGCGTGGTCGTGAGCGAGTCGCCGGCGTATCCGTTTCCCGATGCGCATGCGCACGGCGTGGAAGCGCAGGACGAACCCACATTCGACGTGCGCTTTCGCAGCGAGGACCTCTGGCCCAACTCGAGCGATGCGGCGCTGGTGCACGTGGCCGTATTCCAGAGCTACCTGGAGCGGGCCGGGTAAGGCTCGTAAATCAGGTCTCCACCCAACGCTGTCGCGTGACCCGCGACGCATGAAACCGGCGCCGTCAGATGACCAGGGATACCGCGGAACCGGCTTCGCCGGGCCGCTGGTATCGCCCCCTCGAGGAGGAGGCGCCGCAGGCGCTTCGGGCGTGTTTCATATCAACACCGCGCGCTGGCTCTCCACGGTCTCGCGCAGGAAGCCCCACACCGCCTGCATCCGAGCAAGCTGCTTGTTCTCCGCGGGCATCGACATCCAGAAGGTCCGCGTGAGGTTGGCCTGCGGCAACTCCGGCAGCACGCGCCGCAGCGACGCGTCCTCGTCCGCGATGAAGGCCGGCAGCACCGCGATCCCTGCACCGGCCGCCGTGGCGCGATGCTGCGCCAGGATGCTGGTGCTGCGCAGCGCGAACGCATCGGGCTTGTGCAACTCGTCGAGGTACTGCAGTTCCTTGCTGAACAGCAGGTCGTCCACATAGCTGATGAAGCTGTGGCCGCGCAGGTCTTCGCGTGTCCTGATCGGCTTGTGCTGCGACAGGTAAGTCTTCGCCGCATAGAGGCGCAGCGTGTAGTCGGTGAGCTTGGTGACCACGACCGCGCCACGGGCCGGGCGCTCCAGCGAGATCACGATGTCGGCCTCGCGCCGCGACAGGTGCACCAGGCGCGGCATGGCGAGCAGGTCGATGGTCAGGCCCGGATGCTTGCGCGCGAACAGTGAAAGCCGCGGCGCGAGGATGACGGTGCCGAAGCCCTCCGTCGCGCCGATGCGCACCACGCCCGACAGGCCCTGCTGCGTCGCTGGCGCCGTGCTGGCCACGGCCTGAAAGGCGCTTTCCATCGACTCGACCTGCGGCTGCAATCGCCTGCCCGCTTCGGTGAGCCGGTGGCCATCGGCCTCACGCGAAAAAAGCGGCGTGCCGACTTCCTTCTCCAGCGCCTGGATGCGCCGCGCCACGGTCGTGTGATCGACCTCCAGCCGGCGCGCCGCACTCATCAAGGTGCCGGAGCGCGCCAGTTCCAGGAAGTAGCGAAGGTTGTCCCAGTCCATGCTTTGCAATTATGCAGACCACGGGTGCATATTTGTCTATTGCTATCGCAAATCTGCAAAGCTAGGATGCCCGCCTGCATTGCAATTCCAGCCCCCCAAGGAGACACATTCACATGGACGCCACCATCACGCCCGCGACCCAGGTCGCTACCGTCAAGCTGCTCATCGGCGGCAAGTTCGTCGAATCGAAGACCACCGAGTGGCGCGACATCGTCAACCCGGCCACGCAGGAAGTGCTGGCCAAGGTGCCGTTCGCCACGCAGGCCGAAGTCGATGCCGCGGTGGCTTCTGCCCAGGAAGCCTTCAAGACCTGGAAGAAGACCGCCATTGGCGCCCGGGCCCGCATCTTCCTGAAGTACCAGCAACTGATCCGCGAGAACATGGGTGAACTGGCCGCGATCCTCACGGCCGAGCAAGGCAAGACCTTGCCCGATGCGGAAGGCGACGTGTTTCGTGGCCTCGAAGTGGTGGAGCATGCCGCCAGCATCGGCAACCTGCAGTTGGGCGAGATGGCCAACAACGTCGCCGGCGGCGTCGACACCTACACGGTGATGCAACCGCTGGGCGTGTGCGCCGGCATCACCCCGTTCAACTTCCCCGCGATGATCCCGCTGTGGATGTTCCCGATGGCCATCGTCACCGGCAACACCTTCGTGCTGAAGCCCTCCGAGCAAGACCCGATGGTGACGATGCGCCTTTGCGAACTTGCGCTCGAAGCGGGCATTCCGCCGGGCGTCTTGAACGTCGTTCACGGCGGCGAAGCAGTGGTCAACGCGATCTGCGACCACAAGGACATCAAGGCGATCAGCTTCGTCGGCTCGACCAAGGTCGGCACACACGTCTACAACCGCGCGACGCTGACCGGCAAGCGTGTGCAATGCATGATGGGCGCGAAGAACCACGCCATCGTGATGCCCGACGCGAACAAGGAGCAGACGCTCAATGCGCTCGCTGGCGCCAGCTTCGGTGCGGCGGGGCAGCGCTGCATGGCGGTGTCGGTCGCGGTGCTGGTGGGCGAGGCGCAGAAGTGGGTGCCGGACCTGGTCGCGAAGGCGAAGACCCTGAAGATCGGCGCGGGCACGGACAAGGGCGTGGACATCGGGCCGCTGGTGTCGTGCGCCGCGTATGACCGCGTCAGTGGCCTGATCGAGCGCGGCGTGGCCGACGGCGCGATGCTGGCCCTCGACGGCCGCAAGCCCACGGTGCCCGGCTACGAGAAGGGCAACTTCGTCGGCCCGACGGTTTTCGCGGACGTGAAGCCCGGCATGACCATCTATGACCAGGAAATATTCGGCCCCGTGCTGTGCCTGGCCAATGCCGACAACATCGACGAAGCCATCGAAATGATCAACGCCAACCCGAACGGCAACGGCACGGCGATCTTCACGCAGTCGGGCGCCGCGGCACGCCGCTTCCAGGAAGACATCGACGTCGGGCAGGTGGGCATCAACGTGCCGATCCCGGTGCCGGTTCCGATGTTCTCCTTCACCGGTTCGCGTGCATCGAAGCTCGGCGACCTGGGCCCCTACGGCAAGCAGGTCATCCTGTTCTACACGCAGACCAAGACGGTGACGGCACGGTGGTTCGACGACAGCACTGTCTCGCAGGGCGTCAATACCACCATCAGCCTGAAGTGAGGCGCTCGCCTTCACTCCCTCTCCCCAAGGGGCGAGGGAGTCAGAATTCGCACCATGGATTTCGAACTCTCTGAAGAACAGCGCGCCTTTGCGCAGACTGCCCGCGACTTCGCACTGAGCGAGTTCGCGCCCCACGCGGCACAGTGGGATGCCGAAGCTTTCTTTCCGAAGGATGCCATCGCCAAGGCCGGCGGACTGGGCTTCTGCGGCCTCTATTCGCCGGAAAGCATCGACGGCCTCGCGCTGCCGCGACTCGACGCCACGCTTGTTTTCGAGGAGATGGCCGCGGTCGACCCGTCGACCACCGCCTTCATCACGATCCACAACATGGCGACCTGGATGCTCGGCACCTGGGGCACCGAGACCGTGCGCAACAAGTGGGGCACGGACCTGACGAGCGGGCGCAAGCTTGCGTCGTACTGCCTGACAGAGCCGGGTGCCGGTTCCGACGCGGGCTCGCTCAAGACGCGCGCCGAGCTGAAGGACGGCGAGTACGTCATCAACGGCGGCAAGGCATTCATCTCCGGCGCGGGATCGACGGATGTTCTGGTGCTCATGGCGCGCACAGGCGGCGGCGGTGCGGGCGGCATCTCGGCGTTCGCGCTGCCGGCCGACGCGCCCGGCGTGAGCTACGGCAAGAAAGAAAACAAGATGGGCTGGAACAGCCAGCCGACACGCACCATCAACTTCGACAACGTGCGCGTGCCCGCCGACCACTTGCTCGGCAGCGAAGGCGAGGGCTTCCGCATCGCGATGAAGGGGCTCGACGGCGGGCGCATCAACATTGCAACCTGCTCGGTCGGCGCGGCGCAGGGCGCGCTCGATGCGGCACGTCGCTACCTGAACGAGCGGCAGCAATTCGGCAAGCCGATCGCCAGCTTCCAGGCGCTTCAGTTCAAGCTCGCCGACATGGCCACGGAACTCGTGGCGGCCCGTCAGATGGTGCGCCTCGCCGCATCGAAGCTCGACGCCGGCCACGCCGATGCGAGCACCTATTGCGCGATGGCCAAGCGCTTTGCCACCGACGCCGGCTTCACGGTGTGCAACGAGGCGCTGCAGTTGCACGGGGGCTACGGCTACCTGAGCGAATTCCCGCTGGAGCGGCTGGTGCGCGACGCACGCGTGCACCAGATCCTCGAAGGCACCAACGAAATCATGCGCGTGATCGTCGCACGAAAGCTGCTGGAAGGTGACGCGGATATCCGCTAAGAAAATGACTGACCCCGTCGTCCTGTTCGATGAAATAAAGACCGCCGGCGGCCAGCGCTTCGGCGTGGCAACCCTCAATGCGCCGGCGTCGCTCAATTCACTCTCGGTCTTCATGGTGGCGCTGCTCACGCCGAAGCTGCGCGAGTGGGCAGCCGACAGCGGCGTGGTTGGCGTGCTTTTGCAAGCGACCGGCGAGAAGTCCTTTTGCGCTGGCGGCGACTTGCGGCAGCTCTACCAGACCCTGTGCGAGTGCGGGCCTGCGCGCAACGAATACGCGGAGCGCTATTTCGCGCAGGAGTACGAACTCGACTACCTGATCCACACCTTTCCGAAGCCCTTCCTCTGCTGGGGCCACGGCATCGTGATGGGCGGCGGCGTCGGCCTCGTCGCCGGTGCCTCGCACCGCGTGGTGACGCTGCAGAGCCGGCTTGCGATGCCCGAGATCAGCATCGGGCTGTATCCCGACGTGGGCGGCAGCTGGTTCCTGCGCCGCATGCCGGGCCGCGTCGGCCTGTTCCTTGCGCTGACAGGCGCCAACTTCAATGCGAGCGATGCGATCTTCTGCGGCCAGGCCGACATCGTGGTGCCGCACGAGCGCAAGGCGCAGGTGATCGATGCCATCGCGGCGGGCGCCTGGACAGGCAATGCCAAGGCAGACCGCGCCGCGCTCTCGCGCATCCTGCTGAAAGCGGGCGAGGGCGCCGAGGCGCCCGCGTCGAAGGTGCGTGAGCATTTCGACGAGATCAATGCGCTGATGGCCGGCGACGACCTGCTGGACATCGCCAACCGCCTGCGGGCGCTGAAGAGCGATGATGCCTGGATGCAGACCGCAGCCCTGACCTTCATGAAGGGCGCACCGAGTAGCGCGGCCTTGAGCTTCGAGTTGTGGCAGCGCGTGCACCGCATGTCGCTCGCGGAAGTGTTCCGGCTCGAATACTGGGCGTCGCTCGGCTGCTGCGCCAACAAGGACTTCGCGGAAGGCATCCGCGCCTTGCTCATCGACAAGGACCGCAATCCGAAGTGGACGCCGCCATCGATCGAAGAGATCACGCCGGCATTCATCGAAGACTACCTGCGGGCGCGCGGCCAGATGGCGCCGGAGCTTGCCGGGCTGGTTTGAAGAAAACCTTCACATAACCTGGAGACACAAATGAAGATCGCATTCATCGGCCTCGGCAACATGGGCGGCCCGATGGCCATGAACCTGCTCAAGGCGGGTCACTCCGTCCTCGCCTTCGACCTGTCGGCCGACGCCTGCAGGAAGTTCGCGGCGGACGGACTGCCGATTGCCGCATCGGCCGCCGAGACGGTCGCCGGTGCCGAGGTGGTCATCAGCATGTTGCCGGCCAGCGCGCACGTCGAAGGGCTCTATCTCGGCGGTGACGGCAAGCCGGGCCTTCTCGAGAACATCGCGCCGGGCACGCTGGTCATCGACAGCAGCACCATCGCGGCGGCGACCTCGCGCAAGGTGGCTGAAGCGGCCGCAAGGCGCGGTATCGCGGTCATCGATGCACCTGTGTCGGGCGGCACCGGCGGCGCCATTGCCGGCACGCTCACCTTCATGGTCGGCGGCAGCACGCAAGACCTCGAACGCGCGCGCCCGGTGCTCGAGAAAATGGGCGCCAACATCTTCCACGCGGGCGATGCCGGCGCTGGCCAGACGGCCAAGATCTGCAACAACATGCTGCTCGGCATCCTGATGATCGGCACGTCGGAAGCGCTCGCATTGGGCGTGGCCAACGGGCTTGACCCGAAGGTGCTGTCCGAAATCATGCGCCGCAGCTCGGGCGGCAATTGGGCTCTCGAGAAGTACAACCCGATGCCCGGCGTGATGGAGACGTCACCGGCGTCGAAAAACTATGCCGGTGGCTTCGGCACCGACCTCATGTTGAAGGACCTGGGCCTGTCGCAGGAGAATGCCGCCGCGGTGCGCGCGGCCACGCCGCTGGGTGGCATGGCGCGCAACCTTTACGCGGCGCACAGCCTTGCCGGCAATGGTGCGCTGGACTTCTCGAGCGTGATCAAGCTGGTGCAAAAGGCCCAGTGAAAATGACCCACCCCCGAAGCGCCTGCGGCGCCTCCCCCTCAAGGGGGCGATACCAGCGGCCCGGCGAAGCCGGTTCCACGGTATCCCTGGTATCTGAAGGCGCGGTTTCATGCGTCGCGGGTCAAGCGATAGCGTGGTGAAGAGCTGATATGAAACACCCCCGAAGCGTCTGCGGCGCCTCCTCCTCGAGGGGGCGATACCAGCGGCCCGGCGAAGCCGGTTCCGCGGTATCCCTGGCATTTGGCAACGCCGGTTTCATCGCGATGGCGTGGTGGAACGCCGATATGAGCGTGGCGTGGGTTACGGCGCAGCGGCAGCCTCGAACACGCGGGCAAAGCCTTCGATGAGTTGCTCGTCGGAATAGGCGAGCGGGTCGTCCAGGCTCTCGACCATGCCTTTCATCGTCAGCATGCCAACTGCTGCCAGGTAAGCCAGAAACGCCATCAGCCTGGGCTCGACGCGCGCCCTGCCGGGGCGCTTCTTCCGTTCTTCGGCGAGCTTCTTCGCGGTGCCGGCAAAGCACAAGTCGTTGAGCGGACGAATGCGCTGGAACTGCTGGTCGTCCCAATGCACCGATCCCGGGCTGGCGACCTGTCCGTGGAGGAAGGCCAGCCGAAAGTCGTCGATGCGCGGCGCAAAGGCATTGACCGTCTCGCGCACGATCGCGCGCAGCGCTTCGCCGCCATCGCGCGCCTTTTCGGTGGCGACATAGACCGATTGCGCGTGGGATGCGAGGGCGCCGTAGACAAGCTCGAACAGCAACGCATCCTTTGAAGGAAAGTAGTAGTAGAGCGCTGCCTTCGACACGCCGATTTCCCTTGCGACGGAGTCCAGCGTGGTGGCAGCGATTCCGCTTCGCAACAGCACGCGGCGTGCGCCTTCCAGGATTTCCTCGCGTGACCGGTTGCGCCGTTGCTCGCGCCGGGCCACGCGTGCGGTGACTTCCGGACTCTCGGCGGTTACGGGACGTGTCTTAGGGGCGGGCATGTCGTGCGATTCGGGGAGCGATTCGCGTCGATTATTCCACCGAAGGTCAAAAAAACCAACCAAAAGATAGTTTATTGACCAATGGTAGAAAAAAGAGCATGCTTCGCATCCGCAACAGGAGAACCAACATGCAAACCAGCACTCGTGAGATTGCCGACCGCATCTACCGCATCTCGACCTGCGTCCCCGACGTGGCGCCCGGCGGCTTCACCTTCAATCAGTTCCTCATCGACGCCGATGAGCCGCTGCTCTTTCACACGGGGCCGCGACGAATGTTCCCGCTCGTGTCCGAGGCCGTCGCGCGCATCGTTGCGTTACAGCGCCTGCGCTGGATCACCTTCGGCCATGTCGAGGCCGACGAGTGCGGCGCCATGAACGAATTCATTGCCGCTGCACCCAGGGCCGAAGTGGCGCACGGTGCAACCGGCTGCATGGTGTCGCTGGACGACCTGTGCGACCGGCCGCCGCGCAAGTTGGCCGATGGCGAAGTGATGGACCTCGGCGGCAAGCGCGTCAGGCACATCGACACCCCCCATGTCCCGCACAACTGGGAAGCCCGCGTGCTGTTCGAGGAAAGCACCGGCACGCTCTTTTGCGGCGACCTTTTCACGCACTGCGGCGACGGGCCTGCGCTTGTCGATGGCGACATCGTCGGCCCCGCACTGGCGGCAGAGGAGATGTTTCATGCCACGTCGCTTTCACCGGCGACAGCGCCCACGATTCGTGCGCTCGCGAAGCTCGATCCCCAGACGCTTGCGCTGATGCACGGATCCTCCAAGCGCACCCGTTGCGGTGAAGCGCTTTCGCAGTTGGCCGATGCGTACGACGCGATGATCCGGACGCACTGATCACGACCCATCGGGAAGCGCCATGAACAACCTGAGCCTCAACAACCCATTGTTTGCGACGTACGTGATCGCGGCCACGCTCATGATCCTGAAGGCGGTGGCGATGTCGTGGCTGACGGTCGCGCGCATGCTGCAAGTCAAGGGCGGATTCCGCTCGCCCGAGGACATCCGCAAGACACCGCTCAATCCGCAACCCGATCCGGCGCAACTCGAGCGCAACGAGCGAGTGGATCGCATCCGGCGCATTCACCTCAACGACCTGGAGAACCTGCCGTTCTTCCTGGCCGCTGGCTTTCTCTATGTGCTGACCGAGCCCGCGTTGCTGCTGGCGCAGGTGCTCCTGTATGGCTATGTGGTTTCGCGGCTGCTGCACTTTGCCGCATATGTGACCGCGCAGACCCACGACATGCGCGCCACGCTATGGACTGTCGGCTCGCTCATCCTTGTCTTCATGACGCTGCGCACGCTGCTTGCCGCGCTCGGGATCTGGTGATGGCATCATGACGTGGCCCGTGCGCGCCGACGCCCGGGATCCACAACGACACATGGAGCCAGCCGCATGAATTTGCTTCGCCATTTCCCCCGGGCCGCCGTCATCGCCGCGGCACTGCTTTCAGCCACTGTTGCCAGTGCCGAGACATGGCCCACCAAGCCGATCCGCCTCGTGGTTCCGTTCTCGGCCGGCGGCGCCAATGACCTGATGGCGCGGGCCGCGGCGGAGGGCGCCTCCAAGGCGCTTGGCCAGCCCATCATCGTGGACAACAAGCCCGGCGCGGGCACGGCGCTCGGCGCGGACCTCGTCTCGAAGGCTGCGCCCGACGGCTATACCTTCCTGGTGAGCGCGGCTGGCGTGATCTCCAACAGCATGATTCGCAAGAGCATGCCCTACAAGGACGAGGCGCTGGTGCCGGTCGCGATGATCGGCCTGGCGCCCTCGGTGATCGTGGTGCCTGCGGACGCGCCCTACAAGACGCTCAAGGAGTTCATCGACGCGTCGAAGAAATCCGGCGCCGGATTCCACTGGGCGACGGCGGGCACAGGCAGCACGCCGCACTTCGTGGAAGGGCTGCTCCAGACCAAGTACGGCGCCAAGCTCGACGTTGTGCCCTACAAGAGCGGTTCCGAGTCGATCACGGCCGTTCTCGGCAGCCAGGTCGAAGCCACGTCGGAAGCCAGCATCGTGGTGCTGCCGTATCTGAAGAGCGGCAAGCTGAAGGCGCTGGCCGACACCTGGACCAGCCGCATTTCGGCCTATCCGGAGTTGGCAACCGCGAAGGAACAGGGCTTCCCCGAGATCCAGATCGCGCACTGGGCGGGCGTGCATGCGCCCAAGGGCACGCCCGACGCCATCCTCGACAAGATGGCCTCGGCCGTCGATGCCGCCATGAAGGACAAGGCCACGGTCGATCGCCTCAAGGGCATGGGCATCGAGCCCATCGGTGGTACACGCGCGGCATTCGTCAAGTTCGTCGGAGAGGAACGCGCGCGCCTGGGTGGCGTGGTCAAGGCCACCGGCATGAAGGAAGACTAGAGGCGAGGATGAACACCCCCGAAGCGCCTGCGGCGCCTCCCCCTCGAGGGGGCGCACCCAGCGGCCCGGCAAAGCCGGTTCCGCGGGTGCCCACGAACAGACTTCGCGTTGCTCGTCCTGGAATCATGCATCGCGGGTCACGCGGTAGCGTGGTGGAAAAGTGAAATGAAACACCCCCGAAGCGCCTGCGGCGCCTCCCCTCGAGGGGGCGATACCGGCGGCCCGGCAAAGCCGGTTCCGCGGTATCCCTGGTATCTCACTGCGCCGGTTTCATGTGTCGCGGGTCACGCGGTAGCGTGGTGGAAAACTGAAAGGAGCCCTACTTGTTGCGGAAGACTATTTCCTTCATCCGCACCAGCTTGGGCGAGACGATCGGCACGGTCAGCATCGTGCTGGCCACGGCCATCAGCAGCAGGGCAGTGAACGACGCGTTGGTGATGATGGCCTTGTCGAGCAGCACGTTGGCAAAGACGATCATGATCAGCGCCTTGGTCTGCAACAGCCAGCCGATGAGGGAGCCTTCGCCGGGCTTCCACTGAAGAATGCGGCCGGCGATGTGCGTGCCGATCAGCTTGCCGCCGACCGATGCCACCAGCAGCACGGCCGAGGCAACGAACACCGCCGCGCCGCCGCCCTGGAAGTTGGTGCGCAGGCCGGTGCTCAGAAAGTACACGGGCATCACCACCATCAGCAACTTGTGGCGCAGCGAGTCCATCTCGGCCTGGTCGAACCAATGCGAATCCATCACCGCGCCGGCGATGAAGGCGCCCACCATGTAGTGCAGCCCGCACCAGTCGGCGCCCAGTCCGCAGGCGGCCAGCCAGATGATGCCGGCATACCAGCGGTCATGCGCCGGAATCCGCACCATCAGCCAGCGAAAGGCGGCGCTGGCCGCCGCGAACAGCGCGAGGAAGGCGACCTGCTTGCCGACGCGCTCCCAGTCCAGCAGGATCAGCGCCAGCACGCTCCAGATCGCGATGTCGTCCAGGCTCGCATAGCGAAGGATGCGCTGGCCGATCGGCTGGCGAAGGATATCGAGCTTTTCCATGAGCAGGATCAGGATCGGCAGCGCAGTGACCGCGCACGACATGCCGATGCCCAGTACGAATTGCCAGGTCGCCGCGTGCTCGCCCATCCAACCCGCGGACATCGCCATGCCGATGCCGGCCACGCTGCCGAATGCCAGCGGCACGCCCAGCGCCAGGCCCGCCGTGATGCCGCTTTCGCGGCGATGCGTCCAGGCCTCGCGCAAGTCGAGCTCGATGCCGGCAATCCACACGAACAGCATCACCGCCCATTGCGCGATGGAATTGAGCGACTGGATCACCGGCGCGTTGAAGACGAACTTGTAGTAGTCCGGATAGACGGCGCCGAGGACGCCGGGCCCGAGCAGCACGCCGGTGATGATCTGCACCACCACCAGCGGCGCGAAATACTCGGTGCGCCCGAGCCGCCAGATCAGGTACGGGCCGGTAAAGATGATCAGCATCGCGATCAGGAAAATCTCGGAAGTGCTCATTTGAAGAATCAGGTCGACGGGTGAAGCGGGTCGCGGGCGGGGTCGTGATGCGCGCGGGAGTTTGCCACGGCAAAATCCTTGCCCACACTCGAAAGCAACTACAGGTGCGTCCATGACCCAGTACTGGCTGATGAAATCCGAGCCCGAAGAGTGCTCGATCGACGATGCGCTGGCTGCGCCCGATGCCACGGTGCCGTGGACCGGCGTGCGCAGCTACCAGGCGCGCAACTTCATGCGTGATGCGATGAAGGTCGGTGACGGCGTGCTGTTCTATCACTCGAGCTGCCCCGAGCCGGGCATCTACGGCGTCGCGCGCGTGGCTTCGGGCACACGGCCCGATCCGACGCAGTTCGATCCGAAGTCGCCTTACTACGACGCCAAGTCGAAGCCGGAAGACCCGCGCTGGTTGCTGCTGGACGTGCAGGCCGTCCGAAAGACGCGTGTGCTGGCCTTGCCCGAACTGCGCGCGACGCCTGCGCTGGCCGACATGCTGGTGCTGCGAAAGGGCAACCGGCTGTCGATCACGCCGGTGGACGCGGCGCATTGGCATCTGATCGCCGACAAGATGCTGGCTTGATGCTGCGCATCCGACAGCCCGGCGTCGGCGATGTCGCGGCCGATGCATTCACGCTGCACGGCTGCATCCCGAGCTATCGCGCGACCCGCGATGCATGATTCCAGGACGAGCAACGCGAAGTCTGTTCGTGGGCACCCGCGGAACCGGCTTTGCCGGGCCGCTGGGTGCGCCCCCTGGAGGGGCAGGCGCCGCAGGCGCATCGGGGGTGTTTCAATCCCCGCGGCTGAGTCCGCGGGCGTACAACATCGCCTTGAGCCTGCGTACCTCATGCTGCAGATCGAGGATCAGCGCTGCAGCGTCGAGCCCGACGCCGAAGTCGCGTTCCAGCCGACGGGCTTCGAGGGCGCGCTGCAGGTCGGCGCTGCCGAAGCGCCATTGCGCCGGCTCGGCGTCCTGCACGCTGACATGCACGATGCCCACTTCGACCAGTTGCACCACCCAGGCGGTGTCTGCGCCGACCGCGTGAGCGAGTTCGCCCACGGCGAGTGGTTGCGCGGAACTGACCACCGAGGTGGCAGCGATGACGGAACGAGTCGCCATGATCAGACTCCCAGATGGCGGCGTGGGTTGAAGGAAGTTGCCGCCTTCGCGAGCGCCTCGTAGGCGGCGCGGGCAGCGTCGTTGTCGGCGGGCGGCAGGGCAATTTCCAGCAGCAGGTAGAGGTCGCCGGGCGTCTTGCCGGGAAGCCCGCGCCCTTTGAGGCGCAGCTTCATGCCGTTGCGCGCATTCGGCGGTACGGTGACCTCGACCACGCCGCCGGTCGGCGTTGGCACTTCGACCTTGGCGCCGAGCGCGGCTTCGCTTGGCGTCACCGGCAGCGTCATGTAGAGATCGCGCTCCTCGATGCGGTAGTGCGGGTGCGCTGCGATGCGCACCTCCAGGTACAGGTCGCCAGCCGGTTCGCCGCCGTGACCCGGCATGCCCTGGCCCGCGAGCCGGATGAACTGGCCGGGCCGCACGCCAGGCGGGATCTTCACGCTGAGCGTGCGGTTCTCCCATTGCGGCAGGCCTTGGGCATCCACTGTCTGCGCGCGCAGACTGATCTCGCGCTCGGCGCCGTTGAGCGCGTCTTCGAGTGCGATCTCGATGGCTGCATGATGGTCCTCGCCGCGCATGCGCATGTTCTGGCGCGCGGCGCCGCGCCGCTCGGCCGCGCCGAACAGCGACGAGAAGAATTCGCTGAAGTCCGCATGGTCGGCCGGTCCGGCGCCGGGGCCGCGGTGGAACTCGAAGCCGGTGTCCCAGTCCGGCGGCGGCTGGAAGTCGCCGTGCGGCGAACCACCGCGCGCAACGCGGTCGGCCAGCGCGTCGTAGGCGGCGCGCTTTTCCTTGTCGCGCAGTACGTCGTTGGCCTCGTTGATGTCGCGCATCTTCACCTCGGCGTCGGCTTCCTTGCTGACGTCGGGGTGGTATTTGCGCGCCAGCTTGCGGTAGGCCTTGCGTACCTCGTCTTCAGAGGCGCCGCGCTCGACGCCGAGGGTCTTGTAGTAGTCCTTGAATTCCATGGTCCTGTGGATTCAAAAAAGGGGGCTATGCGATAGAGGCCTCTGCGTCGCCCTTGGCCTGCAGCGGCTTGACCGTCCATATGGGGCCGCTGCGCTCGAAACGCAACGGTTGCGCGTTGCCCAGCACGCTCAGGTCGATCGTCACGCCGAGCAGCGCTGCCAGCACGAACAGGCTGCCGCCGTGCGCCACCACGAGCACAGGCGCTGGCCGGGCCAGCGCGGCGGCGAGGGCGATGCGCTTGCGGTCGACGAACTGCTTCAGCGTTTCGCCGCCCTCCGGCGCGCAGGCCCAGTCGATGCTGGCGGACGACGTGCCGATGAGCACGCCGAAATGCCGCTCGCGCAAGCCGGCATCGGGCAGGGGCGTGAGCCCGTGCGGCGCGGCCACGGATTGCGCCGTGACATGGGCGCGCGGCGCGTCGCTGCACACGATGCTGCGGATCGTCTCGCCGGCCAGCACAGTCGCGGCCTGCGCTGCTTGCGCGAGGCCGAGTTCACTCAAGGGCTCGTCGGGCGCCTGGAAGATGCGCAGCGCGTTGCGGTTGGTCTGGCCGTGGCGCAGGAAGTAGAAGTGCTCGCAGGCGGGCGAGATCGGTTCGGCAGCGGCAAGCTGCACCAATTCGTCCAGCCCTGCAGGCTTGAAATGGGCCGGGGTGACCAGTGAAGTGGAGTTGCTCACGCTGTCTTGCCGGCTCGTATGCCCAGCTTCATCGCCGCAGGCCGCGCCAGCAAACGCTGGACGTACGCCTCGATCTTGTGGCTGCCCGAGTGCCCGCCGAAGAGCTTCTGCCAGATGAACACCGACCCGATCATCACGTCGGCCGCGCTGAACTGTGCGCCCAGCAGCCAGGGACCATAGCCCAGTTCGCGCTCGATGACATGGACGGCCTCGTTGAACCCGGTCCAGCCGCGTTCAGCCGTCGGCCTGACTTTCATGAAGGCGTCGCCCATCGCCGGTTCGAGCTGCGAGGTCGAATACACCATCAGCGAGAGGTAGCGCCCCCGGTCCTGCGCACCGACGGACGGGGCGAGCCGCTTCTGCGGAAACTTCTCGGCCAGGTACATGCAGATGGCGGCGCATTCGAAGAGCTTCGTGCGGCCATCCACCAGCGCCGGCAGCTTGCCCGCCGGGTTGATTTGCAGGAAAGCGGGCTGCTTGTGCTCGCGCTTGAGGAAGTCGATGTGCACAAGCTCGTAGTCGACGCCGCACTCGTCCAGCATCCACTTGGCGGTAACGGCGCGGCTGTGCGGGTTGTAGTAGAGCTGCATGTGTGGTCTCCTCAGAGCTTTGGTATGCGAAGCGTCTTGCTGATCATCAGCGTGCCAGACAGCCCGAACAGTAACGTGATGGGATGCAACACCCACGGGCCGAGCACCCAGGCACCGCCCCACAGCGTCGCGCCGACGCCGCCATGGGACGCTGCGTAGGCCAGCACGCCGACGAGGACCACGCTGGTCGGGATGGGCGTGCCTTCGAAGTATTTGACCTTGTCGGCGCCCTCGGAAAGTGCCTCGGCCGTGACGTTGTAGCGCGCGAGCCGGCTCACGCCGCAGCAGACGAAATAGATCAGCAGCACCGCATCCCAGCCGCCGCTGGCGCCGGCGGCAAAGGCCAGCGAGGCAGGCATCACGCCGAACGAGATCACGTCGGCCAGCGAGTCGAGTTCGCGGCCCAGCGCCGAGTGCGTCTGGCGCCAGCGCGCGATGCGGCCGTCGAACACATCAAAGACGAAGGCCGCGGGCGCGAGCGCCGCCGCCCACATGAACAGCGACAGGTCACCCTTCGCCGCATACGCCATGGCCAGGAACACGCCACCCACGCCGCAGGCCGCGTTGCCGAGCGTGAAGGCGTCGGCCAGGTGAAAGCCTCGGATCATCGAGAAGTGCTTGCGTGGCCGCGTGGCGGGGTCGGGCAGGGGCATGAGGAATCTCCGGGGGGAAACAGGCGCACCTTAACGCAAGCTGGGCGAAGCGGCATCGTGCGCTTCGGCCAATTGCGCGAAGCGCTCCAGCAAGCGCGCCGCGGCTGGCGTCGCCTTGACGTTGCGGCGCAGTGCGTCGGGGTCGGCGCCTTCGGCACGCAGGTCGTCGGCCAGCGCGTCGATGTAAGCCTGCATCGCGGCCGCGTCGAACTCGGGATGGAACTGCACGCCCCAGGCGCGCTCGCCGATGCGGAAGGCCTGATGGGGCTCGAAGGCATTGCCGGCGAGGCGCACGGCTCCCGGGGGCAGGCGCAGGGCGCTTTGCCGATGCACCACGTTGGCCGGGAAATCACGCGGCATGTCGCGGAACAGCGTGTCGTCCGCGGATGCGTCGGTGAGGGCCACCGTGACCGTGCCGATCTCCAGGCCGCCGGGGTGGTCGTCGGCTTCGCCGCCGAGCGAATGCGCCAGCAACTGGTGGCCGTAGCAGATGCCGAGCACCGGCTTGCCCTGATGCACCACATGGGCGAGCCAGGCGGCGGTGGCCTCGCTCCAGTCTTCGCGGTGCGACACCATCGAATGCGAACCCGTCAACACCACGGCCGAGAGTTGGGCGGGCGTGGGCAGCTTGTCGCCGCGGCGCGGGTCGAGCACCACCACGGGCAGGCGGGTGTCGCCGAGGCCGCTGGCAATCCAGTGCTCGAAGTCGCCGCGTTCATTGCGCAGTTCGTCGAAGGTATCGCCTGCCTTGATGATGACGAGCGGGTGGGGGTAGGCATCTTCCATTTGAAGCGTCCGTTGATTTCAGGTTCGGTCGATGGCCGGACGCACGGCGCGTGCCACCTCGTCGACCAGGCTTCGGCGATCCGGCGGCGCGTACCAGTGCGTGGCCAAGCCGGCTTCCCAGTCGGGATGGCCGCGCGCCGGCTCGGCGGCTTCGACGATGGCTTCGAGCCGTCGCCCCATCGGGGTCTCGCCTTGCGGATTTCGGGAGGTGGCGATACGGCCGGTGGCCGCATGGCCGCGTTGCTCCAGCGCATGGACCAAAGTGAGCAGCCAGGCGAGCAGCACCTGCCTCACGCGGTCTTCCACGGTGAGTTCCTGCACGTCGTTCATCAGGTTGATCAGCTTGCGGCCCATCGGCCCGAAGCCTTGCGACAGCGCACCGCCAATGGTCGCGCCGAGCGCAGTGGCGGTGCCGAGCGACAGGCCGGCCAACGCGATGTCCGCCACCACGCCGACTGCCGCGCCGACCGCCGCGCCCTTGCCGAGGCGCAGGCCCGCGTCCTTCATCGCCTCGGCGCTGAAGAAGTCCATGCTCCAGCGGCCTTCGAGTTGCGGCAGCGGCGCTTCGTCGGCATCGCCGTCGCGGAAGCCGTACAGCGCAAGCAGGTCGTCGGCGCAGCGCTGGGTCTTGCTGGAGACAGTGGCCTGGAGGTCGGCAATGAGCTTCTGTCGCCGTTCGGGATCGTTGAACTCGCCGGACGATACGGTGCGGCGCAATGCGGTTGTGTCGACCGCCAGTTCGGCGATGCGCGCGGCGGCAGCGCTGCGGCGCTCGGCGGCTTCGGCTGCGAGCGATGCAACGACCTGCGTCAGTTGGTCGCGGCGGTCGCGCAGCAAGGTGCCCAGGTCCTCGTAGAGTTCGCGCTCGGCCCCGACGAAAGGGGCGGCGGCGTCGAAGCGCACGACGGCATGGAGGCCGTAGGCGGAAAGCAATTCGCGCCATGCGGGCTCGCGGCTGGCGTCGCTGCGCACGAAGTTCAACACTGGAAGCACGGGCCGTGCGCACGAGTTCAGCAGCTCGATCTCGGCACGGAACTTCGGCAGCACCGGCTCGCGCGCATCGATCACGAGAAACGCCGCGTCGACATCGAGCATCGCGCGCAGCACCTTGGCTTCCTGCTCGAAAGCGCCATGCGCCTCGGGACCTTGGAGGAACGCGCGGATGCGGTCGGGCGGCGTCGGCGCGGTGGCCGTGAAAGCTTCTAGATGCTCGCGCAGGCTGACCGCGTCTTCAAGGCCGGGGGTGTCGAAAAAGGTGACGGCGGCGCGGCCGGACACCTCCAGCGCGATCTTCTCGACATGGCGCGTGGTGCCGGGACGCTCCGATACGTCGCCGAAGCGAATGCGCCGCGTGAGGGTGCGCAGCAACGAGGTCTTGCCGGCATTGGTGTGGCCGACGACCGCAATGCGGATGCTGTTGGCGTTGGGGTCGATCATGCGCATCCCCGCAGTGTCGCCTCGAGATCGTCGCAGGCCGCGACGTGCTCCAGCCCCACGTCGCCGAGCCAGCGCCGCCAGCGCCCGTGCGCGGCTTCGTCGCCGGACAGCAGCCACAGCCGGCATTCGCCGCAGTGCCCGAGCAACTCGCGCAACAGCCGCTCGGTACCGCGATCGGGGCTCGATGCGGCGTGGCAGGCCATCAGCAGCGTGCGGGGCCGCAGGCGCGCGATGGTGTCGAGCAACGCATGGCGCTGGCCGGCGCTGCCGTCGACATGCAGCACCGGTGCGACGGAGGCCGGCAGCCCGGCCGGGGGCCATGGCGTTTCCTGCGGCAGCTCGAAGCCGACCAGAATCAGCTTGTCGCTGGTGTCGCCCGCCTTCAGACCAACGGGTGGCTGATCGCGCACGAGCCCCGGATCGCCATCGACGATGCGCGCCGGTGCCATTGCGTCGAAGCGCGCAAGCAGCTTGCGGTAGTAAGGCTGCGCGAGGTCGGGCTGCAAGCCGCGTTTGCGCCGTTGCCACACCAGCGCGCTGACGATCGCGAAGAACACGCGCGGCAGCAGCCCGTAGACCACGATGCAGCCGGTCAGCCACAGCGCCCAGGCGCGCTGCTCGGCCGCGTTGGCGACGGGGGCCAGCACGGTCGCTGCGTCCGGCACCGGAAAGCCCAGCATGCCCGGCGCCCAGCCCAGCCATTTCACCCCGTTCACGAAAAAGCCGGTCTCCAGGATTGTCGTCTCCCAGCTCAGCGTGTAGCTGCGAAACGCCAGCGCGAACAGCATTGCGCCCAGCACCGCGGCGAACGACAGCGCCCAGATGCAGTGGCTAACGAAGCCGAAGGCCCAGGGCACCAGCCGCGCGCCTGACAGCAACTGGGTAGCCGCTCGCAGCAGCACCGGCGCCTGGCCGCGCTTGCCGCCTGCGACGCGTGCGGTCAAGGCCATCCAGAGCCAGCCCAGAGAGGTGTTGAACGACGTCAGCGGCAGCACCAACCCCGCAAGCCAGAGCAGCAATGTCAGCATGTGCACGCCGAGCAGGCTGACCAGCGCCACCATGATGTTGATGCGGCGCTCGCTGCCGCCGACCACATTGCCGGCCAGCGAAAGGCCGGCCATCACGACCACCACGACCAGCGCGAGTGCGACCCAGGGTGCCCAATGCAGTGCCCGCAGCAATTCAGCCTGGAGCCCGATACGTTGGCCGAGCAAGGCGGCACGGTGGGCGATGCGGCCGGCGGGAGACGATCGCGATAGCGCTGCTTCGCGCATGGCGGCCGCGTCGTCGAGCGGCCCGGCCTGCTCGATGAGTTGCACCGCCTCGGTGAGCACCGCATCCTTCAACAGCAGATCGGGTTCGCGCAGTGCGGTGTTCAATAGCTTCCCTCGGGCATCAGAGCGCTGAAATTATGCCCGGCGATACACCATGGAAAAGGGCTGCCAAGGCAGCCCTGCGCTATTCCGCCTGCGGACGGAAACTGATGTGGGATGCAGGGGGCTTCAGCGAAGGCCGAAGAACGACAGAACCGCAACCACGACAACGACCAGACCGACGATGTAGATGATGGAATTCACGGAGGACTCCTCTGTTTAAGACCTGCATAGTGTTGAGCGCGCCGCGTTGCAAAGCTGTCGGAAGGCGTGGCTGTGTGGTGTAGGAATCAGGCCGCTTCTTCTTCCGGTTCCTCGTTCAGCTCCCCCAGGAAGCCGCCGCTCTGGTGCGACCACAGCCGCGCATAGAGACCGCCCTGCGCCAGCAGGGTCTTGTGGTCGCCTTGCTCCACGATGCGGCCTTCGTCGAGTACGACGAGCCGGTCCATTGCGGCGATGGTCGAGAGCCGGTGCGCAATGGCGATCACTGTCTTGCCTTCCATCAATTGGTAAAGGCTGGCCTGGATCGCGGCTTCGACTTCGGAGTCGAGCGCGCTGGTGGCTTCGTCGAGCAGCAGGATCGGCGCATCCTTCAACATGACCCGGGCGATGGCGATGCGCTGACGTTGGCCGCCGGAAAGCTTCACGCCGCGCTCGCCCACGTGCGCGTCGTAGCCGTGGCGGCCGCTGGCGTCGCTCAGGGTCTGGATGAAGTCGTGCGCCTCGGCACGCTCGGCCGCGGCACGGATGGCCTCGGCGCCTGCATCGGGCCGGCCATACGAAATGTTGTCGGCCACCGAGCGGTGCATCAGCGACGTGTCCTGTGTGACCATGCCGATGTGCGAACGCAGCGAGTCCTGCGTGACATGCGCGATGTCTTGTCCGTCGATGAGGATGCGCCCGCTTTCCAGGTCATGGAAACGCAGCAGCAGGTTGACCAGCGTGGACTTGCCGGCGCCGGAACGGCCGACCAGCCCGATCTTCTCGCCCGGTGCCACCGTCAGGCTCATGTTGTCGATCACGTTGCGGCCCTTTTCGGCAGTCGTTCCATAGCGGAACACCGCATGGTCGAAGCGCACCTCGCCGCGCGGCACGTCGAGTTCGACGGCATCGGGCGCATCGAGAACGGTGCGCGGGCGCGACAAGGTCTTCATGCCGTCCTGCACGGTGCCGATGTTCTCGAACAGGCTGGTCATCTCCCACATGATCCAGTGCGACATGCCTTGCAGCCGCAACGCCATCGCGGTCGACGCCGCCACCGCGCCGATGCCCACCGAACCATGCGACCACAGCCAAAGCGCGGTGCCCGCCATGCCGGCGGTGAGGCCCATGCTCAGGACGTGATTGCTGATCTCGAAAGCGCTCACCAGCCGCATCTGGCCGTAGCCGGTGCGCATGAAGTCCTGCATGGCCGAGCGTGCGAAGCCGGCCTCGCGGTGCGTGTGCGAGAACAGCTTGACGGTGGCGATGTTGGTGTACGCATCGGTCACGCGGCCGGTCATCATCGCCCGCGCATCGGCCTGCTTCTTGCCGATCGAGCCGAGCCGAGGCACGAAGACCCAGAGCTGCACGATGTACAAGACGAGCCACACGATGAAGGGCAGCATCAGTTGCCGGTCGAGCACCGCGGCCAGCACGATCAGCGTGGCGACGTAGACGGCCATGGCCACCAGCACGTCGGCCAGCACGAAGACGGTGTCGCGCACGGCCAGCGCGGTCTGCATCACCTTGGCGGTGATGCGTCCGGCGAATTCGTCCTGGTAGAAGGCCATGCTCTGGCCGAGCATGAGGCGGTGAAAGTTCCAGCGCAGGCGCATTGGCAGGTTCACCGCCAGCGTCTGGTGCTTGACGATGGTCTGCAGCGCCACCACGCCGATGCTGGCAACTAGCGCGAAGGCCAGCCACATCAGCGTCATGCCCCGGTCTTGCCACAGGTGCGCGGGCTCCTGGCCGCCGAGCCAGTCGACGATGCGGCCCAGCACGGCGAACAGCACCGCCTCGAACGCCGACATCGCCGCTGTGAGCAAGGCCATTGCCAGGACCTTGCCGCGCACGCCGTCCGTGCAGGCCCAGACGAAGGCGAAGAAGCCGGACGGGGGCAGGGCCGGTTCGGTGGGCGGGTAGGGATGGAGGAGTTTTTCGAAGAGGCGGAACAAGGGGAATCGGCTCCAGGACGCGACGGCAGTCGGGCTCAGCGTGGATTCTGGGCCATGCGCGGAAACGCGGTGGGCAAAGGTCTTGATTCGGGAAAAAGCTATGCGCGCCAGGCGCCCACGCCAAAGGCAGACGCTGCCGATGCCCTCGGCACGCGGGGGTCTGCATTCGCCAACGCCGCAAGGCCTTGCGCGTCAGCGCGACCACAGCTGCAGAGGCGGCGGGCTATTGAAGCAGTCACGCGAGAAGGCCACGAATGCTTGCGGCGAAAGCATCGACAGCGACCTTGCAAAGGCCATTCAGAAACTGTCGAGTCGCGAGGGTCGCCTGGAGCGCTGCATGCGGGCGATGCAGATGACCGTGCCACCGGCGCAATTGCGTCTGCGCATCAAGGCGCCGACGCCGAAAGCCGCTCCGCCAGGAAATCGATAAAACTCCGCAGCTTCGGTGCCATGTATTGCCGGCTCGTGTACACCGCGAACAGTGTGATCGCAGGCGCCGTGTAGTCGGGCACCAGGCGGGTGAGGAGGCCATCCGTCAGGTCGTCATCCACCAGCCACTCCGGCAGGAAGGCCATGCCCATGCCGGCGCGCACCGCATGCAGCGTGAGCGTGGTGTCGTCGGAGCGCAGCACCGGCGACAGCCGCAGCGGCGCCTGCCGGCCGCCCGCGGCCTTGAGCGAGAGGCCCTCGATGTTCACGTAGCTCGGCACGATGGCGCCGAGCCTTGCCAGATCGGCGGGCGCTGCCGGCCTGCCGGCGCGCCTGACGTATTCCGTCGCGGCAACGAGGTGGAATTGCACCTTGCAAAGCGGCCGCGCGATGAGTGCCGGCGACGGCTCGTGGGTCGCGCGCAATGCAAGGTCATAGCCGTCCGCGGCCAGGTCGACCTTGCGATTTTCCAGATGCATGTCGACCAGCACCTCGGGGTGGCGCTCGCGATAGTCCGCCAGCACGCGGGCGAAGCGCGGCGTGGCACACCAGACGGGCGCGCTCACCTTGAGCTGGCCGCGTGGCGTTTCGTTGCGCTGGCCGATGGCGGCCTCCGCGGCATCGAGCAGGTCGAGCGCCTGGCCGCTCTGCGCATACCAGGCCAAGCCGGCCTCGGTCAGGCTCAGGTGGCGGCTGGAGCGGTTGAGCAAACGTGCGCCGAGCGACTTCTCGAGCTGGGCCACATGCTTGCTGACCATCGGTGCCGAGATGGCCAGCCGCTCGGCCGCCCCGGTGAAGCTGCCCGAGTCGACGACCTCGCGGAACACGCGCAGGCTGGTCATGCGGTCCATCGATGCTTTCCCATGGAGAAACAAACCATTGAATAGATGCCTCTCGAATTCTGCATGGGAAATCACTACATTCGATGGCAAGGATATTCAGAATGACCTCAACGACGAATTCACGCTTGCCGACCTACTTCATCTCGCACGGCGGCGGCCCCTGGCCCTGGATGAAGAAGGAGATGGGCAACGCCTATGCCAGGCTCGAAGCCGCGCTCGCCGACATGCCGCGCCAGATCGGCCGCAAGCCGCGCGCCATCCTGATGGTGTCGGCCCATTGGGAAGAGCCTGCCTTCACGGTGCAAGCGAGCCCGAAGCCGCCGATGATCTACGACTACGGCGGTTTTCCGGCGCACACGTACCAGGTGCACTACGACGCGCCCGGCGCGCCGGAACTGGCACTGCGCATAAAGGCGTTGATCGAAGGCGCTGGCCTGCCGGCCTCGATCGATGCGCAGCGCGGCTACGACCACGGCGCCTTCTCGCCGATGGCCGCGATCTACCCGGATGCCGAGGTGCCGATGGTGCAACTGTCGTTGCGCCGAGGCCTCGATCCGAAAGAGCACCTCGCGCTGGGACGCGCGCTGGCGCCGCTGCGCGATGAAGACGTGCTCATCATCGGCAGCGGCCTGAGCTATCACAACCTGCGCAATTTCGGCCCGCAGGCGCACGACGTGTCAAAGGCCTTCGACGACTGGCTCGACGAGGCGGTGGTGCAGGGCGCGCCGGGCAGTCGTGCGCAAGAGTTGGCCAACTGGGCGGCGGCGCCGGCGGCACGAGTGGCCCATCCGCGGGAAGAACACTTGATCCCGCTGATGGTCGCGGTCGGCGCGGCGGAATCGGAAGAGGGAACGCGCGTGTATCACGAGGACGCGTTCATGGGCGGCCTGGTGGTGTCGAGCTTCCGCTTCGGGGCTGCGGCGAACGGCTGATCAACCGGGCAAGGACGGTCTCAATCGTCGCCCGGGTTCGACCGTTCCTCCTCGTCCCGCGCCCGCAGCCCGGCGCGTGATTGCCGCCCCCAGCTTCGGTTGCCGGTCAGGAACACCCACCACCCCATCGCCGCACCCGTGTGCCGCAGTATCTGGAAGCTGAAAGGCTCGACCAGCGCGGCCATGAAAGCCTGAAACAACCCGGTCTCACTGTCGTTGCCGACCCAGCGCCGGTAGAGAAAGACCGACCAGAGGTGAAACGCCAGGTCGAGCGCGATCTTCGCGCCGATCACGCCGGCCACGGGCGCAAGGATGCCGAGGTCGCCGCGCGCCATGTACACCAGCAGCAGGAAAAAAGCGGCCAGGCCATACAGCGGCTGCAGCGTGTCGACCGCTTTCACCGGCAGCATCAAGGTGCCGAGCCAGCCGTAGCGCCTGTCGCCGACCATCGCGCGGTACAGGTACTGCGTCTGCAGGAACCCGCCGAACCAGCGTCGCCGCTGCCGCAGGAACGATGGCACGCTGCTCGGTGCGTCGGTGTGCGCCTGGGCGTCGCCGAGCACGCGCACGCGCCACGGCAGGCCATGAGCCTCGGCATAGCGATGCAGGCGGTGGATGAGTTCATAGTCTTCCACCAGGCAATCCGGGTCGAAGCCGCCCACGGCACGAACCGCATCGAGCCGGAAGCCGGCGAAGGCACCGGAGATCAGCAGCAGCCCGTTGAGCCGCATCCACGCATAGCGCGAGAGAAAGTTGCGGATGTACTCATAGGTCTGGAACCACTGGAAGCAGCGCCCGCTCAAGCTGCGGCTGCACACCGGCGTGATGACGCCCGTGGCGGCGACCAGTCCGGGTTCCGCCGAGAAGGCACGGCGCACCGCGGCGATGGCCTTGTCGTCGAGCAGCGTGTCGCCGTCGACCGTCAATACGGTGTCGGTGCGAATGCACAGCATCGCGGCATTCAGCGCGCGGGCCTTGCCGCTGTGCGGCAGGCGCAACCAGTGAAGCGACGGATGCAGCGCGCTGGCCGCGCTCAGTTCGCCCAACAAGGGTGCGATGAGGCCGTAGCGTGTTTGCAGCAGCTCGGCCGTGCCGTCGGTGGAACCGTCGTCCGCGATCACGATCTGGTCGGCCGGGTCGGTCTGGCCGAGCAGGGCGGCCAGGGTCACGGGCAACACCGCGGCTTCGTTGTGCGACGCGACGATCACGCCGACCGTGCACGGGCGCGTGCTCGCCGGTGTGGCGCGTGTTGGCCGAAGGATGGGCAAGGTCGCCCATGCGGTGAACAGCAGCAGCGCGGTGTCGTAGGCCACGTAGGCCACGCCGACCGACCAGCTCCACACGCCGCCGGCCATGAACGCCATGCTGAACAGCCCGATCCAGAGCAGCAGCACACTGCCGTGGATGAGCACGGCTGCGCGCCGGCGTAGGAGGCGGCGCCAGTCGCGGGGAGGCTGCGGCAAAGGCGCGCTGGAGGGAGTCTTTCAAGAATTGGACCCGGTCGATCGAAAGGGTAAGCGGGACTAGAGGTTATGGTTTCGACAAATATCCCGACCCGGGACAATGCTGACAGACTCCGCCCACGCCAAAAGATTCCTCATGCCTTCCATCCCCGATCGATATACGAAGCCCGCCATCATCCTGCACTGGGTGATTGCGGTGCTCATGGTGCTGAATGTCATCCTGGGCCTTTCTGCCGAGAATGTGCGCGACGAGTGGGTGCGGCCGATCGTGGACACGCACAAGTCCATCGGCATCACCTTGCTGGGCCTGGCGATCTTGCGATTGCTCTGGCGCGCCACCCACGAGCCGCCCGCGATGCCGCAAGGCTACGGCCGGCTCGAGCGTGTCGCGGCGCATCTGGCGCACTGGGCGTTGTACGGGGTGATGTTCCTGTTGCCGCTGTCGGGCTGGATGCATGACTCGGCGTGGAAGGATGCAGCAACGCATCCGATGCAGTATTTCGGCCTGTTCGAGTGGCCGCGCATTCGCTGGATCATGGCGATCGAGCCGTTGTCGAAGGAAGGACTGCACGACCTCTTCGGCGCGGTGCATCTCTGGTTGGGCAATTTGCTCTACGTGCTGTTTGCACTGCACGTGCTCGGCGCGCTCAAGCACCAGATACTGGACCGCGAAAAGGAACTGCAACGCATGCTGCCATGATGAACTTCCCACCCGATTCCAACGCGGGCGCGCGCGCCATCATCGAGCGCATCGATGCGCTCGGAACCCGGCAAGACCCGGTGCACGAAGGCGTGCGGGTTCGTTGGCGACGCTTCGGGGTTGACGGCAGCAAGCCGCCGGTCGTGCTGCTGCATGGCGGCCATGGGAGCTGGATGCACTGGCTGCGCAACGTGGAGGCCATTGCGGCGGAGCGAACGCTGTGGCTCCCCGACATGCCGGGCTTCGCCGAGTCGGACAAGCCGCCTGCACCTGCGCCGGGCGAGGCTGCCATTGCGCCGCTGCTCCGGGCGCTGGGCGGCACGCTCGACATGCTGATCGGCGCCGGCACGCCGATCAGCCTGGGCGGATTCTCATTTGGTGGATTGACGGCCGCCCGGTTCGCCGTGCAACGCGGCGCAATCGATCGACTCATGCTGATGGGCAGCGGTGGTCACGCCACGCTTCGGCGGCTGAGCATCGAGATGATCAATTGGCGAAAGTCCGTCAACCGCGAAGACGAGCGCGCGGCGCTGCAGCACAACCTCGGCGCGCTGATGCTGCACGACAAGCGCTTCGATGCGCTGGCCTTCGAGATTCACGACATCTCGTGCCACGGCACGCGCTTTCGCAGCAAGGACGTGTCGCTCGCGGGTGGGTTGCAGGCGGCGCTCGATGCGCTGGCATGCCCGCAATTGCTGGTGTGGGGCGAATTCGACGTGACCGCCGACCCGCGGCCGTTGGTGGCCGGCCTGGTCGAAGGTCATGCCAATCGCGAGGGCGTGGTGATCGACGGCGCCGGCCATTGGGCGCAGTACGAGCGGGCCGACGAGGTCAACGCGCTCTTGCTGCGCTGGCTCTCATCTTGACTTCTTCGCCTTGTCGTACTTCTGCCAGTACAGGAACGGGTCCTCGTGGACTTCGATGTCGATTTCCGCGATGCGCGCCTGCAAGCGCTCCTGCACTTCGGCCACGGCCTGGTTGTAGACGAGTGGGCCGACCTCCTCGAGGAAGAAGCCCAGCAGCGCGCCGGCCGCGATGTTGCCGATGCGCTCTTCCATGTGCTCGTTGAAATAGCGCTCGACGAAGGCGATGGCCTGCTGGCGCGCCTCGCGCGGGATCTCGATGGTCATGGCTTGATGAACTTGAGGACGAATTCGTCCTTGGGTTGAAGCGGCTCGGGCGTGTTCTTGTCGCGCGGGTCGTTCGGGTTGCGCAGGAAGGAGCCTTCGGCCACGAGCTTGAAGCCGGCGCTTTCGACTTCGCCGCGAAGGAACGATTCCTCCACGCGATGCAGCGTGCCGGATTCGGAAATGCCGGTGCCCGGCCGCCCGGCGTGGTCTGCAATGACGAACATCCCGCCCGGCTTCAATGCGCGAAAGATGGCGCGGTTCATCTGCGCACGGTCGACGCCCAGGAAGCCGAGGTCGTGGTAATTGAACATCAGCGTGACCAGGTCGAGGCCGCCGCTGGCGACCGCAGTCGGCGCCGGGTCTTCGAAGCGTTGCGGCACGGCGATGATCGGCGCGGCGAGGACATTGGCACTTTTCAGCCTGGCGCTGCGATCGGCCAGCGCGACGGCGGAAGGGCGCGGACCGGCGGGAGCGGCCGGCGCGGCTGCCGGATTCGGCGTCGCGGCCACGCCGCCGGACACACCCTCCGGTGCGGTGGGCGACGGCGTCGCGCGACCGGGATCGCGCTGCGGCATTTGCCCGTAGACCACGCCGGTCGGCCCGATCGCGCGTGCGAGCAACTCGGTGGTGTAGCCGCCGGCCGCGCTCACGTCCAGCGCCGACATGCCTGGACGCACGCCGATGAAGGCGAGCATCTGGGCGGGCTTGCGCCGCAGGTCGTTGGTGCGGTCGGGGCCGGTGCGATCGGGGCTCGAGAGGATGGCGGCGATCTGGTCCTGCGAGACCGCAGGCGCCTTGGTCGCGCAGGCGTCCAGCAGGCAGACCGCTGCCGCGAGCATCAGGGGCCATGCGCGCCGCGCGCTTCTTTGTGAAAACATTGGTGATCACCCATTCCTTGTCGTGCCGGCAGTTTAGACAGCCGCGCGATTCGTGGCGAGGCCGATGCCTTCGACGCGGGACACGATCCGCATCGCCCCGGGGCGGCCCGAAAACCGATCGATCTCAACCCGGCAGGTACTTGGCCAGTTCGCGCTCGATGGCTTTCGGGTCGTCCTTCATCCCGCCGTTGATCCAGTCGGCAAAGTCACCGACATAGACATCCTCGTCGCCGCGCTCGAGACCCGCCAGCACGGCCTTCGCAACTTCTGCGGGAGACGACATGGGCCCCTTGAAGTCCTTGCTCATCTCCGTATCGACTGCCCCGGGCATCACGGCCATGACGAGCGCGCCGCGCGCCGCCAGTTCGGCGCGCACGCCTTCGGTCATGCGCAGGCCCGCGGCCTTGGCCGCGCACAGGGATCCCATGCCTGGAATGGTGACCTTTGCGAGGATCGACAGCATGTTGACGATCGCGCCGTCGCCCGTGAGTTGCGGCGCAAAGGCGCGGCACATCGCGAGCGTGCCGAGGTAGTTGGTCGTGACTTCCGCCTGCGCATGCTCGAGCGACTCTGCCGCGAGGAAGCCCTGGTGGCGGTTGATGCCGGCGTTGTTGATCAGCAGATTGACGTCGAGGCACTGCGCCTTCACTGCCGCGATCTGTTCGGGGCGCGTGATGTCGAGGGTCTGCACTTCGAGCCGTCCCGGATGCGCCTTGACGAGATCGCCGAGCGTGTCGGTGTTGCGCGCAGTCGCATAGACCTTCTGCGCACCGGCGGCAAGCAGGTGTTGCACAAGCTCCCGACCGATTCCGCGGTTGGCACCGGTGACGAGGGCGATGGACTTCTGGATGTTCATGGTGGTCTCTTTCTCTACTTCTAAACTGTAGGAGCGCAGCATGCGCCACTTCACTCAGGAGAACCCTATGGCAGGTCAGTACATCGACATGAAAGCCGCTGATGGCAGCGGCACCTTCCGCGGCTACCTCGCATTGCCGCCTTCTGGCACCGGCTCGGGGCTCGTGATCGCGCAGGAAATCTTCGGCGTCAACAAGACGATGCGCGAGGTGGCCGATTCGTTCGCCGCCAAGGGCTATGTCGTGCTTGTGCCCGACATCTTCTGGCGCCAGGAGCCGAATGTCGAGTTGGGCTACACCGAAGCCGACTGGCAGCGCGCCTTCGGCTACTACCAGGGCTTCGACGAGGCCAAGGGCGTGGAGGACATCCAGACCGCGATCACAACCCTGCGCAGCCGCCCCGAGGTGAAGAACGCGAAGGTCGGCACGATGGGCTTCTGCCTCGGTGGCAAGCTGGCTTACCTCGCGGCCTGCCGCACCGACACCGACGTGTCCGTCGGCTACTACGGTGTGGGCATCGACGCAGCGCTGGCCGAGGCCGAAAACATCAAGAAACCGTTGGTGCTGCACATCGCCGAGCTCGACAAGTTCTGCCCGCCCGAGGCGCGCGACAAGATCGTGAAGACGCTCACGGGTCGACCGAACATCACGCTGCATGTCTATCCCGGCCAGGACCACGCGTTCGCGCGGGTCGGCGGGGAGCACTATGACCAATCCTCGGCGGAATTGGCGAACGAACGCACCGTGGGCGCGTTCAAGGCTGCGGGGCTGTAGCACATGACCTGAGTCCGGGCGAGGCTCGATGGGCTTTTTCCCGCCCGGAAAGCCCCGCCACGATGGCTTCACATCGACGCGATTTCCAGGGGCACGCCCCACGCGTCGTAGCCGTAGACCCAGTCGGCATTGCCTCCCTCGCGCAGCCAGTTGTTGCCGCGCGAACCTACCTGGATCTGGCTGGTTCGCGCCAGCCGCGCCGCCTCGTAGCGCGCGAGCGCGGCACCGACCTGCGCCGGCTTGTCGATGCCCGCCAGGCTGCGTGCCAGCACCACGCCGTCTTCGATCGCCATGCCCGCGCCTTGCGCCATGAAGGGCATCATGGGATGGCAGGCATCGCCAACCAGCGTCATGTGCGCGCTCGACCAGCGCGAGAGCGGATCGCGCTCGTACAGCGCGGTCTTCAGCACGCTGTCGCAGGCCTCGAGCAGGGCGCGCGCATCGGGGTGGAAATCGCCATAGAAGCCACGCAACTCCGCCACGCTGCCTTCGGTGGTCCATGACTCCTCATGCCACGAATCCTGGGCGGTGGTCGCAAAAATGAAGGTGTCGCGACCCTGATTGAGCGGGAAGGTCACGATCTGGCTTTCCGGCGTCGGGCCCCACCACTTCGTAAAGGCCTGGATATTGGGCACGCCCTTCACACGCTCGGTCGGCACCACTGCGCGAAATGCGACCACGCCGGTGAAGCGCGGGCTTTCGGCGCCGAACATCGCAGTGCGCACCACCGAGTGGATGCCGTCGGCTCCGATCAGCACGTCGAGCTTCACCGGCTCGCTGTCATCGGTGAACCGGATCGACACGCCATCGGCCTGCTCGGCGATGGCCTGTGCGCGCTTGCCGAACTGCACGCGCTCGGCCGGGAAGGCATCGGCCAGCGCGGCCAGCAGGTCGGCGCGGTGGATGGTCAGTTGTGGTGCGCCGTACTTGCGCTCGGCCTCGTCGCCCATCGCCAGTCGCGAAGTCTCCTCGCCGCTGTCCCAGGTGCGGCTGATGCGGTGCGTCGGCCGTGCCCCCGAAGCACGGGCCGCGGCGGCGATGCTGCTGCCCAGGCCGTCGAGCGCGCGCACGGCATTCGGCGTGAGGTTGATGTCCGCGCCCACCCGCAGGAACTGCCGGCTCTGTTCGAACACCACCACATCGTGGCCGGCCTGATGCAGTGCGTTGGCTGCCGCGAGGCCGCCGATTCCGGCGCCAACGACGCCGATCTTCAATGAATTCATGGTCTGTCTCTCGAAGGATTTGGAAGGAGTCACGTATCGGAAGGAACTGCGCCCGGGATGGACTTTCTTATGATGCGTGCCGGGCATGAAGCGCACCGGAGGTGCAAGCAAGATGAGGTCTTTCAGGTCAGTGATGGATTGTTCAATCGGGGGGCGGCGCGCTCAACCGCCGGGACGCCGCTTCTGGTCACCATTCGTCCACATCGTTGCCCGCATCCCGAGCACGCCATGGACGCATTGAGCGAGGTTTTGTCCAACTGCCGTGCCCAGCGCGCGGTGACCGCGCACTTCAAGCTGACGGGCCCCTGGGCACTTCACTCGGCAGGCGTTTCGGGCGTCATGATCCGGATGTCACGCGGTGCGCCCTGGTGGCTGCAACTCGACGGGGCTGCGCCCGTCCGCGTCGACGCAGGCGACCTGACGATGCTGCCGATGGGCGCGCCGCACCTCGTGGCGTCGGAACTCGGGGCGCCGGTCCATGCATTCGCCCGATTGATCGCGCAACATGCCGAAGGCCCCAAGGACGAGAACCCGCTCGTGTTCAGTCATGGCGGCGATGGCGGCGCGCTCACCGAGATGTTCTCCGTGCTCATGTGGTTTCCGGCTTACACGCGCCATTCGGTCTTCGGCATCCTGCCGCCGTTGATCCACATCCGCGAGCGGGAGTTGCCGCTGGCGGGTTGCCTTGCGACGACGATGCAGTCGCTGATCGTGGAAACGCTGGCGCGCCGTCCGGGCTGGCGCGTATCGGCGGCGCGAATGGGCGAACTGCTGCTGGTCAATATCCTGCGCGAACGCCTGGGCAAGGCCACGGTCCAGGACGCGGGCTGGCTGCGCGGCCTGACCGATCCGGCCATCGCACGCGCCCTCACGCGCATCCACCTGGAGCCCCGGAAGAAATGGACAGTGGAACTGCTGGCGAGGGAAGCCGCCATGTCGCGGTCGAGCTTCAGCGAACGCTTCAAGGACCTGATGGACACGACACCGATCGGCTATCTCACGGACCATCGCATGGCGCTGGCCGCCGAGCAGTTCGAGACGGGCAACTGCCGGTTGGCCGAGATTGCCGAGACGGCCGGCTACGAGTCCGACAAAGTGTTCGCGCGCGCCTTTCGCCGCTGGTCGGGGCTCACGCCTACCGCCTACATGAAGCGCGAATCGGAGCGCGGGAAGGTCATGGCCGACTTCGCAGCCTCGATGAGCCAACTGCCGTGATCGAGATTCAAGCCGGCTGACTGGCCGCCGAGCCGATGGACATTCGCTCAGAAGGGCTGAGGCACCCCCACCAGCGCCTTGCGCGGCCGAATCAGCAGCCATGCAATCAGGGCCAGAAGAGCAGTGAGGATGGAGGCGATCGCCCACAGCACAATATGGAAGGCGTTGTCGTAGCCACCGATCAACATGCCTCGCATCAGTTCGGCTTTCTCCGCGGCCACCGCGAGCACAGGGGTGTCGAGGTTGCCCGCCGCCACGTTGTTGATCCAGTTGAGTAGGACATCGTCATTTTTCGCGAAGGTGGACAGGGGGCCGCGCAAACGCTCTCCGAGCAGAGTGGCCAACAGCGAACCGTAGAGGGCAACCGCAATCGCTTCGCTGGCCAAACGAAAGGTGTTGAGCAGACCAGCCGCCATGCCTGCTCTCTCTTCCGGGACCGCCTTGAGAGCCATGCCATCCACTAGTCCGGCCGAGAGCCCCATCCCGACCCCGACCAGAAGCAATGGCATGGCCAACTGCCACAGCGGCATGCCAGGATGGCTCGCAATTGCGAGCGACGAAATCCCGGCCAGCAGGCACAGCAGACTGGTATTGAGTACGCCGGTAGGCGAAACACCGTGTGTCACCAGTCTGCCGGCCAATATCGGGCAAACCAACATCGGCAGGGTCAGCAGCAGCATGGTTAGCCCCGCCTCGGTGGGAGCCAGGCGCAGCACACTCACAAGATAGCTGGGCAAATAGGTTAGCAGAGTCACGAATCCGAAAGAGGCCGCCACAGTCACCAACGCCATGCCGACGAACCTCCGATTGGCCAGCAAGGACAGATCGAGCATCGGCTGGCGGTGGCGCTTTTCCTGCCAGACAAATACAGCTAGAAGCACGACAAAACTGAAAATCAGGGCGCGCACGCCGTGGCTGCCCCAGCCCCACTGCGATCCCTGCACGATAGCGATCATGAGGGCCAGGAGAGCGAGGATGAACAGTAGGGAGCCAAGTGCGTCGAAATGCGAGAACGTAATAGGCGCACGTTGCTTGTCGCGATGAATCAGCGGACTGCCCAGCAGGACCAGCACTAGGGCGCCGGTATGCCACCAGAAGATTGCGCGCCAATTGAAATTGTCGAGCACCAGACCGGAAAGCGTCGGACCGAGGCTGACCCCGAGTCCTGCCACAGTGCCGAACATCGCGAACGCGCGCATGCGCGCGGCCCCGTCGAAGTGGGTAGACAGTAAAGCGATGCCGCAAGAGAAGATCGCGGCGGCACCCACGCCAGCCAGCGCCCGTGCCAGATCCAATACCAGCGGGCTGTCGGCCATTGCCGATAGCAACGATCCAGTCGAATAGAGCACGGCCCCCAATATGAAGCAGCGCTTGCGGCCGAAGGCGTCTGCCAATGCACCCCAGACCAAAGTAAAGCATGCAAAAGTTAGGTTGAAGGCGTTGACGACCCACTGCAGAGTTGTAAGCGACGCATGGGTGTCTACCCCGATCGCGGGCAGCGCTACGGCGGTGCCGGATATCGAGCTGGGAACAACGAAGATTGCCAATAGGATGACCACCAGCAGTCCTTTGCTGGTAACGGATTTGTTCATGATGTGTTATTGCATTCTTGTCTGGTTTAACGAAGGGAGGGCCAACGTACCGGTAGGGCAGCTGGGCGCCGCAAGATGGTTCCGTGGACCCCAGGCACCTCGACGGCCGGAACTGCGAGTTCCAGGCCGGGCAAGCGGGCAACCAGGATCTCCAGGACAGTGACTATTTCCATGCGGGCCAGCGCCGCCCCCATGCAGTGGTGCATCCCGTACCCGAACTGCAAGTGCTTCGGGCCGTTGCGGCCAGGCACGATGGCGAGGGGATCGCCAAAAACCGCTGGGTCACGGTTGGCAGCAAACACGTCGAGGTAGACCACGCTGCCGGCATTGATGCGCCCCCAAGAACCATCCACGTCGTCGCCCGCCACACGCGGGAAGGTCGAGTTCGTGCCCAATGGAATGAGGCGCAGCAATTCCTCAACGGTGTCAGGAATGCGGGATGGATCCTTGACCAGTGACTGCCAGAGTGGCGGCGCTGCAAGGAGTGTGTAGACCACTTTGGTGGTCGCTGAAGTAGCTGTGAGCGCGTGGCAGCTGCGCTGTGCACTGGAAGTGCATGTCGTCGCAACGGGTCGCCCCAGTAAGGAACACTTCGCTGACCGCGGCACGGTGCACCATGTGGCACGACACGGTGCTCTCGTACACTCTGCAGCGCACTTCCTGCTCGAAATCAAATCTCATTGGTTGACACTCCCTGTTCTGCAATGAAGGCATCTCATGCCCAGAAGGTTCTAATAAAATCGAATGTTCGATAATATTCGAACGTCTGATTTATATCGTACGTATATTGACCACGTCAAGTAAATCAACCTAGGAGAAGCTATGCCTGATGACCAAGGGCACCCCGCACTGAACGAGATTGAACTGGGGACGGTTCTGACTGCATTGGCCGATCCAACGCGGCGCCGTGTGGTCAAGGCGCTATTGGAGGATGCGGATGGGGCCGAAAGGCTCTGCACATCTTTTGGGCTGCAATTGAGCAAAGCCACCCGCTCCCATCACTTTCGTGTCTTGCGCGAGGCCGGTCTTATCCGTCAGGTGGACCGCGGCAACAGCCGCATGGCGCAGCTGCGGCGTAGAGACATCGAGAAATGTTTCCCAGGGCTGCTAGAACTCATCGCCCGAGAGACGAACTGACTGAGTCCCAGAACGAGACATGCCGAGGGGTGTGAGCAAGGGTTCGGCCGCATTCAGGTCGCCGGGCTGGGCGAGACCGACTATCAGGCCGAAGTCAAATGATCGAGGCGCTGCGAAAGATGATCAAGTGGAACGTCGGGCCGTCAAACGCATCGTGCAGTCCATGCTTGGCTTCAAGTCCTTGCGTTGCGCGCGAGCGCTCATTGCCGGCATCGAGACATCAAGCTGAAGCGCGAATCGAAGCGCGGGAGAGGTTGTGGCCAAACTGCCGGCCTTTGATCTGCGCGGCGCATCCGCGACAGCGCGACACCGAAGCGACTGCCGGATATGTCCCGAACCTGCTGAAACTGGCTTGCACTATTGGCGCAAGCCGCTGCACCATCCGGCCAGAGAAGCAATCTCCGACCTGCAGTGACGATGCGCCCGGCTTCTCGACACAACCCCACGACCACCAACCGGAAGACCTCCATGGGAAGCTACATCACCATCCCGGCAGCCGACGGCAGCGGCCAGTTCCGCGCCTACCTTGCGCAGCCCGCCTCGGGCAAGGGCCCGGGCATCGTGCTCGCGCAGGAAATCTTCGGCATCAATGCCTATGTCCGCGAGGTGGCCGATTACTACGCCGAGGAAGGCTACGTCGTGCTCGCACCCGACCTGTTCTGGCGCCAGGAGCCGAACGTCGAGCTGGGCTACACGCCGGAAGACTGGCAGAAGGCCTTCAAGCTCTACCAGGGCTTCGACGAAAACAAAGGCGTCGACGACCTCGCCGCGACCATCGCCGCGATGCGCAAGCGGCCTGAAGTGGCCGGCGGCGTCGGCATGCTCGGCTTCTGCCTCGGCGGCAAGCTGGCCTACCTCGCGGCCTGCCGTACCGACGCGGACGTCAGCGTGAGCTACTACGGCGTCGGCATCGACAACAACCTCGATGAAGCGAAGAACATCCGCGGCAAGCTGGTGCTGCACTTTGCCGAACTCGACCAGTTCTGTCCGGCCGAGGCGCGCAACACCATCATGCAGTCGCTGGCCGGCAATCCGCATGTCGAGATGTACGTGTATCCCGGCGTCGACCATGCGTTCGCGCGCACCGGCGGCGACCACTTCGACAAGCCGTCGGCGCTGATGGCACACCAGCGTTCCATCGCGGCGTTCAAGCGGGCGATCGGGCCGGAGCACGACCTGTCGGCGCTGTGGGACAAGCACTGCGAGTACGAGTTCGCCACGCGCAACGTCGACGACACCATGGCCACGATGGTCGCCGAGCCCTACGTGAACCATGTCCCCACGATGACGGGCGGCGTCGGGCACAAGCAGCTCAAGCACTTCTATGCGAACCACTTCGTGAACAGCAACCCGCCGGACACGAAGCTCGTGCCGCTGTCGCGCACCATCGGTGCGACGCAGATCGTGGACGAGATGCTGTTCTGCTTCACCCACACCTGCGAGATCGACTGGATGCTGCCGGGCGTCGAACCCACCGGCAAGTACGTGGAGATCCCGCTCGTGGCGATCGTCAAGTTCCGCGGCGACAAGCTCTACCACGAGCACATCTACTGGGACCAGGCCAGCGTGCTGGTGCAGATCGGCAAGCTCAGCCCCGACGGCCTGCCGGTCGCAGGCGCATCGACCGCGCGAAAGCTGCTCGACGAGTCGCAACCGTCGAACACGCTGATGCGCAACTGGAAATACTGATGTCGCGCCCGGACGACCAGATCGCCGCACTGGTGCGCGGCGACAGCGTGCACAAGTCGGTCTACACCGACCCGGCGCTCTTCGAGCTGGAGATGTCGCGCATCTATGGCCGCGTGTGGATCTACGCCGGCCACGAAAGCCAGGTGCCCAACCCCGGCGACACCCACACCACGCGCATCGGCAACCAGGATGTCGTGATGGTGCGCGCGGGCGACAAGCAGGTGCACGTGCTCTACAACCGCTGCCCGCACAAGGGCGCCAAGCTGGTGCCCGAGGGCGACAACAACGCCGGCAAGTTCTTTCGCTGCCCGTACCACGCATGGACTTTCAAGCTCGACGGCCAGCACCTTGCCGCGCCGATGAAGCTCGGCTTGGAGGGCACCTGCTTCGACCCGCAGCATCCGGATTTCTCGATGCGCCGGCTGGCGCGCGTCGAGAACTATCGCGGCTTCGTGTTCGTCAACCAGTCGGCCGAGGGGCCGGATCTCAAGGCCTTCCTCGGCGGCGTGATCAGTTCCATCGACAACCTCTGCGACCGTTCGCCCTCGGGCGAAGTCGAGGTGGCCGGCGGCGTTTTTCGCGTGCTGCAACCCTCCAACTGGAAGGTGTTCTACGAAAACCTGCACGACACGATGCACGCCCGCGTGACGCACGAGTCCTCCTTCATGGCTGCACGCGACGAGGCCAAGGCCATCGGCAGCATGCCGCTGGAACTGCACATCATGGACGGCAACGGCGAGCCCTACGAGTTCTGGGAAAAGCTCGACCTCTGCGCCTATGACAACGGCCATGGCTACATGGAAGGCATCTTCGACCCGGGTGCGGCCGACAAGGACCCGGTGACGCGCGCCCACTTCGAGTCGCTGAAGCAAGCCTACGGCGAGCAGAGGGCCCGCGAGATCCTCGGAATGAACCGGCACAACACCATCATCTACGGCAGCGGATCGCCGCACACCGTGTTCCAGCAGTTCCGCGTGATCCGCCCGATCTCGGTGGACCGCACGCTGGTCGAGATCCAGGTCTTCCGGCTCAAGGATGCACCGCCCGCATTGTTCAAGCGCGCGCTGGTGTATGCCAACCTCATCAATTCGCCCTCGTCGAACGTCATGCCCGACGACATCGAGGTGTACGGCCGCTGCCAGGACGGCAACCTCAACAAAGGCGGCGACTGGGTCAGCATGCACCGCTATCACGGCACCGACCGCGCCATGCCCGGCGGCATGGTGTCGACCAACGGCACCAGCGAGCTGCCCATGCGCAACCAGTTCAAGGCCTGGAGGCAGTTCATGATGAGCGAAAACGCGTTCCTGCAGGAGCCAGCCCATGCTGCTTGACCTCGACTTCGATGTGTCCGTCGACAAGCTGAGGCCGGTCGACGTGCCGATGGAGACCTGGCTGCGTCTGCAGCAGTTCATCTACCGCGAAGCCCGCCTGCTCGACGAGCGCCGTTGGGACGAGTGGCTGGCGCTATGGACCGACGGCGGCATGTACTGGCTGCCACAGCAACACGGCCAGGCCAGCCCCTACGACCACATCTCGCTCGCGTGGGAAGACAGGATGCTGCGCGAAGTGCGGGTGCGCCGCATCGAGAACCCGCGCAACTGGTCGCAGCAGCCGCCGACGCATGCGACACGGCTGGTGGGCAGCGTGAGCGTCGATGGCGTCGATGCGGGCGGCAACCTCGTGGTACGCGCCGTGTTCCAGATGACGGAGTGGCGCAAGAAGCAGACGCGCCAACTGGCTGGCGACTACATCTACAAGCTCGCGACGGAAGGGGATGGCTGGCGCCTGCGCATGAAGCGCGTGAACCTCGTCAATTGCGACGCGGCGCACGAGAACCTGGAAATCTTCATCTGATGGCGGCGCAGTCCCAAGACTTGTCGCAAGGCGTGTCCCAAGGTGTGGCAGTCCTCGCGCTGCACTATCAGAACGACGTCCTGCATCCGGAAGGCAAGATCCGCGTCGGCATGAGCGCGGACAGCCCGGTGCGCGGTGCGGTGATTGCAGCGGCGCAAGCGTTGTTGCAAGGCGCCCGGCAGCGGGAATGGCCGATCGTGCATGTGCGCATTGCGTTTCGTCCGGATTACGCCGACCTCATCCAGAACGCGCCGATTTTTCGCAACGTCGCGGCCATCGGCGCGGTGATGGACGGCGCCTGGGGTTCGGCGTTCTACGAGCCGCTGGGGCCGGACACCGCGCGCGCCAACGAGTTCGTGGTGCGGCACCGCCGTGTGAATGCCTTCTACGGCACGGAACTGGAGGAATTGCTGCGCATCGTGAATGCCAGGCGCCTGGTCGTCGCCGGCGTGGCCACGCATTCCGTCGTCGAGAGCACGGTGCGGCACGCGGTGGACATGGGCTACGAAGTGACAGTGGCCGCTGACGCCTGCGCGTCGGCGCAGATGGTGGAGCACGAGGCCTCGCTGCGAAGCATGGGCCTGATCGCGCAGATCGCCCGTGGCGAGGCGGTGTTTTCATGAGCGCAGTGCGAAGCACGGAGGTTACCCAGTGAGCGCCGAAATGAACGCTTCTCTCAGCGGCAAGGTCGCCATCGTCACCGGCAGCACGCAGGGGCTGGGCGCCGACATCGCGCGCGTGTTGTCCGCATCGGGCGCGCATGTCGTGGTGGTCGGGCGCAACAAGGACGCAGGCCACGCGCTCGTATGGGAACTCACCGAACGGCCGGGCGTGAAGGCCATCTACTGCGAAGTCGACATCGAGCAGGACGAGCAGATCGACCAGTGCGTGAAGACGACGCTGGAGCGCTTCGGCCGCATCGACATCCTGGTCAACAACGCGTGCATCTACACCGACCAGGGCATCGCATCGACCCGCGAACAGTGGCACCAGACGCTCGGCGTCAACCTGATCTCGGCGGCGATCTTTTCGCAGAAGGTGCTGCCGCACATGCTTCGCGGCAGCGTGATCGTCAACCTGGGCAGTGTCGGCGGCAAGTTCGGTTCCGCGGGGCGCGCGCTGTATCCGGCTTCCAAGGCTGCGATGCTGCAACTCACCAGGAGCATGGCCGTGACGGTGGCGCCTCAAGGCATTCGCGTCGTGGCCGTGTCGCCCGCGTGGACCTGGTCGCCATCCGTCGAATCGTTGAGCGAGGGATCGCGCGCGCATGCCGATGCCGTGGCGGCGCCCCTGCATCCGCTCGGCCGCGTGGGCGACGGCGCCGAGGTGGGCAATGCGGTCGCCTTCGTGTGCTCCGATGCGGCGTCGTGGATCACGGGCGCCGACATTCCGGTGGACGGTGGCTACTCGGCGCTGGGCCCCGACCAGGGCGTCTCGCCGCGCGTGTGGTTCTCACGCGCGAACGAATCGAAGTGACGGCGACGCTGCTGCTGGAACGCTGCGCCGGATATCCGGAACCGGGACCTGGGTGTCTGTGATTCGGAAGAAACCTACGCCGCCCTCAGCGTCTGCAGCGGCGATTCGCCGTAGCGCTTGCGATAGGCGGTGCTGAACCGCCCCACATGGTTGAAGCCCCAGCGCAACGCGACATCCGTGACTTGGGTGCCGGCCGGCGCGTTGACGAGTTCCTCCCGCGCACGTTCCAGCCGGGCCATGCGCGCATAGGCCATCGGCGATTGCTGCAGGTGCTTCTGGAACGCCAGGCACAGGCTGCGCACGCTGGAGCCGCTGGCCTTCGCAATCATCTCCAGGGTGAGCGAGTCGTACAGGTTCGCATGAATGAAGTGCTGGGCCGCGCGCACCTGGCGCGGCGCGGCAGCGCGCGGCGCATGCGACAGGCGTTCGGAATAGTTGCTGCCCTGGCGCAGCAGCAAGTGATGGATGAGCGCTTCTTCCTGCGCCGGCAGCAGTTGCGGCGCAAAGGCGGGCGAGGGCATGTGCAGGTTGCAGAAATGGCTGGCAAGCTGATGCTGCCAACTGCGGCCCGCGTCGTTGTCGAGATGCAGTTCCGGATCGAACTCGATCGGCCGGGCCACGTCGTCCTCGAGAAGGTTGCGGCAGGCGTTCTCCACCCGTTCCCGCGGGATCTTCACGAGCAGTTGGCGGCAGCCCTCGTGCCAGTCCAGTTCCAGGCTGAGACTCGGCGAAATCACGACGCCCGTGCTCGGTGATGCGGCCACGGGCCGGCCGTTCACCCGGATCTCGGCCGAGCCGGCGAGGGGCACCTGGAACAGCACGAAGCCGTCGAGTTGCCCCGGCTCGATGTGCACCGCGGCGCCGTATTGGAGAACGAAGAAGGAGAGGGCGCCGACACGCGTGCCGTACAGCGCCGCATCGACCTTGCCCCGGCCCCAGAACAGGTCATGCTCCTTGAAGGCGTCTGCCGTCTGCTGCTTGACCACGTCGGGGTCGTCGGAGACGAACAGCGGCGACTCGCAAATCGGCTGCAATTCCGAACTGAACCACGCTTCCATGAAGTGCCCTTCGCACTGTGCCGCCGCAGCGGATTGAACCGATTTCGCGACGCGGATTATAGGAATCGGGCTGGCGCGTTCTATCAGGGTTGTAGCGGATGCGGGCGGCCGGCGTGGTTCTGCCAGAGGGATTGATATTTGGCGCGGATCTGCGGCGTTTGACCTCTGGCCCAGTGGTGCGAAAGGCGGCAGAGTCCGCAAAACAGGGCTAATATTACTGGATATTCATCCAGTACTTCGATTCGTCTGGAGCCAAGCGGATCTCCTTCCATGCAGCTATCGATTCCATCATGGGCCTCCTTTCCCTCGACCCTTTCTTGACCTCCGGGCGTCCTAACGTCTGGCGCGGCGACGAACTGGGCGGTGCCGACGCGCAGGTCGTTGCCACCGGCCACGCCGCGCTCGATGCGCAGTTGCCCGGCGGCGGCTGGCCGGTGGGTGCGATGACGGAAGTGCTGCAGTCCACGCCCGAGGCGCATGTCTGGCAGTTGCTGCTGCCCGCGCTGGCGCAGGCGGTGCAGGAGCGTGGCGGGCCGGTCGTGTTGATCGGTGCGCCGCATGAGCCGTTCGGGCCGGCGCTGGCGGCCGGGGGCTTGCCGGCGGAGGCGTTGCTGTGGATTCGGGGGGGACCGCCCGAGCGCCGCGCCGGGCCGCCCCAAGCAAGCGAGCGCCCCCTCGGGGGGCAGCGAGGACACGGAGTGCCGAGCGTGGGGGCACATGCCTTGCATTTGTGGGCCTGCGAACAAGCGCTGCGTTGTGCTGATGTGGCGGCCGTCTTGGCCTGGCTGCCGCAGGCGCGCGTGGGCGAGTTGCGGCGGCTGCAACTGGCGGCTGCGCAGCACGAGGGCTTGCTGTTCGTGTTCCGGCCCGAGTCGGTCGCGCAGACCGCTTCGCCGGCGCGGCTGCGGTTGCAGGTCGTGCCGGAGTCGGAAGGGCGGATGCAGGTTCATTTGCTCAAGCGACGCGGCCCGCCGCTCGCGGCGCCGCTCACACTGCCCGCGCGCAACGGGCGCATGACCGCCTTGCTGGCTGCCAGCCAGTTGCGCCGCAAGGCACGGCTGCAGGCGCAGGGCGTGATGCCGGTGGAGGCGAGCGCCATGGTGGTGCGCATCGAGCGCCGCGCCGGGCCCGGCGTGGGGGTGGATGACGGCGCCTGGAAAGGAGTACACGGTGCACTGGATCGCGTTGCGCTGGCAGCCTGAAGCCGAGCTCTCGCGCGAAGCGCTCGGCTGGTGGGCGCTGCAGTTCACGCCTCGCGTGGCCTGGCTCGACGAGGGCTTGCTGCTTGAAGTCTCCGCCTGCGAGCGCCTGTGGGGTGGCCGACTTTCGTTGATGCGCCAGATTTCTGCGTCGAATCCGTCAGAAGCGCGCGTGCAACAGGCGCAGGGCGCGACCAGCCTCATTGCATTGGCCCGCTTGCGCTTGTTCGCGCGTGGCCAGAAGCCGCCCGCCGACGTTCCGGCCGCCTTGCCGCTGGACACACTTTCGGCCGCGCAACCGCACCTCGACGTACTGGCTCGCCTGGGTTGCCAGACCTGGGGCGAGGTGGCGGCATTGCCGCGTGGCGGGCTGGCGCGGCGCTTCGACACAGTCCTGCGCGAGGCGCTCGACATCGCCTGGGGCCAGCGCCCCGATCAATACAAGTGGCTCACGCTGCCCGACGTGTTCGAGCAAAAGCTGGAGCTGCCCGCGCTTGCCGAAACTGCGCCCGAACTCATGTGGTCGGCCAACCGCTTGCTCTCTGCGCTGCAGGTCTGGCTGCGCGCACGCCAACGCGGCGCGGTGGCGCTGGAGTTGCAATGGACGCTCGACCTCAAGCGCTTCAACGGCGTCGACCTGCCACCGCACCAGGCCATCATCGTGCGCACGGCCCAGCCCACGCAGGACATGGCGCACCTGCGTCGCCTCATGAGCGAAAAACTGGCGCTGACCCAACTGGCCGCGCCCGCCAGTTGGCTGCGCCTGCGCACGGTCGAGACCTCGCCCTGGGCTGCGGCCAGCACCAGCTTCCTGCCCGAGGACTCGCGCAAGGGCGACAAGCTGCACGAACTGGTCGAGCGCCTCAGCGCGCGGCTCGGCGCGCCTCAGGTGGTGGTGCCGGTGAGGCGGGCCGACCATCGGCCCGAAGCCATGCAAGAGTGGCAGCCGGCGCTGGCCGCCAAACGCTCGGCGCCGACGCCACCTCAGCCCGATGCCCTGTACCCGCCATGGCTCCTGCGCGAACCCCTGCGGCTGGAGATGGATGGCGAGCGCCCTTGCTACCAGGGCCGTCTGCGCCGCCTGACCGGCCCGCACCAGGTGGCGGCCGGCTGGTGGAACAGCGGCGAGCCGGCCGTGCGCGACTACTACATCGCCGAAAGCCCCGGCGCCGGGCTGGTGTGGATCTACCGGGAGCGAGCATCGGCCCCGCTGCGGTCGGACGTGTTGCCGCGCTGGTACCTGCAAGGCCTCTATGCCTGAACTCAGCGACAAGCAACTGCAGGGGCGCAAGCCGCATCCGTTGCGCGCACCGCCGAAGCGCGTGATGTTGCCGGGCCTGCCCGACTATGCCGAACTGCATGCCTTGAGCAATTTCAGCTTCCAGCGCGGTGCGTCGAACCCCGAGGAACTGGTCGAGCGTGCGTATCAACTCGGCTACCGGGCGCTTGCCATCACCGACGAATGCTCGGTGGCCGGGGTGGTGCGCGCGCATGTCGGCTTGCGCGAGTATCTCGAAGCGCTGACCGAGTACGAGCGCGTCCATCCCGACGAGGCGCCGCTGCCACGCAACCCGGGCTTCCGCATCCTGTTCGGCAGCGAGTTCGCCTTCGGGCGCTTCAAGCTCGTGGTGATCGCGCACGACCTCCAAGGCTGGGGCAATCTCTGCGAGTTCATTACCGCCGCGCGCAACACCGCGGCACCCAAAGGCGAATACCGCGTGGATTGGGAGACGAGCGACGTGGCTTCGTTGCGCCATTGCGAAGTCTTGTTCGTGCCGCAACGCCTGCCCGGTGTTGCGATGGACATGACGACGGCTTGCGCCGACCTGGCGAGCGCCTTCGAGCTGTTCGGCGCCCACCTGTGGATCGCTGCCGAGTTGCAGAACGACATTGACGACGACCTCTGGCTTGCCGCGCTGCAAGAACTCGGCGTGCGGGTTCAAGTGCCCCTTGTGGCCGCCGGCGACGTGCACATGCACAAGCGCTCGCGCAAGCCGCTGCAGGACGTGGTCACCGCGATCCGCGAAGGCAAGCCGGTGGCCGAGTGCGGCTTTGCGCTGCAGCCCAATGCGGAGCGCCACCTGCGCTCTCGCATGCGGCTGGCCGATCTCCATCCACCCGAATTGCTGGCCAACACGCTCGAAGTGATGGCGCGCTGCCGCTTCGACCTCGAAGTGATCCGCGAGCACTACAAGTACCCGCTGGAAAACGTCGGCGGCGGCGAGACGCCGACGCAAACGCTGATACGCCGAACCTGGGAAGGCGCCCGTGTCAGGTATCCGAACGGCGTCTCAGACGCGATCCGCCTGCAGATCCAGCGCGAGCTCGACCTCATCATCGAACTGAAGTACGAGATGTTCTTCCTCACCGTGGAGGACATCGTGCGCTTCGCCCGCGGGCGACACATCCTGTGCCAGGGCCGCGGATCGTCCGCCAACTCGGCCGTCTGCTATTGCCTTGAAATCACCGCTATCAACCCCGAGACGGGCCACCTGCTGTTCGAGCGTTTCCTGAGCCGCGAGCGCCGCGAGCCACCCGACATCGACGTCGACTTCGAGCACCAGCGGCGCGAGGAAGTCATCCAGTACATCTACGAGAAATACGGCCGCGACCGCGCCGCCATCGCGGCCGTCGTCATCTGCTACCGCACGCGCAGTGCCCTGCGCGACGTGGGCAAGGCCCTCGGCATCGACGAGCGCCTCATCGAAGCGTTTGCCAAGGACCACCATTGGTTCGACCACGAGGTGCAGGACGAACGAATCGAGCAGGCGATGCTTGCGGCCGGCGTGCGCGAGAGCGCGCTCAAGCTGCGCCAGTGGCTCGAACTCACGCAGCAGCTCAAGGGTTTTCCGCGCCACCTGAGCCAGCACGTCGGCGGCTTCGTGCTCACGCAGAGCAAGCTCACGCGGCTGGTGCCGGTCGAGAAAGCGTCCATGAAAGACCGTTCCGTCATCCAGTGGGAGAAGGACGACCTCGAGGCCATGGGCATGCTCAAGGTCGACGTGCTCGCGCTCGGCATGCTGAGCGCCATTCGCCGCGCACTGGATTTCGTCAACCGGTGGCGCGGCACGTCGCTGCAGATGCACCAGATCCCGAATGACGACGAGAAGGTCTACGACATGATCTGCGAGGCCGACACCATCGGCGTGTTCCAGATCGAGAGCCGCGCGCAGATGTCGATGCTGCCGCGCCTCAAGCCGCGCAACTACTACGACCTGGTGATCGAGGTCGCGATCGTGCGGCCCGGGCCCATCCAGGGCGGCATGGTCCATCCGTACCTGAAGCGCCGCCAGAACCCGAAGCTCATCGACTATCCCAAGGGCCTGCATGAAGCGCTGGGCCGCACGCTCGGCGTGCCGATCTTCCAGGAACAGGTGATGCAGATCGCGATGATCGCGGCCGAGTTCACACCCGATGAGGCCGACAAGCTGCGCCGCTCGATGGCGGCCTGGAAGCGCAAGGGCGGCGTCGGCCATTTCTACGACCGGCTGGTGAACGGCATGGTCGAGCGCGGCTACGACCCGGCCTTCGCCGAAGCCATCTTCAAGCAGATCCAGGGCTTCGGCGAATACGGCTTTCCCGAGAGCCATGCAGCGAGCTTTGCGCTGCTGGTGGTCGTGAGCTGCTGGCTCAAGCGCTACGAGCCGGCCTGCTTCCTTGCCGCCATGCTCGACTCGCAGCCGATGGGTTTCTATTCGCCTTCGCAACTTGTGCAGGACGCCCGCCGCCACGGCGTGGATGTGCGCCCCGTCGACGTCACGGTCAGCGAGAACGATTGCACGCTGGAGGCACCTCACCCCGGCCCTCTCCCGAAAGCGAGAGAGGGCCGGGGTGAGGGCGGCAACCCCCACCAACCTGCAGTGAGGCTCGGCCTGCGCCGGATCGTCGGCCTGAGCGAGGCTGGCGCAAATCGTCTCCTCGAAGCCCGCGCCCGGGCCCCTTTCAGCAGCACCGAAGACCTCGCCCTGCGCGCCGAACTCGACGCCAAGGACATGGCCGCCCTGGCCGGCGCCGACGCGCTCATGGCGCTCTCGGGCCACCGCCGCCAGCAAGTCTGGGACGCGACCGCCCAGCGCCGTTCACCGGCGCTGCTGAAGGGCGTGCCAATTCACGAGCGTCCCCTGGAATTGCCCCCAGCTCCCGAGGGCGAGGAAATCGTCGGCGACTATGCATCCTTGCGCCTCACGCTGCGTCGCCATCCGCTCGAACTGCTGCGCCCACGCCTGGCTCGCATGAAGCTCCTCAGCGCCCGGCAATTGCATGACTTGCCCAACGGCCGCACCGTGCGCGCCTGCGGCATCGTCATGGGCCGGCAGCGCCCGCAAACCGCCAACGGCACCATCTTCGTCACGCTGGAAGACGAGACCGGCAACGTCAACGTGATCGTCTGGAGTTCCATCGTCGAAGCTTGGCGAGCCCCGCTGCTGCAGTCGCATTTGCTGGCCGTGCAGGGCACCTGGCAGCGCGACGTCGACAGCGGCGGCAAGGTCTGCCACGTGGTCGCCACGGGCTTCCGCGATTTGACCCCGCTGATGGGTCGGCTGGCTGCGAACCACACGAGCCGTGACTTTCATTAGCCATTAACCTTTGGTCATGCCAGCCGCCGCAATCACCGCCCATGAGGTGCCCGTCGACCCGCCGCCCACCGGCGTGCCGCCGATGCCTCCGCCCTACGTGCCGCCGGGGCCGCCGCCCGAGGGCGATCCACCGAGCATCGTTCCACCCGTCACTGACCCTGGCACCGCGCCGCCGGTCAAGGAGCCTCTCCTCAACCTCGAACTCAGCCGCCTGCACGCACGCCGCTTGCGCGAGGTCTATCGCTCGGCCGGCTGGCCCTGCTGCGACCCCGTCGAGATCGACCTGCTCGCCGCGGGTTTGCTGGAACGCGTGCGCTCGGCCCAGGGCCACGAAACCCTGCGCCTCACCGACTGCGGCATCGCCTTCGTGGCCAGTTCGCTCGTCGTCAACCGCTCGGCGTTGTCCACGCACGAGGCGCTCGTCGAACAGGTCGCCCGCGAAATGACGCGCGGCGGCCGGATCGCCTGGCGCGGCCTGAGCCTGCGTGCCCGCCTGGCGCCGGCGGAAGAGGGCGGCAAGCCGCGCTGGTGCATCGCCAGGCCCGATGTCTTCTCGATCCGCAACACCACCGTCGAGGCCTATGCGCACCCCATCGTGCACGAGGTCAAGGTGAGCCGCGCCGACCTGCTCGGCGACCTGCGCAAGCCCGACAAGCGCGCTGCCTATCTCGACCTCGGCGGCGAATGCTGGTACGTGCTGGGCAATGATGCGAAAGGCCGCTGCATTGCCTCACCCGACGAAGTACCCGAAGGGTGCGGTGTGCTCGTGCTCGAAGGCGGCCGATTGTCAGTGGCGCGTGCGGCGCTGCACCGTCCGGTCCAGCGCATCCCGTTCAGCGTCTGGATGGCGCTGGCCAAGGCGCAGCCGGTCCAGGGCTTCGATGAAGACGCCCAGGACACCCTGGCCGTGAACGCCGCCGAACAATGAATCACCCCCGAAGCGCCGCACGCGCATCGGGGGTGTTTCATTTCAGAAGGCTGCGGCCAGTGCCCGGTAGGTTGCGCCGGGCATGCCCGCAGGCGCGAAAGGCTGCCAGTCGTCCTCGGGTTGCGCCAACCGCTCCGCGATGATCCAGAGCACCATCGCGTTGAAGACAAGGCCGCAGTGGCTGCCGGGCACCAGGATGTTTTCATGCACGGGCGAGTCGTCGGCCACCTGCGCCTCCATCGGCGGCACCACGCCGTCCGAGCGCGACCACAGGCAACTCATCGGATGTGCGGGCGAATGCGACAAAGCCTTGCGCACCTGGGGCTGCAGCATGTGCGCGTCGGGACCCAGCCGGTGCGCGACCGTGCGGTAGAGGGCCAGCACGCCGGGCGCGGCGCCGGTGCCGTCGACACCGGGCGTGATCGGGCTGCCGAGCGTGATCAGCGAGCGCACGCAATCGGGCGCGCGATGCGACGCATAGAGCCCGAACACGCCGCCCAGGCTCCAGCCGACCATGCTGACCTTGCGGCCGTGAAGATGGTGCATGTATTCGAGCTTGCGCTCGAGCGCAGCGGCATGCCTGGCCTGGAAGCCGACGTTGCGGCCGAAGCCCCAGCTCTCCACGGCGTATCCGCGATTCGACAGGAAGGCCCTGAGCGGCAGCATGCTCGACTCGGGCGCCATGAACCCGGGCAGCAAGAGCACCGGATGGCCGTCGCCCTTGGGCGCCGAGGCCAGCAGAGGCCACGAGCATGTCGACACGGTTGCTTCCGCCATGGCGCGCGGGACTTCAAGCGCGGTTTGCCATAGGCTGATCTTGCGGCGTCCGGGTGTGACTTGATTCATGATGGGCAAGTGCGTCTGCGTGTGCGTGTGTGGGGTTGGTTCGGTCGTTTTCCCTCGTCGCTCACTTGACGAGGGCACGGGCCGAGCGCCTGTTTCCGGAATGCGCGCGCTTTGCCCCGGCCGCCGCCGCGTACTCGTCGAAGCTCTCCTGCAGGCACTGCGCGAAAACCGCCGGATCGGCCAGTTGCTCCCGGCAGGAGGTGACGGAGATGTTCATCCCGCCGTCGTAGCTGGTCGCTGCCAGTACCAGCCCCATGCCATCGCAAATCGGCATCAGGGCGGTGAAGCGGGCGAGTCGCGCGCCGACAAGGTACAGCGGTGCGGAGGGCCCGGGCACGTTGATGATCGAGCAGTTGGCCAGGGGCGCCACCTGGCGCTGGTCCGACTGCGCCATGCTCAATACCTTGCCGGACAGCGCCAGCGTTGCCGACGACGAATGCTTTTCGCCGTCGATCAGGTCGCGCGCCCCCACGGCGCGGCTGCGCAAGTCGGACGTCTGCGCGCAGATGTGCGCCAGGCGCTTGGCTGGGTTGTCGATCGTGGTGCCCAGGTCGACTCGGACCCGGCCAATCTTGTGGCGCTGCGACCCGGGATCGGTCGCTTCCACCTTGAGGAAGGGGACGAGCGCCGACATGTCCAGTCCCGGCAGATCACCGTGGTGTTGCAGGTAGCGCCGCAACGCGCCGCCACAGACCGCGAGCAGGCAATCGTTGACGGCCGCGTCCCGCGCCAGCTCGCGCATCCTGCGGAACGTCTCGAGGTCGAACAGCCGGGTTTCGAAGATGCGGCGCGCGGAGACGACCGCATTGAACCGTGTGACGGCTGTCGCAGCCGGCGCTTCAAGCAACCCGTGCGCCATCACGCGCGACATCGACGACAGGCCTTCGAAGGCGCGCATCACAGGCCATGCGAAGGTCGGCGGGTCCCTGAGCGTGCCGAGGCGAGGGCGCAGGTACAGCGATCCGCTACGCGGCGCAGGCCGCGGGAACCATGGCACGGGCGGCTCGGGGATGCTGACCTTGGCCGTGTGATCGTGGATCAGCGCGGTGATGCCGTCGCTGCCGTCCATGGCGACGAGCGTGTGATGCACCTTGGTGAGCAGCGCAAAGCAGCCGGGCGGCAAGCCGGGCAGCATGTCGAGTCCTTCGATGACATGGATCTCCCAGGGCGAGCGGTCCATGTCGAGCACGCGCGCATGAATGCGCGAGGCCATGATGCAGAACTGGCGCCAGTCGCCCGGCTTGGGCAGTGCCGAGTGAGTGACGTGCGCTTCGATGTCGAAGCTTTCATCGTCGACCCAATACGGCCGATCGAGCTCCATGGGCATGTGAAGCAGCTTTTGCCGGAACAGCGGCGCGAGGTGCAGACGACTCTCGATCTGCGCCAGCACCGCCTTGAAGCGGACCATGCCACCCGGCGCCGTCGAGGGGTCGTAGATATGGACCAGCGTGGCATGCGCGCGCGCATGCGGCGCTTCCGACGCAAGGAGCCGTGCGTCCTCGCCATTCAATTGCTGGAATCTGGGTCGTCCGATCATCGGGAGCCTTTTCGCTTCAGTCCGGGATGTCTGCGTCCGCGCGTCTCGGTGCACGCGTGGAAACCACTCTATGCGCGCATCGGCGCCTGAAGTGAACGGCGGTGGCACTTTGGGGGAAAACGCTGCCCTGTCTGTCGTCAAAATCACAACAACAGGTGCACTTTCAGGTGGGCTCCGCGACCCGAGCAATCTGCAGGTTGACGGCGATCTCGTCGGCAGCGATCTTTGGACGCCTGGCCCGCAAAGGTATCGGTAAATGCAGCGAGGAATACCTGCCTCTAGTGAAGGCCACCCGGTGCGGGTTGCGCAAGGTGCGAGGCTGCTGGTGGTCGGACTGGAGCGGGTGACGAGAATCGAACTCGCGTATGAAGCTTGGGAAGCTGCCGTTCTGCCATTGAACTACACCCGCAGACCGGTGTGAATTCTACCGGCTGTTCCGACAGGACATCCCTTTGCGACCTCCGAAAGCGCACCCGCCGCCGATTGAGAGGCCGTCTCGTCCGCCCCATCAGGAACTCTTGCGAGGTCCCGGGTAGGCAGTCACCGGTCGGTCGTTGAGCGGTTGAATCTGGCGATTGTTGTGCGGGTAGTGGCGACGGAACTCGTCCAGTTGCGCGCTGGACAGCGCTACAGGATCCTTGAGCACATACCACTCGACATTCTCTGTCAGCGGCGGCGTGGTCAGCGAGCCAAGGTAGTGGTAATACGCCCTGCTGTTCGGCAGCAGGGTCGAGATGTCGGTGGCCGGCAACTCGGCCTTGCTGCCCTTGCCGATGGCCTCGAGCAGCTTGCTGGCCAGCGCATTCGTGGCCCCTTCGCGGTACATCACGGCGATAACGGCCAGACGACCGTCGGTGGCCTTGAATACGAAGTGGCCTTCCAACGGCGCATGCTTGCCGTTCAACGTGTGTTCGCTCTCGACGTGGAAGTGGAACTGCTGCATCACGAAGTGCCGACCGCGAATCACGGCTTCAGGCCCCTTCACCTCGACTTCCACGGCATGGCCGTTGTCCACGGCTTCCAGAGCGCTGCGCATCCTGAGCAGTCGAATGCCCTGCTGCTCAAGCGCATCGGCGGGCTTGGCCCTGGCGCTCTCGATGTCGATGGGCGACTGGGCACTGTCGTGCATGGCCTTCCAGGCTTCCTGGTGGTCATAGTCGACCTTCTGGGCGCTGGCGGCCGGCGCCGCCAGTATGGCGGCCAGCAGAACATGGCCAAAACGAAAAAGCTTCAAGAGAATGCTCCAGACAAGAAAAGAAAAGAAATGAAAACAGGCCCCGTCCGTTCGAAAAGATCCCGAACGTTTCAATTGGATCTCGCAGGGTCGGGCTGCCTTGCCGAACGCCACTGGCAGCAACTGGAGTACACCACTCCCATTGCGAGTCGAATCCTTGGTCCGGCCCGAAGAACGTGAACTCGCATCTGTCCATGGCATGCGAGGGGAGCGACATGGTTGGCGCACCAGACTCGCCAAGCATCAAGCATGTCCATTGTCGAGGACGGGGCCTGGCTTGGCTGCAGCGCCGGTTTAGCTGCAGCGCCGGTCTCGGATAGCGGTAGCGGCTGCGATGCTGGACGACGACGCGCACGCAGCGTTCTTGCCACCTACCTGCGCCATGGGGTGAGGCGCGGTAACCATCGCCTCACGTTCGCCCGGTAGTGCTTGTACTCGTCGCCGAACTGCTCGCCCAGCGCAGGCTCTTCGTAGGCGACAACGAACAAGAAGAATCCGGCCCACACGATCGCGCCGTACGCCAGCACCGTGACGCTCCCGAACAGGAGGCCCTGGCCGGCGATCAACGCCGTGACTGCGACGTAAATCGGATTGCGGACGTAGCGATAGAGCCCGGTGACGACGAGGCGCTTGGGAGGCATCACGGGCGCCGGTGTGCCGAGGCCCTGCAACGCGAAGCGAGCGAACGAATCGAGCAGGATGGGCAACCCGGCGACGATCAGGGCGCCGCCGAGCACGGGCGCGATCGGGAAGAGGGGAGGCGCGAAGTGCCAGTGCGTGAGGTACCAAGGGACGTACACGGCGAGCGTGCCCGGAGCGATGACCAGGAAAATTGCGGAACCGATGATCGCGGCGGCGCGCTGCACGATTGGATCATACGCAACGTCGCCGCGAATCGTGCGGATCGGGCAAGCGCTGGCGTCGCGTCGATCACGAGGTGCCGCGGTGCGCGTCGGCCACCATCCGTCGAGCGGTCTATGACGGATGAGCAAAATTACTTGGCTCTCGTCAGTGCCTTGAGCGCTGCCCAGTTTTCAAGAAATGAACTGAGGTCGCGCTCACCGAGCACCATCGTCCCATCGACAACTCTCTGCTTCTCGGCCCGCCGCAGGCCGCGCCCATCCAAACACGTTGCATGCTCTGTGACCCACGGGTAGAAGTGATACCTCCGAGATATTCCATGAATGCACACCAGGCGGCTCAAAGCCTGGCGTGAGTTCGATGACCATGGGGTCGATCCTGAGGATCCTTCATTGATTCGCTGCCTCGCCGGAAATCCCACGATGTCCCCGCGGCGCCGGAAAGCGTAACGTCGAATTCATGACATCCGCAGCCGTGCCCAGGCTTCGTCTCTTTCTCGGCCTGTTCCCGGACCCCGCGGTGCAATCGGCGATCGATGCCTATCGAAAGAATTGGTGTTGGCCGCGCGGTGCCAGGCCGACCGCACTTGCGCGGATTCACATGACGCTGCACTTCCTCGGAGAAGTCGAGGCTGCGCAGCGAATCGTGTTGCAAGAAGGCCTCGCCGAAGTGCCCATGCACCCGCTGACGCTGGCATTGCGAAGGTCCGAGGTCTGGCGCAATCCGGTTGCGGTGTTGCGGCCCGACGAGAACGAAGTCCTGCGCGAATTGCACGAGCGCCTGAAACGCCCGATCGTTCGTGCGGGACTCGCGCCGGAACGCGGCCGCTGGATCCCGCACCTGACCTTGGCGCGAAGGTGCCGCGGCGCCATCCCTCCGCCGGAACCCCCGGCGATCCCATGGCCGGTGAACGAGTTCCTGCTGGTCTGTTCGCACAGGTCCAACCCCGTCCGCTACGAGATCCTGGCGCGCCATTGCTCGCGCGGCTAGTGGACTGGAAAACACTCAAGGAATTCGCTCTGAACCAGAGGACCAGGGCCACCATGCAGAGCGATCAGGCATCGGAAAATCCGACTTGAAGGCGGTAAGGAAACCGGGTCAGGGTCAGCCAGCGGCCGCGGAACTGACGCGCGGCTCGCGTCCGCGGGCCATTCCAAGGCGCCCCATCCGCTTCTCACTGCATCTGCTTGAGGTTGCCGATGCGCACCAGCATCTCGGTGAACATCTGCATGTCCGCGTCGAGGTCCTGCGCCTCCTTGAATTCGTTGGCGTTATGCGCGGTGTACTTCTTGCCCGGCATTGCGGGGCCGAAGTTGATCGCGTTGGGCATCGGCTTCGCGGTCGTGCTGCCTGCCGTGGCCACAGGCTTCGCTTCCAAGCCCGTGGTGTCGCCGAACACGTTGAGTAGCGTCGACAGCCACGCGCCCTTCGGATCGCGCGCCATCCAGTTGCCCTGCTCGTAGCTGACCTCCAGCTTCACCTTGTTCGCCGCAGCCCATGCGTCGATCTTTGCCTTCACGGATTCCACGAGCGCCTCTGGCGTGCGGCCGCGTGGCATGCGCGCGTTGGCAGTGACCTCCAGCTTGCCGTCGCGCTCGCGGATCAGGTTGGGAGATATCGTTAGCGGGCCCATGAAGTCATCCCGGTAGCCCACGCCCATCTTCTCGCCGAGGTAGCCCGTGCCGTACAGGTCGTCGAGGTAGCGCAACGCTTTCGCGTAGTGGTTGTCGGCGAGCGGGATGCCGGAATCACGCAAGAACAAGCCGAGGCGAGGAAGCGGGTTGACGCCTTCTTCCGGCCGCGATCCGTGGGCTGAAACGCCCGTCACCTTCACGGCCAGGCTGTCGGCGGCCGGGGTGATGTCGATCGCAAACTTGCCACCTTGCGTTTCGTGCTTTCGCAGGAAGGCCGGCTTGGCCGCTTCGAGCTTCGCCGCTACAGCGGCCAAGTCACCGCCCCTGAGCGTGGCGGTCGCGGTCTGCGGCACGGCATTGGCCGCGGCGGCGCCGGCCATTGCCGTGATGGCCGTGATGTTCGCGCTGGCGGGTTCGACGGGCAAGAACACCTTCACCGCGCCGGAGCCCTTCTCGGCCACGACCGCCGGGTACTTGCTGTCGAGCACGATGTTGTAGTCGGGCAGCGGCGTCTTCTCGCGGTAATACTTCATCGCGTCACCGCCGGTCTCCTCGGTGGTCTCGATCATCAGGCGGATGGTTCGCTCGATCGGCAGGCCGCTTTCCTTGACCGTCTTCATCGCGAACAGCGTGGCCGCGATCGATCCCTTGTCGTCGATCGTGCCGCGACCGTAGAGCAGATCGCCCACACGCGTGACCTTGAACGGGTCGATCTTGCGGCCGTCGTCCAGCACCCACTCGTCGGCGGTCACGGGCACCACGTCGGCGTGCGTCAGGATGCCGAACTCATCGTTGCCGCGACCAGGCAATTTCACTTCGAAAATGCGGTTGTCGACGTTGCGGTACGCGAGGCCGAAGTCCCGCGCGGCGCCTTCGAGCAGCGTGCCGAACGCGATGATCGCGGGGCTCTGGTGCGGCGGCACCTTGTCGTCGCGAACCGTGGGTAGTTCGACCATCTTCTCCAGCATGGCGAGCACGGCGCGTTGGTTGTGCGCCCGGTTCCACAGGCCGAGCAGGCGGCCGATGTTGACGAGGTCGTCGCCGGCAAGTGGCGTCTTCGCGCGGTAGGCGGTGACGGCCGATTGCAGAGCCGGGTTGGCCTTGAGCGCGGCGTCCAGGAAGACCTGGAAGTCGGGGGATGGAGTGGCTTGTTCGATGGCGGCGAGTTTGTCGAGTTCGGGTTTCTTGAGCGTGTCGGCTTGGGCCGGCGCGGCGCAGACCAAGGTGACGGCGAGGGACAGGGCGGCAAGCGAATAAGGCGTCATCACACACTCCAAAGGCGGGCGAGGCAAGGGGACGGGCATCTCGGCGAAGGGGCGAGACTATCGCACAAGAAATGAGGCAAGGACATCGACGAACCCAAGCGTCCATTTCCACGCTCGATGCATTGAACGACTGGTGGGAGGAGTGCTGCAAGGAACTGTAGACAGAGATCAGGTACGGCAGGCTCCCCGGCACCGTCGCCATGTGCGAGCGCAGGAGCGGCCCCTGCGTTGCGCTTTGCCCATACCTTGCGGCGCGGGAAACGCATGTGTTGTGCAATTGGGCCCCAGGCTGTACACCCGCACCGATGCGACCGCACTTTCTCACCGGCAGCTCCCGCCCCTCGGCCCCGCTCCAGCCGAGCGGGAGCATGTCGTGGAGCGCGGCGATGAAGTTCCTGCACTGGCTCATCGCCCTGTTGATCTTCGTCCAGTTCGCGCTGGGTTGGCTGGCCGCCAGCTGGCACCTGTCGCCGACGAAGCTGACGCTGTTCGTCTTGCACAAGTCCACCGGCATCGTGGTGCTGGCGCTGGTTGTCATCCGTCTGCTGTGCCGCCTTGCGACGCCAACGCCACCGTTGCCCGCGGACATGCCGGCGTGGGAGCGCATGGCCGCGCACGCGAGCCACGTATTGCTCTATCTGCTGATGTTCGGCATTCCGCTCACGGGATGGGTCATCAACTCCGCTGCGGGGATTCCGTTCAGGATCTTCTGGCGGCTTCCGCTGCCGGCGATCGTCGCGGCCGACAAGAACACGGCCAGCCTTGCGGCCCTGGTTCATTTTTCGCTGGGCCTCGCGCTGGCGCTGCTGCTCATCGTTCACGTGGGTGCGGCATTGCGGCACCACTTCATCCAACGGGACAATGTGCTGACCCGCATGCTGCCCACCAGGGCCAATCCAAGATGAAAAACCTTGTCTGCATTGCCGCGCTGCTCACTTGCGCCGCCCTTCAACCTGCCTGCGCAGCCGATTGGAAGATCGACCCCGCGGCCAGCCGGCTTGAATTCGTCGCCAGTTTCGAGGGGGCAGCCGCGCCGGGCACCTTCAAGGATTTCGATGTTCGCCTGAGCCTCGATCCGGACAAGCCGGCGGACGGCCGCCTGGACGTGACCATCCGCGTGGCGAGCGCGGACATGGCGAGCGCCGACATCAACAAGGCCATCGCCGGCGCCGAGTGGTTCGATTTCGCCAAGTACCAGCAGGCCGAGTTCCATGCCACCGAGATTCGCGCGGCGCAACCCGGCCGCTACGTGGCACGCGGCACGCTCGCATTGAAAGGCGTACAGCAAGCGGTGGAGGTGCCTTTCACGTGGAATGCCACGGCCGATGCCGCCACGATGGAAGGGCAGTTCGTGGTCAAGCGGGCGCCCTTTGGCATTGGCACCGGCGAGTGGGTCGCGACGGACGTCATCGGCCCTGACGTGACGGTGAAATTCCGCGTACGGCTGCGCAAGGCCGGTTGAGCCCCGATGCTGCGCGCCGCGCGCCTTGTGGTGCTCGTCCTTGCCGTGCTTGTCGCGGCATGTGCGCAGCCTGTGCGCGAGAAGGGCGCCCTGTCGGCGCAGCCGGCGCCGCAGGGTTTTCCGACGCAGGACTATGCCCAGGCCACCGCGCAGGGGAAGCGCGTGTATCGCGTCGATCCTGCGCGATCGGTGGTCGTCATCACGGTGCGCCGCGGCGGATCGCTGGCGCGCTTCGGCCACGACCACGTTGTCGCCAGCCACGGGGTGCAAGGCTTTGTGGCACCGGACGCGGGGCGCGCTGACCTGTTCGTGCCGCTGACCGAGTTGACGGTCGACGAACCGGCGCTGCGGGCCCAGGCGGGGTTCGACACGCAACCAGGTGAAGCCGACATCGCCGGCACACGCGACAACATGCACGCCATGGTGCTCGAAACGCAGCGATTTCCGTTCGCACTCATCCGCATCGATACCGTCGACAAAATGGAAAGCAGGGCGACGCTGGATGTCGCGATCACTCTGCACGGCGTCCAGCGAAATCTGGTCGTGCCGGTGATGCTGGAGATCAGCCCTGGCGAAGTCAGCGCGAGCGGGCTGATCGAGTTCAACCAATCGGACTTCGGGATCGCGCCCTTCTCGATTCTGGGTGGTGCCGTGCAGGTGCAAGACCGGCTGAGCCTGCGCTTCGCGGTTCGTGCAAGCAGCCCACCCGAATGAAGCGGATGCGGCCCGGACAGTGTGCGCGCATGGCTGCGGCCGTCCTGATCCTCGCCATGGCCCCCAGCCTGCAGGCGCAGGTGCCGGCGCCTTCGCCTTCGCCTTCCCAAATCAGCATCGAGACGGCGGGGCAGGGCAACCTCATCACCGTGGCCGCGTCGGCGGACATGCAGGTCGAAGCGCGCGCGGTCTGGGACGCCATCACCGACTACGACAATCTCGCCGACTTCATCCCGGACATGAGCGCATCGCGGGTGCTGGAGCGCAATGGCGACAAGTTGCTCGTCGAGCAGAAGGGCCAGTTTCGCTTCCTGCTGTTTCGTCAGGCCGTCGAGGTGCGCATGGAGGTGGTCGAGTCGCCGCAACGGCGGATCGTGGCGCGCGCTGTCAGCGGCAACGTCAAGGAGTTCGACGGTGTCTATGCGGTGGAGCGCCTGCCCGCGGGCGTCGTGCGGCTCAGCTATTCAGGGCGGCTGATTCCGGACTTTCCGGTGCCGCCCGTCGTCGGCGCGCTGGTGGTGCGCAGCGTGCTGGCGAGGCAGTTCTCCGCGCTGGTCGATGAAATCGTGCGACGGGACGAATCGGCGCGGGGCATTCGTCAGCCGTAGTCATGGAATTCGAAGGAATCCGCGGTCGGCCTGTCGAAAGGCCGTGGGCCGCGACGTCATGGAGTGACCCCGATCGTCGGGGTTGCACACAACACCGAAAGGCTACCTATGTCCACCAACGTTCCGGCCGTTTCGGCCCTCTATGCCGCGCTCATCGGGTTGCTTGCGTTCGTCCTGACCGTGCGCGTGATCCTGAATCGTGTGAAATCCGGTGTCCAGGCCGGCGACGGCGGCAACGCGCGACTGGCGCAGGCGATCCGGGCGCATGGCAACTTTGCCGAGCATGCACCGCTGGCCCTGCTGCTGATCGTGCTCGCGGAAGTGGTGGGAACGCCCATCACGATCATTCACGTGCTCGGCGTGGCGCTGTTGATCGCGCGGCTGGCCAACGCGTTCGGCCTGAGCCGTTCGTTGGGCCCGACCATGCCGCGCCAGGCCGGCGCCGGGCTGACGGGGGTGGTCGTCATTGCGTCCTGCCTGCTGATCCTGTATCGGGTGCTCGGCGCGCATTGACCGGGGCCGGGCGGGAAGGGTGCCGCGCTCGTTCGCTGGCGATCAGGCCGGTGGCGCGGCGGGCACCAGGCCAAAACGCTGCATCGTCGCCATAAGTTTCGCCTTGTCCGGCGGTCCGCCAGCGCCGATGATCGCGCCGACCTCGCGAAAGTACGCTGCGCCGATGTCCGGCGTGTTGATCACCAACGCACGCGCCTCGACAGCATGCGGGTTGCTGAAGGCATGGACCACGCCGCGCGGGGTGGTCATCGAGTCGCCGGGCCGCAGGTCGCGCGTCTCGTCGCCCACGGAGTAGCGCAAGGTGCCTTCCAGGGCGTACACGAGTTCCTCGTTGGCCGAATGGCTGTGGGGCGGCGGCACGTTGGAGCCCGGCGGCACCCGCATTTCGAAGCAGCCCATTTGCCGGCCGCTGCCGGCCTCGTGCAGGTAGCGGATCTCGATCTGGCCGACGCGGATGACCTCTTGTTCCGTGGATGAACCGGCTTCGCTCATGGCACACTCCTCGCGCAAAAAATCTGTACGCAACAGCAACAGTACAAATACTTTACGCCAAAGATCCGCGAGGCCCGAGCCCGAGCCCGAGCCTGAGGCCCGACGCCCGAGGCCCGGGAGCCTGCGACCGGCCGAGCTTTCAGACGAGTGCAACATGACGCGCCAGGCCATGAACTGCGTGCTTGCTTGCGGCATGCCAGTAGCATGCCGGTCCGAAAATCAAAACAAATCTCCAGGGTGAGTTCAAGAATGTCTGTTCGTTTGTGGTGCGGTCTGGCAATGGCCGCGTTCGCGTGGGCCCCGGCGGGCGTGTTCGCGCAGAACCTCAGGATCCTGGGGCCAAGGGTGCAGGAGCAGGCCAATGGCGTGCTGGCGCTGATGGCGTATTCGGTGGTGCCGGACCTCACGTCAAGCAGCCTCTCGATCAAGAGCGCCAGTGGCGAGAAGACGGGCATCTTCATGACGCAACTGGGTGGCGGCTTCACACTCAGCAAGTCCGTGCCGCTCTACCTGGAGGGCGCGGCGGCCTACAGTCGCTACGACCCGGTCTTCGTCGCCAGCGACGGCACTGAAACGCGCCGGTTGCCCGCGAAGTGGAACACCCTGACCGGTACGGGCGGTATCGGCTGGGATTTTCCGATTACGTCGGAACTCGCTTTTCGGCCGATCTTCAACTTCTCGCTGGGCACCGTGGCCAGTGATCTCCGGGTTGCGCAGGCCTATCTGAATCACATCACCGACCGGCAGATCGAGTTCATCAATGGCGGCCGCCTCGATGCCTACGGCCTGGGCGGCTCCCTCATGCTCGACTGGGAGCACTACCGCGAGAACTATGAAGTCGACGTGGAACTGCGCTACAGCGACATCCAGCTGAAGACCTACGGGATGGACAACCCCTCCTTGCAGGGCAGCGCATCGGCGCGGACGGCCAATGTCTGGGCCCGCTACCGCGCACCCACAGGGATGAAGGCGCTCGATCGGCCGCTGCGCTACGTGCTGGAGTTTTCGCACTCCCGGTATTTGGGCAGCCAGGCGGACATCCTGGGCTTCGATCGGCTGACCACCCTGGGCCTCGGGCTCGAACTGGACACCAGCGCACACGAAGTTTTCGTCACGCGCCTGCGGGCAGTGCTCCGGTATGTGTTTGGGAACAACGTTTCGGGCTTTTCGCTCGGATTGGCGGCGAGTTTTTGAGGCAAGGGTGTTGCTCAAGCTTGTAAACAACTGTTAATGTTTCCCCGGCATTCAATGTTTACAACAAGGAGGAGAGAGCGATGTCCAAAATGATCGACGCCAAATTCAACCACCTGTGGCGCGCATCCATTCCCGTGGCGATTGCCGCAGCCTGGCTGGCTTCGTCTGGTGCCGCGCATGCCGAGACGGCGCTGGAGAAAATCAAGCGCCAGGGCCATATCACCGTGGGTTACCGCGATGACGCCGCGCCGTTTTCATTTACCGACGGGCAAAAGAACGCCGCGGGCTATGCCATCGAATACTGCAACGCTGTCGTCGCGCAGATCAGGCAAAGCGTGCCGAACCTGCGCGTCAACATGCGATCCGTCGACGTGGATCGCGTGATGAAATTCGTCAACGACGGTGTGGTCGACTTGCTGTGCGCCAACACCTCCGATACGCCCGAGCGCCGCGCGCTGGTCTCTTTCTCGAAACCGATTTTTTTCGATGGCGTGAGCATCGCCGTGCGCAAGAAGGACGGCATTGAAAACGTGGACCAACTCGACGGCAAGCAGCTCGTCGTGATCAAGACCACAACCACCTCCGACGCGCTGGATGCCTACCGGCAGAAGAAGCCGGGGTCATGGAAGATCGAGGCCGCGCTGAACCCCGACGCGGCGTTCAGCCAGTTGCAGCTTGGATGGGTGCAAGGCTATGCGCGCGACACGGTACCGCTCGTGTTGCAGATGGCCAGCGTTGCCAATTCCGATCAGTACGCGCTGCTGCCGCAGCGGTTGTCGACGGAGTCGATTGCCATTGCCTTCCGCAAGGACGACGCGGGGATGACGGCGCTGGTGAACGGCGTGATCGCCAACGCCGTCACCTCGGGCAAGGCGAACGACTGGTACGACAAGTGGTTCGTGAAACCGATTTCGCTGGGCGGAAAGGCCAAGACCCTCGGCATTCCGATGTCGGCCGAACTGAAGGTCGCCCTCCAGGCGAAATAGCTGCCGCCGACAGGCGCCGGTGCGGCAGTGGTGCGCCGCGCCCGCAAGGTGACTGAGGTGCAGATGTCGACGTCCTGTGACACCGACTTTCCGTTGCCTGGCGCCCGGTCGCGCTCCTGGCGACTCATGTGCGGGGATGGGCCGGGGAAGTAGATGCCGTCGCCGGAACGGGACGGGTGGATGCGCTCGGACACTTCATCGATGCGCGGGCCCTCGGAGTGCTGGACATCGGGGGAGCGATATTTCCCTTCCTCGATACGCGCGGCGAAAGTGTTAATTTCACGCGGCGCCAATGGGCGGTGGCCCGGCTTGCATGGCCAGGCCCGAAGCGTCGCGCGCGGGCTGTCTGCCCAGGGGCGAAACCTATAATCGAATGTTCAAAAAAATCAACCAGTTAGGTGTGTTCCTGCACCTGGCGTCTTGAAGCCGAGTCCCGATGATCCAGCCCACTTTTTCCGTCGCCGACATCCGCAAGTCATTCCTCGACTTCTTTGCATCGAAGGGGCACACGGTGGTGGCCTCCAGCCCGCTCGTGCCGGGCAACGACCCGACCCTGATGTTCACCAACTCGGGCATGGTCCAGTTCAAGGACGTGTTCCTCGGCGAAGACAAGCGCCCCTACGTGCGCGCTGCCTCGGTGCAGGCCTGCCTGCGCGCCGGCGGCAAGCACAACGACCTGGAGAACGTGGGCTACACGGCGCGCCACCACACCTTCTTCGAGATGCTGGGGAACTGGAGCTTCGGCGACTACTTCAAGCGTGACTCGCTCAAGTGGGGCTGGGAACTGCTCACGCAGGTCTACAAGCTGCCGGCCGAGCGCCTGCTGGCCACGGTCTACCACGAGGACGAAGAGGCCTACGACATCTGGACCCAGGAGATCGGCCTGCCGCCCGAACGCGTGATCCGCATCGGCGACAACAAGGGCGCCAAGTACGCCTCCGACAACTTCTGGATGATGGCCGACACCGGCCCCTGCGGCCCGTGCTCCGAGATCTTCTACGACCACGGCCCGCACATTCCCGGTGGCCCGCCCGGCAGCCCGGATGAAGACGGCGACCGCTTCATCGAGATCTGGAACCACGTGTTCATGCAGTTCGACATGCAGCCCGACGGCAGCGTGAAGAAGCTGCCCGCGCCCTGCGTCGACACCGGCATGGGACTGGAGCGGCTGGCCGCGATCCTGCAGCACGTGCACAGCAACTACGAGATCGACATCTTCGACAAGCTGGTGAAGGCCGCGGCGCGCGAGACCGGTACGAGCGACCTCGACAACAAGAGCCTGCGCGTGATCGCCGACCACATCCGCGCGACCGCGTTCCTCGTGGCTGACGGCGTGATCCCGTCGAACGAAGGCCGTGGCTACGTACAGCGCCGCATCATCCGCCGCGCCATCCGCCACGGCTACAAGCTGGGCCAGAAGAAGCCGTTCTTCCACAAGCTGGTGCCCGATCTGGTGGTGCTGATGGGCGACGCCTATCCCAAGCTGGTGGCCGACGAGAAGCGCATCACCTCCACGCTGAAGGCTGAAGAAGAGCGTTTCTTCGAGACGCTGGCCAATGGCATGGAAATCCTCGACGCAGCCCTGGCCGGCGGTGCGAAGGTGCTGCCCGGTGAAGTGGCGTTCAAGCTGCACGACACCTTCGGCTTTCCGCTGGATTTGTCCGCTGACGTCTGCCGCGAGCGCGACGTGGCTGTCGACGAAGCCGGCTTCAACGCCGCAATGGAAAAGCAGAAGGCCGCAGGCCGCGCAGCCGGCAAGTTCAAGATGGACCGCGCCGTGGAGTACACCGGCGCAGGCAACACCTTCACCGGCTACGAGCACCTGGAAGAAAGCGCCAAGGTCGTGGCGCTCTACTTCGAAGGCGCTTCGGTCGATGAGTTGAAGGAAGGCCAGCCCGGCATCGTCGTGCTCGACAGCACGCCGTTCTATTCGGAAAGCGGCGGCCAGGTTGGCGACCAGGGCGTGCTGAGCGCCGAGGGCGTGCAGTTCGGCGTCGAGGACACGCAGAAGATCAAGGCCGACGTGTTCGGCCACCACGGCACGCAGACGCAAGGCACGCTGAAGGTCGGCGACACGGTCAAGGCGGCGGTCGACGGTGCGCGCCGTGCGGCGACCATGCGCAACCACAGCGTGACCCACCTGATGCACAAGGCATTGCGCGAGGTGCTCGGCGAGCACGTGACGCAAAAGGGCTCGCTGGTCGATGCCGACAAGACGCGCTTCGACTTCACGCACAACGCGCCGGTCACGCAGGCGCAAATCCTGGAGATCGAGAAGCGCGTCAATGCCGAGATCCTCGCGAACCAGGCGACGCAAGCCCGCGTGATGGACATCGAATCGGCCCAGAAGACCGGCGCCATGATGCTGTTCGGCGAGAAGTACGGCGAGACCGTCCGCGTGCTCGACATCGGCAGCAGCCGCGAACTCTGCGGCGGCACGCACGTCTCGCGCACCGGCGACATCGGCCTGTTCAAGATCGTCAGCGAAGGCGGCGTCGCGGCCGGCATTCGCCGTGTCGAAGCCATCACGGGCGCCAACGCGCTCGCCTATCTGCAAGACCTCGAATCGACGGTGCAGGCGGCTGCGCAAACACTCAAGGCGCCGGCTGCCGAACTGCAGGGCCGCCTCACGCAAGTCCTCGACCAGGTGCGCGCGCTGGAGCGCGAAGTCGGTGCGCTCAAGGGCAAGCTCGCATCTTCGAAGGGCGATGAACTGGTGCTGCAAGCCGTCGACGTGAACGGCATCAAGGTGCTCGCCGCCAAGCTCGATGGCGCCGATGCCAAGACGCTGCGCGACACCATGGACAAGCTCAAGGACAAGCTCAAGACCGCTGCCATCGTGCTGGCCACCGTCGACGGCCTCAAGGTGCAGCTCGCGGCCGGTGTCACGGCCGACACCATGGGCAAGGTCAAGGCCGGCGAGTTGGTCAACTTCGTCGCGCAGCAAGTGGGCGGCAAGGGCGGCGGCAAGCCCGACATGGCCATGGCCGGCGGCACCGATGCGAGCGGCCTGGCTGCTGCGCTGCAGTCGGTCCGGGGCTGGGTGGCCGAACGCGCGGTTTGAAGGCGCCTGACATGACGGCAGGATCGGTGCTCGTCATGGGTGCAGGCAGCATCGGCTGCTACGTCGGTGGCTGCCTTGCGGCCGCGGGTGTTCCGGTGACGCTCGTCGGTCGTCCGCGCGTGCTCGATGCCATCGCGCGGAACGGACTCACGCTGACGGATCTCGATGGCGCCAGGCGAAAGGTGGAAGCCAGCGGCATCCAGCTCGTGCAAGCCGTGCCGGCGGGAGCGGCGCCATCGGTTGTCCTGTTGTGCGTGAAGAGCGGCGCCACGGCGGAGGCCGCGGCCGAACTCGGTGCGGCTTTGCCGGCGGGCACGCTGGTGCTCTCCCTGCAGAACGGCATTTCGAACGCGGCAGTCGCCACGGCCGCGGCGCCGACGCTCAAGGTGCTGCCCGCGATGGTTCCGTACAACGTGGCCGAGTTGTCGCCGGGTGCATTCCATCGCGGTACCACTGGCCGGCTCATGTCGCTGGATGACACCGCGTTGACGCCTTGGACCGCCATCTTTGAAAAAGCCGGCGTGCCGCTCGACCTGCGCGCGGACGTGCTGTCGGTCCAATGGGGCAAGCTTCTGCTGAACCTCAACAACCCGGTCAATGCGCTGTCGGGGTTGCCGTTGCGCGACGAACTGCTCCAGCACGGCTACCGGCGGTCCTTCGCGGCGCTGATCGAGGAAGCGATCATGGCGCTGGAGGCGGCCGGCATCGAGCCGGCGCAGGTGGCTGCCGTGCCCGCGCGGCGCCTGCCCACGCTGCTGCGCCTGCCGAACTGGCTGTTCCGCATCGTCGCGGCGCGCATGCTGAAGATCGATGCCAAGGCGCGCTCCAGCATGGCCGATGACCTGGCATTGGGGCGGCGCACGGAGGTCGATGCGTTGTGTGGCGAGGTGGTGCGCCTCGCGCTGGCGCATGGCCGCAACGCGCCGCGCAACGCGAAGATGGTCGAGTTGCTCGATGGTGGCTGGCCGAATCCGCCGGAGCGCCTGTCGCCGGCGGCGATGTGCAGCGCGCTCGGCCTCTGAACCGCGCTGACTGACGGCGGCGTGATTGGCGCGTGACAGGCCGACGCTACGTGGTGTCTCTCAGCTCGCCGCAGGCGCCACTGTCCCGCCCACGATGCCGTGGCGAGCCAATGACGCCGCTACCTCACCGGCGGCCTTCATGTCCTCGACGAACGCGGCAAGCGCTGCGGCAGCGGCTGGTCCGCGATCGGCCGGCATGCCCATGGCCTGCTGGATCACCATGAAACGGCCCGGCAACAGGCGCAAGCCGGGATGCTGCGAAGCCCAGCCTTCCAGCATCGTGCGGATGCCCGCTGCGACATCGACACGGCCTTGCTGCACGGCTGTGAGCACGTCCGGCACATGGACGATGCGTTCGATGGTTGCGTGCTTGATTTCGCGGGTCAGGAACAGGTCGTAGGCGCTGCCCGAACCGACGGCGATGTGCAGGCCATCGCGATCCACTTCCGCGTTGTCCTGGAGCGAGGAGTCCTGCTTCACCAGGTAGGAGCCTTCGATGAGCACGTAGGGCGCGGTGAAGCTCAGGCCTTCGCTGCGCGCGGGATCGATGGCGAAGAAACCGATGTCGGCCTTGCCGCTCTTCACCGCATCGACGGATTGCGCCGCCTTGTCGAACACCACCAGCTCGACGCCCACGCCGAGCCGCCTGCCGAGCGCACGCGCCAGGTCGACCGACACGCCGACGGGCTCGCCGTTCGTCTTGTCGCGATTCGCGAGGATCGGGTTGCCGAGGTTGATGGAGGCTCGCAGCACGCCATGGGGTGCGAAGGCGGCGACGAGGGAGGGGTCGATGGGTGCGTTGCGGGTCATGGTTCTGCGGCGGCGAATCGCGGCAAGTTTAGTCGCGGTTCGGGCCGTCGCGGCGGGCTCGCCGGCGCGGGCCGCGAACCCTTCACTGCACCAGTTCGCGCAGCCATGCCTTGCACTGGTCTGCGCTCTCCAGCGGCCAGTCGATGCTGATGGTCTTGTCGAGCTGGCGTACTTCGATGTGGATGAAGCGGCCGTTCGCGGCGACGTTCGCGCCGCTGCCGGACCGGGCGCCCGTCAGGCGCGACCACCAGCCGGGGCTGGCGTCGGGCAAGGTCGCCTCGACCTGCCGCGGAGTCGCCGCGCGCGCGGGTACTACGCGCTCCGAAGAGGTCGGTGCCGCCGTTGGCATCGACCCCTTTGCGGGTGCGGTCGAAAGTGCCGCCGCAGCCGAAGGTGCGGGCATTGCCGAAGGCGCAGGCGCAGGGACGGCGATGATGGCAGCTCCCGCAGGTGTCGCCGCTCCCGCAGCTACCGTCACTGCTGCCACTGCGGGCACTGCTGGCACTGTCGTCACCGCAGTCCCCGCCGTCACCGCAGGCACGGCAACCCCGCCATCGATTCGCGCCGCGAGGTTCGCGCCGAACTCCTCCCACATCCGGTCGGCCTTGGTCTTCATGACGCTGAGTCCGAACGTGCCCAGCCGGCCCAGCACGTCGACCTGCACCTTGATGCGCAGCTCGGTGCCGCCGTCGGCCGTGGGCGTGAGGAAGATCTCGCTCTGCTGCTTGAGCGAGCTGGCCACCGAGGCGTCCTCGCCCGTGCCTTCGGTGCGCAGGTAGCTTGGCGCGCGCTGCTCCACGATGGTGGTGCGCAGCTTGAACTTGGCGTTGATGAAGGCGATCTTCACGTGCATCACCGCCACGTACTCGACGTCGCTGACGACGTCGATCGACTTCATGCCGGGCACGCAGCCGCCCATCACCTGCGGGTCGAGCAGCAGGGCCCACACGCGTTGCGGGTCGGCCGCGACGGTCAATGTCTTTTCAATTTCCACGCATCTTCTCCGCAGCAGTCAGGATGGATTCGACGATCTGCGTGTAGCCGGTGCAGCGGCACAGGTTGCCGCTGAGGCCATGGCGCACTTCGTCGACGGTCGGCTCGGGGTTGTGCTTCAGCATCGCGCACGAGGTCATGAGCAGGCCCGGCGTGCAGTAGCCGCATTGCAGGCCGCCGCACTGCATGAAGCTGTCCTGCAATGGATGGAGCTCGTCGCCGCTGGCAAGTCCCTCGACGGTCGAGACCGCGCGGCCCTGTACCTGCACGGCGAGCATCAGGCACGACTTGACGACCTCGCCGTCGACCAGCACCGAGCAGGCGCCGCAGATGCCGGTCTCGCAGCCGCGCTTGGTGCCGGTGAGGTGAAGGTCGTCGCGCAACAAGTCGGACAACAGGCGGCGCGATGGCACGTCGACGCTGTGCGCCTCGCCGTTCACGGTGCATTCGATACGGTGGTGGCTCATTGCAGGGCTTCCTCGATGTGTTCCAGGCCGAACAGCTCGGCCACGGTGCGGCGCGCGACGACACGCACCATGTCGCGGCGGAAATCCGCCGAGCCGCGCGTGTCCGACACCGGCACGATGTCGGCCGCCACGATGTCGGCCACCTCGGCCGCGGTGTCGGCCGTGACGGTCCGGCCTTCGAGGAAGGCCTCGGCGCGCCGCAGCCGGGTGGGGATGGGGGTGGACGCGCCGACCGCGAGCCTGGCTTCGCGGCACAGCGCGCCATCGCGCCGCGCGATGAATGCGACGCTGGCAAGCGGCCGGTGCTCGGCCGCCGTGCGCAGGAAGCGCGAATAGATGCCGGCGGTGCCCTGGGCCAGAGGCGGCACGCGGATCTCGACCACCATCTCGTCGGGCTCCAGCGCCGTCACGTAGTAGTCGACGAGGAATTCCTCGATCGACAGCACACGCTCGCCACGCGAGCTGCCGAGCACGACCTGGGCATCGAGTGCCATCAGGCAGCCCGGCGGGTCGGTCGACGGATCGGCATAGCAGAGGTTGCCGCCGATCGTTCCCTGGTTGCGCACCTGTGGATTCGCCATGCGCGAAGCCATGCTCGCCAGCACCGGATAGTGCGTGCGCACCAGCGGCGAGTTGGCGACGTCGGCATGGCGCGTCAGCGCGCCGATGCGCAGGCCGTTGCGTTCGTCGAAGTCGATGCCGCGCAGGGCCTGCAGGCGCGCCAGCGAGACGAGGTGCGTCGGCGCCAGCATGCGCTGGCGCATGCCGAGCATCAACGCGGTGCCGCCGGCGATCGCGCGGCAGTCGTCGCCGAGGTCGCCCAGCATGCGGCTGGCTTCGTCGACCGAGTCCGGCTCGAGGTAGTCGAAATCACGCATCGCGCTTCTCCTGTTCCCGGCGCGCACGCAGCGCGGCGAGGACTTTCTCGGGGGTGATCGGCAGTGCGGTGATGCGCACGCCGACCGCGTCGAACACCGCGTTGGCAATGGCCGGCGCGCCGGGCAGGATGGCCGTCTCGCTCGCGCCCTTGGCGCCGTAGGGGCCGTTGGGGTCGTTCGATTCGACGAAGCCGCCGCGCAGCATCGGCACCGCGTCGGCGGTGGGCATCGTGTAGTCGGCGAAGTTGCCGTTCATGAGGCGGCCGCCGTCCAACTGCATCTGCTCGTAGAGCGCCCAGCCGAAGGCCTGCACGGTGGCGCCGTTGGTCTGGCCGTGGATCGCGACCGGGTTCAGCGCCTTGCCGCAATCGTCGGCCACGTAGCTGTCGAGCACGGTGACCTGGCCGGTCTCGGTGTCGACTTCCACTTCCACGGCCTGCGCCGCGAAGGAATAGGCCGGCGCGATGTTGCCGTAGACCTTGTCATCGTGCATGACGGTCTTCGCGTCCCAGGAGCCGCTGACCTGTATGCCTTCGCCGCCGTCGCGCCAGACGTGCAGCCTGGCCAGCTCGGCGATGGTCGCGCGGCGATCGGGCGCATCTGCCAGGAAGACGGCGCCGTCGCCGATCCTCAACTGCTCGACGGGCACGCTCCATTGCCGCGACGCGAGCGCGAAGAGCTTGTCGCGCGCCATGCGCGCCGCGACGATGGCCGCGTTGCCGCCCGCGATGGTCACGCGCGAGGCCAGCGAGCCGATGGCGATCGGCGACGTGTCGGTGTCGGGCGGCAGCACGTGCACGTGTGCCAGCGGCAGGTCCAGCTCGTGCGCGACGACCTGGCTCAGCATGGTCATCGCGCCCTGGCCCATGTCGCACTCGCCGCTCTGGATGAACACGCGGCCGTCCTCGTTGATCTTGACGACCACGGTGGAGCCGTCCCAGTTGCCGATGGTGCGGTTGCCGCTCACGTGCATGGCCGCGGCCATGCCGATGCCGCGGCGCTTCGGGCCTGTGGAGGATCTTGCTGCCGCCCGCTTGGCCTGCCAGCCGATGGCCTCGGTAGCCTGGTCGATGCACTCGACCAGCCCGGTGCTGCCGATCTGCCATCCATGCACCGAGACTTCGCCCTGGCCGATGGCATTGCGCTTGTGGATGTCCACCGGGTCGAGCCCCAGCATGCCGGCCATCGTGTGGATGTGGCTGTTGAGCGCGAACAGCATCTGCGTGCCGCCGAAGCCGCGGAAGGCGCCATGCGGCGGCGTGTGGGTGTAGACCAGCGTGGCATGCGAGCGCACGTTGGGGTTGCGGTGCATGTTGTCGCTGCGCATGGCGCTCACGTGCATCACTTCGCTCGCCAGTCCGCAGTAGGCGCCGCATTCGGCGACGATGCGCACGTCCTTGGCCACGATGAGTCCGTCGCGGTCCATGCCCAGGCGCAGGGTGATGCGCTCGGGCACGCTGGAACAGGCCGCCTGGAAGTCTTCCAGCCGGTTGTTGACCACGCGCACCGGCCTGCCGGTCTTCACTGCCAGCAGGCCGGCGACGAGGTTGTTGGCGTCTTCCACCAGCTTGCCGCCGAAGCCGCCGCCGGTGGTCGCCTGCCTCACGCGGATGCTGGAGACCGGGCGTTCGAGCGCGGCGGCCAGGCGCAGGCGTGCCTGCGTCACCGATTGCGTCGAGGTCCACACGACGAGCCGGCCCTCGGGGTCGATGCTGGCCACGGTGCCCATCGGCTCCAGGTAGCCAGGGTACTGCGCGTGCGTTTCGTAGGTGGCCTCGTGCACCACGTGGGCCGATGCGAAGCCGGCCTCGACGTCGCCGCGTTCGAAGCGGATCTCGTGCGCGACGTTGTCGCGGCCAGGATGCACGCCGGGCGCTTCCTCGTCGAGCGCTTCGTCGGGCGTGAGGATCGCCGGCAGTTCCTCGTATTCGACGCGGATCAGGTCCAGTGCATCGCGGGCGATTTCCTCCGTCGTGGCCGCGACCGCGGCCACTTCCTCGCCCGCGAAGCGCACCACGCCTTCGGCCAGGATGCGCCGCTCCTTGCGATGCACCCCCCACATGGCGCGAGGTGTGTCCATGCCGGTAACGACCGCCTTGACGCCCGGCAGCGCAAGCGCTTCCGAGGTGTCGATGGAGACGATGCGCGCATGCGGATAGGGGCTGCGCAGCACCTTGCCGTGCAGCATGCCCGCCACCTTGATGTCGCCCGCGTAGACCGCGCGCCCCAGCACCTTGGCGCGTGCCGTCACTTGGGGAATGTGCGCGCCCAGGGTCGATCGGTTGGTGGTGGCCATCGACGGCTCCGTGCTGGCTTCGGCGTCGCGTTTCACTCTGCCGAGATCCCCAGGTCGCGGATGACCTTGCCCATCACGGCGTAGTCGGTGGCGTTGATCTTGCCGAGCGCGTCCGGCGCGCCGCCGGCGGGCAGGGCGCCGAAGACGGCGAGCTTCTCGACGACCTCGGGTGACTTGAGGATCTCGTCGAGGTTCTCGTTCAGCAACTTGACGATGGAGGCGGGCGTTCCCTTGGGCGCGAAGAAGCCGTTCCAGGCTCCGACCACGACGTTCCGGTAGCCCAGTTCCGCCAGCGTCGGCACGTTGGGCGCCAGACGCGAGCGCTGCGCATCGCCGATGGCCAGGGGGATCAGCCGGCCGGCCTGCAGGTATTGGCGCACCGCGCCGAAGGTGACCCAGGCGGTGTCCACATGGCCCGCCACCACGTCGGTGACCGAGGGGGCGACGCCCCGATAGGGCACGTGCGTGATCTTCACGCCAGCCGCCTGGTTGAGCCATTCGCCGACGATGTGCATCGGCGAGCCGGCGCCGGGGCTGGCATAGGTGACGGCCTTGCCCGCCTTGGCAGCCGCGATCAGTTCAGGCAGCGTCTTCACGCCGATGCCCGGGTTGGCGACCAGCACCAGTGGCTGCGTCGCCGTGTTGATGACCGGCTCGAAGCCGTGCAGCACGTCGTAGTTGGCGCCGGAGGTCAGCTTCATCACCAGCGGCGCCGTCGTGAAGGGGTTGGGCGTGAACAGCAGCGTGTAGCCATCGGGCAGGGCGCGGCTCACCGAGGTGTTGCCGAGTGCGCCGCCGGCACCGGGCTTGTTGTCGATGATGACGGGCTGCTTCAGGCGCACCGAGAGTTTTTCGGCGAACAGGCGCGCGATGGCATCCGTGTCGCCGCCCGGCGGGTACGACACGACGACCGTGACGGGCTTGGAAGGGTAGTCGGGTTGGGCGACGGCATGGCCGGCGGTCATGGCGCAGGCCGCCATCGTGGCCGCAAGAAGGACTTGGCGACGGGTCGAGAACATCACTGGCTCCTGAAAGGGGCCACGCTGGCGTGCAGGCAATGCGTGGCGGCTGGCAATTGAGGGATCAAAGCGGGTGTGATTCATTGGTGAAACAACGATCCACCAATGAATGTGGATTGTGAATCGTATGTTGATAGATCAACTTACTGCAAACACCTATTGACGTATTGATATTTAAACTAGTGGTGATAGGTGTTTCGCAGTCGGGCCAGCGTGGAACAATGCGGCTCCAATGACCGACGCACACAACCCTCCAGCCGCTCCTGACGCCTCCCGCACGCCCTGGACCGATCTCGACGAAGCCGGTTCGACGCTGAATGTCGACGCCTTCATCACGACCATGATGAGCCAGGTGGGCAACGCATTGCGGCGCACCCTCACGATGCCGTATGCGGAGCAGTTCGGCCTGTCGGTGTCGGAGTGGCGCTTGCTGGCGCTGGTGGCCCACGCGGGGCGGATCGCGTTCAGCGACCTGGTGGTGCAGTCCACATCCGACAAGGCGCTGGTCAGCCGCACGTTGAAGCTGCTCGAGGGCCGCGGGCTCGTCGTGCTGGAGCCCGAGGGCAATACGCCGCGCAAGAAAATCTATTGCCGCATCACGCCCGAAGGCCAGGCGCTGCACGCCGAAGCCATCCCGATCGCGCGGCGGCGCCAGGCGGCGGCGATCCGTGTGCTGCCGCCCGATGAGCGCGATGCGATGTACCGCGCGCTGCTCAAGCTGCGCGAGTACTGCCGTGCGGCGGAAGAAGGGCGCGAGGACAATCCCGAGGACACCTCGGCGCTCGATATCTGAGCAAGGCGAAGGCCGCCTTGCCCGAGGAGAACACCGTCCCGCGCTGCACCTCGGCCGACGGCTCGCAGATGAAGTCGATGCCTTCGATGGGCAGCAGTTCGCTCACCTGCTGACTTGGTCTCAAGGTGAACGCGGGCTGCTTGCGACCCGGCGGCGCGCGTGCGTCAGTCCTTGTAGCTCGGGTCGACGCGGTCGAGCTTGCGGATCAGCGAGGGCCAGACGAACGCGCCGCCCAGGCCGCCGGTCTGCACCTTCAGCGCCTGGCCCACCCCTTCGACGATGCGCGGGTCGACCTGCGTCAACTCGCCGCCGCCGGCTTGCGCCGCGATCTGGATCTGGCAGGTGTTCTCGAAGGTATACATCGAAAGGAAGGCGTCGGCGATGGTCTTGCCGCAGGTCAACAGGCCGTGGTTGCGCAGCATGAAGAAGTTGGCGTGGCCGAGGTCTGCCTGCAGGCGGGCCTTTTCGTCGTCGCGGATCGCCACGCCTTCATAGCCGTGGTACGCCAGCGAGGCGAGCACGAAGGTCGACTGCTGGCTGATCGGCAGCACGCCGCCTTTTTGCGCACTCACGGCGACGCCGGCCTTGGTATGGGTGTGCAGCACGCACTGGACGTCTTCGCGCACCGCGTGGATGGCGCTGTGGATCACGAAGCCGGCCGGGTTGACGGGGTAGGGCGAATCGATGAGCTTGTTGCAGTCCTGGTCGACCTTGACCAGGCTCGACGCGGTGATCTCGTCGAACATCAGGCCGTAGGGGTTGATGAGGAAGTGATGCTCGGGGCCGGGGATGCGCGCGCTGATGTGCGTGAAGATCAGGTCGCTCCAGCCGTGCATCGCCACGAGGCGGTAGCACGCGGCGAGGTCGACCCGCAATTGCCATTCTTCGGCGGAGACGACCTTCTGGACTTCGGATTGGGTGGTGGCGTTCATGGTGGGCTCCTTGTTGGCGACGGGATTCAGGCGGCGGCCGGTTCCTGCAGCGCGGCCTTGTAGATGCTCTGCTTCGGCTGCGCCATCACGCGTTGCAGCATCGGCATGAACTCGGAAATGGGCAGGGTCTCGCCCTTCGGGTCGAAGGCCGGGTTGTCGTAGAGCTCGCAGAATTCCGCGGTGCGCTCGTAGCAGGGGTGCGCCTTGAAGTTGTCGCGCAGGTTGCGGTCGAGCCCGACGTGATGGAAGAAATAGTGGCCCTGGAAGATGCCGTGGTGCTGCACCATCCAGTGGTTCTCCTCGCTGACGAAGGGCTTGAGGATGGCGGCGGCGATGTCGGGGTGGTTCATGGTGCCGAGCGTGTCGCCGATGTCGTGCAGCAGGGCGCAGACCACGTATTCGTCGTCGCGACCGGCGCGCAGGGCGCGCGTAGCGGTCTGCAGCGAGTGGGTGTAGCGGTCGACTGGGAAGCCGCCGTAGTCGCCTTCGAGAATCTGAAGGTGCTTGACCACGCGTGCCGGCAGGCCGCGTGCGAACTGCATGAATTCGCCGCTGATGATCTGCCAGTCTTCGCGCGTGCTGTCCTGCATGCGGACGAAGCTTGCTCTTGCGTTCATACGTTGTCTCTCCTGTGGGGTGGGCCCACTGTAGACTTCGGCCAGTTCCGAAACTGTCGGAAAACGGACAGTCTGATACGCACGTAAACCCCAACGTCTCTTGCCATGGCCGCGCTCCCCAGGCTGCACCTTTCGGCTGCGCACCGCGACGCGATGGGCGCCAATCCCTGGTTCGCGGGCATGCCGCGGGCGCAGCGCGAGGCCTTGCTGGGCGCGGCGGAGCTGACGCACTGGCGGCGCGGTGCGATGCTGTTCCGGCAGGGTGATCCGGTCACCGTCGCCGGCAGCGGCCTGTACGGGCTGGCGCGCGGAATGGTCAAGGCTTCGACGCTGCGACACGACGGGCGCGAAGCGATCCTGTCGGTCATCGAGCCCGGCAACTGGTTCGGCGAACTCTCGCTGATCGACGGGTCGCCGCGCACGCACGATGCGACCGCGCTCACCGCGCTCGACCTGCTGGTGGTGCCGCAGGAGGCTTTCGCGGAACTGATGCAGGACGTGGTGTTCGCCAATGCAATGACCGCGTTGCTGGCAGCGCGGGTGCGCTTTCTCTATGCGTTGATGGAGGACGCGACGCTGCGCGACCTGCGGGCACGCGTGGCGCGGCGGCTCTGCACGCTGGCGCGGGGCGATGCGACGCAATCGCCGCAGGCGCGGGATCGCGTGATGCTGTCGCAGGAGGCGCTGGCGATGATGCTCGGGGTGACGCGGCAGACACTCTCGGGGGAGCTCAACGCGTTGGCGCGGGAAGGAATGATCTCGCTGGGTTACGGGAAGATCGAGATCGTGTCGTTCGATGCGCTGGAACGCTGCGGAACGAGCGGCTGATCAGCCGGCGATGTCCGCACCGCGTTCTTGCAGCAGGCCGCGCAGCAGCGAGCGATGGCAGCGCGATTCGTCCTCGCAATAGCAGCCGACCGCCAACGCGCTCTGGTGCGACAGCGCGGCGAGCAGATCGAGGCTGCGGCTGGCGTCGGGCTCGGCCATCTCGCGCTTGTAGGCGCGGATGAAGGCGTTCCATTGCGTGGGTGTCTCGGCGTCCTGTCCGAGCTTCATGGTTTCGGCCGACGGCGCGAGATTGGGGTACCAGACGTCGTACCAGTTCTGGCTGGCGAACTCGGTCTTCGGCACGCCGCGCGGCGGTCGCCGAACCGTGCCGATGCGCAGCCCTTCTCCGGGCGCGCGTTCAGTGCCGAGGCGGACGATGCGGATACTCATGGTCTTGCTTTCTCATGCTGTGCAGGTTGGCGTCGCCGGTGCGACGCGACTCGAATCATCTCCCCCTGCCCGGGCCGCATACTCGCGAAAAAGGAGTTGCCGATGAATGATCGTATCGAACGGACCCGCCACCCCGATGGCGTGGTCGAACTTCAAATGGTACGCACCGACAAGATGAACGCGCTCGACCCCGCGATGTTCGACGCGCTGATCGAGGCCGGCGAGCAACTGCGGCACGACGTCACGGTGCGCGCAGTGGTCATTGCGGGCCGGGGCAAGGCCTTCTGCGCCGGGCTCGACATGCAGTCCTTCCAGCGCATGGGGAAGGCGGATGGCCTCCAGCTGCTGGGCGAAGGCGCCGCCGGCGCGGACCTTGCCGTGCGTACGCACGGAATCGCCAACGCCGCGCAGCAGGTGGCATGGGTGTGGCGGCAGGTGCCGGTGCCGGTGATCGCCGCTGTGCACGGCGTGGCCTTCGGCGGCGGCTTGCAGGTGGCGCTGGGGGCGGATGTGCGCATCGTTGCACCCGACACGAAGATGTCGGTCATGGAGATCAAGTGGGGCCTGGTGCCCGACATGGCCGGCATGGTGCTGATGCGCGAACTGGCGCGGGCGGACCTGGTGCGCGAACTCACCTACTCCGGCCGGATTTTTTCCGGTGAGGAGGCATTGCGCATCGGGTTTGCCACGCGCGTCGCGGCCGACCCGCTGGCCGAAGCATTGCAGATGGCGCACGAGATTGCAGCGAAGAGCCCTGACGCGATTCGCGCGGGCAAGCGATTGCTGAATGCGTCGATGCAAATGGATCAGGCTGAATTGCTGTTTGCCGAGTCGGTCGAGCAGAAGGCGCTGGTGGGCAGTGCGAACCAGACTGAAGCGGTCAATGCCAACATGGAGCGGCGTGCGCCGCGGTTTGCCGATCCGACCTGAGATGTGATCCGACTGGCCGGACCCGGCCCGGTCGGCTCGGTCTCGCGGTGAAAGGCTCAAACGCCGCTGAAGCGCACGATCTCCTCGATAGGCGCCCGGTCGGTGACCAGCGCATTGACCGGATGCGAGGTATCGGCCCAGCCGATCGACATGCCGGTGAAGAGCATGCGTTCGGGCGGCAGTTGTAGCGCTCGGCTGACGGTGTCGGGGTAGTGGGCCCAGCATTCCTGCGGGCAACTGTCGAGCCCTTCTTCGCGCAGCAGGAGCATGACCGTCTGCAGGAACATTCCGCAGTCCGACCATTGCGGCGGGCCCATGCCGCGATCGATCGAGCAGAACAGCGCCATCGGCGCGCCGAAGAAGGCGTAGTTGTGGGCAAACCAGCGCCTGCGCGCAGCCTTGTCTTCACGCGGAATGCCCAGGCGCGCATACATCGCCTCGCCGACCTGGAAGCGCCTGTCGCGCCAGGGCGATGCGAGGGCCGGCGGATAGACGTCGTAGGCGGGCGTCTCCTGGACGCCAGTGCGCAGGTTGTGCTGCATCTCGGCCTTGAGCGCGGCGAGCGGTTCGCCGGCCATCACGTCGATCTGCCAGGGCTGGAGGTTGCCGCCCGATGGCGCGCGCATGGCCAGCGACAGGACCCGGCGGATGGCCTCGGGCGGTACGGGGTCGGGGAGGAAGGACCGGATCGATCGGCGGGAGGTGACGGCTTCGTGGACATGCATGATCCGGCCAATTCTGGCCGATCCTGGCCGATGTCCGAGGGCTGCGCTGCGGTGCCGAACGCCTGCCGGAAGTCGCAATTGAAATCTCGCAGGCCGGGTGGTCGACGGCGCCGGAACGGCATCCGCGAACAAATTGAAACCAGAATTTCCAGATGCCCTGGCGGGAACGGAGGCTGTCGAGGGCGCCCGTTTTCGTAGGAACAGCCTGACACAAAAAAGGCGTCGGCACCTCTGCAAAAGTCCGCTTCACGTACTAACGTCCTCGGACACAAATTCCGGAGACAAGCGATGCACGAAGCTATCTATTGTTTCGATACCGCGAGCGTCAAGTTTGCGATCTATCCGGAGGGCCCCGATGGGCCGCGCATCATTGCCCAGGTCGGCGAAGACCCGCTGCGCGACTACTTCGGGGCGACCGGCGGCGCTGAATCGCTCGTCGACGCGTTCGTCGCCCATGCCTCTCGCATCGAGGGCAAGGCCTTGCAGCGCTACCGGACAACGTCGCACAAGCCGGTCGTGCTGTCGAGCGAGGACTTCGGGTTCGAGAATCAGATCGAATTCTCGTAAGACGAGACGCCAAGGCGCGCTTTTCTCCTACATGCGACGTATGTGACGGCGTGCAACATGCAGCCGTGGCGGGTTATCGCGCGCGCCGGGGATGAGGGCCGCGCGAGCGCCTGCCCATGGCCGGCGTCGTCGCCAGAGCAGTCTTGAAGATCGACGGCCGGGAAGCGGAACACTGGTTTTTTCAGCCTCGGTTTGCGGGCCTGCCGATGTTTCCATGGGGATGAGGGCAACACATTTCGGCGTAGTGCCAGTCAGATTGCCCGCGTGTTCGCGGGCGTCGTACTTGTGTTGCCCCATCGACTGGAAGATCGAAAATGAACGCACCCGACACGCTCCAATTGGCCGCGCCCCAAGAGGAATACGAGCTACTGCTGGACGCGCTCGCGAGGTTGCGGATCGGCGATGCGAAGGTGCGGCTGCCGATGCACTGGACCGGCATTGCCGGCCGGGTGGCGGAGGTCTTCAACGACGTGGTCGACCAGAACGCCACGCTCGCTGCCGAGCTGATCCGCCTGCGCAGGGTGGTGGGCAAGGAAGGCAAGCTCAAGCAGCGCGCCATCCTCACCGAGACGCGCGGCTTCTGGGGGCAGTCGATCGAATGCGTCAATGCGCTGATCGATGACCTGGTGCATCCGACCACGGAGGTGGCGCGTGTGATCGGCGCGGTCGCGCAGGGCGACTTGTCCAAGAGCATGGCGCTGGAAGTCGACGGACGCGAACTCGAGGGCGAGTTCCTGCGCACGGCGAAGACGATCAACAAGATGGTCGAGCAGCTTGGCGACTTCTCGGCCGAGGTCACGCGGGTGGCGCGCGAGGTGGGCACCGAAGGCAAGCTCGGCGGCCAGGCCAAGGTCAAGGGCGTGGCGGGCACCTGGAAGGACCTGACCGACTCGGTCAACTCGATGGCAGGCAACCTGACCGACCAGGTGCGCAACATCGCGGATGTGACGACGGCGGTGGCCAAGGGCGACCTCTCGAAGAAGATCGACGTGGACGTGAAGGGCGAGTTCCTGACGCTGAAGAACACGATCAACACGATGGTGGACCAGCTTCGATCGTTCGCATCCGAAGTGACGCGGGTGGCGCGCGAAGTGGGCACCGAAGGCTCGCTCGGCGGGCAGGCGCGGGTGGAAGGCGTGTCGGGGACGTGGAAGGACCTGACCGACTCGGTCAATTCGATGGCCGGCAACCTGACGAGCCAGGTGCGCAACATCGCGGACGTGACGAAGGCGGTGGCTGCGGGGGACCTGTCGAAGAAGATCACGGTGGACGTGAAGGGCGAGATCCTGGAACTTAAGAACACCGTCAACACGATGGTGGACCAGCTTCGGTCGTTCGCCGCGGAAGTGACGCGGGTGGCGCGCGAGGTGGGCACCGAAGGCAAGCTGGGCGGGCAGGCCGACGTGCAGGGTGTGGCCGGCACGTGGAAGGACTTGACCGAGTCGGTGAATTTCATGGCGGGCAACCTCACATCGCAGGTGCGCAACATCGCCGAGGTGACGACCGCGGTGGCGGCCGGGGACCTCTCCAAGAAGATCACGGTGGACGTGAAGGGCGAGATCTCCGAACTGAAGAACACGATCAACACGATGGTGGACCAGCTTCGCTCCTTCGCCGCCGAGGTCACGCGGGTGGCGCGCGAGGTGGGCAGCGAGGGCAAGCTGGGCGGGCAGGCGGACGTGCAGGGCGTGGCCGGCACGTGGAAGGACCTGACCGATTCGGTGAACTCGATGGCGTCGAACCTCACATCGCAAGTACGCAACATCGCCGACGTGACCAAGGCCGTGGCGGCAGGCGATCTGTCCAAGAAGATCACGGTCGACGTGAAGGGCGAAATCCTGGAACTGAAGGCCACTGTCAACACGATGGTGGACCAGCTCTCGTCCTTCGCCGCGGAAGTGACGCGGGTGGCGCGCGAGGTCGGTACGGAAGGGCGGCTCGGCGGGCAGGCGGAAGTGGAGGGCGTGTCGGGCACCTGGAAGGACCTGACCGACTCGGTGAACTCGATGGCCGGCAACCTGACGAGCCAGGTGCGCAACATCGCGGACGTGACGAAGGCGGTGGCCGCGGGCGACCTCTCCAAGAAGATCACCGTGGCGGTGAAGGGCGAGATCCTCGAATTGAAGGCGACGATCAACACGATGGTGGACCAGCTTCGGTCGTTCGCCGCGGAAGTGACGCGGGTGGCGCGCGAGGTGGGCACCGAAGGACGGCTCGGCGGTCAGGCCGACGTGCAAGGCGTGGCGGGCACGTGGAAGGACTTGACCGAGTCGGTGAATTTCATGGCGGGCAACCTGACATCGCAGGTGCGCAACATCGCCGAGGTAACGACGGCAGTGGCGGCCGGGGATCTCTCCAAGAAGATCACGGTGGACGTGAAGGGCGAAATCTCCGAACTGAAGAACACGATCAACACGATGGTGGACCAGCTCTCGTCCTTCGCGGCCGAGGTGACGCGCGTGGCGCGCGAAGTGGGCAGCGAGGGCAAGCTGGGCGGCCAGGCGGACGTGCAGGGCGTGGCCGGCACGTGGAAGGACTTGACCGAATCGGTGAACTCGATGGCGTCGAACCTCACATCGCAAGTGCGCAACATCGCCGACGTGACGAAGGCTGTTGCGGCGGGCGACCTGTCCAAGAAAGTCACGGTGGACGTGAAGGGCGAAATCCTGGAACTGAAGGCCACGGTCAACACGATGGTGGACCAGCTTCGTTCCTTTGCGGCGGAAGTGACGCGGGTGGCGCGCGAAGTCGGCACCGAAGGGATTCTTGGCGGGCAGGCCGACGTGCAAGGCGTGGCGGGCACATGGAAGGACTTGACCGAGTCGGTGAACTTCATGGCCGGCAACCTCACTTCGCAGGTGCGCAACATCGCCGAGGTGACCACGGCCGTGGCCGCGGGCGACCTGTCGAAGAAGATCACCGTCGACGTGAAAGGCGAGATCTCTGAACTCAAGAACACCGTCAACACGATGGTGGACCAGCTTCGCTCCTTCGCCGCCGAAGTGACGCGCGTGGCGCTCGAAGTGGGCACCGAAGGCATCCTGGGCGGGCAGGCCGATGTGCAAGGCGTGGCCGGCACCTGGAAGGACCTGACCGACTCGGTGAACCTGATGGCGTCGAACCTCACCTCGCAGGTGCGCAACATCGCCGACGTGACCAAGGCCGTGGCCGCGGGCGACCTGTCGAAGCAGATCACGGTGGACGTGAAGGGAGAGATCCTGGAACTGAAGGCCACGATCAACACGATGGTGGACCAGCTCTCGTCCTTTGCCGCGGAGGTCACGCGGGTGGCGCGCGAGGTGGGCACCGAAGGGCGGCTGGGCGGACAGGCGCAGGTGCGCGACGTGTCGGGCACATGGAAGGACCTGACCGAAAACGTGAACTTCATGGCCGGCAACCTGACGGGCCAGGTGCGCGGCATTGCCAAGGTGGTGACCGCCGTGGCTACGGGCGACCTGAAGCAGAAGCTCACCGTCGAGGCCAAGGGCGAGATCGCGGCGCTGGCCGAAACCATCAACAGCATGACGGACACGCTCGCGACCTTTGCCGACCAGGTGACCACGGTCGCGCGCGAAGTGGGTGTCGAAGGCAAGCTCGGCGGCCAGGCCAAGGTGCCGGGCGCCGCGGGCACCTGGAAGGGCCTCACCGAGAACGTGAACCAGCTGGCCGCCAACCTCACGACGCAAGTGCGCGCCATCGCCGAAGTGGCGACGGCCGTGACGCAAGGCGACCTGACGCGCTCCATCACAGTCAAGGCGCAAGGCGAAGTGGCAGCGCTGAAGGACACGATCAACGAGATGATCCGCAACCTGAAGGACACCACGCAGAAGAACACCGAGCAGGACTGGCTCAAGACCAACCTCGCGAAGTTCAGCCGCATGCTGCAGGGCCAGAAGGACCTGCTCACGGTCGGCCAGCTCATCCTTTCGGAACTGGCGCCGGTGGTGGGCGCGCAGCAAGCCGAGTTCTACGTACTGGGCACCACCGGCAACACGAGCCGGCTCAAGCTGGTCGCCAGCTATGCGTCGGGCGGGCAGAACGCGCATGGCAAGGAAGTCGATCTGGGCCAGGGGCTGGTCGGCCAGTGCGCGGTCGACAAGGCCAGGATCCTCCTCACCAACGTCGCGAGTACCGCATTCCGCGTGGCCACAGGGCTGAGCGAAAGCGCGGCGATGGATGTCATCGTGCTGCCGATCATCTTCGAAGGCGAAGTGCGCGGCGTGATGGAGCTGGCCTCGCTGGAACGATTCAACCCGTCGCACGAGGCGTTCCTCGACCAGTTGACCGAATCGATCGGCATCGTGATCAACACCATCTCGGCCAACATGCGCACCGAGCACTTGCTGACCCAGTCGCAATCGCTGGCCGAGGAGTTGCAGAACCGGCAGCAAGAGCTGCAGCAGACCAACGAGGAACTGCAGGAAAAGGCCCGCCTGCTGGTGCACCAGAACCAGGAAGTGGAGCGCAAGAACCAGGAGGTCGAGCAGGCCCGCCAGGCGCTGGAAGAAAAGGCGGAGCAACTGGCGCTCACCTCCAAGTACAAGTCGGAATTCCTGGCCAACATGTCGCACGAGTTGCGCACGCCGCTCAACAGCCTGCTGATCCTCTCCGACCAGTTGTGCAAGAACAGCGGCGGCAACCTGACGTCCAAGCAGGTCGAGTTCGCGAAGACCATCCACCTGTCTGGCAACGACCTGCTGATGCTCATCAACGACATCCTCGATTTGTCGAAGATCGAGTCGGGCACCGTTGCGGTCGAGGTCAGCGAGTTGCGGCTGGACGACCTGCAACGCTCGGTCGAGCGCAGCTTCCGGCATGTGGCCGAGGCCAAGCACGTCGGCTTCCACATTCGCGCGACGGGCATGCTGCCCGAGACCATCGTCACCGACGTCAAGCGGCTGCAGCAGATCGTCAAGAACCTGTTGTCGAACGCGTTCAAGTTCACGCACCAGGGGTCGGTGGCGCTGTCGATCGCGACGGCGAACGGCGGCTGGTCGCGCGACAACGAGGAATTGAACCGTGCCAGCAGCGTGATCGCGTTCTCGGTGTCGGACACCGGCATCGGCATCTCCGCGGACAAGCAGCAGATCGTGTTCGAGGCCTTCCAGCAGGCGGATGGCTCCACGTCGCGCAAGTACGGCGGCACGGGCCTGGGCCTGGCCATCAGCCGGGAGCTGGCAAGGTTGCTGGGCGGCGAGATCCGCCTGATCAGCGCGCCAACGGAGGGCAGCACCTTCACGCTGTACCTGCCGCAAAGCTACAGTCCGTCGCGCAGCCTGCGGCCCGGCCGGACCGCGGCGAACGATGCAGCACTGGCTCAACGCAGCCTGGCCGACGAGTCGCTGCAGCGCGCGCTGAAGCCGGTCCTCCCCGTCGCCGCGCCCGAGCTGGCGGACCTGCATGTCGAGGACCTCGGTTCGATCAACGTCGCGGACGACGATCGCGAGAGCATCCTGCCCGGCGAACTGGTGCTGCTCATCGTGGAGAACGACTTGCCGTTCTCGAAGATGCTGCTGCAGGCAGGTCGGCGCTGTGGCTTCAAGGGGCTGGTGAGCCCCACCGGCGCGGGCTCGCTCGCGTTGATCCGCGACTACCGCCCGGCGCTCATCACGCTGGACATCCACCTGCCGGACATGCAGGGCCTGCGCATCCTCGAGCGGCTCAAGGCCGACCTGGGCACGCGGCACATTCCGATCTGCGTGGTCTCCACGGACGACTCGCGTGAACGCGCCTTGAATTCCGGCGCCATCGGGTTCCTGGCCAAGCCGCTGCAATCGATCGACGAGGTGGACGTGGCGCTGCGCCACCTGCATGCCTTCGTGCAGTCGAGTGCCAAGAAGCTGGTCGTCGTGATGCAGCCTTCGCCGGTACGCGACAAGTACCTCGCGGCACTGGGCAATGGCGACCTGCGGCCGGTGGTGGTGGAGGCAGCCGACGTGCTGCGAAGCGAGCTTGCGAAGGGCGACGTCGACTGCCTCGTGACCGATGGGCTGCTGAAGGGATTCGGGCGCAGCGACCTGTCCGAATACATCGATGCGCGTACCGCCGCCCGCCAGCTTCCGGTGCTGCTGCATCGTTCGTCCGACGCGGGCTCGGCGACGCATTGGGAATATGGCCACCATGGTTCGATCCTGCGCACCGCGGATACGCTGGAAGGCCTGATCGACGCGACCGCGTTTCTCCTGCATCGCGGCATTGCCTCGATGACGCAGCAGGAACGCATCGCGGTGGAGAGTGCGAACGATGCGTCGCGCATCCTGACGGGCAAGAAAGCGCTGATCGTCGACGACGACGTGCGCAACATCTTTGCGCTGGCAACGGTGCTGGAGGAGCAGGGGATGGAAGTCGTGTCGGCCGAGAACGGTCGCGACGCCATCCAGCTCGTGCAGGACGATCCGGACATCGACGTGGTGCTGATGGACATCATGATGCCGGAGATGGACGGCATGCAGACCATGCGCGAGCTGCGCAAGCTGCCCTCCGGCAAGCACCTGCCGCTCATCGCGGTGACGGCCAAGGCGATGAAGGGCGATCGCGAGAAATGCATCGAGGCCGGCGCGTGGGACTACCTGTCGAAGCCGGTTGAAACGGCGCACCTGCTGGTCGTGCTGCGAGGCTGGCTATGCAAGTAGCCCGGTCACTGTCCGACTTTCTCGTCAACGAGAGCCCGGGCGACGCCGGCGGCGAAGAGAAGGCCAACATCCTCATCGTCGACGACCTGCCCGAGAAGCTGCTGGTGTTCCAGACCGTGCTGGAGGAACTGGGCCAGAACCTGGTGCCGGTGCAGTCCGGTGCCGCGGCATTGCGCGAGATCCTGAAGCGCGAGTTCGCGGTCATCCTGCTCGACGTCAACATGCCGGAGATCGACGGCTTCGAGACCGCGGCGCTCATCCGCAAGCACCGCCGCTCGGCGCACACGCCGATCATCTTCATCACCTCGTATGCGGACGAGGTACAGACGGCGCGCGGCTATTCGCTGGGCGCTGTCGACTACATCCTCTCTCCGGTGGTGCCGGAGATCCTGCGCAGCAAGGTGGGCGTGTTCGTATCGCTCTACCTGATGACGCGCCAGATCCGTCGCCAGGCCGACGGCAAGGCGGCCGTGCTCGCGGCCGAGGCGGCGCGCCGCATCGCGGAAGAAAACGACCGGTGCTCCGCCTTTCTCGCGCGCGCCAGCCGCATGCTCAGCGGCTCGCTGCAGGCCGAAGTGGCGATGAACCAGTGCGCCGAGTTGCTGATTCCCGAACTGGCCTCGTTCGCGCTGATCCAGCTCACCGACCCCGACTTCGGCCAGGCCGAGCCGCTGGTGGCCTCCGTGTCCGAAGGACGCGTCTACGCCTCGCGGCAGCCCGAGGCTGATCTCGACCCGCTGCTTCGCGAAACGATGAAGGACGCAATCGACGCAAGGGAGCGGCGGGCGGTCCAGGCCATCCGCGCCCCGGGTGTCGGCTCGCCCGCGCTGGAGCTGATTCACGCACGGCGCCTGTCGACGCTCAATTCGTTCATGGCCGTGCCGCTGCTGCTGGGCGAGCGCGTGCTGGGTGCGATCCTGATCGCGACGGACGGCGAGAGCCCGTGGAAGGCGCATCTGTCGATGTTGCTGGAAGAGATTGCCACGCGGGCCGCGAGCGCATTCGAGAACGTCAGGCTCTACGGCGTGCTGCAGCGCGAGGTGCACGAGCGCATGGCCGCGCAGGAAGAGTTGCAGGAGTCCAATCAGCGCAAGGACGAGTTCCTCGCGATGATGTCGCACGAGTTGCGCAACCCGCTGGCGCCGATCCAGATGGCGGTGGAGGTGGTGCGCCGCACCGCGGCCCCGCACCCCAAGGTGGCGTGGGCCATCGACATTGCCAACCGGCAACTTCGGCAGATGACACGACTGATCGAGGAACTGCTCGACGTCACGCGCATCAGCCAGGGCAAGATTGTGCTGAAGCGCGAGCGCATGGATTTGAACGCGGTGATTTCGCAGGGCGTGGAGACGGTGCACGGCCTCATCCAGTCCCGCAGGCAGAAGCTCAGCGTGGATCTGCCCCCGCATGCCGTCTGGCTCGATGGCGATGTGGCACGGCTGACACAGGTCGTGGCCAACCTGCTGCACAACGCGTCGAAATACAGCCCCGAGGAAACGACCATCTCGCTGCATTCGCGCATCGTGGACGAGGAAGTCGTGGTCTCGGTGGTCGACCACGGCATGGGCATCGACCCCGAACTGCTGCCTCGGATCTTCGATTTGTTCGCGCAGGGCAAGCGCGGGTTGGACCGCTCCCAGGGCGGGCTGGGCGTCGGCCTGACGCTGGCGCGCCGGCTGGCGCAGTTGCACGGCGGGGATGTCGAGGTGTTCAGCGCGGGCTTCGACAAGGGTTCCGAGTTCAGGGTGCGCCTGCCCGGCGTGATGCCGGACAATCCGCCGCCCGGTGCCGTGATGGCGGCGGTGCCATTGCGCAAGGAAGCGCTGCGCATCCTGGTGGTCGACGACAACCACGACGCCGCCGTCGCCATCGCGGCCGTGCTCGAACTCGATGGCCACGAGGTGCGAGTCTCGCGCGACGGGCAGCAGGCGCTGGCCGAACTGGCCGGTTTCCGGGCGCAGGTCGTCATCCTGGACATCGGCCTGCCGGTCCTGGACGGCTACCAGGTGGCGCGGCGCATCCGCATGCTGCCCGAGGGCAAAGACATCCTGCTCATCGCGTTGACGGGCTACGGGCAGAGCAGCGACCGTCAGGCCGCGACCGACGCCGGCTTCGACAGGCACTTCGTCAAGCCGGCGGACACGGTGCTGATGCTCGGGTGCATCGACGAATGGCGGGCCCGCGCCGGCGCCGCGCCTCAGCCCGCGTCGAACTGATCTTCGTTGCGGCCCCGGAATGGCGCGTAGAACGCCCGGATATGGGCGATGTCTGCATCGACATCCTCGCCCGGGTCGATCAGCGGCCCCAGGCCGCAGCGGCGGCCGCCCCAGTCCAGGTAGGACAACTGGATGGGCAGCCCGGCGCCGCGCGCGATGTGATGAAAGCCGGCCTTCCATTGGGCGGTGCGCCTGCGCGTGCCTTCCGGCGACACCACGAGCTGCAGCGGGCCGGCTGCTGTCGTCAAGGCCAGGACGGACGCCGCGACGAGGTTGTTGGCCCGCTCGCGATGCACCGGAATGCCGCCAAGCCAGCGCATCAGCCACCCGAACGGCGGCCGGAACAGCGAAGCCTTGCCGAGCCAGCGGATGCGCATGCCCAGGCCGAACGCGGCCAGGAGCGTGAAGGGGAAGTCCCAATTGCTCGTATGCGGTGCCGCGATGACCACGCAACGCGCCGCCAACGGCGACAACTCACCCTGCAAGCGCCAGCCGAGCAGGCGCAGCACGCCGCGCGAAAGCGACCGCAGCAGCGGCTCCAGCATGGGTGTGTTGAAGATGGTACGGGCCACGAGATGCAAGCATAGGGCAAGGGTCCGGCTCTACACTGGCCCAATGCCCGAACCCTTGAAACCGGAGATCGATGGCAGACCCCTGGCGGGGATGTCCCAGCCGCCTTCCGCCTCGATCGACGTGGCCTTGCGCCGCATGCCGGCACTGCTGTGCGCGGCGGTGACGGCGGGCTTCGAGGCCGGCGCCATCGGCTACGTGCTGCCAGCCATGCGAACGGCCACCGGGGCTTCGGCGCAATTGTCCTCGTGGCTGCTGTCGATCTTTGTCGCGGCGACGCTGGTCGCGGTGCCACTGGCCGCGCTGGCTGCGCGACGCAGGGGTGCGACGCGCCTGCTGCGCGGCTGCCTGCTGCTGGCCGTGGTGTCGGGCGGCCTGGCCACCGTGTTGCCCAGTCCCGACGGTGTGCTGCTCGCGCGTGCGTTGCAAGGCCTGGCTCTCGGTCCCTTGCTGCCCCTGGTGGCAGCCGTCATCGTGATTCACTGGCCGCCGCAGCAGCATGGCCGATTGCTCGGCCAGACGTCGATGGCCTATGGCCTGAGCTACGTGGCGGCCACCATCGGCACGCCCTGGCTCCTGCAACTCGGCTGGCGCAGCGCATTCACGTTGGGAGCGTGCCTGGCGTTGTTGTCGCTGGCCTGGCCGCTGCCGCCCGCTGCGACGTCCGGCGACGCTCGGCGACCGCCTCCCTGGTGGCTGGCCTTCAGCCGGCCGATGCACGCGACCGCGGTGCTGGCGCTGGGCACGGGCGCCGGGCAGGCGGTGCTGGTATGGATGCCGTCGGTGGCGGCCGTTCGGCTGGGGTTGGGCATGACCGCAACGGCGCCGCTCATGGTGCCCCTGTTGCTCGGGGGCCTGTGCGCCACGGCCTTCGTGATCCGTTCCCTGGACCGACTCGGCGCACGGTCCATGGTGGTGATCGGCCTGGCGACCGCGATCGCGGGCGTGCTGATGGTGGTGGCCGCACCGGCAGGGCGAGGCTTCTTCATGGCCGGCGGCGCGGCGATGGGTTTTGGCATTGGCTTGCTGTCGGGCGGGCCACTGCGCTATGCCGCGGCGCGCGCGCTGCCGCCCGAAGTGCAGGCGCTGGCCCAGGGTGCGGTGGCCTGGCTGACCGACGTCGGCCTGCTCTTCGGCAGCGTTCTGATGGGCCATGTCGCCGGACGAGGCAGCGATGCGCGCACAGGGATCGAAGCGGCCGTGGCGCTCGCAGGCCTGCTGATGCTGTTGTGTGCCCCGGCGGTACTGCGACTGCCCCGGCAGAGCCGGGGGGTCCCATGAAGAGGATCGGCAACGTGGACGTCAAGCATCCCGTTCAGCACGATGACGCAGCAGCCCGGGCCTTGCTGGGGCGCTGCGCCATCTTCCGGCGTTGCGGCGCCGCCGACCTCGCGGCCCTGGCGAGCAGCACCCGCTGGATCGAGCATGCCGACGGCGCCGATCTCGTGCGCGAAGGCGACATGCCGCAGGAACTGCTGGTCCTGGAGCATGGCTACGCGCAGGTGATCAAGCGCGGGGCCAATGGCGACGAGCACGTGATCAACCGCGTCGGACCGGGCGACTCGATCGGCGAGATGGCCTTGTTCGACATCGTGCCGCGGTCGGCCACCGTGCGCGCCGACGGACCGGTGCGCAGCCTGCTGCTTCCGTTGGCCGACATCGTCGACCTGGCCGAAACGCGGCCGTCGCTGGTGCCGGTGTTGATGGACATCGGCGCCCTCGTGGCCGACCGCCTGCGCGTGAGTAGCGCCAACGCCGCGGCCGCTGCCGACCGCATGCTGGCCGAAGAGCAGACGCGCGCCGTGATGGGTCGCTTCACGCTGCTGCTGATGCTGGCCTACACGCTCTACACCTGGGTGCTCGGCACGGCCATCAAGGTCAAGGAGACCTTCGGCCACAGCGAGTTCATCACGGTGCCGGCGATCTTTGTCTGCTGCGCGATCCTGTTCGCCTTCATGCGCGTGTCGGGCTATCCGGCGCGCTTCTTCGGCCTGACGACCGAACACGCCGGGCGCGATGTCGGCGAGGCGCTGCTTTTCACGCTGCCGCTGATGGCCGCCACGGTGTTGCTGAAGCTCGCGCTGGTCGCGTGGGTGCCGGCCATGCAGGGCCTGCCGGTGTTCCAGATGTCCTCGCCGCCGTCCGGGCCGCCTGCTGGTGGATTCAACCCGTGGCTGGCCGCGGCCTACATCGTGTTCGCGCCGTTCCAGGAACTGATCTATCGCGGCGGCGTGCAAGGCCCCTTGTCGCATTTCCTGACCGGACGCTGGCGCACCTGGCTGGCCATCGTCGGCGCGAACATCATCTTCTCGGCGGCGCACCTGTACGTGTCGCCGGGGCTGGCCGGGATTGCCTTCGTGGCTGGCCTGTTCTGGGGCTGGCTGTATGCGCGCCAGGGCGGGCTCGTCGGCGTGTCGGTGTCACACGTCCTGCTGGGCTTGTGGGCCTTCGAAGTGGTTGGCCTCGGGGTCCTTCAATAGCGGCCGGGGCTTGTTTGTTCCTGAAGCGTTTGCGCGCGGAGATCAACCGGCTCGCCGACGCCGGCAAGGTGGTGGTCGAGTTCTCCACGCCGGAGGCAATGCAGGAGAAGATCATGCACACCGCAATTCATTGAGACCCTCATGAAATTCCTCGACGAGCAGGCCGTGCGCGAGTTGCTGCGCATGGAAGCATTGATCCCCGTCATGGAGGACGCCTTGCGCGCGCTGTCGTCCGCCGAGGCGGTGCAGCCGCTGCGCAATGTGCTGTCCGTCCCCGGGCACGGCGGCTTTTTCTTCACCATGCCGGCGAGTGTCTCGGGGCAACTGGGCGCGAAGCTCGTGACCTTCTATCCGGACAACAAGGACGTGCACACGCACCATGCGCTGATCATGCTGTTCAGGCCGGAAACGGGCGAGCCGCTGGCCGTGATGGATGGGCGGCTCATCACGGAGATGCGCACGGCGGCAGTGTCGGCGGCAGCCACGCGCCGGCTCGCCCGCAAGGACGCGCGCTCGCTGGCGATCATCGGCTCCGGCGTGCAGGCGCAGAGTCATCTGGAAGCGATGCGGCTGGTGCGCCAGTTCGAGGAAGTGAGCGTGTGGAGTCCGACCCGCGCAGAGGCCTTCGCACGCGAGCACGGCGTGCGCGCGGCGACTTCGGCCGAGGATGCGGTGCGCGGCGCGGATGTGGTCGTCGTCGCCACGACGTCGCGGACGCCGGTACTGCAAGGCAGCTGGCTGTCGCCGGGCGTTCACGTCAATGCGGTCGGAGCCCCGCGGCCCGACTGGCGCGAACTGGATGACGAGGCGCTCGGGCGTTGCCGTCTCTACGTCGAAGCGCGGGAGGCCGCGTCCCGCGAATCGGGCGACGTGATCGCCGCCGGCCATATCTTCGCGGAGATCGGCGAGGTCATCGGCGGACAGCGGCCCGGCCGCCAGCACGAAGACGACATCACGCTGTTCAAGTCGGTCGGCGTCGCGGTGGAAGACATCGCGGCCGCTGGACTGGTGTACCGCGCCTCAGGGGATGCCGGCCTCAAGCCTGCATGGCCAGCGGATTCGGGGACGGCTCACCGATCTTCGTGAGCGTGTTGCGGTCGGTGTGGTGGAAGGGTTCGGCCAGCCCCTGGATCTGCATGACGGTGTCCTGGTCGTATGACCAGGTGCCGTCGGCGTTGAATGCCACCTTGATGCGCCACTCCAGCGTGGTGAAGGCATGCTCGATGAACGGGTTCGAGACGATGCCGTTCACCAGGCTCCCATGCGTGGCCACGAGTTCGAAGCTGTCCGCGTCGGCACTGGCGGTGCCGGTCGCCATCGCGATCTGGCCGCGGGGAATCGCCAGTGTCTGCATGACGATGTTGGTGGCGGGTTCCCACAGCCAGTAGCCGACCTGGTCGTGGTACATCTTGGTCAGGCCCGGCTTGTGGATGAAGGTGTGATAGCGCAGGCCGTAGAGCACTTGCGGGCCGTTGGTCTGGGGATCGATCGGCTGCAGTTCGTAGTGCTCGATATAGGTCTGCGTCTTCGGGCCCTGCGCCTTGGGCTTGACGTCCACGCCTTTTTCGCCGCTCCACAGGCCGGCCATCCTGCGCAACGGGCCGAGGTTGGCGAGGGTCTTGCCGTCCAGGTTGGCGGGCTCGGTGTAGATGTCTTCGGGAAACGTGGGCATGGGCGGGACTTGAAAGTGGGGTTGCATGGGCCTCGCCGGCCGGGTGGCAACCCGCGGCGAAACGGTGGCTATGATGACTCAAGACTCGGGCCAATCCCAGCGAAAGGATGGTTGCTCCGCCCATGAACGCCGTGACCGCCATGAACGCCGTGACCGCCATGACCCCCATGACCCCCATGACCCCCGACCCGGCAATGCCATCGCCTCGGCCTGCCCGGCCGGCCCGACCCGGTTGGCTGCCCGAGGTCGACGCCGCCCGTTGCACGGGCTGCGGATGGTGCGTGGCCGCGTGCGACCTTCACCTGCTCAGCCTCGAAGTCGTGCAATGGAGAAAGATCTCGACGCTGCATGACGCCGATCGGTGCACGGGCTGCAGCGACTGCGCCGTGAAGTGCCCCTTCCATGTGATCACGATGCGCAAGGGCGGCGGCCGACTCACTCCGGCAACGGCAACGCACTCGTGCACTTGAACTCGTCCAGGCACACGCTGGAGCGCACGGCATCCACGCCTGGCAGCCGCATCAGCTTGTCGATGAGGAACTGCGACAGCGACTTCAGGTCGCGCGCGATGACCTTGATCATGAAGTCGTAGTCACCGGTGGTGGAGTAGCACTCCAGCACTTCCGGCAGGTGGACCACCACGTCGGTGAACTTCGACATCTCGCGGATGTGGCCCTTTTCCATCGCGACGTGGATGAAGGCGATGACGTTCAGGTCGAGCCTTGCCGCGGCCAGCCGCGTCTCGTAGCGGGCGATGAAGCCGGCTTCCTCGAGCCGCTTGTGGCGGCGGTGGCACTGCGCGGGCGAGAGCCCGGCGGCCTCGGCCAACTCGAGGTTGGAGGCGCGTCCGTGGTCCTGCAAATAGGCCAGGATTTTCCGGTCGATACGGTCGAAATCGGCTTCGTACAAGATCCTCTCCTTTTTCTGGTGATCGGCGCAATCATATTGCGCGCCTGAGGGTTCGCCCTAGCGTGGGATGAAAACAGATTCCTCGTGCAAAAGTTCACACTTCTTCACCTCGAAAGCGGTTCGACGATGGCAGCCAAAAGCTGTTTCGCTCGGACGGCTCTTCGGGCATCGAGCCACCCGCTCCTCATCACTTCAGGACTCCACCGTGAAATATTCTTTCTTGCGTACCCCCTTGTCCCTGCTTGCCGTCGCACTCGCCGGCGTCGCCGCCGCCCCCACCTATGCCGCCGAGAAATCGGTCGCTGTCACAGCGATCGTGGAACACAAGGCCCTCGATGCCGTGCGCGATGGCGTCCAGGACGAGCTGAAGGCCGCAGGCTTCGAGCCCGGCAAGAATCTGAAGTACGAATACCAGAGCGCGCAAGGCAACACCGGCACGGCCGCGCAGATCGCTCGCAAGTACGTCGGCGAACGTCCTGACGTGATCGTGGCCATCGCCACGCCGTCGGCCCAGGCGGTGGTGGCCGCGAGCAAGGACATCCCCGTGGTGTACAGCGCGGTGACCGACCCGGTCGCGGCAAAGCTGGTCAAGAGCTGGGATGCATCGGGCACCAACGTGACCGGCGTGTCGGACCTGTCGCCGCTGGAAAAGCACCTGGACCTGATCAAGCGCGTGGTGCCCAATGCCAAGCGCGTCGGCGTGATCTACAGCCCGGGCGAGGCGAACTCGGTGGCCATCGTCGAGTCGCTGAAGAAGGCCGCGTCGGCCGCCGGCATGACGCTGGTGGAAGCCTCCGCTGCACGCACCGTCGACGTGGCCAGCGCCGCGCAAAGCCTGGTCGGCAAGGTCGACGTGATCTATGCACCGACCGACAACAACGTGATGTCGGCATTCGAAGGCATCGTCAAGGTCGCGCAACAGTCCAAGATTCCCGTGGTTGCGGCCGATACCGACGCCGTCAAGCGCGGCGCCGTCGCGGCACTCGGCCTGAACTACTACGACATCGGCCACCAGACCGGCAAGATCGTGGTGAGCATCCTCAAGGGCCAGGCACCGGGCACGATCGCCTCGCAGACCAGCAACAACTTCGAACTGCACGTGAACCCCGCGGCCGCGGAGAAGCAGGGCGTGAAGCTGTCGGAAGCGCTCATCAAGTCGGCCCAGGTCGTGGTGAAGTAAGCAGGGCTGCCGAACATGTCGCTCATCGCCTCCCTGGGCGCCATCGAGATCGGTCTGATATTCGGACTGGTCGCGCTGGGTGTCTTCCTCTCGTTTCGCATCATCAACTTTCCGGACCTGACGGTCGACGGCAGCTTTCCGCTCGGCGGCGCCGTGGCGGCGACGCTGATCGTCGCGGGCTGGAATCCGTTTGCCGCGACGGCGGCTGCGGTCGTGGCCGGCGCGATGTCGGGCTATCTCACGGCCTGGCTCAACGTGCGGCTGCGCATCATGCAGCTGCTCGCCAGCATCCTCGTGATGATCGGCCTGTATTCGGTGAACCTGCGCATCATGGGCAAGCCCAACGTGGCGCTGATCAACGATGCGACCGTGTTCAGCATGCTCGACTTCGGCGGCATGCCGGACTACTGGCTGAAGCCCATCGTGCTGCTGGTGATCGTGATCGTGGCCAAGGTGCTGATCGACCTGTTCTTCGCCTCCGAGATCGGCCTGGCGATGCGTGCCACCGGCGGCAATCCGCGCATGGCGCGTGCACAGGGCATCTCGACGGACCGCCAGACGGTGTGGGGGCTCGCGATTTCCAACGCGCTGGTCGCGCTGGCCGGCGCGCTGTTCGTGCAGTCGCAGGGCGGGGCGGACATCTCGATGGGCATCGGCACCATCGTGGTCGGCCTGGCCGCGGTGATCATCGGAGAGACCATCCTGCCGGCCCGCAGCCTCGTCATCACGACGCTGGCCTGCGTGCTGGGTGCGGTGCTGTATCGCTTCTTCATCGCGCTGGCGCTCAACAGCGACTTCATCGGGTTGAAGGCGCAGGACCTGAACCTCGTGACTGCCGTGCTGGTGGCACTCGCGCTGCTGGTTCCCAACTTCAGGCGCAAGCTGGCGGGGCTGTTCCCCGGCGTGCGCGGCAATGCAGTGACTGCCATCAAGGAGGCCAAGTAATGTTGCGCGCAAAAGGACTCGAGATCACCTTCAACGCCGGCACGCCGATCGAGAACCGCGTGCTGCGCGGGTTGAACCTGACCATTCCCACGGGGCAGTTCGTCACCGTGATCGGCTCCAACGGCGCGGGCAAGTCGACCTTCCTCAATGCCGTCAGCGGCGACCTGATGGTCGACAGCGGCAGCATCAGGATCGACGATGCCGACGTCACGCGCCTGTCGGCTTGGCAGCGCTCCGACCTGGTGGCCCGCGTGTTCCAGGACCCGATGGCCGGCACCTGCGAGGCACTGACCATCGAAGAAAACATGGCGCTGGCCTGCAAGCGCGGCGCGCGCCGTGGCTTCGGCTTCGCGGTGAAGCGCAGCCTGCGCGAGTTCTTCCGCGAGAAGCTCGGCATGCTCAACCTCGGGCTGGAAAACCGCCTGGCCGACCGCATGGGCTTGCTCTCGGGCGGACAGCGGCAAGCCGTGAGCTTGCTGATGGCCTCGCTGCAACCGTCGCGCATCCTGCTGCTCGACGAGCACACCGCGGCGCTCGACCCGAAGACGGCCGCGTTCGTTCTGGAGCTCACCGCGAAGATCGTCGAGGGCAGCAAGCTCACCGCCATGATGGTGACGCACAGCATGCGCCAGGCGCTGGACTACGGCACGCGCACCGTGATGCTGCACGAGGGCCGCGTGATCCTCGACGTCGAGGGCGAGGAACGCGCCGGCATGGACGTGCCCGACCTCCTGCACATGTTCGAAAAGACCCGCGGCGAAAAGCTCGACGACGACAAGCTCCTCCTGGCTTGATGCCTCCAACCCGACACCGAAAGAATTGAAATGAAAGAACTCCTGAACCGCTTCGAGAACAAGGCCCCCGAGATCGTTTTCGAATGGCACGATGCCGAGACGCCCGCCAAGGGCTGGGTCGTCATCAACTCCCTGCGCGGTGGCGCAGCCGGCGGCGGCACGCGCATGCGGCCGGGCCTGGATCGCCGCGAAGTCGTGTCGCTGGCCAAGACCATGGAGGTCAAGTTCAGCGTCTCCGGCCCGGCCATCGGCGGCGCCAAGTCGGGCATCGACTTCGACCCGGCCGATCCACGCAAGGAAGGCGTGCTGCAACGCTGGTACAAGGCCGTGACGCCGCTGCTCAAGACCTACTACGGCACCGGCGGCGACCTCAACGTCGACGAAGTGCATGAGGTGATTCCAATCACCGAAAGCTACGGCCTGTGGCATCCGCAGGAAGGCGTGGTCAACGGCCACTACCAGCCGACCGACAGCGAGCGCATCCAGAAGGTCGGCCAGCTTCGCATGGGCGTGGCCAAGGTCGTCGAGGACCCGCGCTACACGCCGATCAGCGGCCGCAAGTACGTGGTGGCCGACCTGATCACCGGCTGGGGCGTTGCGGAGTCCGTGCTGCACTACTACAGCCTCTACGGCGGCAAGATCCTCGGAAAGCGCGTCGTCGTGCAGGGCTGGGGCAACGTCGGCGCGGCCGCGGCGTACTACCTGGCGCAGGCCGGCGCCAAGGTGGTCGGCATCATCGACCGGCAGGGTGGGGTGCTCAATGCCGAAGGCTTCAGCTTCACGCAGATCCGCACGATGTTCCTGAACAAGAACGGCAACCAGCTCGCCACCGAGGGCATGCTGTCGTTCGATGAGATCAACGAGCAGGTGTGGAGCGTGGGCGCCGAAGTGTTCCTGCCGTGCGCGGGCTCACGCCTGGTGACTCAGGAGCAGGTCGAGCAGCTGATCGAGGGGGGGCTCGAACTCGTGGCCAGCGGCGCCAACGTGCCTTTCGCCGACAAGGAGATCTTCTACGGCCCGATCTACGAGCACGCCGATTCGCGCGTGGCGGTGATCCCCGACTTCATCGCCAACTGCGGCATGGCGCGCGCATTCGCCTTCATGATGCAGGGCGGCGCGGAGATTTCGGACGATGCGATCTTCCGCGACGTGTCGACCACGATTGCCACGGCGCTCGAAAGCTGCCACGGGCGCTCGAAGGCGCATACGGGCATTGCGAAGACTGCCTTCGAGAATGCGCTGACGCAGCTGGTGTGACGCGAGGCGAGCCGCAGGGCCTTAAGTGGCTCGGCGGCAAGCGGCTCGGCGGCAACCGGTTCAGCGGCTCAGCAGCTCAGCAGCTCAGCAGCTCAGCAGCTCATTCGGCGCCACGAAACGCTTCGGTGGCGATCTTCAGCCGCTTCAGCTTGTCGTAAAGCGTCTGCTTCGGCACGCTCAAGACCTTCGCGGTGGCGGCCACGTCACCCTGGTGGCGGCGCAATGCCTCGGAGATCACTGCGCGCTCGAAGTGCTCGAGCTGTTCCGGCAAGCCCGACGCTTCTTCGTGGGCGCCTTTCGACAGGTCGAGGCGGTCGCCCATCAAGCCCAGCACGAAGCGGTCCGCGACGTTGCGCAGTTCGCGCACATTGCCGGGCCATGCGTGCGCCATCAGTTCGGCAAGCTGGCTGTTCGTGAGTATCGGCGCCGGGCATTGGTATCGGCTCGCGCCCAGCAGCGTGAAGTGCTCGAACAGCACCGGAATGTCTTCGCGGCGCTCGCGCAGCGGCGGCAGCTCGATGAAGGCCACGCCCAGGCGGTAGTAAAGGTCGGCGCGAAACTTCTGCTTGTCGCTGAGCAGCTTGAGGTCGTCCTTCGCGGCGGCAATCACGCGGCAATCGACGGCGATGGGCTTGTTGGTGCCGAGGCGCTCGATGCTGCGCTCCTGCAATGCGCGCAGGAACTTGATCTGCACCGGCATCGGCATGCTTTCGATCTCGTCGAGGAACAGCGTGCCGCGGTCCGCGTATTCAAACTTGCCGACGCGCGTGCGGGTGGCGCCGGTGAAGGCGCCGACCTCGTGGCCGAACAGTTCGCTTTCGACCAGGGCTTCGGACAAGCCGCCGCAGTTCAAGGGCACGAAGTGGCCGCGGCGTCGATCGCTGTGGTCGTGCAGGCTGCGCGCGACCAGTTCCTTGCCGGTGCCGGTCTCGCCGTAGATGATGACGTCGGCCGAGGTCGATGCGAGCTTGAGCACGGTGCGGCGCACGCGCTCCATCTGCGGCGAGCGGCCGATCATCGCGGCCTGGATGCCGTGCCAGCTTTCGAGTTGTTCGTGCAACGATTGCACTTGCAGCGTCAGCTGCCGCTTGTCGGTGGCCCGCCGCACGACCGCCACCAGGTGCTCGGAAGGGAAGGGTTTCTCGATGAAGTCGTAGGCGCCATCGCGCATGGCGCGGACTGCCATCGCGATGTCGCCATGCCCGGTCACCAGGATCACGGGCAGGTCGGCATCGATCGAGCGGATGCGCCCGAGCCATTCGGTGCCGCTCATGCCGGGCAGGTTGACGTCGCACAGCACCACCGCCGGCACGCCCGCCACGATGCGCGGCTGCGCCTCCTCGGCCGAGCCGAACGCATCGACTTCGAAGCCCGCCAGTTCGAGCGCCTGCTTGCTGCCCAGCCGCACGTCGGCGTCGTCTTCCACAAAGATCACGCGGATAGCCGTGGCGGTGCTCAATTGGAATTCCTTCGCGGGGATGGGGGCGTTGTGGCGAGTGGCATCTCGATCACGAAACAGGCGCCTCCGGTGTCGAGGTTGAACGCTTTCAGGGTGCCGCCGAACTCCCGGACGATGTGCGCGGAAATCATCAAGCCCAGGCCCAGTCCTTCGCCCGCCGGCTTGGTCGTGGTGAAGGGCTCGAACAGGCGCGGCAAGACGTCTTCGCGGATACCCGGTCCGGTGTCGCTGACGGCGATGCGGCATTGTCCATCAGCGGCGCTGCCCTCGACGCGCAGCCGCCGCACCGGCGAAGACGCCATCGCATCGCTCGCGTTGCCCATGAGGTTGGCCAGCACCTGCTCCAGGCGCGCTTCTTCCGCGAGCACGGCCAGCTCCGGCGGTTCGATCTGCACGTCGAGTTCCACGCCATTCGCACGCAGCCGGTGCGACACCAGGAAGTTCGCGTTGTTCACGACGGTCTGGATCGCGACGGGCACGCGCGGCGCCTCGGTCTTGTGGGCAAAGGCCTTCAACTGGTAGGTGAGGCGGCCCAGGCGGTCGACCAGGTGCGCAATGCGCTGCAGGTTGCCGCGAGCATCGTCGATGCGCTCCTTATCGAGCAGCACGCAGGCATTGTCCGAGAGCGTGCGCAACGCGCCGAGCGGTTGGTTGAGTTCGTGCACCATGCCGGCCGACATCTGGCCCAGGGCGGCCATCTTGCCTGCGTGCACCAGCTCGCTTTGCGTTTCGCGCAGGTCGGTCTCGATGGCCTTGCGCGCCTCGACTTCGTCGGCCAGCTTCGCATTGGCGCCGAGCAGTTCGGCGGTGCGAAGCTCGACCTTGGTTTCCAGGCTGTCGTGCGCCTGCTGCAAGGCGGCCCGGCTCGCGAGCTTCTGTCGCACCGCGCGTTGCCGCTGCCACAGCATCGCGCCGAGCATCCAGACCAGCATCATGCTCAGCGCCGCGACTTCCCATGAGTGGCGGGCGTCGGTCTTCACCGGGGTGGTGTCGTCCACCACCAGCAGTTGCCACTGCTTCGCGTTGGCGGGGCGTGCGGTGACCAGGTAGCCGTGGCCGTCGACGCTGACCAGCGACGCATCCCCGGCCGGCCTTTCACCGACCTTCCATGCCATTGGTTTCAGGTCGGCATCGCCATAGGGCCGGGTCCTCGCAATCTCCGCGAGCACCTGCGGCGCGAGCGGTTGAAGCGGCCGGAATTTCCATTCCTCGCGCGACGACAGGATGATGACGCCGCGCTCGTCGACGACCAGCACGTCACCTGGAAACTTGCGCCAGCCGCGTTCCATGTCTTCCAGGTCGACCTTGACCGTGGCGACACCGCGCTGCTTGCCGTCCTGCAGCAGCGCATAGGCGAGGTAGAAGCCGGCGCGCTTGCTGGTCACGCCGACGCCGTAGAAGCGCCCGTGTCCGAGCGTCAGCGCGTCCTGCACATAGGGCCGGAACGAGAGGTCGACGCCGATGGGCGTGCTGAACTCGTTCCAGTCCGATGCGGCCACGCCGCGGCCGTTGCCGTCCAGCACGTAGAGCGTGTCGGCGCCCGCCGTCGCATTGATGCCTTGCAGATACCGGTTGACCTCATCGCGCAGGGGCGCATTGTCTGGCGTCTTGAGCAACTCGAACACGCTGGGCGACATTTCGAGCAGCGAGGGCAGGTAGCCGAAGCGCGCCTGCTCGCCGTCGAGTTGCGCCGTGATCATGTCGAGGCGGTGCCGCGCGGCATCGCCCAGGCGCTCCAGGCCAGCACGCATCGCCGCGCCGTTGGCGAGCAGCGCCGCGGCGACGGTGAAGGCAATCGCTGCGCAAAGCACGAGCAGCGGCGGGACTTTGAAACGCCTCAAGTTGGCTCCGATGGGTGCGTTCCATCCGAGTTTGGCATGAAGCGCATCCATCGGTTTCAAGCCACGAAGACGCAGCGCGACGCAGGCGTGCGCGTGTCCATGTTGCGGCCACGGTTCATGTGGTCGTCGATCTCGGCGGCACAGCCCAGCATGCGCGGGTACAGGAAGATCGTGAAGGCCGCAGTCTCCAGCGCCTCGCCGCTGTATTCGCCGCGCAGATAGGGCTGCCACAGCATCTTCAGCAGCAAGGCAGCGATCACCGCGTCGATGTTCACGCAATAGACGTTGCGCGACACGCCGGCCTCGAACAGCGTCTGCACCAGCGTGCTGTAGAACTCGTGGAAGACGTTGTACTCGCCGCGCGCGGCCAGCAGCTCGCGGATGAACACTTCGCGCGGGTCGTGGTTGACGGGCTTGTCCTTGAACACCGGATGGTTCACGCCGGGGATCTTCTGGATGTCGAGGCTGCCGGTGGTCTTCTTGTCGGACTTGTATTGCGCGTAGGCGTCGACGTAGCGCAATGCCAGGGCCTTCAGGTCGATGCCATGCGCCGGATCGCCGGGGTTGGCGAGGCCCGAATCCTTGAATTGCTCGATCAGGAACGCAATGCCTTCGAACCCGTTGCCGCCGTGTGCAAAACCGGTATGGGTGAGGAAGCCGATCAGGCCCTTGTTCAACTGCACGCGGTCCGGGTCTTCCGGGCCGTCCGCCGACACCGCGCCCTTGCAGCCTTGCGCCGAAATCGTGCCGGGACCGTTCGACAGCAGCAAGCCCACCAGCAACTGGAAGCCATGGAGGTCGCTGGCATTGGGCTTGAGCCCGAACAAGGCGGTGAAGGCGACCTCGCTGATGGGGCGTTGCTCGAGGATGTCCGCGGTGGAGATCCCGCAGAAGCTGTCGGGCCCATGCTGGTCGGCCGTGACCGACGCGCCAATCAGCGTGCCGAACAGGTGCATCCACCAGGGCAGGCTCTCCGCGGTGAGGCGCGAGACGCGCTTGCGCATCAGCGGACCCCAGGCCAGGGTCGTCGTTATGGCGGCGAGCACGGCGTCTGCGTTCGGATGGCCCGGCAGGCCTTCGAGGTACCTCACGAACGACGACTTGGCGCCGCGCGCCCGCAAGCCCGCCAGCATCGCCTGTGCGGCCGCATCGGGTTCGCTGGCGGTGAAGAGACCGGTGTCGGCGATCTGCACCTTGCCGGTGTCGAATGCCTCGTCGAGCGCATCGGTCAGGCCGGCCGTGGCAAAGCCATCGATCAACGCCTTGACGGCCTTGCGTGCACGAACCTGGCAACGCGGCCCGACGATGCTCGCCGCAGCGGCCAGCACGCTGTTGGGCGCGTTGCCCGCTTCGCGAGATGCCTGTGCCGCGGCGAGCGCGGGCTTGCCATGCAGGTTGAGATGCGCACCGATCGCGACGTTGATCAGCGCCCGGTCGTTCACGCCGCCCGGCTCGTGCAGTAGCGACAGGCTCACGTTGGCTTCGAGCGGAAACTGCGCCGCATCGAGCATCGACGCGCCATGCAGGCTGGTCACTTGCGACTTCGGATCCATCTGCGATGCGCCCGATGCGTCCTTCATGGTCTGGCGCGGCGCTACGGCGCCGACCTGGCGGTTCAGCGCCGCGATCTGCACGCCGTAGGGTACGGGCGCCTCCACCGTAGGCAGGTCGAGTGCGGCAGGCACCTTCAGGCCGCGATGGCTGTTGAACCAGCTCTTGAGCGCGAGAGTGCCTTCGGGCTCGAAGTCGGGGCGGCAGGCGTTTTCGCGCATGACGGCCGTGAGCGCGGCGGGGATGTGGGCGATGTTGGTGACCACCGCGCCTTTCGACGAGACGACCGGGTCGTCGGGCGTGAAGATGCGGTCGAGCCCGAACTTGTCGAGGAACCACTGCTCCTTGGATGCGGCATCGTCCGCGCCGCCCGCCATGGCGCCGGCGTGGCCGACGGCGCGCGTGAGTTGCGATTTCCAGCGCCCGACCACGCAGGCCACCACCGGCTTGGTGAAGTGTGCGTCGAGTTCGTAGTAGCCGCCGGGTTCCACGTACAGCACGGCTGCCTTGCTGCGGCTGTCGTTGGCCAGCGCGAATGCGAACTCAGGCGCCGCAAACTGGATGTAGACGTCCTTGCCGCTGGAAATCGCAGTGGTGGTGCCCCATCCGGCCATGCGCATGTAGGTCGCGATGGTGGTCGTGAAGTTGCCGGAGTTCGAGAAGATCGCGATCGAGCCGCGCCGCAGCGCTTCTTCCGGGCTGTCGCCGCCGAGCGCGCCGCCGATGCGCACCTGGTTCCAGGTGTCGGCCACGCCGAGGCTGTTTCCGCCGAAGATGTCGATGCCGTTGGCCTGGCCCATGGCGCGGATCTCGCGCGAGTCGCTCACGGCCAGCTTCTCGGTGACGATGAAGATCTTCTTCAGCTCCGGATTCACGCGAATCAGCTCGGCCACGCCGTCGCGAGCGGCCGAGGGCGGCAGGTAGATCACGCCGCAGTTGAACCGATGCCCGGCATTCAGCCCTTCGAGTACGTTGTTGTAGACGGGCACGTTGCCCATCGACGTCTCGAGCACCTGGCCGGCGCGCCCGGGCGAGGTGCCGAAGACGACGTTGCCGCCCGAGTACACGTGGCCCACCGGCGTGACCTCGCTGGATTCGCCGCCGAGGATGTTGAGCACGCAGATCCGGTCTTCGCGGGTTGCGATCTGTGCGAGGGAACTCACGCCGACGAAGTACTTGAACTCGCCGACGCCTTGCTTGTTGTACATGGTGATCTCCTGGAGAGTGGATGGATGGGGTCAGGCGGCTTGCAGCGCGTTGATGCCGAGGCGGGCGGCGACCTGTTCGCGTCCGCCGGCCTTCATCCACTCGTCGACTTCCTTGGCATAGAGAACCACTTCGCTCATGTCCGAATCGAAGCCGAAGAAGCTGTAGGGCACGCCGAGCGCGTCGAGCGTGTCGCGCATCGCGCCCATGCCGCGAACCAGGTTCGGTCCGCCGCGGCCGATCACCACGTACAGTGGCGTCGGCCCATGCTGGCTGAAATGCTCGCGCAGGGCATCGGCCATGGCGCGGAAGGTCTCGAAGATATCGGTGTTGTTCGACTTGCCGCCGATGATGAACAGCACGTTGGTCTGCTTGATCCAGTGCTTGAAGCAGATGCGCGCCACCTCCTTCATCTTCTCGTAGGGCGGGTTGCCGCCGAAGTCCGACGAGATGATGGCCTGGTCGCCCAGCATCTGCGTGACCAGCGAATTGGCGCCGCCGCCAAAGGTGGGCGCGAGGATGGTGCCCTTCGAATTGATCACGTACACGTCGCTCTGGCCCTGGTAGGTGCGAAGCTGGTTGATCTCCTGCTCGAAGTCGGAGTAGTCGACCGCGAACAGGCTGTTCGGCAGGTTGAGCCGTTGCCAGCGCGGATCGTCCCGGTCGAAGCCGCACTTGAAGTCGCAGGCGATCGGCGTGAGGCGGCCCTTCCTGTTCTCGCGCATGCGGATCGGGTTCAGCTCCAGCGTGGTCATGCCGAAGTCGTGATACAGCTCCCACAGCTTGGGCAACTGCTGCACCAGCGGCGAAATGATCTGCTTGGGCGCACCCAGCGCCGACAGCGCATTGGCGACTACGAAGGCCTTGAGGCCGGTCAGCGGGTCGAACGGAATCTGCACGATCTGCGTCTTGTCGAGTTCCTCGATGTCCATGCCGCCGTGATGCGTGAGCGTCATCGTCGGCGCGCGGAAATGCGTGGAATCGGTGATCGAGAAATAGATCTCGTGCTCGGCCGGAACGCCGGCCTCGAAGGTCACGCCGTTGGCCTTGGAGACCACGTTGCCGACGCGATGCTCGACGAAGTAGAGGCGCTCCTTCTCGGCCAGCGCGGTCTTCAGGTCCCTGGCCTTGCCGATCAGGCCGGCCTTGCCCTTCTTGCCGACGCCGCCCTTGAACACTGGCTTGATGAAGATCAGCTTGTGCCTTTCGAGCATCGCCTTGATCTCTTCCTCGGTGGCGCTCGGCCCGAGGACTTCGGTCGTCGGGAACCCGACGAACTGGAGCATTTTTGCTCCGTGCAACATACCTGTAACTTGCATGATGACTCCAGGAAAAAAGACAAAGGGAGGCCGTGGCGCGCCGGGAAGGGCGCGTCAGGCAGTGGGAGGCAGGGGGGGCGCGCGGCGAAGCGCGCTGGCTCAGGCGCGCCGGAATGCGCGCCAGCAGAAGTGCGCCATGGCGCTATGAAATGTGCGTGAGGACGATCAGGACGATCGTCACGGTCAGCGCGCCGCCGATGCGGGTGGCGATCTGCGCGAAGGGCATCAGCGTCATGCGGTTCGCAGCCGTCAGGATGGCGACGTCGCCGGTGCCGCCTTGTCCGCTGTGGCAGGCGTTCACGATGGCTGCCTCGATCGGGTACATCTTGACCAGCATGCCGACGCCGGCGCCGGTCGCCATCAGCGTCACGACCGTGGCCACGATGGTGATGATGGTCGGCAGGTTGAAGGCAGCCATCAGCTTGTCCCATGGCGTGAGCGACACGCCGATGGCAAACAGCAGCGGATAGGTCACGGCCGTCGAGAAGAACTTGTAGACGACGAAAGCGCCTTCCTGCAGTTGCGGCGAGACGGCTTGCGTCAGCTTCACGATGACCGCGATGAACAGCATGGCGACCGGTGCCGGCAGGCCGAACAGGCGCTGGCACATGATGCCCACGAGATACAGCGTCAGCGCGGTGATGCCCGCGGCGGCGATGTGGGTCACGTCCATGTGGCCGGTGATCTCTTCCTGCGTTGTGTCCATGTCGTCATGCTCGCCGGGTTGCAGGCGGCCTTCGCCGGTGAGGTGCGGATAGCGCTTGCCGACGAAATTCAGCGTACCGGCCAGGATGATCGCGGTCAGGCTGCCGAGCATCACGGGCGGAAGCACGGTCGCGAACAGTGCGCCCTGGTCCTGGTGCAGGATTTCGGCGTAGCCGATCGACAGCGGGATCGCGCCTTCGCCGACACCGCCGGCCATGATCGGGACCACGATGAAGAAGAAGGTGTGGTACGCGCCCAGCCCGAGCATCGTGCCGACCAGCGTGCCCACGGCGCCTGCGGCGACCGTGCCGGCAGCCAGCGGCACGAAGATCTTCAGGAAGCCCTTGATCAGCACCTGCCGGTCCATGCTCAGGATGCTGCCCACGATGATGGACGCGATGAACAGGTAGAGGAAGTTGCTGACCTTGGTGAAGTCGGTCGTGACCTTGATGATCTGGTCCGGCAGCACCTTGTAGTAGACCAGTGCCGACGGAATGAAGGTCGCGAAGATGGCTGCCGCGCCGATGTTCTTGATGATCGGGATCCGCTTGCCGATCTCGGCCAGCGTGAAGCCGAAGAAGGCGAACATGACGATCGCCAGGGAGATCTCGTTGGGCAGCTTGCCGGTGTAGACGAGGCCCGCGATCAGCGCGCCGGACAGCACGTAGATCGGCAGTGGAATGATGCCGATGCGGAATTCCATCAGCTTCCACCAGCCTTGCGGCCAGAAGCCTTGTTGTGTCGATTCGGCGGGTGCCGGAAGTGTTGCGTCGGGTGTCTTCATGGTGTTGTCTCCAGAGCGTTGCCAGGGTGGTCGGTCGCAATGGAAAGAGCAACGGCCGTGCCACCCGCTGCACCGGGCCGACGATTGATTCAAGTGCTTGATTTCAAAGAGAAAAGCTGGGCGACGCCGGGCCGCTGGAAGCCGCGGGGCCACGACAATTCGTGCGGGTGCCGATTGGCCGCTATGGAAAGCCGTTCAGTGTTTTAAGGGATTTCCCTAGGTGGCAGGACGTGGCGCCGCAGATGGCCCGGAGAAGAATCGGCGTCAACACCCGCTCCCGTCACAACCATGAGCCAGACGCTTCAACCCACGAGCCTGGGCGCCGCGATGCGCGGCTACGTCGAACGCGGAGAAATCCCCGGCATCGTCACGCTGATCGCACGTGGCGACGACATCCACGTCGACACCATCGGCACCATGACGACCGGCGGCGCGGAGCCGATGCGCCGCGACGCCATCTTCAGGATCGCGTCGATCAGCAAGCCCATCGCCGGAGCCGCCACGATGATGCTGGTCGACGCCGGCAAGCTGCACCTCGACGATGCCGTGGACCGTTGGCTGCCGGAGCTTGCCGATCGCAAGGTGCTGCGGCGTATCGATGCGCAACTCGATGACGTGACGCCCGCCATTCGCCGGATCACGGTGCGCGACCTGCTGACCTTTTGCCTCGGCTTCGGCAGCGTCATGGCGATGCCCGGAACGTACCCGATCCAGCAGCCTATCCGTGACGGCTACCTGGGCGGCGACGGGCCGCCGAACAGGATGCGGATGCCCGGAACCGATGAATGGCTGCGCAGGCTGGGCGCGCTGCCGCTGATGTACCAGCCGGGCGAGCGCTGGGCCTACAACACGGGCTCCGACCTGCAGGGCGTGCTGGTCCAACGCGTGTCGGGCAAATCGCTGGAAGACTTCCTGCGCGAACGGCTGTTCGATCCGCTGGGCATGAAGGACACGTCGTTCACCGTGCCCGCGTCGAAGCTCCACCGATTGCCGGGCTGCTACTGCTTCGACCGCGAGAGCCGGAAGCTGGAAGTCTTCGACAGCGCCGGCAACCCCGAATGGGCCAGCCCGCCCGCTTTCGAGTCTGGCGCGGGCGGGCTGGTCTCGACGGTGGACGACTACCACGCGTTCTGCCGCATGCTGCTGAACAAGGGCCGTCGGGACAACGAGCGCGTCTTGTCCGAGGCCGCGGTCGAGGCGATGACGCGCGACCAGCTCCTGCCCGCGCAGAGGCAGGGCTCGGACATGTTCTTCGGCCGCCACAGCAGCTGGGGTCTGGGCATGGCCGTGAACATCCACGCGCAAAAGCCGTGGACCGTGCCTGGCCGGTTCGGCTGGGATGGCGGCTACGGCACGTCGGCCTGGTCGGACCCGAAGAACGACTTCATCGGCATCCTGCTGACGCAACGCCTGATGGATTCGCCCGAACCGCCGCCCGTGTTCACCGACTTCTGGATGCACGCCTATGGCGCACTCGGAGGCTGACCCGTAGCCTGCGCGCGCGGCGGTTGGCGTCCTACCTGCTCACAGGTTGCGCTCGCGTCGCGCAGGGCTTACCAACTGACATCCATGGCGCGTCTTGCGGTCCACACTGAAGTCGTGAACAGAAAGCAGGAGATGACCATGAACGGATCGCAAGCTACCGGTGGATTTGTACTTTGCTTTTGCCGGTTGCAGGACGGCAATCAGCTCTATGCGTTTCCATGCGACGCTTGCGGAAACGTCGACATGGACTCGCTGAGCGAAAGGGCGCGGCACAACTACCTCTATGCACGCGCCCTCATGGGCCTGCAGGTGGGATGGCCCGCCGTTCAATCGATAAGCTGAGACTTCAAGGCGTAGTAGGTGAGGTCGCTGTTGCTGGAGAGATTCATCTTTTCCATCAGGCGCGTACGGTAGGTGGACACGGTCTTCACCGAGAGCGAAAGCGCTTCGCCGATCGAGGCGATGTTTTCGCCCTTGGCGAGCTTGAGGAACACCTGGAACTCCCGCTCCGACAAGTGCTCATGCGCGGGCGCATTGTCCTTACGGTCGAGTTGGCGCGCCAGCAGTTCGGCAACGGCAGGCGTGATGTAGCGCCGCCCCAAGGCGATGACCTGGATCGCCTTCACGATCTCCGCCGGATCGCATTCCTTGTTGAGATACCCCGAAGCACCCTGGCGGATCATGTTCATCGCATAGTGCTCTTCGGGGTAGCCGCTCAAGATAAGGATGCCCACCTGCGGCGCCTTTGCGCGAATCATCGCAATCGCATCGATGCCGCTCTGGCCCGGCATCAGGAGGTCCATCACCAGAACGTCGATCTCGTTGTTGCGCACGAGGTCGATGGCCTCGCGCCCGCTCTTGGCTTCGCCAACCACCCGCAGATCGACGTGGCTTGCAAAGTAGTCGCGCAGTCCGTTGCGGACGATGGCGTGGTCGTCGACGATTCCGATCTTGATCATGGCAGTGCTCCTCTTTGATTGAATGAAACCGGGTCGCAGCCGGCGCTGAAAGCAATGGCTCACGGTACGCCACTGAGGACGGGCAAACCGCGCATTGCGCGTTTGTCCTGCGCGATGTGGAGATGTCGTCTGCCACGGCTGTCGGAAAGCATCCCGTCGCGGGGATCGCCGTCGACACGTCCGCCAACTGCGCGGCCGGCCAATGCCCCAATTGCCAGATCGCCTACAGCGAGGGGGTGCGGTGGCTCACGTTCGCGGGAATGGTTGCGACTATGTTCGATCGTCGCCGCACCAGCGGTGCCAACCCCACCCCCACCCCACAAAGGAACCCATCATGAGCAAAGCACCCCCGAAGAAGAATGACGCTGTCGATCTACTCGATGCCGACCACATCGCGGTGAAGAAGCAGTTCCAGGCGTTCAACAAGCTCGCCGAAGCCAAGGCCCCTGCTCAGAAGCGCAAGGCGCTGGCGGACGAAATCTGCCGCGCGTTGACGGTGCACGCCACTATCGAGGAGGAAATCTTCTATCCCGCCGCGCGCGCGGCGCTGGACGACGATCCCCTGATGGACGAAGCCACCGTCGAGCATGCGGGTGCCAAGGACTTGATCGCGCAGATCGAAGCCATGTCCGCCGACGAACCGCTGTTCGACGCAAAGGTCGTCGTGCTGGGCGAGCAGATCGACCATCACGTGAAGGAAGAGCGCGAAGAGATGTTCCCGCAGGCGCGCGCCTCGGCGATGGATCTCGTCGCCCTCAAGGACCAGCTTGCAGCGAGGAAGCAGGAGTTGATGGCGCAGGCCGAAGCGGCGGCTTGATCGAAACCGGCGCGATGGGCGCGGGTTGTTCGATCCTGCGCTCGCCACTTGTGGCACTCAAGCGACACATCCTTGCCGCGGCTCGCGCACACTCCGGGCATCGCAGCAAGAGAGGTGTCCACCATGACCGAGCCCCGTTCCGACCTGGCCAAGATTACGTTTGGCGTTTTGACGATCGTTCTGTTGATCGCGTCGTCCCTCTGGATTCTCCGGCCCTTCCTGGGCGCGACGATCTGGGCCACCATGGTGGTGGTGGCCACATGGCCCGCGCTCCTGTGGATCGAGGCGAAGCTGTGGAGAAAGCGCGCCCTGGCCGTGCTGGTGATGGTGTTGATCCTGCTGCTGGTGTTCGTGCTGCCGCTGACATTGGCCATCTCGACCATCGCCGCCAACGCGGATGACGTCGTCGTCTGGGTCAAGTCGCTGATCAGCGAGGGCCCGCCGCAGCTGCCTGGCTGGATTGCTACCTTGCCCTTCGTCGGGCCGAAGGCGGCGACCGCGTGGAGCGACCTGGTGGCGTCGGGCGTGTCGGGCGTGGAGGCCAAGGTCACGCCCTATGCGCGGCAGGTCACGACCTGGCTGTTTGCGCAGGCGGGGGTGGTCGGTGCACTGACGCTGCAGTTCGTGCTGACCGTGGCCATCGCGGGCGCGATGTATGCCAACGGAGAAGGGGCCGCGGTCGTGGTTCGGCGATTCGGGCGCAGGCTCGCCGGTGCGCGCGGCGAAGATGCCGTCATCCTGGCCAGCAAGGCGATTCGCGGCGTGGCCCTGGGGGTCGGCGTGACAGCCATCGTGCAGGCCGTGGTGGGCGGCCTCGGGTTGGCCATCGTGGGCGTGCCGTTCGCCGCGCTGCTGACGGCGGTGATGTTCATGATGTGCATCGTTCAGATCGGCCCGACGCTGGTGCTGGCTCCGGCGACGATCTGGATCTTCTGGAATGGCGAGACGGGCTGGGGCATCTTCCTCGGCATATGGACGGTCATCGTCGGCACCATGGACAACTTCATCCGGCCCATGCTCATCAAGCGAGGCGCCGACTTGCCCTTGCTGCTGATCTTCGCGGGCGTGATCGGGGGCTTGCTGGGCTTCGGGCTGGTCGGCATATTCGTCGGGCCGGTGATGCTGGCAGTGGCCTACACGCTGATCAATGACTGGCTGGAGGATGCCGATGAGGTGGCGCCGGCGACGCTGGCGGCGCCCGTAGCCGTGCCGGCTACCGCGACAACGGCGCGCCCCGGCGCCTGACGGAGTCTCGCCGTCCGTGCGCCGCGGCGCGGGATGGCGTGCGGCCTACACGCCGATGCGGTGAATCCCGATCCCCGCGAAGGCCGTTGCGCGCATGCTGAAAGGCTCCTCGCAACCAAGGAGCGTTCCATGACACCCGTCACCACGACACCCAGCGACGTCATTTCCTCGGAGAGAGTCGAGGGTTCGGCCGTTTTCAACAAGTCCGGCGACAAGCTGGGCACCATCGACGACCTGATGATCGACAAGCGCTCCGGCCAGGTCCGCTTCGCCGTGCTCGAATTCGGCGGCTTCCTCGGGGTGGGCACCGACCGGTACCCGGTCCCGTGGGACCTGCTGAGCTACGACCCTTCCATGAATGGCTATGTCGTGCCGCTCGACAAGGCCATGCTGGAAAAGGCGCCGCGCTACGACGACGCGGACGTGCCGGACTACAACGACGAGTTTGGCCGGACGGTGCACCGCTACTACGGCGTCGGATTCTGGTAGCGGCAACTCGCGTCAATCGAACACGATCACGCCGCGCGCGTTGCGCCCCTGGGCCAGGTCGTCGAAGGCCTGCGGCGCTTCCTCGATCGGGTAGCGGCGCGTGATGAGTTCGTCGAGCTTGAGCTTGCCCGCCTGGTAGAGCGACACCAGCCGCGGGAAGTCGTGCCGCGGGCGGGTCGAGCCGTAGAAGCTGCCCTTCAGCGTCTTCTCCTCGAAGGCCAGGCTGGCGGTGCGAATGGAGGTGGTGTTGTCCGGCGGCGCGACGCCCACCACGATGGCGGTGCCACCCTTGCGCAGGCAGCCATAGGCTTGCGCCACGATATCGCCGTGGCCCACGCATTCGAAGGCATAGTCGGCGCCGCCGTCGGTGAGACCGCGCAATTCCTTCACGAGGTTGGTGGACTTCGATGCATCGACGACGTGGGTGGCGCCGAAGGTTTTGGCCAGTTCCAGCTTGCTGGCGAGCGTGTCGACCGCCACGATGAGGGTCGCGCCGGCCGCCTGGCAGCCCTGAATGGCGTTGAGCCCGACGCCGCCCGCGCCGAACACCACGCAGGCCGTGCCGGGCTCCACCTTCGCGGTGTTGCAGACGGCGCCCCAGCCGGTCATGACGCCGCAGCCGATCAGGGCGCAGCGGTCCAGTGGCGCGTCCGGCGTGATCTTCACGACGCTGTTTTCGTGCAGCGTGGCGTATTCGGCCATGACGCCGCAGCCGGCCATGACGTTGAGCGGCCGGCCGCTGGCGTCGCTGGTGCGCAGATGGCCGCCGAAGAGGGCGCCCGGCGTGGCCCTGGCGGCGTCGCACAGGTTGGCCCGGCCGGTCACGCAGTGCCGGCACTTGCCGCAGGTGTGGACGAAGCTGCTGATCACGTGGTCGCCAACCTGCAGGCCGGCCACGCCCGGGCCGACCTGCGAGATCACCCCCGCGCCTTCATGCCCCAGGATGATGGGCGGCGCCAGGGGCAGGGTGCCGTTGGTCACCGAAAGGTCGCTGTGGCAGACGCCGCAGGCCGCCATCCTGATCATCACCTCGCCCGGGCCGGGCGGATCCACCAGGATGTCCTCGACGTGGACGGTCAGTTTTTCACCGCGGAAAACCACGGCCTTGGATCGCATCTGCATGGGCATCTGTCTCCATTTGATTGGGTTGCATGACGGTGCATTCTGCAAGGAGGCACCCGGTTTCCAACGGATTGCCTTTGGGGGGCTTTAGGCCAACAATGCCGACGTTCGCACCGAGGTGCATCGCATGACGAGGCTGTATCGTTCCGTCGATTCCGACCACCAGCGCGTCGAGTATCGCGACCGGAAGCGCTGGTGGTGGCTGCTGTCCGTGGTCTACCCATTGCTGCCGTTCACCGGGATGGCGTTGCATGCCGTAACCGGGCAGGAAATCGCGCTGGGCCTGCCGCTGCTGATCAGCTATGGCCTGATGCCGCTGCTGGATTTCCTGATCGGAGAAGACCGGAACAACCCGCCCGAGGCCGTCGTGCCCCAACTCGAGCAGGAGCGCTACTACCGGTGGCTGACGTGGGTGACGGTGCCGCTCCATTTCGTCGCGCTCATCGGTTGTGCCTGGTGGGTGGGAACGCATTCGTTGTCGTGGTGGGCGCTGCTGATGCTCGCCTACGTGGCCGGCACCGACTCGGGCCTGGGCATCAACACGGGGCACGAACTCGGACACAAGAAGACGGCGATCGAGCAATGGCTGGCCCGCCTGGTGCTGGCCGTGCCGGCCTATGGCCACTTCACGGTCGAACACGGGCGGGGCCATCATCGGTCGGTGTCGACGCCGGAGGACCATGCGAGCGCCCGCATGGGAGAGAGCATCTATCGCTTCGCCTGCCGGGAACTGCCGGGCGGCATGCGCCGCGCGTGGACGCTGGAAGCCGAGCGGCTCGCGCTTCTGCGCAAGCCGGTCTGGAGCGTGCACAACACCATGCTGCAGAGCTATGCCGTGACGGCGGTGCTGCAGGTCGGGCTGATCATCGCTTTCGGCTGGGTCATGCTGCCGTTCCTGGCCGTGCACAACGTGGTGGCATGGTGGCAGCTCACATCGGCCAACTATGTCGAGCACTACGGACTGCTTCGCAACCGGCTTCCGAACGGCAAATACGAAACGCCGCAGCCCCACCATTCATGGAACACCAACCACCTGGTCACCAACCTGGCGCTTTTCCACCTGCAGCGGCATTCGGACCACCATGCCTATCCGTCGCGGCGCTACCAGTCGCTGCGGCATTTCGAACAGCTTCCGCAATTGCCGAGCGGTTATTTCGGCATGTTTCCGCTCTCGTATGTCCCGGCGCTGTGGTTCCGTGTCATGGACCCGCGGCTGCTGGCGCTGCCGCACGTAAACGGGGATCTGTCGCGCGTCAATGTCGACCAGGATCCGGCCCGGCGCGCGGCGATCTATTCGCGTTACGCCCGGATCGAGCAACCGCTGAATCCGTAGGACTCGGCCAGACCCTCGCGCCGTGCAGCAGCGCGAGCCGCGGCGCGGCTCGCTGTGAGCACGGTCACCGACGCCGTCATGGCCGAGGTCGGAGCCCGGCAGGCTCGGCCGCTTGAACCGAGCTGGCGACGGTTTACCCGGCCACCACGTGCACGTCCTCCTTTTGGAGGACCGCCGACATTGGCATTTGCACCAAGTGCCCTGCTAAAGTGTTCCCGGCCTTTTTGTCGCCACATTCGACACGAAACGCCTACACAAGAATAAAAACCATCGATGTCGACGTCAAGGAGGCGACATGAACAGCCCATTCAGAGGCAAGCACACCCATACCCTTTCGATATCTGGCTCAGCACTGCCGGAGTACCTCGGCCAGCCGGTTCGACGACCGCTACGTCGTCAGGCATCCGCGCACCGACGAGCCGCAAGCCGACGTGCGCTACCGGCTCACCCACGCCGACGGCAGCACCGAGGAAGGCGTGACCGACGCGGCGGGGCGCATTTCGATGCAGAGAAACATCGATCCTGCCGGCCTGCGAATCAAGCTGCTGGGCCGACGACGATGAGCCCGGCCAGACCCATGAACTGAATCGTCACAACAACACAACAGGGAGCTTTAGTGACAACAACTCAAGAAACGGGTGAGCGCATCGCCCGGCCCATGGCCAGCGGCCCGGATGGGCCTGAATACCTCGTTCAACTCACCAAGACCTCACGCACCGACCCGGTGTTCCTTCAATACGAGCCCGCGCACGTGCTGCCGGTGGTGTTCGTGCCGGGGATCATGGGGAGCAATTTGCGTGATAAGAGCAATGAGCGGGAGGCCGTCTGGCGGCTCGACAACAGTCCTGTCGGGCCACCGGTTGGGCTGCTCATCAACAAGATGGGAGAAAACGCAGCCAAGCGTCAAAAGGTGCTGCATCCGGCCCGAACGCAGGTCGACGGACGCGGAGCGGTACCCAAGAAGTCACACGGCTCCGTCGACAACCCGAAGATCTACACCGAGCGCGGCTGGGGCGAAGTCGGCGAAGGCAGCTACCACGCGTTCCTGTGCCTGCTCGAAGACACGCTCAACGGCCCGCGCAAGGGCAATGGCGGACCCACGGTCGGGCAGCAGTACGAGGCACTCCAGAAGAAGAGCCCGCCCGGCGGCGAGCGCGATGCGCCCTGGCGCCCGATCAAGGATGCGCCGCCACCCACTGAAGAAGAAATCAAGCGCACCGGAGACTGGTTCATGCCCGTGTACGCCTGCGGCTACAACTGGCTGGACGACAACAGCGTGTCGGCCGAACGCCTGGCCGCGCGCATCCGGGAAATCATCAAACGCCACCACGACGGCGTGAACTCGTTCTGCCAGCAGGTCATCGTGGTGACGCACAGCATGGGCGGGCTGGTGGCGCGGGCCTGCGCCAAGCTGCCGGACATGGACACACTCATTGCCGGCGTGGTGCACGGCGTGATGCCCACCAACGGCGCGGCGGTGGCCTACCGCCGCTGCAAGGTCGGGATGGCCGACGAGGACTGGCTCACCAGTTGGGTGATTGGCCACAGCGGCAAGGAGACCACCGCAGTCTTCGCCCAGGCGCCCGGCGCACTGCAACTGCTGCCGACGCAGCACTACACGCCGGGGTGGCTCGAAGTCCGGGGGCCAGACGGCAACACCGTGGAGCAGGCCATGCCGCAGCAGAGCCCATACAGCGAAATCTATGCGCGCCGTGACCGATGGTGGGCACTGGTCAAAGAGGAATGGCTCTCGCCAAAGGACGGACAGCCCATCAAGTGGAAGGACTACCTACAGGACTATCTCAAGAAGGCTATTGACTTCCATCAGGCCCTCTCTCCACGCACCGACTACCACCCCAACACGTATGTGTTCTACGGCGCGGATACGGCTGACGAAACGATCAAGAAGACCAAGATCAACAGCTTCGAGCGCATCGTCTGGCGCATGAAGGAGGGAATACCGCCACCGCAGCAAGGCGAACACCCCCGGCCGCCCGCGCAAACGCCGCCACCGGGCACGCCTCAGGAAGTCTTCAGCATGACGCCCCAGCAGGTGGACCTGCGGGGCCTCACGCCCGAGCGCGTCAAAGGCGAGGGCTACGGTGCAGGCTTCTGGGAACTGCACGCCGGCGGCCATGACGGCACGGGCGATGGCACGGTGCCCGCGTCCTCGGGCCGCGCACCGGCCGATTGCGACCGCGTCCAGCAGGTATTCCGCATCTCGGGCGTGGAGCACGAAGGAGCCTACAGGCACGCCACCGCGCAGCAGGTCACCGTCTACAGCCTGATCAAGATCGCGGCGCAGGCGCTGCCGATCAAAGCCGCCACGCGGGAGACCGTGCAATGACGCCCCGTCCGGCATTCCGCTGCAGCCTGTGCGCACGGCTGCGTCCCCTTCTGACGCTGTCCGCAGCGCTCCTCGCCACTGCATGCGCACAGGTCCAGCCTCCCGCCTTCACTCCCACGACCATGGCCACCATCCCCACCGAACGACGCACCCACTGCCTGGGCCGATTCCTCATCGATCTGCCAGCCGACTTTCGGCAAATCTCTGGCCCGGCGCTCACCACCGAGTTCTATTACGGGCTCGACAAGGATTTCGAGACCGTCTACGCGACTGTGGAGCCCGGGTTGTTTACGCCCGAGCAGTTCAGTACACGTGGCATGGCGCGCCAAGAGGAGTTGGAACGGACGATCAATCGGAAGACGCAAGCTCCGATGCTCCTGCATGCCGAGAAGATCGCCAACGATGCCGTACTGTTGAGAAGGCATGACGCTGAGTTCTATGACAACACCATCCAGAGCGAAGTGCATCAACTCGTCGGGCAGCGCTATGTTCGTTATCAGCAAAAGTCTTACGACGAGAAGTCCTCATTGGAGTCCATCAACTTCCGCAACATCGACCCCAAACCTGCCGAAGACCGCCTCAAGCAGATCGCAGCCCAACTGCGCCCCTGGAACCCGCAGTCCCGCGATTCCCAGCCCGGCTTCTGCTTTCAGGGCGTGGTCTTCGACATCGGACAGAGCGATGAGGTCGCAACCTTCAGCTTCGGTAGCGCATCGATACCCGATGTTTGGTTCACTGTCGACTACCACGCGGTCACCGGCCAACCCGAGGAAGGCTTGTTCGACCGAATGAAGCGTCCGATGCCTGCCGCTCTGCGCGGCAAGATCGAGTACCTTGGCTGGAACACACGCACCGTGGGCGGCATGAACGCCGAGGAGGTGCTCGCGAAGGCGACCGCCCCGGTGGTGCAGCACGTCTTCCGGACCGAAACCCGGACGGACAAGCAGAACTTCGCCCAGCCACAGATGTCGATACGGCTCAGGACCGGCGCCAGCGTCATGGAGGGAGACAAGGAGATCAAACCCGAAGGCGAATCCAGCATCTCCGATGCGCAGGCCCTCAAGCTGTGGAGCGAGGCCATCGCATCGATCCGCCCGCGCCCTGGCGCGCTGCCCATGGGCATGACGCAGATGGGCGACCTCACGCCGCGCTGCCGCTTCGGCGACGTGTGTCCGCGCGGCGGCTACTGGATGAAGCAGATCAACCATCCCGACTACCGATTCAACGCCTATCACGCCGACCCCCACGTGTTCCACCCGCAACTGGAAGGCACGGTGTTTCGCCCTGACAGCGCCGACGAGCCGCGGTTCCAGCCCTACACCGTATGGACCTGGCGGCGCGAGTTGAACGAGAGCGGCGAACGCAGCGCCCGATTCAAAGAGGAAGCGCACGCACGGATGCAGGCGCAGAAGGGGCGCGAGGGAAGGGGAGAGACATGAAGCCGGACTCCATCCTGTTAGTGGGTGCGGGACTGGCCTAGTGGGCGGCACTTGCCGTTGCTGGCTGCGCACAGGTCCAGCCATCCCCCACACCCACCACGAGCGCTAGCACCAACCCGAATGAGCGGGGCACCCATTGTTCAGGCCGCTTCCTGATCGATCAGCCGGCCGATTTCCGGCAAGACGCCGCCAATGCTGCCAGCAACGCCTACACAAGAATCAAAAACCATCGATGTCAACGTCAAGGAGGCGACATGAACAGCCCATTCAGAGGCAAGCACACCCATACCCTTTCGATCTCTGGCTCAGCACTGCCGGAGTACCTCGGCCAGCCGTTACTGCATCCGGTACGCCTGTCGGGAACTGAAGGTCTAAACAGTTTGTTCGAATACGAACTGCTGCTGAAGACACCCGAATTCGAGTTCTCCGGCACCGGGCGAGCCGCAGGGGCCAACATCGATCTCGATGGACTCATCGGCCGCGAGATCAACTGCACCATTCAGCTCGATGGTGCGGGCACCTTCGTCCCCGGCAGAGTCGGCGCAGTTGCCGATCACCTTGGCGCCGGCGAACGCCAGATCAATGCGATCGTTACAGACGCTCGCATGCTCGGCGAAGAAGGCCGGCACTTTCGCTACGCGCTCACCCTGCGGCCGTGGCTGCACCGCGCCGACCTCCGAAGCGACTGCAAGGTCTTCCAGAACCAGACGGTGGTCGAGACACTCGATGAACTGCTGGGCGCGTACACCTTCCCGGTGGTAAAGCGGCTCGTGGAAACCTACCCCGTACGCGACTACCAGACCCAGCTGAACGAAACCGACTTCGCCTTCTTCGAGCGGCTGTGTCAGGAATGGGGCATCAACTATTTCTTCGAGCACAGCGACGGCGCGCACCGCCTCGTACTCATCGACAACATGGGCGCCTACAAGGCCATGCCTAGCGTCGCGTATCAGACCGTCGACTACCACCCGCCCGGATGGAAGACCGACGCCGAATACCTTCACGCCTTTGCCTGCACGAACCGCCTCACCAGCGGCGGCTATGCCACCCGAGACTACGACTACACGCGGCCGCGTGCAGACCTGAGCATCAGCCGCCATGATCCCCGGCCGACGGGCCTGGCCGATGGCGAGATTTACGAGTGGCACGCCGACCAAGCCGCAAGCCATTACGCCCAGCCCCGCGCCGGCAGCGCCAAGGACCCCAACGACCCACACGACGAAGGCCGGCAGTTTGCCCGCATGCGCGTGGAATCCCTGCGCGGCGACGGGCAACGCGCGCAAGGGCAGGGCAACCTGCGCGGCATGGTGCCAGGCCACAGCTTCAAGCTGCACGACCATCCCCGGAATGCCGCGAACATCCAATACCTCCTGCTGCAAAGCCGGCTGGTGATCGAAGATGTCGGACGCAATAGCCAGCCTCCTGACGCGCACCGCGAGCGCGGGCAGCAATGGCATGTTCAAGTCGACCTCACGGCTCATCCGACCAGCCAGCCGCTCCGGCCTGAGCCCCTTCGGTCGAAGCCGCTCAGCGGTCCGCAAACCGCACTTGTTGTCGGTCCGGAAGGCAAGGAACTCTGGACCGACGAACTCGGCCGTATCAAGGTCCAGTTTCCGTGGGACCGCCTTGGCCAGAAGAATCAGCGAAGCAGTTGCTGGGTGCGCGTCAGCAGCCCGTGGGCAGGCAACCAGTTGGGCGGCGTGCAGATCCCCCGCATCGGCCAGGAAGTGGTCATCGATTTCATCGGCAACGACCCCGATCTTCCGATCTGCACCGGCCGTGTTCACAACCAGAACAACCTGCCTCCATGGAGCCTGCCCGGCCAAGCCGCCCTCAGCGGATTCCGAAGCCGCGAACTCACCCCCGGCGGCGGCAATGCCAGCGCCGGGCGCAGCAACCATCTTCTGCTCGACGACACCGAGGGCAGGATTCAGGCCCAGCTCAAGAGTGACCACAAGGACAGCAGCCTGGCCCTCGGCCACATCGCCCGGGTGGAAGACCATCAAGGGCGCAAAGACCAGCGCGGAGAAGGCTTCGAACTGCGCACCGACGCACAGGGCGTGGTCAGAGCGCACGGCATGCTCGTCACGACCGAGCCACGCCCGCGCGCTCAAGGCGCGATCAAGGCCATGGCCGAAACGCTTGGCCGGCTCACCCTGGCGCGCGAGCAGCAGGAAACCCTTGCCGAGCTGGCCCAGCAGGCCGGCGCCCAGCAGAAGGATCATGAACAGAGCGAAACCGCCGCCGCGCTGAAAGCACAAAACGCCGAAATCAAGGGCGATGCATCGGGCGACTTCCCCGAATTCAGCCAGCCGCATCTGGTGTGGAGCAGCCCGGCCGGCATCGCCGCCACCACGGCCGGCAGCACCCACCTGCACAGCGCGGACCACACTGCCATCACCACCGGCAAGCACCTGAGCTTTGCCGTACAAGGCTCCTGGCATGGCACCGTGAACGGCAAGATCGCTTTCGTCGCGAGCAAGGACGTTGCCCTGTTCTCGCGGCACGGGCCGGTGCGCATCGAGGCGCAAAGCGAGCACATCGAGCTGGTGGCGCAGAAGGTGGTCGAGATCCTCTCCAACGACGACTGGGTGCACATCACCGGCAAGAAGGGCGTGCAGTTCAACGGCGACGGAAGCTACATACGCCTCACGCGCGGCCGTGTCGAAATCGGCTGCGAAGGCGAATTTGTCGTCCACAGCGCCAGCAGCAACTTCACCGGACCGAAGAGCGCGGGCATCGCCAGCCGCGAATGGGCGGACACCCGGTTCGACGACCGCTACGTCGTCAGGCATCCGCGCACCAACGAGCCGCAAGCCGACGTGCGCTACCGGCTCACCCACGCCGACGGCAGCACCGAGGAAGGCGTGACCGACGCGGCGGGGCGCATTTCAATGCAGAAAAACATCGATCCTGCCAGCCTGCGAATCAAGCTGCTGGGCCGACGACGATGAGCCCGGCCAGACCCATGAACTGAATCGTCACAACAACACAACAGGGAGCTTTAGTGACAACAACTCAAGAAACGGGCGAGCGCATCGCCCGGCCCATGGCCAGCGGCCCGGATGGGCCTGAATACCTCGTTCAACTCACCAAGACCTCGCGCACCGACCCGGTGTTCCTTCAATACGAGCCCGCGCACGTGCTTCCGGTGGTGTTCGTGCCGGGGATCATGGGGAGCAATTTGCGCGATAAGAGCAAAGAACGGGAGACCGTCTGGCGGCTCGACAACAGCCCCCTCGGGCCACCGGTTGGGCTGCTCATCAACAAGATGGGAGAAAACGCAGCCAAGCGTCAAAAGGTGCTGCATCCGGCCCGAACGCAGGTCGACGAACGCGGCGCGGTACCCAAGAAGTCACACGGCTCGGTCGACAACCCGAAGATCTACACCGAGCGCGGGTGGGGTGAAGTCGGCGAAGGCAGCTACCACGCGTTCCTGTGCCTGCTCGAAGACACGCTCAACGGGCCGCGCAAGGGCAATGGCGACGGACCCACCGTGGGGCAGAAGTACGAGGAACTCCAGAAGAAGCGCCCGCCCGGCGGCGAGCGCGATGCGCCCTGGCGCCCGATCAAGGATGCACCGCCGCCAACTGAAGAAGAAATCAAGCGCACCGGAGACTGGCTCATGCCCGTCTACGCCTGCGGCTACAACTGGCTGGACGACAACAGCGTGTCGGCCGAACGCCTGGCCGCGCGCATCCAGGAAATCATCAAGCGCCACCACGACGGCGTGAACTCGTTCTGCCAGCAGGTCATCGTGGTGACGCACAGCATGGGCGGGATGGTAGCGCGTGCCTGCGCCAAGCTGCCGGACATGGACATACTCATTGCCGGTGTGGTGCATGGCGTGATGCCCACCAACGGCGCGGCCGTGGCCTACCGCCGCTGCAAGGTCGGCATGGCCGATGAGGACTGGCTCACGAGTTGGGTGATTGGCCACAGCGGCAAGGAGACCACCGCAGTCTTCGCCCAGGCGCCCGGCGCACTGCAACTGCTGCCCACGCAGCACTACAGCCCAGGATGGCTGGAGGTGAAAGGGCCGGACGGCAAAACCGTGGAGCAGGCACTGCCGCAGCAGAATCCATACAGCGAAATCTATGCGCGCCGCGACCGATGGTGGGCACTGGTCAAGGAGGAATGGCTCTCGCCAAAGGATGGACAACCCATAGAGTGGGGGGACTACGTGGAAACGTACCTCGATAGCGCCGTCAATTTTCATCAAACCCTCTCCCCGCGGACTGACTACCACGCCAACACCTATGTCTTCTACGGCGCGGATACGGCCGACGAAACGATCAAGAAGACCAGGATCAATAGCTTCGAGCGCATCGTCTGGCGCATGAAGGAGGGAATACAGCCAGCGCAGCGAGACGAACTCTCCCAGCCGCCCGCGCAAACGCCGCCACCCGGCACACCTCAGGAAGTCTTCAGCATGACGCCCCAGCAGGTGGACCTGCGGGGCCTCACGCCCGAGCACGTCAAAGGCGAGGGCTACGGTGCAGGCTTCTGGGAGCTGCACGCCGGCGGCCATGACGGCACGGGTGACGGCACCGTGCCTGCTTCCTCGGGCCGCGCACCGGCCGATTGCGACCGCGTCCAGCAGGTGTTCCGCATCTCGGGCGTGGAGCACGAAGCAGCCTACAGGCATGCCACCGCGCAGCAGGTCACCGTCTACAGCCTGATCAAGATCGCGGCGCAGGCGCTGCCCATCAAAGCCTCCACGCGGGAGATCGCGCAATGACGACCAGTCCGGCATTCCGCTTCAGCCTGTGCGCACGGCTGCGTCCTCTTCTGGCGCTCTCCGCGGCGCTCCTCGCCAACGCCTGCGCGCAGGTTCAGCCTCCCTCCTTCACACCCACGACCATGGCCACCATCTCCACCGAACGGCGCACCCACTGCCTGGGCCGCTTCCTCATCGATCTGCCAGCCGACTTCCAGCAAGACTCCGGCCCGGCGCTCACCACCGAGTTCTATTACGGGCTCGACAAGGACTTCAAACGGGTCTATGCGACCGTGGAGCCCGGCTTGTTCACGCTTGAGCAGTTCAGTACACGTGGCATGGCGCGCCACGAGGAGTTGGAACGGACGATCAATCGGAAGACGCAAGCTCCGATGTTGCTGCATGCCGAGAAGATCGCCAACGATGCCGTGCTGCTGAGAAGGCTGGACAGTGAGTTTTATGCCAACGCCATTCAGAGCGAAGTTCACCAACTCGTCGGGGGGCGCTACGTTCGCTATCAGCAACGCTCCACCGACAGCAAGTCTCCCCTGGGCGCCAAGAACTACCGCAACATCGACCCCAAACCCGCCGAAGACCGCCTCAAGCAGATCGCAGCCCAAGTGCGCGCCTGGAACCCGCAGTCCCGCGATTCCCAGCCCGGCTTCTGCTTTCAGGGCGTGGTCTTCGACATCGGACAGAGCGATGAGGTCGCAACCTTCAGCTTCGGTAGCGCATCGATACCCGATGTTTGGTTCACTGTCGACTACCACGCGGTCACCGGCCAACCCGAGGAAGGCTTGTTCGACCGAATGAAGCGTCCGATGCCTCCCGCTCTGCGCGGCAAGATCGAGTACCTCGGCTGGAACACACGCACCGTGGGCGGCATGAACGCCGAGGAGGTGCTCGCGAAGGCGACCGCCCCGGTGGTGCAGCACGTCTTCCGGACCGAAACCCGGACGGACCAGCAGAACTTCGCCCAGCCACAGATGTCGATACGGCTCAGGACCGGCGCCAGCGTCATGGAGGGAGACAAGGAGATCAAACCCGAAGGCGAATCCAGCATCTCCGACGCGCAGGCCCTCAAGCTGTGGAGCGAGGCCATCGGCTCGATCCGCCCGCGCCCCGGCGCGCTGCCCATGGGCATGACGCAGATGGGCGACGTCACGCCGCGCTGCCGCTTCGGCGACGTGTGTCCGCGCGGCGGCTTCTGGATGAAGCAGGTGAATCATCCAGCCTACCGATTTAACGCGTACTACGCGGAGCCACGAATCTTCCAGCCGCGACTGGCCGGCACGGTGTTCCAACCCGACGTCACCGATGAGCCGCAGTTCCGGCCGTATACGGAATGGACGTGGCGGCGCGAACTGGATGTGTGGGGTGAAGACTTGGCTCGCAAGCAGGAGGCTCAGCGAGTGCGAGCGCAGAAGGGGCGTGGCGGAGAGGGGAGCGCATGAAGCCGGATTTGAAACGGCTCGTGGGCACGGGTTGGGCGCTCGCGGCAGCGCTCGTTGTGGTCGCCTGCGCGCAGGTCCAGCCTCCCTCCTTCACACCCATGGCCACCATCCCCACCGAACGCCGTACCCACTGCCTGGGTCGCTTCCTCATCGATCTGCCAGCCGACTTCCAGCAAGACTCCGGCCCGGCACTCGCCATCAGGTTCTATTACGGGCTCGACAAGGATTTCGAAACGGTCGACGCCACCATGGAGCCCGAGTTGTTCACGCCCGAACAGTTCAATGCCCGAGTCGCCGCGCGATACAAGGAACTGAACGAGACGATCAACCGGGCGACCAAGGGACCGATGCTGCTGCATGCAGAAAAGATCGCCAGTGGTGCGGCGCTGTTTCGGCGGCATGACGACAAGATCTACGACAACATCATCCAGAGCGAAGTGCATCAACTGGTCGGGCAGCGCTATGTTCGTTATCAGCAGCACTCCTACGACAAGAAGTCCTCATTGGCGTCCATCAACTACCGCAACATCGACCCCAAACCCGCTGAAGTCCGGCTCAAGCAGATCGCAGCCCAATTGCGCCCCTGGAACCCGCAGTCCCGCGATGCCCAGGCCGGATTCTGCTTCCAGGGCGTGGTCTTCGACATCGGCCAGAGCAACGAGGCTACGTCCTTCAATTTCGAGAGCGGGTCCGCGCCCGACCTTCGCCTGGAGATCGAATACAACGCGCTCGCCGGCCAGCCGAGCGAGAGCTTGTTCTCCCGCGCAAGGCGTCCGCCAGAGCCTGGACCATTTCGCCCGCGCATCGATGTCCCGAGCATCGATGTTCTGCGCCAGAGCAAGCAAGCGCTCGGTGGCATGAAGGCGCAGGAGGTTCTTGCCACGGCGCCTTCCGAGAATGCAAGAACCGCTGGTTCTCAATCCGCCTATCAGCAGGTCTTCATGGCCGAGACCGACGCGAAGAACCAGAGCGTCGCTCAACCCTACATGTTCGTCCTCATGATCACGGGCGAGTCGGTGATTGTTGGCGGCAAGAAGATCGCCCCAAAGGGCCCATCGAGCATTTCAGATCTACAGGCGCTCGAACTGTGGGACCAAATCTTTCCCTCGATCCGCCCGCGCCCCGGCGCTGTGTCCGTGCGCACGACGGAGAGCGGCGAAGTCGCAAATGGAGTTGACGGTGCACTTTCGAAGTGAACGGTGAACACATGGATCGCAGCAAGGAGGAAACGCATGCATGGAGAGGCAACATGAAGTTCAAATTTAGAAAGGAGCTTCGGCGCGGAACTCAAAAGTCGCCATCCAGCCAGGCTCGGTGGATTGGCTCGGAAATAGGGAGCCAGATCAAGACCATCTTCACCTTGGTCCTGGTCGTCGGCGGCTTGATGACACTGCAACTCTTTGTCTCGCTCAAGCACATGCCGGATCTCGATTTGGCGGGCTCGGCGGCACTTCTTGCAGCCGTGTCAGTGCTGGGATTGATGATTTTCTTTTTCCTCGGCAGCACTGGGTTGGTACCCGCACTGATTGCCAGTGGAATGTTGAGTTCCCGGTTGCCGGCGAAGCTGAGAGCCGAATACGTTGCCTGGAGCAGCGTTCCGGCATTGCTTTTCGTCCTCCTTATCGTTCTGCAATACAGCCGATGGGGCCAAGTCGCTTGGCCTGACTGGTTGCGGATTTCAAGCGATCAGATACTTTTTGAATTGATCTCATGGAGCCTGTTGCTTGCGTGCTGTCTTGCACTGCATTCAGTAAAGCGGACAAACTCAGGAAAACGAAGTTGGTGGACCGGCGCAGATGTTCTATTCGAGTTTTGGTGGCTCGGCTCGATCTGGGTACTCACTCTCTCGCTGTCGCTGGAGTGGCTCATCAATTTGCGAGATCCGGGAGAGAAGTCCGAATGGCCGGTATATAGGGCGATGGCAATCTGGTGCGTACTGCAAGTGATTCAGAACGCAGTCGTTACGCATTTCGGCACGACCAAAGCAATGGTCAGGGGCGTCATCTTTGCCGTGCTGTCCATGATTTTTGTGCTGTGCATGCTCGGCAACTTCAGTGCCGTTGCGCTCGCCACATTCAGAGCACTGGGCATTGCCAATATTCCGGTCCGTTTGACAGTGACCCGCGAGGGCTGCGAGATTCTCAACGCAGGCATGCGCAACGGAGCGGTTTGTACGATGCTCTCGGACCAGAAATACGGGATCGTTTGTCCGGTGATCCTCTCGCGTGTCGGGTCGCCGAATCTGATTCAATTTGCGCCCATTGACCCCGACGGAAACACATGGCCTTCAGCGAGCGGCAAGACATCCCTTCCCCTTGCACGGGAGCACGTTCTCACATGGCTCCTGTTGAATACAAGTCGCCCTGCGAATGCCCGCGAAATATCCGCGAATGCGACCTCGACGATTCTGAGCGCGGCAAGAATGAGCGAAACCAGCCCTGCTGAACAGGCGTGGCTGACGCAACTTTGTGATAGCAGTCCGCCTGCCGGCCTTATTGGTCGACAGACTCAATGAACTACTAGCGCCATGCGGTGGAGTCGCATGCAAGGCGAGAGCCGGCAGGAAATGGAGCAGTTGCAGCATCGGATTTCTGCCGGGAATGAAGGTCTCGTCAGCCATTTATCAACGGTCGCGGCCACCCGGCGTACATCGTGGACAAGAAGATCAGCCACAGCATTCATCCGCGTCTGCCGCGATTCTTGGGCTTGCGACAGCAGTTCTACGACCTTCAGCATTGCAGTTCCTTCCAAGCGGCGCAGGAACGGCTGAATGCCTCGGCCGCAGCACCCCCGGTGACGCATCCGGTGATGCTGGACGGCCGGTGGGCGTTCGATGGCGGCTACATGGACAACGCGCCAGTCCAGCCAATCCACTGAAGAGCAGGCGCGCACGTTGATCTTGCTGACGCGCCACTATCCTGACCGCCCGGCGTACTTCCATCAAAACGGACGTACCTACTGGCAGCCGAGCCAAAGGATTCCGGTGTCTACTTGGGACTGCACCGGGAAATCGAGTGTGAAGGCGGCATTCGAACTCGGCTACGCTGATGCGCGCCGACGCTTGGGCTGACCTTTGGTGTTATTCACGGCCAAGTGGCAAGGGTCATTGTCGAATCGCTTTGGAATTTGAGAAGGCCTGCGGCCCCGCTTCGCCTCAATAATCCGCCACACCCGGAACCCCACCAGCGAAACCCTTCCCATGCTCATCCGCATCGACGAGGAAATCACATTCCGCAAGCTCGAAATCCTCCTGGCGTTCATGGAGACCGGCAATCTCGCGCGGGCCGCGGAGCGACTCGACATCAGCACGGTGAGCGTGCACCGGGCGCTGCATTCGCTGGAAGCCGGCGTTCGATGCGCGCTGTTTCGCCACGAGGGCCGCAACCTGCATCCCACCGACGCCGCGCGCGAACTGGCCGAGGTGGCACGGGAGGTGTTGCGCACCATGGCCGACGGCATCCGCTCTACGCGCGAACTGGCTGGCTATTCGGCCGACAGCATCCGGATCGGTTCGCTTTTTTCGCTGACCAGCCGCACGGTGCCGGCGATCGTCATGGGAATGAAAGTCCGCAAGCCGGAACTGCACCTGGAACTGGTGCTGGGTTCCAATGCCGACCTGCTGCAGCGCCTGCGCGACGGCACGGTCGATGCCGCGCTGATCGGCAAGCCCGAAGGTGCGGCCGACGTCGAGTCGGAGCTGCTGTTCGAGGACGACATCTTCTTCGCCGCGCCGACCGGCTCGCGCTACGCCGATCTCCCCGAGGTCGACCTGAGTACCTGCGCGGACGAGCACTTCGTGAGCCTGGGCGAGGGCTTCGTGACCTACACCGGCTTCCAGGAGTCGTTCCGCATCGCCGGCTTCACGCCGAATGTCGTCATGGAAACCGGCGACATCTTTTCGCTGATGAACCTGGTGAGCGGCGGCATCGGCTACACGCTATTGCCCGGCCGCGTGCGCAGCGTGATGCCGCAGCGGGTGCAACTGATTCCGCTGCAGGAGCGCTACCTGATGCGGCAGAAGATCGGCGTCAGCTTCCTGCGCACGCGCGAGCGCGATCCGAATCTTCTGGCGCTGCTGGCGGTGTGCCGAAAGGCCCGGGCGGAACTGGCCTGAGCGGCGCGGACGCGCCACGGTCGATTGCGGGTTAACCCTCGATCATTTCACCGCGCGCGTTTTTGCGCTCGGGTGGTTAATTGATCGTATCGGGTGCGGTCGGTACCTTTCGTCTCCAGGGAACAGCGCTGCATCTGAACGGCAGAAAACAGCGCCAAGTTCCTCCGGGTCGCGCAGTCGCGCGGCACGAACCCAGGAGACCCAACCATGATCATCTACGGCACCGCGCTGCTGGCTGTCTGCCATCTGCTCGGCATCTTCATCGGCGACTTGCTCGGGCAGGCGCTCGGCGTCAAGACCAACGTGGGCGGTGTCGGCATCGCGATGCTGTTGCTGATCTTTGCCAGGCTCTACATGCAGAAGAAGGACATGCTGCCCAAGCTCACCGAGCTTGGCGTGGAGTACTGGGGCGCGATGTACATCCCGGTGGTCGTTGCCATGGCGGCCCAGCAGGACATGGTCTCGGCACTGCGCGGCGGCCCGGTGGCACTGCTGTCGGCAATCGCGGCGGTGGGCACCTGCGCCGTCGCCATCGCGGTGATCAACCGGATGGAGCGCCCGGCCGACGACGAACCGGTCTCCACGCCGATGCTTCACGACAACCCCTTGCTTGCTGACGCGGAGTGAACGCCATGCTCGAAATCCTTGAAAAAGCCGCGGCCCTGAACGGCCTCGTCACCGCCTTCGCCGTCGTCGGCTTCATCGTCCTGGTCTCGGGACAGATCTCGCGTCGGCTCACCTTCGGCCGCGTCCACGGTTCGGCCATCGCCATCGTGATCGGCCTGGCATTGGCCTACTGGGGCGGCACGCAGACCGGCGGCCACAAGGGGCTGGCGGACATGTCGCTGTTCGGCGGCATCGGCCTGATGGGCGGCGCGATGCTGCGCGATTTCGCGATCGTCGCAACGGCCTTCGAAGTGCAGGCGACCGAGGCGCGCAAGGCGGGGCTGATCGGCGTGGTGGCGCTGTTGCTGGGCACGGTGCTGCCCTTCATCGTCGGCGCCGCGATCGCCTGGAGCTTCGGCTACTCGGACGCGGTGAGCATGACGACCATCGGCGCCGGTGCGGTGACCTACATCGTCGGACCGGTGACCGGCGCAGCGATCGGCGCCACGCCGGACGTGATGGCGCTGAGCATCGCCACGGGGCTGGTGAAAGCCATCATCGTCATGGTCGGCACGCCAATCGCGGCCAAGTTCCTGGGGCTGAAGACGCCGCGTTCGGCGATGGTATTCGGCGGCCTGGCGGGCACGGTGAGCGGCGTGTCGGCAGGGCTTGCCGCCACCGACCGCAAGCTGGTGCCGTACGGCGCGCTGGTCGCGACTTTCCACACCGGCCTCGGTTGCCTGTTGGGGCCGTCGCTGCTGTTCTTCGCCGTCAAGGCACTTGTGCACTGAGGTTGCCGACATGGACCGCATGAACTGGAACACCAAGGCCGACAACCGCGCCGAGCGGCTGGCGCGGGTCTCGCAAGCGCTCGGCTCGCAACTCAAGGGCAAGTGCGTGGCGACCGAAGGCATCGGCAAGCTGCTCGAAGCCGTGCTCGAACCCGGCGACCGCGTCTGCCTCGAAGGCAACAACCAGAAGCAGGCCGACTTCCTGGCGAAGGCGCTGGTGCAACTGGATCCGCAACGCGTGCATCACCTGCACATGGTGCAGTCGGTGCTGGCGCTGCCGGAACACCTGGACATCTTCGAGAACGGCATCGCATCGCGGCTCGACTTCAGCTTCTCGGGGCCGCAGGGTGCGCGGCTGGCCAAGCTGGTGTCGGCCGGGCGCATCGAAATCGGCGCGATCCACACGTACCTCGAATTGTTCGCGCGCTACTTCGTCGACCTGTCGCCGAAGGTCTCGCTGGTGGCGGCGCAGGCGGCCGATGCCGAGGGCAACCTCTACACCGGCCCCAACACCGAAGACACGCCGGCCATCGTCGAGGCCACGGCGTTTTCAGGGGGCATCGTCATCGCGCAGGTGAACGAACTGGTCGACGGCACGACGACCACGCTGCCGCGCATCGACATCCCGGCCGACTGGGTCAGCTTCGTGGTGAAGGCGCCACGCCCCAACTTCATCGAGCCGCTGTTCACGCGCGACCCAGCGCAGATCAGCGAGATCCAGGTGCTGATGGCGATGATGGCGATCAAGGGCATCTACGGCGAGTACGGCGTGCAGCGGCTGAACCACGGCATCGGCTTCGACACGGCGGCCATCGAGCTGCTGCTGCCGACGTATGGTGAATCGCTGGGCCTGAAGGGCAAGATCGCGAAGCACTGGGCGTTGAATCCGCATCCGGCGCTGATTCCGGCGATCGAAGCGGGATGGGTCGAGTCGGTGCATTCGTTCGGCTCGGAGCTGGGCATGGAGGACTACATCCGTGCGCGTTCCGACGTGTTCTTCACCGGGCCTGACGGGAGCCTGCGCAGCAACCGCGCGTTCTGCCAGGCGGCAGGCCATTACGCCTGCGATTTGTTCATCGGCTCGACCTTGCAGATGGACCTCGACGGCAACAGCTCGACCGCGACGCTGGGCCGAATCGCCGGCTTCGGCGGGGCGCCCAACATGGGCGCCGATGCGCGCGGCCGGCGCCATTCCAGCCCGGCCTGGCTCAAGGCCGGCCGCGAGTCCCGCGAAGGCCGCAGCGGCGCCGCCGGTACGCCACGCGGGCAGAAGCTCGTCGTGCAGATGGTCGAGACCTTCCGCGAGCACATGCAGCCGGCTTTCGTCGAACGGCTCGACGCCTGGACGCTGCAGGAACAGGCCGGCATGGAACTGCCGCCGATCATGATCTACGGCGACGACGTGACGCACATCCTCACCGAGGAAGGCATCGCCAACCTGCTGATGTGCCGCAGCGACGCGGAGCGCGAGCAGGCGATTCGCGGCGTGGCCGGCTACACGGCGGTAGGACTGGGGCGCGACAAGCGCGCGGTGGAGAACCTGCGCGATCGCGGTGTGATCCGCCGGCCGCAAGACCTCGGCATCGATCCGCGCGACGCCACGCGCAACCTGCTGGCCGCGCGCAGCATGCGCGACCTTGTGCGCGCATCCGGCGGGCTGTACCAGCCGCCCAAGCGCTTCCGCAACTGGTAAGGAGAACGACATGAGCGACATTCCCGTGGGCCTTGAAACCCTCGACTTTTCCTTTTCGGGCGGCCGGCGCGTCAAGCCCTTTGAGCCGGTGCTGGTCGGCGTGGTCGGCTCGGGCAATCTCGAAGTGATGCTCGAGGCGGCCGGTGGCGACGACTGCGCGGTGCGCGTCGAGACCTCCGCACGCGGCTTCGGCCCGATCTGGCAGGCCGTGGCGGACGACTTCTTCGCACGCCATCCCATCGGCGGCGTGCGCGTCTCGATCAACGACATGGGCGCCACGCCCGCCGTGGTGAGCCTGCGCCTGGACCAGGCGGTGGCCGAACTGCCGGAAGGAGCGTGCGCATGATCAGCTTTGCCGAATGTTCCGCTCGCGAGCGGCTCTCGCTGTTGCTCGACGTGGGCAGTTTTCATGAATGGATTCCGCCGGCCGAGCGCTTGACCAGTCCGCACCTGGCGCAGCTTGGCGTGCCCTCCGCGTTCGACGACGGCGTGGCCATCGGGCGGGCAAGGCTCGATGGGCACGAGGTGTTCGTCGCCGCGCAGGAAGGTGAGTTCATGGGTGGCGGCGTCGGCGAGGTGCATGGTGCCAAGCTGGTCGGCCTGCTGCAGCGCGCCTTGCGCGACAAGCCGGCTGCCGTGCTGGTGCTGGCCGAGTCGGGCGGTGTGCGCCTGCACGAAGCCAACGCGGGCCTGATCGCGGTGTCGGAAGTGATGCGGGCCGTGCTCGACGTGCGCGCCGCGGGCATTCCGGTCGTCTTTCTCATCGGCGGCGCGAACGGCTGCTTCGGCGGCATGGGCATCGTGGCGCGCTGCGCGGACTTCATCGTGATGAGCGATATGGGCCGCCTCGCGATGTCGGGCCCCGAAGTCATCGAGGCATCGCACGGCGTGGAGGAATACGACTCGCGCGACCGGGCGCTCGTATGGCGCACCAGCGGCGGCAAGCATCGCTGGCTGACCGGCGATTGCGACGCGCTGGTCGAGGACGACGTGCAGGCGTTCCGCGCCGCGGCCATCGCCGCGATGAAGGTGTCGCGGCCGGTGACCCTCGAGGCGCTGGAAGCGGAGCATGCGCTGCTCGACGCTCGCCTGCGCATGCTGCCGTGCGAAACCGACGGCGAGGACCAGGCAACGCTGCTCTGGCACGAACTCGGCATCGACAACGCCGGGCGCGTACCCGAATTGGATGTGGACGAAGTGCGCGCGTTGCGTGCGGCATGACCAGGAGAATGAACATGCACTGGAACCAACTCGCGACGCAGCTCTTCGGCTCCTTTCACGGCATGCGCGCCGCGGGGGATTTCCTGCAAGGCGACGTGATCTTCGAAGGCCAGCCCATCACGGTCGTCGGCACGACGAATCACGCACCGATCGGCGTCGCGGTGGCGCTGGAACAGGCGCGCGTGATCCTGGACACGATCGCGCAGCATCCGGGCCGCCCGATCCTGCTTTTCATCGATACGCAGGGCCAGCAGTTGCGCCGGCGAGATGAGACCCTGGGCATCAACCGCGCGATGGCGCACCTGGGGATGTGCATCGACCTGGCGCGGCGACGCGGCCATCCGGTGATCGGGCTGGTGTACGACCAGGCGCTCTCGGGTGGCTTCATCACCTCCGGCCTGATCGCTGACGGCTGCTACGCGCTGCCCGAGGCCGAGATCCGCGTGATGCGCATTCCGGCGATGGCGCGGGTGACCAAGCTCTCCGAGGAAACGCTCACCGCGCTGTCGCAATCGAACCCGGTGTTTGCGCCGGGCGTGGGCAACTACGTGGCCATGGGCGGCGTTCGCGCGCTGTGGGAGGGTGACCTTGCAGGGGCGCTGCGCGAGGCGCTGAGGAACACGCCGGTGGAGGACACGCGCGCGCGGGATGGCGCCGAGCGGGGTGGACGCAAGCTCGCGGCTTCCGTCGTGCAGCGCGTGCTGGCAGCGGCTTGACGGGGCAGGGCGGGCACCATGGAAACGCTGCGCCGACATCGACTCGTGCGGCTCTCCGGCGAAGGCTGGGCCGCGGTGCTTGCCCGGCCGTGGGACGTGCAGGCAGCTGAGTGCCTGGCGCACTGGGCAACACATCGATTGCCATTGGTCGTGACGCGGCAGACGGCCGGAATTGGCGACTGCGATCTGGTGGCCCTGGGATTGCCGGCGCCGTCCCGGTGGGCGCGGCGCCGGCTGGCGCTGCATGTTCCGCCGTCTGCCTTGCTGCGCTTCGACGAATTTCCCGCGCTGGCCGACGTGAGCCATTTGCTGCCGCAATCCGCGCGTGTCGCTGCCGGGGATCTGCAAGCCGGTCTCGCCGCCTGCGATGCAACGGCGCGCGTCTACGGCAGTTATGGCTGGCAAGCGCTCAGCCGCCTGGATCACATCCGGCCGGGCTCCGATCTCGATGTGTGGGTCGCGGTGAAAGATGCCGCGCATGCCGACGAGGTCGTGTTGCAACTGGCCCGCCTTGATGTGGCGCAGCCGCGACTGGACGGAGAACTCATGTTTGCCGACGGCCGGGCGGTGGCCTGGCGCGAATGGTCGCAATGGCGCGCGGGACGCGCGCGGACCGTGATGGTCAAGCGGCTGACAGGCGCATCGCTGCAGCAGGATACGTCCTGGTGCGCAAGCGTCCACCCAACGGAACTCGCAGCATGAATGCCGCCGCTTTTTCACCGGAGGGCGCGCGCAGCCTGAACGCTGCGAAGAGGCCCCTGCCGCTGGTCGAGCGGCTCACGCCGGCGGCGATCGGCCGCGCCGCCACACTGGCGTTGCACGACGAACTTGCCTTGACTCCCAAGCCGGGGCTGGTCACGCTGGTCGACAACGGCAGCCACGACGACATGGACGCGCACACCTTCATGCGCAGCCTGTTCTCGCTGCGCGGTTACTTCGTGCGGATTGCCGAGGCTGGCCATGCCGGCGCGGACTTCGCGGTGCTCGAGCGCTGCGGGATCGAAGCCGAGGCGCGCATGCTGGCTGCCACCCGGGGCATCAACACGCACCGCGGCGCGATCTTCATGCTGGGCCTGCTGTGCGCTGCCGCCGGCGCCGTTTCGCGCGAATGTGAATGTGAAGGACCCTGGCAACCGGCGCAACTGCGCGACGTGTTGCGCCGGCACTGGGGCGCCGCGCTGCTGGCACGCAGCCGGCGCGTGTCGACGCTGCCGGGCGGCATTGCCGCGCGGCGGCTGGGTCTGCGCGGTGCGTCGGAGGAAGCGGCGTTGGGGTTTCCGGTGCTGTTCGAGACTGCAGTGCCGGCGCTGGCAAGAGGACTTGCGAATGGCCTGACGCCGCAATTGGCGCGGCTCGACACGCTGTTCCACGTGATGGCCGTGCTGGACGACAGCAACCTTGCCCACCGTGGTGGCCTCGCCGGCTTGCGCCATGCACAAGACACCGCGAGGAATTTCATCGACGGCGGCGGCGCGGCAGGGGAAGGCGCACTCGCGCAGGCACAGGGCATCGCCGAGGATTTCGTTGCGCGCCGACTGTCGCCCGGCGGCGCTGCCGACACGCTTGCGGCGGCATGCTGGGTCATGCGGATTTGTGGCGTTTCATGAGCGCCGCCCGGCCGCCCGAAGGCGCTCGCACCGCAGTGCGAAGCACGGAGGTTATCCAATGCGCCGCCCGGCCGCCCGAAGGCGCTCGCACCGCAGTGCGAAGCACGGAGGTTATCCAATGCGCTGCCCGGCCGCCCGAAGGCGCTCGCACCGCAGTGCGAAGCACGGAAATGACCCGATGACTTTCGCGCTGATGTTCTCAGGCCAAGGCACCCAGCACCCGGCCATGCTGCCTTGGTTGGCCGACGATGCGCGTGTGGCCGAGGTGCGCACCCGGTTGGGCGTGGACGATTGGCGTGCTCATCTTGCAGACCCGGTCTGGGCTGCGAACAACACCCGCGCGCAGACGCTGCTGACCGGTCTGGGGCTCGCCGCCTGGGGCCAGTTGGCGCCGCTCGCGCCGCAGCCGGCGGTGGTCGCTGGCTACAGCGTCGGCGAGCTGGCGGCGTTCGCAGCGGCAGGCGTGTACGACAGCGCCACGGCAACGTCGCTGGCACCGCTACGTGCCGAGGCCATGGACAGCAGCGCCTCGCGCGTTGTCGGCGGCCTGCTCGCCGTCAGCGGTCTTGCGGAGCCCGCGCTGGAGCGCCTGCGCGAAGAAACCGGCCTGGCGCTCGCGATCCGCAACGGCATCGAGAGCGTCGTGCTCGGCGGCCCGGTGGCAGCGCTCGTTCTGGCGCAACGCAGGGCCGAAGACCACGGCGCGCAATGCACCCGCTTGCGCATCAACGTCGCGTCTCATACGCCCTGGATGCGGGACGCGGCGGAGCGCTTCTCACAATCGTTGTCGGAAGTGCCATTCCAATCGCCGCGCATCGCGCTGTTCAGCAACGCGACCGGCGACCGCCTTCGCGATGCAAGCGCCGCAAGGACCGCGCTCGCCGCCCAGATCGCGCAGACGGTGCGCTGGGACGAGTGCATGGAAAACATCGCCGCACGCCAGGTGCGCTGCGTGCTGGAGGTCGGCCCGGGCCAGGCGCTCACCCGCATGTGGAACCACCGCTACCCCGACATTCCCGCGCGCGCCTGCGACGACTTCCGAAGCGCGGCCGCCATCGCAAGCTGGCTGCGAGCGCATGAAGACGACTGAAATTCCCGCATCCCCATGTTCAACCAGACTTCAAGGACAAAGACCATGAGCAACGACGCAGCAACCGTTCACCCGGTGCCTGAAGCCACCATGCAAGGCGCCCACGTATTCGGAATGGCCGCTCACCAGGCGCTGGTGGCCGAAGCCGAGGCCGACTATGGCGGCTACTGGGCGCGCCTCGCCCGGGAGTTCGTGACCTGGAAGACGCCGTTCACGAAGTCGCTCGACGACAGCAATGCCCCGTTCTTCAAGTGGTTCGAAGACGGCACGCTGAACGTCTCGTACAACTGCCTCGACCGCAACGTCGAGCGCGGCCTTGGCGGCAAGGTCGCGATCGTCTTCGAGGCGGACGATGGCCAGGTCACCCGCGTCACCTACAGCGACCTGCTGGCGCGCACCTGCAGACTGGCCAATGCGCTGAAGGCGCGCGGCGTGAAGAAGGGCGACCGCGTCGTCATCTACATGGCCATGAGCATCGAGGGCGTGGTCGCGATGCAGGCTTGCGCGCGCATCGGCGCCACCCATTCCGTGGTGTTCGGCGGTTTCTCGGCGCAGAGCCTGCGCGACCGCATCGAAGGTGCCGGCGCGGTGATGGTGATCACTGCCGACGAGCAAGTGCGCGGCGGCAAGCAATTGCCGCTCAAGGCCATCGTCGACGACGCCATCGCGCTGGGTGGGTGCGAATCGGTCAAGGACGTGATCGTGTATCGCCGAACCGGCGGCAAGACCGGCTGGCATCCATCGCGCGACCACTGGATGCACGATGAAACCGAAGGGCAGCCCGAGGTCTGCGAGCCCGAATGGGTGGGTGCCGAGCATCCGTTGTTCCTGCTGTACACCTCGGGTTCGACCGGCAAGCCCAAGGGCGTGCAGCACTCGACCGGCGGCTACCTGCTGCATGCCGCGCTCACGACGAAATGGACCTTCGACATCAGGGACGACGACGTGTTCTGGTGCACCGCCGACATCGGCTGGGTCACCGGCCACACCTACATCGCCTACGGCCCGCTCGCATTGGGCGCCACCGAAGTCGTGTTCGAGGGCGTGCCGACATACCCCGATGCGGGCCGCTTCTGGAAAATGATCCAGGATCACAAGGTCAGCGTGTTCTACACCGCGCCCACGGCCATCCGCTCGCTGATCAAGCTGGCCGACGCCAGCGACGCCGTGCATCCGAAAAGCTACGACCTGTCGAGCCTGCGCATCCTCGGCTCGGTGGGCGAGCCGATCAACCCCGCCGCCTGGGAGTGGTACCACCGGAACGTCGGCGGCGGCCGTTGCCCGATCGTCGACACCTTCTGGCAGACCGAGACCGGCGGCCACATGATCACGCCGCTGCCCGGCGCGACGCCGCTGGTGCCGGGCTCCTGCACGCTGCCGTTCCCCGGCATCGCGGCGGCCATCGTCGACGAGACCGGCAACGATGTGCCGAACGGGCAAGGTGGCATCCTGGTCGTGAAGAAGCCGTGGCCGAGCATGATCCGCACCATCTGGGGCGAGGCGGATCGCTTCAAGAGCAGCTACTTTCCGCCGGAACTCAAGGGCTACTACCTGGCCGGCGACGGCGCGATCCGCGACCCCGGCAACGGCTACTTCACCATCACCGGCCGCATCGACGACGTGCTGAACGTGAGCGGCCATCGCATGGGCACGATGGAGATCGAATCGGCGCTCGTGTCCTGCACCGACCTGGTGGCCGAGGCGGCCGTGGTCGGGCGCCCCGACGACACCACGGGCGAGGCGATCTGCGCGTTCGTCGTGCTGAAGGGCGAGCGTCCGACCGGCGCGGCAGCGAAAAAGATCGCCACCGAGTTGCGCAACTGGGTCGGCCGCGAGATCGGGCCGATCGCCAAGCCGAAGGAGATCCGCTTCGGCGACAACCTGCCCAAGACGCGCAGCGGCAAGATCATGCGGCGCCTGCTGCGCTCGCTGGCCAAGGACGAGGAGATCACGCAGGACACCTCGACGCTGGAGAATCCCGCGGTGCTGGCGCAGCTCGCGGAGAAGAACTAAAAAGCAAGGCACCCCCGAAGCGCGTGCGGCCGGCTGCGCTGCGCTTCTCGGCGCTCCACAGGCGCGCCAAGCCGGGCCCGCAGGCACCTTTGCTCAAGACGGTCTGGAGGTGTTTCGAGCCTTGGATGCCACGACAGAACACCTCGACGACCCATGTCAAACACCCAGCCGCATCCAGAGGCGATGCCCGAACACTCGTGCTTTCAAATGCAAAGTCGCATGAGGTCAGTCCAGCGCCACGTCCGCCGGCGGCACGCCGCACATTTCGGCCAGCACGGCAACGACGACGGCATGGTCCTGGCGTTGCGGCGCACCTGAGACGGTGACGACGCCCACGCAGCCCATGGTGCCCACACGGATCGGGAAGGCGCCTCCGTGCACCGCGAAATCACGCGCCGGCAGCCCCATCTTCTGTTCCAGCGACATGCCTTCGCCTTCAAGCGATAACCCGACTGCGTAGGAGCTGTTGTGCAGCAGCTCGACCGTGTTGCGCTTGCGCCGGGCCCAGTCGGCATTGGCGGGCGTCGTGCCGGGCATCGCGAAGAAAAAGACGGTCTCCCGTGCGACGCGAACCTCGATGGCGAGTGCAATGCCGATGACCTCGGCACGCGAGCGCAGCCGCGTCCCAAGGTCCCAGGCAGCAGCATTGTCGAATTGCGCGAAGCACAGCCTTTGCTCCTGGATGGCCATGCGTTCCAGGTCTCGTTCGATGTTCATGCGTGTGCCTCAGGCATCGTTCATCGCATCGAGATCGCGGCCTCGCGTCTCCGGCGTCAGGTAGGTCGTGATGACGCCGGTCAGGCTCAGCACCGCGACGTAGGAGGCCAGTGGAATCCACGCGACCACGGCGCCGCCCGCGTCCGCCCATCGTGTTGCTGCCCACGCAATGATCGATGCACCGATCAGTGGCGCGATGCCGCCTGCAATCACGGCAGACACCTCCTTGCCGAGCGCCACGCCCGCATAGCGATGGCGCGCGCCGAACATCTCCGGCAGAAAGGCGCCCTGGGTCGCGAACATGCCCCACACGCCGATCAGGCTCACCGACAGCGTCGCGATGCTCGCCGTCGCATTGCCCTGGCTGAAGATCCACCAGGCCGGAAACGCCGTCAGCAGTTGATACATCGCGAAGCCGCGATACACCGGGACGCGGCCCAGCCGATCGCTGAGCATGCCCGCGAACGGGATGATCAGCGCCCCGGTGGCGCCCGCGACCAGCAATGCCAGCGGGCCGATGGTTCCCTTCAGCCCGGTCGCCGTCGCCATATAGCTGATCGCCAGCGATTGGTAGATGGACGAGCCGCCGTTCTCCGCCATCCGCAAGCCGATCACCTTCAGCACCGAGGCCTTCGAGTTCTGCATCAGGTGGCGCAGCGGATGCGCATCGACCTCGTGGCGCGCTTCGAGTTTGGTGAAAGAGGGCGACTCCTTCAGCTTGAGCCGGATCCACACCGCGACCGCGATGATGATCACGCTCAGCAGGAACGGCAGGCGCCACAGCCAGCTTTGCGAGATGTCCTCGACGCGAACCAGCATGAAGTAGATTGCCGCCGCCATCACGGTTCCGAGCATCACGCCCATGAAGGGCAGCGCGGCAAAGAATCCGCGCCGATCGGCCGGGGCGTACTCCGACATCAACACGGACGCACCGGCCTGTTCGGCGCCGGCCCCGAACCCTTGCATCAGCCTGCATCCGACCAGCAGGATGGGCGCCCAGATGCCGGCCGTGGCGTAGGTCGGGAGCAGGCCGATCAGCGTGCTGGCGAGGCCCATCAGCAGAATCGTCGCCATCAGCACGAACTTGCGCCCGTACTTGTCGCCCAGCACGCCGAACACGACGCCGCCGACCGGGCGAATGGCAAACCCGAGGAAGTAGGTGCCGAAGCTCGCGATGAGCCCGATGCTGGGGTCGCTCGACGGAAAGAACAATGGCGCGAAGATCAGCGCCGAGGCCAGGTTGTAGAGGGCGAAATCGTAGTACTCGAGGGCACTGCCGATCGAGGCGGCCCATGCGGCGCGATAGAGATCCGGGTTGGAAACGCCGGGCTTGTGTTGCGCCAAGGCGGCTGCATTGGGGAAAGTCGTAGTCATTTCAGTTTTCCAACACGCTATCGCGTGATCCAAGACACATGAACCCAGGACGAGCCCTGCGAAGTCCGTTCGTGGGCACCCGCGGAACCGGCTTCGCCGGCCCGCCGGGTGCGCCCCCTAAAGGGAGAGGCACCGCAGGCGCATCGGGGGTGTTTCATTTCACCCCACGCTACCGCGTGACCCGAGACGCTCGAATCCAGGACGAGCCTGCGAAGTCCGTTCGTGGGCACCCGCGGAACCGGCTTCGCCGGGCCGCCGGGTGCGCCCCCTGGAGGGGGAGGCGCCGCAGGCGCATCGGGGGTGGTTCGTTTCACCCGCAGGCGACGGACAGATAGCGCTGCATTCGCAGCAGTGCGAGTTCTGGATCGCTGAGCACGCCACAGCCATCGGCCAGTTCGAAGAGCTTGGCGAAATGCGCCGCGCCACGTGCCGATTGCAGGCCGCCGGCCATCGAGAAGTGGTCCTGGTGGCCGTTGAGCCAGGCCAGGAACACGACGCCTGCCTTGTAGTGGCGGGTCGGCGCACGAAAGATCTCGCGCGAGAGCGTCACGGTGGGGTCCAGCAGTTCGCGGAAGCGTTCGGTCCGGCCCGCGGCCAGCTCGCCAAGTGCCACCGCTGCTACCGGCGCGATCGGGTCGAAGATGCCGAGCAGTCCGTGCGAATGACCGTGCGCGTCGCCGGCCATCAACTCGGCATAGTTGAAGTCGTCGCCCGTGTACATCTTCACGCCGGCGGGCAGGCGTCGGCGCAGGTCGAGTTCCCACTTCGCGTCGAGCAGGGAGACCTTGATGCCTTCCACGCGCGAGGCGTTGTCGCGCACGAGTTGCGCGACGGTGTCGAGCGCGGTCGGCAGATCGGTCGAGCCCCAGTAGCCGGACAAGGCGGGGTCGAACATCTCGCCGAGCCAGTGCAGCACGACCGGCTTCGAGGCGTCTTTCAGCAGCCGGCCGTAGAGCGCCAGGTAATCGTCGGCACTGCGAGCGCAGCGCACGAGCGCGCGGCTTGCCATCAGGATCGCGCGGCCACCTTCGGCCTCGACGACTTCGAGTTGTTCCCGATACGCGGCCTCGACCTGGGCCAGCGTCACGTCGGGGCCGGGCACCAGTTGGTCCGTCCCGACACCGCAGGCGAGATCCGCGCCGGGGATGGTCTTCGCGTGGCGCAAGCTGCGCTGGATCAGTTCGCGCGCGACGGGCCAATCCACACCCATTCCGCGTTGCGCGGTGTCCATCGCTTCGGCAATCTTGAAGCCGAGCGACCAGAGGTGCTCGCGAAACGCCAGCGTGCGCTCCCAGTCGATGACGGGCGAAGCGTCCCAGGGGTCGACCGTTGCCAGTGGATTCACGACCACGTGGGCGGCGGCGAATACGGTGCGATTGAAGGGGGCCGGCGTTCCGGTCGGAACGATCGGCTGGGCCTTCAGCGTGTACGGCATCAGCGTGCCATCGGCCTGGGGAAGAGTGATCTGCATGATGGATTCCTGGATGTGGGTGGAAACATGTGCGGCGTATCAGTTGTCGGAGGCCCGTTCGTGGGCGCCCGTGGAACCGGCTTTGCCGGCCCGCTGGGTGCGCCCCCTCGGAGGGAGCGCCGCAGGCGCGCGGGGGTGGGCGTCATTTCAGCCCGAGGATGTGATCGGCGGCCTTCTCCGCCACCATGATGGTTGGCGCGTTCGTGTTGCACGAAGGCACGCGCGGCATGACGGAGGCATCGACGACACGCAGGCCCTGCATGCCGATCAGGCGCAGGTCCGGCGTGACGACGCTGTCGGGGTTGCTCGCCGGACCCATGCGGCAGGTGCCGACGGGGTGATGGTCGGTTTTCGCATTGGCGCAGGCGTAGTCGAAGAGTTCCTGGTCGGTTTCCAGCCGCGTGCCCGGCAGGATCTCCGTTTGGACGTAGCGCTTCATGGCTGGCTGACGCAGGATGTCGCGCGCCAGGCGCAGTCCCTTGATCGACATCTCGCGGTCATGCGGATCCGACCAGTAGTTGGGGTCGAGCAATGGCGCCGCCGCAGGGTCCCTGCTGGCAAGTCGCACCGTGCCGCGCGAACGCGGCCGCAGGTAGGCCGTGTTCAGCGTGACGCCGGCGTTCTTCAGCTTGGCCATGCCCGCCTCGATGCCGGAGCCGAGGCCGAGGTGGAACTGGATGTCCGGCGAGCGCGCGTTTTCCTTGGGATCGGCATACCAGAAGCCGCCGGTCTCGAACAGGCTGGAAGCCACGGGTCCGGTCTTGAGCAGCAGGTACTGCAAGCCGGCCAGTGCGGCATGCTGCGGCTTGTTGTACTTGTCGTACGTGTGGTCGCCGGTGCACTCGGCGATGACAAACAGGTCCAGGTGATCCTGCAGGTTGCCGCCCACGCCCGGCAGGTCATGGACCACCGGCACGCCGACGGCGCGCAGGTGGTCGGCCGGCCCGATGCCGGACTGCATCAGCAGCTTCGGCGAACCGATCGCGCCGGACGACACGATCACTTCGCGATCGGCGCGAATCACGCGTGGTGTCGTGTCGCTTCCGCTGACGACCTCGACACCGACCGCGCGCCCGTTTTCAGCCACCACGCGCAGCGCACGCGCCTGCATCATCACGGTCAGATTGGGCCGCGCGCGAACCTGCCTGTTCAGGAACCCGGTCGAGGTCGACGAGCGGCGCGCATTCAATTGCGTGAGCTGGTAATAGCCGAGGCCGCATTGAGACGCACCGTTGAAGTCGGGGTTGAACGGAATGCCGAGCTCCTGCCCCGCCTGGAAGTAGGCCTCGCAGATCGGCAACGGGCTGATCGGATTCGACACACCGAGCGGGCCACCGTATGCGTGGAATTCGTTGGCGAAGCGCTGGTTGTTCTCGGAGCGCTTGAAGTAGGGCAGCACGTCGCGATAGGACCAGCCGGTGGCGCCTTCCTCGCTGACCCACTCGTCATAGTCGGCGGCAACGCCCCGCGTGTAGAGCTGGGCATTGATCGACGAGCCGCCGCCGATCACCTTCGCCTGCGTGAAGCGCAGCACGCGGTCCTTCATGTGTTTTTGCGGAACGGTTTGCCAACCCCATGAGCCGATGCCCTTGGTCATCTTCGCGAAGCCCGCGGGCATGTGGAAGAACGGGTGTCGATCCGAGCCGCCCGCTTCGAGCAGCAGTACTTTCACGGAGGGATCGGTGCTCAGCCGGTTCGCCAGCACGCAGCCGGCGGAGCCGCCGCCCGTGATGATGTAGTCGTAGTTTTCGGTTTTCATAGCGTCGGAATGGAAAGGGCGCCGTCCACGTGCATGACGCTGCCCGTTGAGAAGCCGAGCTGTCCACTGGCCAGCGCTGCCACCGCGCGGGCCACGTCCTCGGGGTAGCCCCAGCGCCCCATGGGCACCAGGCCATCGGTGATGCGTTGCTCGTACTTGCCGGCCACGCCTTCGGTCATCGGTGTGCGGATCACGCCGGGCCGGACTTCGAATACGCCGATACCCAGCGGTGCGAGCCGCAGCGCGAACAGCTTGGTCAGCATGCCCAGGCCCGACTTGGAAACGCAATACTCGCCACGCTCGATCGAGGCCATCTCCACGCTGACCGATGAAACGGTGACGATGGCGCGCGAGTGCGTGGAATGCGTTTCGACCATGTGGCGCGCCACGGCCTGGGTGAAGAAGAAGGTGCCGCGCAGGTTCACTTCGAGCACGCGGTCGAACGATGCGGGCGTCACGTCGAGCAGATCGCCGCGGCTCGGTGCCGGGATGCCTGCGTTGTTGACCAGGGCCGAGATGGGGCCGTGCCATTCGGCGATACGCCGGATGACCGCGGCATGTTCCTCGACGTGGCCGAGGTCGGACTCGAAGAGCTTGCAGCGCGCGCCGTGCGCCTCGACGGCGGCCAGCGTGGGCTCCGCGCCGGTTGCTTCGATGTCGGTCAGGGCAATGTCGAAGCCACGCGATGCGAGTTCGATCGCGATGCCGGCGCCGATGCCGCGGCGCGCGCCGGTCACCACCGCCAGGGGTCGGGTCATTGTCATTGAAGGACTTCCGTTCGAAGGTGATGGCCGACGCGCAGCGCCTGCGCCGCGATGGTCAGCGCGGGGTTGACGGCCGCTGACGAGGGAAAGAAGCTGGCGTCGACCACGTAGAGGTTTTCGTGGTCCCAGGCCTTGCACAGCGGATCGAGCGCCGAGGTCGCGGGGTCGTTGCCGAAACGCACGGTGCCGCACTGGTGGGAAGGCGTGTCCATCGTGAAGGGCTTCGCCAGCACGATCGGATACCCGGTGCGCTGGATGATGCGGCTCGCGGTCCGCACCCATTTGCGATGGGCGCCCATGTTGGTGCGGTGCCAGCGCAGGTCGATGGTGCCGTCGGTGTTGACGCGCACGGTGCTGTCACGGTGCGGCAGGTCTTCGGACATGACATACCAGTCGACACTGTGTTCGGCCACCCACTGGCGCAGCACGCGGGGCGTCCATGCCGGCATGGCCCCACGCAGGATCGGTTCGCTCAACTTGCCCAGCAGTTGCAGGTTGCCCAACGGCGGTCCCTTGCCTTCCAGGTCGCTGAAGTAGCAGTCGTTGATGGAGAGCGTCTTCGGAAACCTGGTGTGATTGCGCTTGACGGGATGCAAGGCCATCAGCCCGGTGCAGTTGTGGTTCATGAAGTGGCGGCCGACGACATCGCTGGAATTGGCCAGGCCCCGCGGATGGCGCGCTGTCGCCGAGCGTTGCAGCAACGCCGCCGAGTTGACGGCACCCGCGCTCAACACGAACAGGCCGCCACGGATGCGCCGCTTCACGCCGCGCTCGATGATTTCCGCTGCCACGATGCGGCGTCCGGTGTCGTCGGTGATGAGGCGATCCACATACGCCTCGGAGGTCAACTGGACGTTGGGTTGCAGCAGGGCCGGCCGAACGAGGCATGTCTCGGCATCGCCCTTCGCATCGATGCGACAAGGAAATGCGTCGCAGGTGCCGCAGCGCTGGCAACGGCCGCCCGGTCCGAAGTCGACCGCCGCAGGCATTGGAAAGGGCTTCAGTCCCTGCGCTTCGAGGCGCCGGGCGATGTCGGCAAGCACCGGCTCATGCGGTATGGGTGCATGCTCGTAGGGCGCCCCGCGCGGCGGTTCGGTCGGATCGAGCCCGGCCTGTCCGCGAACGCCGAAGAGATGCTCGGCCTGCGCGTACCAGGGTTCAAGGTCCCCGTAGCTGATGGGCCACGCTGGCGAAACACCATCTTCGTGCTCGAGTGCGCCGAAGTCCTGCTCCCGGAAGCGGAACATGGCCGTGCCATAGAACTTGGTATGGCCGCCGACAAAGTAATACTGGCCCGGCCTGAACCGCCGCTCACCGCTGGTCCAGGTCTCCGCGCTGCGATAACGTAGGTCGACGAACACCGATTCCGGGCTCCAGTTCTCGGGCTCGCGCGGCAACACCGGGCCGCGTTCCAGGATCAACACGCGCGCAGCGGTGCCCGCCAGCTGGCGGGCGACGGCGCCGCCGCCGACCCCGGAGCCGATGATTACCACGTCGTAAACGTCGCGTGTCGTCATGGCGCTCACGCGATCAGCGATTCGGTCTTCGCGTCGAAGCACACGAGCTTCGACAGGTCGATGAGGAAGCGCGCGTTCTGCTCGGGCTTGAGCGGCGCGTCGGGCTCCAGGCGAACCGTGAACTCGTTGCCGCCCAGGTTCAGCACCACCAGCGTGTCGGCGCCCGTCGGCTCGATCACTTCGACGCGGGCATCGACGAAGCAATGCGTCGGCCCCGCGACCATGCCGTCCCGCGCCAGGCTCACAGCCTCGGCACGAATGCCGGCGATGACTTCCTGGCCGGCATAGGCCTGCAACCCCGCCGGCGTCGCCGAGGGCGGCAACGCAATGCTCACGCGCGCGCCCTGGCCGGACTGGATGTCCAGGCTCAACGCGCCGCCCGTTCCGGACACGCGCGCCTTGACGAGGTTCATGCGCGGCGATCCCATGAAGCTCGCGACGAAGGTGTTTGCCGGTTGGTTGTAGACCTCATACGGCGTGCCGAGCTGTTGAAGGACTCCGCCCTTCATCACTGCAATGCGCGTCGCGAGCGTCATCGCCTCGATCTGGTCGTGCGTGACGTAGACGATGGTCGCCTTCAGCCGCTGGTGCAGCTTCTTGATCTCGGTGCGCATGTCTACGCGAAGTTGTGCGTCGAGGTTCGACAGCGGCTCATCGAAGAGATAGAGCTGCGGTTCACGCGCCAGCGCCCGGCCGATCGCGACACGCTGGCGCTGGCCACCGGAGAGCTGCCGCGGCTTGCGATCGAGCAGATGCTCGATCTGGAGCAGCTTCGACACCGACTTGACCCGCTCGGCGCGCGCCGACTTCTCGACCTTGCGCATCTCGAGCGGGAACTCGATGTTCTTGGCGACGGTCATGTTCGGGTACAGCGCGTACGACTGGAACACCATCGAGATGTTGCGTTCGGCCGGCGCCACGTTCGTGATGTCGCGGCCCTGCAGCTTGAGCGAGCCGGCGGTCGGCTCTTCCAGCCCGGCGATGATGTTCATCAAGGTGCTCTTGCCGCAGCCGGAGGGGCCGACCAGGACGAGAAACTCGCCGTCCTGCAAGCCGATGGAAATGTCGTGCAGGATCTTGATCGGGCCGAAGCTTTTCTGCACGTTGACGAGGTCGAGGGATGCCATGATTTATCTCCTGAAAGGGTTTGGGCGATAGGGGCGTTCAGCCCTTGACCGAGCCGGCCATCAGGCCGCGAACGAAGTACTTGCCGGACACGAGGTACACGACGAGCGTTGGAATTGCCGCGATGAACGCGCCCGCGAAATGGACGTTGTATTCCTTGACCCCGGTGCTGCTGTTGACCAGGTTGTTCAACGCCACCGTGAGCGGGTAGGAGCTGAAGTCGCTGAACGACGCGCCGAACAGGAACTCGTTCCAGATGTTGGTGAACTGCCAGATCACGGTCACGACGATGATCGGCGTGCTGTTGGGCAGCAGGATGCGACCCATCACACCGAAGAAGCCGGCGCCGTCCATGCGGGCCGAGCGGATCAACTCCGTCGGAAACGCCGCGTAGTAGTTGCGGAAGAACAGCGTCGTGAAGCCGATGCCATACACCGTGTTGACGAAGATCAGGCCCTTCACCGTGCCCGCCAGGCCCAGGAAGCCCAAGGTCTTGGCCATCGGGATCAGCACGATCTGGAACGGAATGAACACCGAGAACAGCATCGCCGCGAACATCAGGTTGGCCCCGCGGAACTTGAACTGCGTCAGGATGTAGCCGTTCAACGCGCCGATCAGCGTCGAGAGCGCCACGGACGGAATCACCAGCAGGAACGAGTTGATGAAGAAGGGCTTCAGTCCCGTTGGTTGCACGCCGATCTGCGCGGTGCTCCAAGCGCTCAGCCAAGGTGCGATCGTCCAGTCGATCGGCAGCGACATCATGTTGCCGGTACGGATCTCGTCGAGCGGCTTGAACGAGTTCACCGCCATCACGTAGACCGGCATCAGGAACACCACGGCGAAGCCGAACAGGACGACGTAGAGAACGATGCGGGCGATGTCCAGCCGGGGCTGGATGCCACTGGCGCCGTGCGCGTGCGGCGCGGCATGGGTTGCTGCATTAGCCATTTTTGACCTTCCGCATTTCACTGAAGAGGTAGGGGAGCACCACGGCACCGATGGCGACCAGCATCAGCACCGAGCTGGCGGCGCCAACAGCCATCTCGTTGCGGGTGAACGTGTACTGGTACATGAAGACGGAAGGCAGCCAGGTCGATCGGCCCGGTCCGCCATTGGTCAGCGCGATCACCAGGTCGTAGGACTTGATGGCCATGTGCGCCAGGATCACGAAGGCCGAGACGAACACCGGCCCGAGCTGCGGCAGGATGATCCGCAGGTAGATCTGCCAGGTCTTGGCGCCGTCGACCTTGGCCGCGTTGACCTGCTCCGTGTCGACGCCACGCAGGCCGGCCAGGAACATCGCCATGACGAAGCCGCTGGTCTGCCAGACGGCGGCGATCACCACGCAGTAGATCGCCATCTCGCTGTCCTTGATCCAGGTGAAGGAGAAGCTCTCCCAGCCCAGCAGATGGATGGATCGCTCCAGTCCCACGCCGGGGTCGAGCAGCCACTTCCAGGCCGTGCCGGTGACGATGAAGGACAGCGCCATCGGATAGAGGAAGATGGACCGGAACAGGCTTTCCGAGCGGATCTTCTGGTCGATCAGGATCGCCAGGCCCAGGCCCATTGCCATCGCGATGAGGATGTAGAGACTGGCAAAGGTCGCGAGGTTGGACAGCGACACCTGCCAGTTCTCCAGCCCCAGCAGTCGCGCGTAGGCGGCAGTTCCGGCCCATTCCGTCGTCGGCAGCATCGTCGACGTGGTGAAGGACAGGTAGATCGTGAACATGATGTAGCCATACACGCACACCAGCACGAGAAACACGCTGGGGCTGAACAGCAGCTTGGGTAGGTAACCGGATTTCATGGCAGGGCTCCGCTGGCCGGGTGGCGTGCGCCACCCGAAGGTCGAGGGAAGGTCGGGCGCTCAGTTCTTGGCGGCCGACACCAGTTCCGCGACAGCCTTCTTGTCGTCGATCTGGCCGTTGAAGTGACGCGTGATCACGTCGTAGAAGGCGCTCTTCATCGAGGCCGGCACCGCATGGCCGTGCGCGATGGAGCCGACCAGCGTATTGTTCTTGCTGGCTTCGGCCACGTCCTTGATGGCTTTCTTGCCGCACTCGTCGAAGGCTGCATCCGCGACGTCGGAACGTGCAGGTGCGGCACCCTTGATGACATTGAAGGACGACTGGAAGGACGGGTCCATGACGTCCGCAGCCATCTTCATCTGCGCGGCTGTCTTGGCCGGATCGCTCAGCTTGAACATCGCGAAGTTGTCGGTGTTGAATGCCGCCGTGCCCTGCGTGCCCGGGAAGCGGTAGCAATTGAAGTCCTTGCCCGGCACCTTCTTCGCATTGACGAACTCGCCCTTGGCCCAGTCGCCCATGATCTGGAAGCCTGCCTTGCCGCTGATCACCAGGCCGGACGCGACATTCCAGTCGCGGCCCGAGAAGTCCTTGTCGACCAGCTTGCGGATCTGCGACATGCGCTGGAACACCTTCAGCGTCGTGGGCGAGCCGAGCGTCTTCGTGTCGAGGTCGATGAAGGCCTTCTTGTAGTAGTCGACGCCGCCGGTCGCCAGCACGACGCTGTCGAAGACGGTCGCGTCCTGCCAAGGCTGGCCGCCGTGCGCGATCGCGATGAAGCCGGCCTTCTGCACCTTCTCGGCGCTGGCGATGAATTCGTCGAAGTCCTTGGGCTCGCTGGTCACGCCGGCCTTGGCCAGCACTTCCTTGTTGGCCCAGATCCAGTTGGTCGTGTGCAGGTTCACCGGCACCGCAATCCACTTGCCGTTGAACTTGGAGAACTTTTGCAGCGCAGGTGGCACCACCTTGTCCCAATTACCCTTGGCGGCCAGGTCGTTCAGGTCGGCGAGCACGCCTTGCTTGGCCCAGTCCTGTACGTCGAAGCCGAGCAGTTGCACGGCCGTCGGCGGGTTGCCGGCCGTGACGCGGGCGCGCACCGCGGTCATCGCGGCCTCGCCGCCGCCACCGGCCACGGGCATGTCGTTCCAGGTCACGCCCTGCTTCTCGAGCGTTTGCTTGAGCACGTTGAGCGCCGAGGCTTCGCCGCCGGAGGTCCACCAATGGAGGACCTCCACGCTTTGTTGCTGGGCGAGGGCGGGGACCGCAAAGGATGCGGCGATCGCGAGGGTGATGAGCTGCTTCTTCATGATGTCTCCAGTAAGTAGTTGGGGCGGGGGTTCAGGGGTCGGAGCGGTGGTCGGGCGAGGGAAAGTCAGCGCGGCAGGTACCAGTCGGTGCGCGCGCCGATGTGCATGTGCAGGGTCTTGGTCTCGGTGTAGTCCTCGGTCGCGAAGCGGCCGAGCTCGCGGCCGATGCCGCTTTCGTGGTAGCCGCCGAAGGGCAGCTCGGCATGGCCTTCGAGGAAGGTGTTGACCCAGACCGTGCCGGCCTTGATGCGCCGTGCTGCCGCCAGGCAGGTACTGAAGTCCTGGCTCCAGACCGCGGCCGACAGGCCATAGAGCGTGCTGTTGGCCAACTCGACGGCTTCGTCCAGGTCCTTGAAGGTCAGGACTGCCAGCACGGGCCCGAAGACTTCTTCCTTGGCGATCGCCATGTCGCGGGTGACGCCCGTGACGACGGTGGGTTCGACGTACATGCCGGTCGTGTCGATGCGCGAGCCGCCGAGTGCGACCGTGGCGCCACCGCGGCGCGCGCCTTCGACGTGCGACAGGATCGTCTCGAGTTGCTTGTCGGTGGTGATCGCGCCGACCTGCACGCCGGGCGTGAGCGGGTCGCCGACCTTCACCAGCTTCGAGCGCTCGACAACCGCGGCCGTGAAGCGCTGCGCAATCGCTTCATGCACGAGGATGCGGCTGCCGCTGTTGCAGCACTGGCCGGCGTTGAAGTAGATGCCGAACACTGCGGCATCGACGGCCGCGTCCCAGTCGCAGTCCGGGAAGATGATCTGGGGGTTCTTGCCGCCCAGTTCCATCGAGACCTTCTTCAAGGTCTGTGCGGACTTGGCAACGGCCTGCTTGCCAACGGCGGTGGAGCCGGTGAAAGACAGCATGTCGACATCCGGGTGCGTGACCAGTACGTCGCCTACCACGCTGCCGCGGCCGACCAGGATGTTGACGACGCCATCGGGCACGCCGGCGGCCTGGAGTATCTCGCCGAGCATCACGGTCGTGCCGGACGTCACCTCGGCCGGCTTCACCACCGCGGTGCAGCCTGCAGCCATGGCGAACGGCAGCTTCTGGCTGACGATCAGGAACGGAAAGTTCCAGGGCGTGATGATGCTGACGACCCCGATGGGTTCGCGCAGGACCACGCCAAGTGTCGTCTCGCCGAGCGTGTTGTAGCTGTCGCCGTGCAGGTTGCGCGCCAGTGTCGCGGCGTAGTGCCACAGGTCGGCAGCGCCGTCGATCTCGGCCAGCGACTGGCTCATTGGCTTGCCGTTCTCCAGCGTCTCCATCAATGCCAGTTCGTGCTTGCGCGCCAGGATGCCTTCGGCGACAGCACGCAGGATGCGCGCACGTTCGGCGCCCTTCATGTGCGGCCACGGTCCCTTGTCGAAGGCCTTGCGCGCCGCGGCGATGGCGCGTTCGGCGTCGACGACGCCCGCCTTGGCATAGACCGCGACCAGGGTGTCGTGCGCCGGTGAGCGGCGGTCCAGCGTGCAGCCGTCGGCTGCATCGGCCCACTTGCCGTCGATCAGGAGCTTGCCCTGGAAAGGTGTGCGGCTCAGTACGTCGGGTTGGGTGATTGAAAGGGTGCTCATGGAGTTGTCCTGTGTTTGAAAGATCAGCGGCCCAGGTAGCTGGGTGCGCGCTTTTCGCGAAAGCTCTGGATGCCTTCGGTGGCGTCCTGCGTCGAAGCGGCGAGGGCGCCCGCCATCGCCTCCAGCGTGGCGGCAGCGTCTTCGCCTGCCGCCGCGTTGATGAGTTGCTTGGTCAGCTGCAACGACACCGGCGCCTTCGTCGCCATCTCGCGGGCCAGCGCGGCGGCGCGGGTCCTCAGTTCGGAGGCAGGCACTACCTCGTGAACCAGCCCGGCACTCAACGCATCGCGGGCCGACAAGCGGGTGCCGCTCAGCGCCAGGTACTTGGCACGGCTCGCGCCGATCAGCTGCACCAGTCGCTGCGTGCCGGACCAACCGGGACACGTCGCGATGGATGCTTCGGGCAGCGCGAACTGCGCTGTGTCGACGGCAATGCGGATGTCACCCGTGATCGCCAGTTCGAGGCCGCCGCCGAACGCGTGCCCATTGACGGCGGTGATGACCGGCTGCCGAAGGCGCGCCCACTGGTCGAACACCTGGTGACCGCGGCGCACCCAGCGGCGCCACATGTCCAGCGGCTGCAGCGCGGCCCATTCGTTGATGTCGGCGCCCACGCAGAACGCCTTCTCGCCGCCGCCCAAGAGCACGACGACCCGCACATCGGTGTCGGCGTCCAATTCCCGCGCTGCAAGTTCCAGTCGATCCAGCATCGCCGGCGTCAACGAGTTCAGCTTGGCCGGCCGGTTGAGCGTGACCGTCGCGACGTGTGCGTCGCGCTCCAGATGGACCAGCGACTCAGACACGTTGCCTCTCCTCGACCATGACCGGCAGGTCGACCGCGTCGGCGAGCAACGCTGCCTCGGCTGCACGGCGCTTTGCCGCGACCTCGGATACGGCGCCTCGACGCGGCTCCTCGGCCTTGAGCTGCAGGCCGAACGGCGCGTCGGTGAACAGTGCCGCGTCCATCACCCGCAGGTCCTTCGCCACCCGAAGCGCCACCTCGGCCTGGTCGAGCACGTCGCGCTGCAAGTCGACGCCGGGTGCGATCTCGCGCACGACCAGGCCATCGTCCTCGAGATCGATCACGCAGCGCTCGGTCACGTAGGTCACGCGCTGCCCGCGCTGGCGCCCGATCACGCCGCTGAAGGTGATGTGCTCGGCCGACTTGACGAACTTGCGGGTCTTGCCTTCCTTGAGGATCGTCAGCCTGCCGTTGCCCACTTCGAGCTTGGCGCCTGCCGTGAAGAAGCCGGAAAACACGATGCGCCGGGCATGCGCGGTGATGTCCACGAAGCCGCCGCAGCCCGCGGTGAGGTAGGGCTTCGAACCCAGCTTCGAGACGTTGACGCTGCCGTTGCCGTCAACCTGCAGGAAGGACAGCAAGGTCACGTCGAAGCCGCCACCCTGGAAGTAGGTGAACTGGTTCGGCGAGGCCATGATCGCGTCCGCGTTGGATGCGCATCCGAACGCGAAGCCAAGCAGCGGCATGCCACCCACGGCGCCTTGCTCGATGGCCCAGGTGACTTCGCCATGGAGCCCTTCCTCCAGCAGGATGCGGGGCACGTTGGCCGAGATGCCGAAGCCGAGGTTCACCGCATGGCCGTGCGCCAGTTCCATCGCCGCGCGGCGCGAGATCACTTTCTCGGCGCCCCACGCTTGCGGCTCGAAGGTCGCAAGGGGCTGGGCGATTTCGCCGCTGATGGCCGGGTCGTAGGGCGTCTGCGTGGTCTGCCATTGCTCGGGGTCGACCACGAGGTAGTCCACGAGGTTGCAGGGCACATGCACGTCATGCGGGCGCAGGCTGCCCTGCTTGACGACGCGCTTGACTTGCGCAATGACGATGCCGCCGTTGTTGCGAGCGGCCAGGGCCTGGTCCAGGCCGCCGAGCAGGGCGCCCTCATGTTCGTAGGTCAGGTTGCCGTGCTCGTCGGCCGTGGTGGCACGGATGATGGCGACCTGCGGCGCGATCGCCGGAAAGTAGAGCCACTCCTGTCCGTCGAATGTCTCCTTGCGCACGACCGGGTTGGCGGCCGCGGCCTCGTTCATGGCGCAGCCCTGCAGGTCCGGGTCGACGAAGGTGCCGAGGCCGACCTTGGTCAGCACGCCGGGGCGCTTCGCGGCGGCATCCCGATGCATGTCGTAGAGGATCCCGCTGGGGATGTTGTAGGCCTCGATCTCGTTGTCCACCACCATGTGCCAGATGGCAGGCATCGGCAGCGAGGAGGGGCCGCTCGGATAGGACCCGGCCAGCACGCGGGACAGCAGTCCCGGCTTGGCGATGTGGTCGATGCCCTTGATGCCGTACATGTCGCCGGCGGCAATGGGGTTCAGCGTGGTCAGGTTGCGCGGAAGGCCTTCCTTGTCGAAGCGCGCGCCGAGGGCGGCCAATACCTTGTCAGGGCAGCCGAGGCCGCTCGACGAACTGATGCTCACGACATCTCCGGAACGAACAAGTCCCGCCGCCTGGTCGGCGGATATCACTTTTTTCATGGAATTTCCTAGGCTTCGAGTGGGGCCACGCGGACGGATTTGCCCGTGCGGCAGGCTTGTGCAATGGCCAGTGCCGTGGCGAGGGAGCGCACCCCATCCCTCGCGGTGGCGGCGGGCTCGCCTTCGCCGCGAAGGGCGGCGCAGAACCGGGCCACGCCGCGGGCATAGAGACCTTCGTGGTCAATGGGTACGGCGCGCTCGCCTTGCGCGTCGCGCAGCAGCAGGTCGCCGATCGGCTTCTGGGTCATCACGTTGCGGCCGATGATGGAGCCCTTGTCGCCGTGGATCTCGATGCCCGTCCCGGCGAAGGGCACGGTGAAGGCGTCGTGCAGTTGCGCGACCACGCCGTTGTCGAAGCGCAATACCGCCATCACGCCGTCTTCCAGGCCTTCGCGGGCGAGGGAGGCGGACTGCGAGACGCCAACCGCTTCGACCGGTTCCGAGCCCAGGATGAAGCGCAGCGTGTCGGCGTCGTGGACGGCGATGTCGAGGATCACGCCACCGCCGGCCGCGGGCTTGTCGATGCGCCAGCCTTGCAGATGCGGCGGCAGGTACACGGCATGGAAAACGCGCGCAAAGAGCGGGCGGCCAATCGCACCACCCTGGACGAGCTCGCGGATCTTGCGATGCGTGGCCGCGTTGCGCAGATGGTGGTTCGTGGCCATCACCACGCCGGCCTCGACGCAGGCGCGCACCATTTGCTGCGCGTCGTCCAGGTCCAGGGCCAGCGGCTTTTCGCAGAGAACGTGCTTGCCGGCTGCCGCTGCCGCGATCACCTGGTCGCGATGCAGTTCATTGGTGGTGCTGATGTAGACCACCTGCACGGCGGGATCGGCAAGGAGCTTCCCGACCGAGTCGTACGCGCCCGCAATCCCGTGCTTCGCGGCGAAGTCGCGGGCACGGTCCGCGCTGCTGCTGGCAACGGCCACGACCTCATGCCCTTGCTGTGCGCGAATGGCCTCGATCATGTGCTCCGAGGCGATGGTGCTCGCGCCGATCAGGCCCCATCCGGTCTTGTCTCTGATGTCCATGTCGTCTCCTTTGCGGCTACATTTGTTGGAACGGTTGAATGAATTATTGGAACGTTCCAGTAAAAGATCAAGCGCTTTTATTTAAGTGCGGGAAAACACCTAGACCACCATGAGCAAATCGAACTCGACACGCGCAGTCACGATCCTCGACGTCGCCGCGGCGGCGGAGGTTTCCAAGTCGACCGTTTCGCTGGTCCTCAAGAACAGCCCGCTGATTCCGCCGGACACGGCTGAGCGGGTACGGGAGGCGGCGCGCAAGATCGGCTACGTCTACAACAGCCGTGCAGGAGAACTGCGCGGCAAGACGTCAAAGACCATCGGCGTCATCGTCAACGACCTCACCAACCCCTTCTTCGCGGAGATCCTGGTCGGTGTCGAGCGCAAGCTGGTCGAGGCGGGATACATCGTCCTGATGGCCCACACCAGCGAGGACGTCGACCGCCAGGACCGGGTCCTGCGCACCATGAGGGAGCAGGGCGCGGCGGGCCTTGTCCTGTGCCCGGCCTATGGAACTCCGCGCAGCCTGACCCGGGATGTGGAGGGGTGGGGAATGCCTCTGGTCGTGATGGTCCGCACACTGGGGCCCGGCAAGTACGACTTCGCAGGCGCCGACAACGAGCGTGGCATCTATGCCGCTACACGGCACCTGATCGAGGCGGGGCACACGCGCATCGGATTCATCGGCGGGCGCACTGGCGTGGTGCTCGAACAGCGGCTGAAGGGATTCAGGGCGGCACTGGCCGAGCGGAATCTCGCCTTCGACGAAGACCTGCTGGTGCCTGCGCAGCCGACGCGCACCGGCGGCTACGAAACCATGAACGCCTTGCTGGACAGGACGCCGCGTCCGACCGCTGCGGTTTGCTACAACGACGTGGTGGCGTTTGGCGCGCTGTCGGCGCTGGGCGAACGCGGAATGCGCGCCGGCGAGGACTTTGCGCTGATGGGCTTCGACAACGTGCAGGACGCCGCGCTCTCCAATCCGCCGCTGAGCACGGTGGACATCCGCCCATGCGAGCTGGGAGAACATGCCGCGGAGATCCTGCTCGGCCGCATCCAGACACCCGGCCGGGCAAGGCAGACCTTCCTGGTGGAGCCTCGACTGGTCCTCCGGCAATCGGGGTAACGGCCGGGTTGTCAAGTCGGCCGCCCGATGGGGTTGGTGCAGCACGAAATCAGGGCCAAAATGAAACGAGCATGCCCCGTCCTGCGCACGACCCCCGTTCAGAACCATGGTGAATCTGGCCGATTTTTCGGACACATCGTTGCTGGAGCCCTGCAAACATTGTGGTGAGCTGCTGCAGGAGCGTGAGCGGTTTTGCCCGTTCTGCGGTACCGATCGCACCGGGGCGGATGGCGCACGCGATCCAAGGTACGACGTCGAGGTCGCGATCGAGCACGGCGTGGGCAGGTCGCTGGCAACGTACGAGGTCGACTACCCGCTCATGGACCCGCAAGAGCCGAGCGATGTGACCAGCCACCCCGTCCCGTCGACCGCGATCATGGAGGAAGTGGGCTCCAATGTGGGCTTTGTCCGCCCCGGCGTGCCTTGGCGGCGGAACGCGGCCGGCGAGGGGCGAGTGGACTGGGCCGACAGTGGCATCACGCCGAACCGCCTCGTGCTCGGCATTGCCGCATCGCTGGTGGGCTTGCTCGCATTCGCCTTCGCTTTCGACCATTTCTATCTCGACAAGCAGCGCGAGGACGCCAAGCTGCGTGAGTTCAAGATGAATGTGGAGATGGTGCGCAGCGCATTGAAAAGCGGCGACCTGGTGGTGGCGGAGCGCGGGCTCGAGGTCCTCGACACCGACCATGCCAACAACCCGACCGTGCAGTCGCTGCAGCAGACGCTCGATCGCAAACTTCAGGAACAGCGGCAATCGGCCTCGGTGCGCGAGGAGGTGCCCGACAACGTCGCGGATGCGCCCGCCGCAGCACCGGCTCCGGTCGCCGCGGCCGCCGTCGCGCCGACCGCCGCCACCGTCGCTGCGCCTGCCGTCGCGCCCGAGCCCCCGGCCCCGCCCGCCGCGACAGTGGTTGTGCCGAAGATTGCCGTCCGTGAGCCAGCGAGCGCCCCGGCAGCCGCCGGGAACAAAGTTTGCAGTGATGCGCTCGCGGCATTGGCGCTGTGCGCAAAAAGATAGAACCAGACGACAGGGAGCACCAAGAACGGGCCCGGCATTGCCTGGCGCGACTTCCACCTTTAGTTGGAGCCAGCATGCGAATCAAATCCATCCTCGCGGGACTGCTATTCATGGCCTTCCTGTTGCCGGCCTTCGCGCAGACCCGGACGCAGTACAAGATCGTCACCGCGTCGAAGAGCGGCACCTACATCCAGATCGGCCGCGACCTCGCCAAGTGGATTGCCGACCCTGCCGGCATCGACCTCGAGGTGCTGGACTCGAAGGGTTCGGCGGAGAACGTCCAGCGCATGCGCTTCGAGCCCGGCGTCAAGCTGGCGCTGGTCCAGTCCGACGTCTTCCAGGCCTTTCTGGACGAGGCCAAGGCCGGCAATTCCGAGGCCGGCAACATCATCCGGCCGCTGCGGCTGATCATGCCGCTCTATGACGAAGAGATCTATTTCGTCGCCCGCGCCGACTCGCCGCTGGAGTTCATCCACGAAATCAAGGGCAAGAAGCTCGGCGTCGGGCCGATCGGCAGCGGCACCGCGTTGACGTCGAGAACGCTTTACCAGCTGATGTTCGGCGAGCCGATTCCTGCGGCCAACGCGCAGTTCCTGAGCAATGAAGACGCGCTGGTCGCGCTGACCGTCGACAAGACGATCGACATTGCCATCATCGTCGCCGGGCAGCCGGCCAAGCTGTTCACCGACATGCAGCCGGAGGCGCGCAACTACATCAAGATCCTGAAGCTCGACGAGAAGGCACCGGAAACCACGCGGGGGAAGAAGACCTACTTCCCCGCGACGATCCGCGCGTCCAGCTATTCGTCCTGGCTGACGGCCGACATTCCGACCTGGACCGTCAAGGCCTATCTGGTCACCTATGACTACGGCCTGCAGTCGACCGTAGGAAACCTCACCCAATTTGCCGAATCGCTCTGCGCGAACTTCGACAAGCTCCAGGCCAACGGCCATCCGAAGTGGAAACAGGTGCGTCTGGAACTGCCGCCCCTTGGCCAGGGTTGGCGCTACTACCCGCCGATGGAAAAGCGCCTGCGCGCCTGCATTGCCGGCAAGACGGCGGCCGTCAGCGCGGCGTCGTCGGCGCCGCCGCAACCGCGCAACCGCCCCTGCACGGAGCAGGAGGTGGTGCTGGCCCTCTGCAAGCGGTGACGGCCGCCTCCACCCGGCAGGCCATCCATGAATCCGCTGTGGACACATTCCGCGCTCGAACTGGCAGGAATGGTCTCGCGGCGCGAGGTCTCGTGTGCCGAGGTCGTTGAAGCCCACCTGACGCGCATCGCGGCCGTCAACCCGCGAGTCAACGCCGTGGTACGGGTGCTGGCCGACGAGGCTCGCGCTGCGGCGGAGGCGGCGGATCGCAAGGTCGCCGCCGGTGCAGCGCTCGGCCCGCTGCACGGTGTGCCGATCACCGTCAAGGAAAACATCGACATGGCCGGCCTGCCCACGACCTGGGGCGTGCCCGGGCTGGCCGACGCCGTGGTGCCGCTGGACGCACCGGTCGTCGAACGCATGCGGGCGGCCGGCGCGATCCCCATCGGCCGCACCAACCTGCCCGACATGGCCCTGCGCGTGCACACCGACAGCTGCCTGCATGGCGCAACGCTCAACCCCTGGAACGCCGCCCGCACGGCCGGTGGCTCCAGCGGCGGCGATGCGGTCGCGCTGGCCACCGGCATGTGCGCGATCGGCCTGGGCAATGACATCGGCGGCTCGCTGCGCAACCCGGCCAATGCCTGCGGCATCGCCTCGATCCGGCCCTCCGCCGGCCGCGTGCCCGATGCCGGCCTGGTCCCGGGCGAGGATCGCCTGCTGGCGGTGCAGCTGATGCAGGTGCAGGGGCCGATGGCGCGGCGCGTGGCCGACGTGCGGGCGGCGCTGCAGGTCATGATGGGCGCCCATCCGCGCGACCCTTGGTCGATTACCGCGCCGTTGGCCGGCAGTGCGGCGCCCGGGCCCCTGCGCGTCGCCGTGGTTGCCGAGCCGCCCGGCGGCGGGACCGATCCGCGTGTGGCTGCCGCCGTGCGACGGGCGGCCGACGCGCTGTCCGATGCCGGCTACGCGGTGGTCGAAACCTGCCCGCCGCGCTATGAGGACGCGATCGCCGTGTGGACGCAATTCCTGCTCGGTGACTTTGCCGCCGTGATGCCGCAACTGATGCCGCTGATCGGCGGCAGCGGCGCGACCTTCCTGGCGATGATGCAGTCCGCCGTGCCGCCGCTGCCAGACGCAGCCGCCATGTCGATCATGCTCATGCAGCGCGACGGCGTTGCCCGGGCCTGGTCGCAGTTCCTGGCCGAATACCCGCTGGTGCTATCGCCCACCTGGAGCCAACTGCCGTTCGAGGCAGGCTTCGATGCGGCCTCCGAGGCGGGCGCGAAGGCGACCATGGAGATGGTGCGCCCGGTGCTGCCGGCCAACCTGATGGGCCTGCCCTCGGCCTGCGTGCCGGCCGACCGCGACGAGGCCACCGGACTGCCGATCGGGGTGCTGTTGACCGGCGCGCGTTTCCGCGACGACCAGTGCCTGGACGCCGCCGAAGCCATCGAGCAGCGCTGCGCGCTCGCCACGCCGATCGATCCGGTCCGCTGAGCGCCCGGCAGGCGTACCATGGGCGGTGCAGCACGCTGCTTCACGAGGTCCGTGAGCGCTGCCCGGCCGCCCGAAGGCGCTCGCACCGAAGTGCGCAGCACGGAGGTTACCCAGAGCGCTGCCCGGCTGCCCGAAGGCGCTCGCACCGAAGTGCGCAGCGTGGAGGTTACCCAGAGCGCCGCCTGGCCGCCCGAAGGCGCTCGCACCGCAGTGCGCGGCACGGAGGTTACTCAGTGAGCGAACCCGACTTCACGAACTTGCGGCAACTCATGCTCGCGGAAATCGCCGCGAAGACGATCTTTGCGACCTCGTATCTGGGCAAGGCGGCGCTGAACCGGCGCGTCATGGACGCGATGGGCAAGGTGCCGCGCCACGAGTTCGTGCCTTTCGAACTGCGGCCTTACGCGTACGTCGATTCACCGTTGCCCATCGGCTTCGGCAAGACGATTTCGCAACCTTTCATCGTTGCGGTGATGACCGACCTGCTCGATGTGCAGCCGACCGACAGGGTGCTGGAGATAGGCACCGGCCTTGGATACCAGTCCGCAGTCCTGGCTGAACTCGCGACGCAGGTCTTCAGCGTGGAATTGATCGAAGAACTGGCCGATCAGGCCCGGCGCAGGCTCGCGCAGCAAGACCATCCCAACGTCGACATCAAGGTCGGAAACGGCTGCCACGGCTGGCCCGAACACGCGCCGTTCGACAAGGTGATCGTGACGGCCGCTCCCGAACTGATCCCGCCCGCGCTCACCTACCAGTTGAAGCCCGGCGGCAAGATGGTGATACCGGCCGGGCTGCCCGATGCGCAGCAACTCATCGTGGTCGAGAAGGATGCCGGCGGGTCGCTGACGACGCGCGAGATCTTCGCAGTGATGTTCTCGACGCTCGAGGACGCCGAGTCAGGCTGATCCGCGACCCGCGATCGGCGACACCCGACACGCGACACGCGACCCGCGATCCGCGATCCGAGGGAGTCAGTGCGCGTCCGGCTCTTCCGGCGCCGCGAGGCTCAGGGTGACGCGCCCGATGTGCTTGTGTTCCATGATCGTCTGCTCGAGACGCCGCAGCGTGCGCGCAAGGTCGGCTTGCGAAAGTTCGCCCCGCAGTTCGACGCGTGCCGCGACGACGATGCGTTGGGGCCCGATGAATTCCGCGTAGAGGTAGGTGACCCGCTTCACCTCGGGTAGCGCATACAGCGCCTGTATGGCGGTTGCGCGCTGTCCCGGCGTGAGGGTTGCACCCGCCAGGAAACGTCGGTTGGTGTTGATCAGGAACAGGCCGGCCGCGCCCATCAGCAGGCCCACGATGAACGACCCTGCCGCGTCCCAGGCCACGTTGCCGGTGAACTGGTGCAGCGCCATGCCGGCCGCCGCCACGACAATCCCGACCAGCGCAATGAAGTCCCCGGTGACGACGGTGCGCAATTGCGCATCGGAGGTCCTGAACACATGCGCGAACAGCCCGTGGTCGAGCTCGGCCGCGCGCTTGCGCACGAAGGACACCGCCTGCGCGAAAGACCAGGCTTGCCACACGAAAGAGCCCGCCAGCACCACGTAGCCGATCAGGTATTCGGTGTCCATGTCGGCGGCGCCGAGTTGACGGATGCCGCGCCAGATGCCGACCTCCGCGCCCACGGTGAACATCGCCACCGACCCGAACAGCGACCACACATAGGACTCGCGTCCATAGCCCAGCACATGCGTTTCGTCGGGCGGGCGCCGGGCCGCCAGGTACGCGGCGACCAGGAAGCCGTCCGTCAGCGTGCCCACCCATGAATGCACCGCCTCGGCGAGCATCGACGCCGAGTCGGTCATCCCGGCGGCAAGCGACTTGACGAGCGCGAGCAGCACCCCGGCACCGATCGCGATGTAGACGGTCGAGCGAACGTCTGCATCGTCGCGGTCGACGCCAAGTCGGCGGTGAAATCGGTTGAAGGCCCTCATGTCGTGCTGGAGTCGGCGGTGATTGACTGGCCGATCGTAGCGAAAGCGATGAGAGCGAATGGCCTGGCACGGAGGGAATCGAAAAAGCCCATGGAGCCAGCGTTATTCCTGGCAACGTCGGTTTCGATGTTTCGATAGTTCCCCTTATTGTTCCCTTAAGACCTGGCCGCTTCCAATGCCGAGCGCCTGCAGAGTGGGACCTGACCCACATCGAACGGACGCGACAGGCAGCAAGCGTAGCGATGGCGCCGCTTTGTGGCCATGACCAGCTTCCGAATGGCATGGGGCGAGCTTGCGGTACACCCTCGATTCGCCCAGGACGTACCGCATCACGTCTAAGTATTTGTCATGCCAGGCCAGGTGATGGCAAGTAATGAGACGCTAGGGCCGACCGGCCGCCGCGATCACGATCTCGACGCGGCGGTTCTTCGCCTTGCCCTGCGGCGTGTCGTTGCCGGCGACGGGCCGTGCGTCACCGAAGCCCTGGGCCGAAACGGTGTTCTGCGGCACGCCTTTCGAAACCAGGTAGCGTGCAACCGCGTCCGCTCGCGCCGACGAGAGCTCGAGGTTGGACGGGAAGCGTGCCTTCAGCGCCGGACCGATGGGCTCGTTGTCGGTGAAGCCCTGCACGACGATCTGCTGGCCGGGCAGGTTGGCCAGCGTCGGCGCGATCTTGCCGAGCGCCTGCTCGCCCTTCGGGCTCAGCGTCCAGCCGCCTTCGGGGAAGAGCACCTCGTTGACCATGGTCACCTTGAGCTGGTTCTGCATCTGCGTGATCTGCGCCTGGTCACTGCTCAGCTCGCTCGAGAGCTTGGTGTTGAGCGCCTGGTAGTTGGTGGCCGTGGCGACCTCCGACTTGTACTTCTGCTCCGACACGCAACCGCCGGCGAGTACGGCAGCGCACAGCGCCAAAGTCAACAGCTTGGTTCTCATGATTCGCTCCTGGGAAAGTTGGGGAAGAAAAATGACCGCTTCGGTTCTTCACCGACGGCCGCCGCAAGCAGGCACGCCGTGCCTGCGCCCGACCTAGTCTCTCGCCCGCGCCAGCGCATGCGCCCTGGCCGGTGCCTGCCTCAGCTCTTCTGCCTTCAATTGCTCGGGCTTGATATTGAAGGTGAGCTTGTCGATGGTGCCGGTGAACTTGAACGGCGGCTCGTACCGGTATTCGAGCATGGCGACGCCGCTGCGCGTGTCCTGGCCGACGTCGAAGGATTCGTCCTCCGGGAAGGTGACCGGGGTGGAGTGCTCGATCGAGTTGCGGGCCACTTCCTTGCCGTCCACCAGCAGCACGCCGGTGCCGCCCTTGCCCAGGCCGGGGCCGGCGGACTTGAAGTCGAAGACGATGGTGTGCTTGCCGGCGCCCAGTTCGGGCCCGGCCCACACGGTGCGCTTGAGGTCGAGCAGGTTGTAGAGGAACACCGGCTTGCCGCTGCGAACGCCCGCCACGCCCTTGCTGAGGAAGAGTGCGTAGCCGCCGAAGCGCCCGCCGTCGGTGACGATCACGCCTTCCGCGCCGCCCTTGGGGATGGTCACTTCGGCCGTGATCGTGTAGGACTTGTTCAGGATGCTCGGCGCACCGCTGTTGGGCACGCCGGTCAGCGTTCCCTTGTAGGTGAAGACGGTGCGTCCCGCGGTGAGGGTGGGCTTCGGCGCGTTCCAGCGCGCCAGCGACGAGTTGTCGAGCGGCAGCACGTCATGCTTCTTGGCCTCGGCATAGAAGACGTCCTGCAGTTGCTTGAGTTTCTCGGGCATCGTCGCCGCGAGGTCGTTCGACTGGGTCGGATCTTCCGCGACGTTGTAGAGCTCCCACTTGTAGCCGGTCATGACATCGGGCGGGGTGGCGGTGCTCAGTTCCCACGGCAGCGTCGCCGGGGTCGTGGCCGCGACCCAGCCGTCGTTGTAGATGGCACGGTTGCCGAGCATCTCGAAATACTGCGTGGGGCGCTTCGAGGGGGCGGCTGCATTCGCCTTGTCCCAGGTGTAGGCCATGCTCACGCCGTCCATGGGGCGTTGCTTGATGCCGTTGATCGTGTCCGGCGCGGAGAGTCCGGCGGCTTCGAGGATGGTCGGCGCGATGTCGATGATGTGGTGGAACTGGCGCCGGATTCCACCGGCATCGTTGATATGGCCGGGCCACGACATGGCCACGCCCTGGGCCGTCCCGCCAAAGTGAGAGGCCACCTGCTTGGTCCACTTGAAGGGCGTGTCCATCGCCCATGCCCAGGGTGCGGCAAAGTGCGGGAAGGTCCGGTCGGAGCCCCAGAAGGGGTACCAGAGCAACTGGTCCTTGACCGGCACCGGCACGCCGTTGAAGGTGGTGAATTCGTTCGGCGTGCCGTTGAGCATGCCTTCGGGACTCGCACCGTTGTCGCCGCTGATGTAGATGATCAGGGTGTTGTCGAGCTGCCCGAGGTCTTCGACGGCCTGGATGACGCGGCCGATCTCATGGTCGGTGTATGCGAGGTAGGCCCCGTAGACGTCGGCCTGCTTGATGAACAGCTTCTTCTCCTCCAGGCCGAGCGCGTCCCACTGCGGCAGTTCCTTCGGCCAGGGCGTGAGCTTCGCCTCGGCGGGCATGATGCCCAGGCGCTTCTGGTTGGCGAAGATGGTCTCGCGCAGCTTGTTCCAGCCGCCGTCGAACAGGTGCATGTCGCCGATCTTCTTGATCCACTCCGGCGTCGGATGGTGCGGCGCATGCGTGCCGCCCGGGACGTAGTAGACGAGGAAGGGCTTTTCGGGCGCGACCTCCTTGTTCGCCTTCATGTACTGGATGGCCTCGTCGGCCATCGCCGTGGTCAGGTTCCACCCGGGCTTGCCCTCGAAGGGATAGATCGCGGTGGTGTTGCGGTAGAGGTTGGGCTGCCACTGGCTGGCATCGCCGCCCATGAAGCCGTAGAAGTACTCGAAGCCCATGCCGTTGGGCCACTGGTCGAAGGGGCCGGCCTGCGTCGCCTGGTAGAAGGGCGTGTTGTGGTTCTTGCCGAACCAGGAGGTCGAGTAGCCGTTCTGCTTCATGATCGCGCCGATGGTGCCGTTCTCCTTGCGGATGACCGAGTCGTAGCCCGGGAATCCGGTCGCGATCTCGCCCACCACGCCGAACCCGGCGACATGGTGGTTGCGCCCGGTGATCAACGCGGCGCGGGTCGGAGAACAGAGCGAGGTGGAGTGGAAATTCGTGTAGCGCACGCCGCTCTTCGCGATCCGATCCATCGCCGGCGTCGGGACCACGCCGCCGAAAGTGCCTGGCGCACCGAACCCGACGTCGTCCGTCATGATCAGCAGCACGTTGGGCGCGTTCTTCGGCGGCACCACGCGCGGCGCCCACCATTCCTTGGACTCCGAAGCCTTTTGCGTGATCTCGCCGCCGAACTTCGGGTCGGGCGGCGGCAGTTGCCTGCCGTCGAGCGTGGTGGTGGCACCGGGGGTGCCCAGCACGCCGGTCACCTGCTGCGCGATCGCCATGCCGTCCGTGAGCATGGAGAGCGTGAAGGCGGCGGCTATCCAACTGAGTCTGTGCATGGTGGGCTCCTTCGCTGCGAGCGAACGGCAGCGCGACCGCTGGACCTTGCTCGCGCCGCAAGAATATGGACTTCGGCCTGTGGGCGCACCTTCCCCTTCGGGCAGTTGACGGCGCGTTCCTGGCGGCGCGCGGCTGGCGGCGCGGGGCTTTCAAGGCGCGGCGCCCGGGGACACAATGGGCGATTGTTCGGGACGGGGCAAACGATGCAGACGAATTCGCTGAGGGCCATCCGGACCATGCATGCGGGCCGAGCGCGTTGCGAAACGCGCGAAGGGCCGGGTGCATGGTCATGAGCTGGGTCACCGTCGTCTGGTCGATGGTCGCGGCGGCGAGCCTGACCTTGGCCGGCGTTCATCTGCCGGTCTGGATGCGCGACCGGACGGCATGGCCGAATTTCTATTTTTCGATGATGGCCGTGTCGACCGCGCTCTTCGCCTTTTGCGAGGTGTCGGTGCTGCTCGCACAGACGCCGGAGCAATTCGCCATGGCAGTGCGCTGGGCGCATGTGCCGATATGGCTGGTGATCGTGTCGCTGGTGTTCTTCGTGCGGACCTACTTCGAGGCCGGCCGCCCCTGGCTCGGGTGGGGCGTCATCGGACTGCGCGGTATCTCGCTGCTGCTCAACTTCACCACCGGCCAGAACCTCAACTACAGAGAGATCACTGCGCTGGACCGGATCCCGTTCCTCGGCGACCTCGTGGCCGTCCCGATCGGTACACCCAACCCGAGCATGCTCGTCGGGCAATTGAGCTCGATCGCGCTGGTGGTCTTCGTGGCGGATGCGAGTCTCACCGCGTGGCGGCGCCGCCAGCGCAGTGCCGTGCTCACGGTCGGGGTCGGCGCGACCTTCTTCGCGTTGGCGGGCAATCTTCAGACCATGCTCATCTTCTGGGGAATCATCCAGGCGCCCGTCACGATCAGCCTGTTCTCCCTGGGCCTGGTGCTGGCGATGGCCTACGAACTCAGCCGGGACGTGATGCGCGCGTCGAAGCTCGTGCGGGACCTGCGTGAAAGCGAGCAGCGCATGATCCTCGCCGTCGAAGCGGCGAAGCTCGGGCTCTGGGTTCGGGATTTCGCGCGTGACGAGGTCTGGGCGAGTGCCAGGATGCGGGAACTGTTCGGCCTCACGCCGACGGAGCCTGCGGGGTTCGAGAAACTGCTGCAGCGCGTGCATGTGGCCGATCGGGACCTGGTGCGCCAGGCGATGGAACAGGCGAATGCTGGCGATGGCCACTACCAGACCGAATTCCGCACCGTGATGCCGGCTGGCCGAACCTGCTGGATCGCCGCCCAGGGGCGCGTGGAGTTCGATGAGCGGCATCGACCGGTGCGCACGCGCGGCACCTGCAGCGACGTCACCGTGCGCAAGGAAGCGGAGCAGGAGATGCTGCACCTGCGCCAGGAACTGGCTCATGTGGGTCGGGTCTCGGTGATGGGCCAACTCGCGTCGGCGCTGGCCCACGAGATCAACCAGCCGCTGGGCGCCATCCTGCGCAATGCCGAAGCCGCGACGCTGCTGCTGGAGGCGCAACCGCCGGACCTCGACGAGCTGCGCGCCATCGTGGAAGACATCCTCGGCGACGACCAGCGCGCGAGCGCCGTGATCGACCGCATGCGCGGCTTGCTGAAGCGGCGCGACATCGAGATGCAGCCGCTCGCCGTGGACGACATCGTCGGCGATGTTGCGGCCCTGGTGCGTCCCGACGCCACGGCGCGGCAGGTGAAGATGGTCGTGGAGATCGCGGACGACATGCCGCTGGTGCTGGGCGACCGGGTGCACCTGCAGCAGGTGCTCCTCAATCTCATCTCCAACGGCATGGACTCCATCGACGAAGCGGGACGCAAGGCCCGCAGCATCGTGGTGAGCGCGGTGCGCAACGGACTTCAGGCCGTGGAGATCGCGGTGACCGACAGCGGCCTCGGGATTCCGCCGGACAAGCTCGAACAGGTCTTCGGTTCCTTCTTCACCACCAAGCCGAGCGGCATGGGCATGGGCCTGTCGATCTCGCGCACGCTCATCGAAACCCATGGCGGCCGGCTCTGGGCGGAAAACCTCGAAGGTGGAGGCGCGAGTCTTCGCTTCACCTTGCCGGTCGCGCTGCAGGAACCGACCCGATGAATGCGGCCGAAGGCACCGTGCACATCGTGGACGACGATGCGTCCTTCCTCACCGCCACGGCGCGCCTCCTGCTGGCCAGCGGATTCATCGTGAAGACCTTTCAGTCGGCCATGGACTTTCTTGCACAGCGCGAGGCCGACGCGCCGGGCTGCGTGGTGGCGGACATGCAGATGCCGGGATTGAACGGGCTGGAACTGCAGGCGGCCCTGGCGGCGACCCCCAACCCGCTGCCGCTGCTTTTCCTGACGGGCCATGGCGACATTTCGTCGTCGGTGCGCGCAATGCGCAGCGGTGCCGAGGACTTCCTGGAGAAGCATGCACCCAAGGAACAGCTGCTCGATGCGGTGCGTCGCGCGCTCGAACGCGATGCACGGGAGCGTGAAGCACGCGCCCACCGGCAGGCGTTGCAAGGGCGCTTCGACGCGCTGTCCGCGCGCGAGCTGGAGGTGCTCTCGCATGTGCTGAGGGGACGCCTCAACAAGCAGATCGCCGGCGACCTCGCCATCAACGAACGCACCGTGAAGCTTCATCGCACCTCCATCATGGCCAAGCTCCAGGTCCGCTCCGTCACGGCACTCACGCAACTCGTGCAGGAAGCCGGGCGCATGGGCGGCCATGAGCGCACCGACCTTCCCTAAAGGGAAGTAGACAGTCCGCACGCCGGCGCCCACAGTGCCCATGGACATCCCATGAGCACGAGGACCCCCATCTATGTCGCAGTCGTCGATGACGATGAAAGCCTTTGCCGTTCGCTCGGACGGCTGTTGCGCGCCGCGGGCATGCAACCGGTCACCTATGCCTCGGCCGAGGACTTCCTCGCCGACACCAAGCATCCCGGCTTCGACTGCCTGGTGCTCGACGTCAAGCTCGGCGGCATGTCCGGCATCGAGCTGGCTCGCCGGCTCGTTGCGAAGGGTGGGCATGCGCCCTTCATCTTCATCACGGCGCATGACGACGAAGAGACGCGTGTCGAAGCCCAGGCCGTGGGATGCACCGCCTATTTCCGCAAGCACGATCCCGGTGCCGACGTGCTCGCGGCGATCCGCCGGCTTGCCGGATGAACTGTTGAATTGCTGCAAGAGAACGCCGGGTGCCGGCATCCATGGAGGATGGAAATGACGAACACGGACAGTCGAATCAAGCCAGCGCGCGCGTCGTTCCGGCGCGGGCGCATGCTGGCGGTGGCAGCGACGGTTGCGCTGGCCATGGCGGGACCCGGCGCGCAGGCCCAGGCGCGCGACCCGAAGGCCATCCTCAAGGCCATGTCGGACTACGTCGGGCGCCAGCCGACCGTCGGACTGAGCTTTGACAGCGACATCGAAGTCATCACGCCGCAGATGGAGAAGATCCAGTTCACCAACTCCGGCGACATCCTGCTGAGCCGGCCGAACAAGCTGCGGGCGCACCGCGTCGGCGGCTATGCCGACGTGGCGCTGAACTACGACGGCAACACCGTCGGCATCGTCAGCAAGGGCAGCAACAGCTACGCCCAGTTCGAGGCGCCGGGCACCGTGGACGAGTTGATCGTGGCCCTGCGGGAAGGCCACGGGATCGCGCTTCCCGGCGGCGACCTCCTGCTGTCGAATTCCTACGAGCACCTCGCCGCCGACATCATGGAAGCCAAGCACATTGGCCAGGGCGTCGTCGATGGCCGGGCCTGCGATCACCTCGCCTTCCGCAACTTCGATACCGATTGGCAACTGTGGGTGGAAGTGGGCGAGCGGCCCATTCCCTGCAAGCTGGTCATCACCAGCAAGACCATGGCTGGCGCGCCGCAATACACGATCAGGGTGACGAACTGGAAGACCGATCCCAGGATTGCGCGGGACGCCTTCGCGTTCGTTCCCCCCGCCGGCGCGCAAAAACTGCAGCCGGATCAACTGGGCGGTTTCGATGAATTGCCGCCGGGCGTACCGGCAGGAGAAGGCAAATGACACGCACGATTTGCAGGACGGCGTTCGTGGTGGCGCTGGCGGCTGCCGCTTGGGCCGGCACCGGGCCGGAGGGCGTGATCGCGCCGGCGCACGCCATCATCGGCAGGCCCGCGACGCCGATGAGCTATGCCGGCGTGGCCCGGCGTTCCACTGTCGGGGTCGGCGCGCCTGGCGTGGGCGCCCGGCCCGGGACACCGATGAACCGGGGCGGTCCCGTGAACCGGGTCGGCGTGCGCTGATCACCGGAGCAACCCATGAGCTTCGACGCGCCCGCCAAGGTCCTCATGCTCGCCGCCTTGAGCGAGATCGCCGCCGGCGGCGCCTTGATGATCGCGCCCGGCATGCTCGTGCTGGTGCTGCTCGGCATCGAGCGGTCCAGCATGTCGGAGGCACTCGGGCGCTTCGTCGGCATTGCGCTGCTCGCGCTGGGCATCGCGTGCTGGCCGGCCCGAGGGCGCGCACAGGGCGCATCGGCGGCGTACCGGGCGATGCTGATCTACAACCCGCTGGTCGCGCTGTACCTCGCCTGTCTCGGTGCCATCGCGCACGTGGGCGGCGTGTTGCTTTGGCCGGTCGTCGCGCTGCATGTGCTTATCACGCTGCTGCTGGTTGCCGTCCGGCGCAGAACCCTCTAGATGCGAAAGGAAACCCCATGAAGATCTATCGCCTCATGGGCCTCGCGGTTGCCGTCCTGCACCTGGCGGCGCCCGCGTGGGCCCAGCAACCGGGCGGCAACGCCGCGCGCGCCCAAGCGAGCGAAGCGGCCTTGGCCAAGGCCCTGGTCAAGGCCAACACGCCCGGGCCGGGCCAGGCCCGGCTCGAGCCGATGATCGGCACCTTCGACGTCAAGATGAAGATCTGGCTGGGCCCGGACCAGCCGCCGATCGATGCGCAGGGATCGTGCGTCAATGTCTGGGTCCTGGACCATCGCTACATCCAGATCATGCTGTCGGCCAACGTGATGGGCGAACCCTTCAATGGCATCGGCTACGTCGCCTACGACAACGTCGGCAAGAACTACCAGATCGCCTGGCTGGACGCCGGCAGCACGGCCATGACCCTGTACCGGGGCGGCTTTGCGGGCGCGACGAAATCCGCGTCGTTGAAGGCCAGCGTGCTGGACCCGCTCACGGCCAAGCCCACGCCGCTCGAGCTGCGCGTGTCGATCCTGGACAACGGCGACCACATGTCGGAGCTCTGGGGCCAGGGCGCGGGCAGCAAGATGTTCAAGATGATGGAACTCCACTACACCCGGGCCAAGTGAAGCCGCCGCGAACAGGAGAACGAACATGACGCGAACCGAAATGCGAAGCAGGCTGCCCCGCAGGGCCTTGTCGAGCGTGCTGGCGGCCTTGACGCTGTGGGCCTGCGCCGAGCCCGCGTGGGCGATCCTCGGCGTGTGGCGCAGAACGGCGGTGCGTACCGCGGTGGTGGCCGGGGCGGTCGAGACTTCGGCCGTGGCGGCCAATGCCTCCAGGGACGCAGCGGCCTCCGCGTCGGCCCAGGCTGCGGCCCAGGCCTCGGAAGCCGCGGCCCAGCAGTCGGCTGCAGCCGCCAACCAGGCGGCCGCCGCAGCGAGCGCCGCGGCAGGCACCAAGACGCCGAAGCAGAAGCTCGCCGAGTTGCAGTCCCTCTACAACCAGAAGCTCATCAGCAAGAGCGACTACGACGCGGCGAAGACGAAGATCGTCAACAGCTTGACGCAGTGAGGAATGCATCCCGCGCTGAGGCGCTTGCCCGCAGATGGCGCATCGCGGTTGAAGCCTGGCGCCGGTCGGCGCCGGCCTAATGCGCCGCCTGCGCATAGGCCACATGCACGTCGTGGATTCGCCCGTTGAAGCTGAACGGCGCGCGGTCGAAGTAGGCCAGCGCCACCGGCGACCCCAGATCGCGACCCACATCGAAAGTCTCGGTCGCCGTGAAAAACAGCGGCAGCGTGTAGGGCAGGGCGGCGCGGCCCACCTCGGTGCCGTTGATGCGCAGCAGCACCTGTGCCGCCGACCCTGGCTTGGGCGAGTCCACCAGCGTCTCCACCTCGATGCGCGTGCGGCCGCGCGGCAGTGGCGTGGTCGAGCGCGCCACGTGGCGCTGGAGCGCCAGCGCGTTGTATTCGTAGACGAGCTGGCCGCGATCGACGTACAGGCTCACGCCGCCGGCGATGCCGCCCATCGCATAGAGCACTCCCTGGGCATCGGCCGGCAGATCGACGTCGACGGTGACCACGCTGCTGCGCGAGCGCAGGTTCGGCGCCGCGAACTCCGGCAGGCGGGTGACGCGGTCGCTGAAGTGCCATTCGGAATACGGCGACTCGATCCGTGCCTGCGGGTCGATGGCGGGGTAGAGACCGGCTCCCAGCGGATAGACCTTGTTGGCCCGGGCCTGCGCGTCGAACTCGCGCTTCATCTCCTCCAGCCGCTGCGGGTTCGCGGCCGAGACGTCGACTGCCTGCGAGTAGTCGCCGTCGAGCTTGTACAGCGCCCACTGGTCGTTGGCCGGCTTCCATCCCATGAACTGGGCGTAGCCCGGCACCCACGGCGTACGCGGACCCCACACCGAGGCGATCCAGCCGTCCTTGTAGAGGCCACGGCTGCCCAGGTTCTCGAAGTACTGCGCCGGCTTGTTGGACTTGGCCTGCGCATCGCCGAAGGTGGTGGCCATGCTGACGCCGTCGATCGGGTCCTGCGTCACGCCGTCTACGGTCTGCGGCGGCGTGATGCCGACCGTCTCGTAGATCGTCGGGGCAATGTCGTTGATATGGTGGAACTGGCTGCGCACCCTGGCGTCGGGCTTGATGCGCTTGGGCCAGGAAACCGCCAGCGGCGTGCGGGTGCCGCCGAAGTAGCCGGCGACCAGCTTCGTGCCCTGGAACGGCGTCATGCCGGCCCAGGCCCAGGCCGCGTGGTAGATGCTCTCGAGCTTCGGGCCACCCAGCGCGCCAAGGCCGCCGTAGTCGCGCTCCAGCACCGCCATGTGCTCCTTCGCGCCCAGGTTGACGCCGTTGTGCGCGTTGAGTTCCGCGATCGAACCGAGCATGCCTTCGGCGGAGGCGCCGTTGTCGGAGAAGACGTAGAAGATCAGCGTGTTGTCGCGGATGCCCTCCTTCTCCAGCTCATCGACCAGCTTGCCGACCTGGGTGTCGGTGTGTTCGAGGAAGCCGGCGTAGACCTCCATCAGGCGCGCCTGGAACTTCCTTTCCTGGGGCTCGAGGCTGTCCCAGGCCGGCAGGGTGGACGGCCGCGGCGTGAGCTGCGCGTCCTGCGGGATCCAGCCCAGCTGCTTCTGGCGTGCGAAGGCGCGTTCGCGGTAGGCGTCCCAGCCGCCGTCGAACTGCCCCTTGTACTTGTCCGCCCACTGCTTGTTCACCTGGTGCGGGCCATGGACTGCGCCCGGCGCCCAGTACATGAAGAAGGGCTTGTCCGGCGCGGTGGCGCGGCGCTGCTGCAGCCAGTCGACGGCCTGCCCGGCCAGGTCCTCGGTGAGGTGGTATGCCGGGTCGTGCGGCGGCTCGATGGGCGTGGTGTTGCGGTAGAGGCGCGGCTGGTACTGGGAGGTCTCGCCGCCCATGAAGCCGTAGAAGCTGTCGAAGCCGTGCCCGGTGGGCCAGCGATCGAAAGGGCCCATTGCCGTGGTCTGCGTCGGCGGCGTGTTGTGCCACTTGCCGAAGGCGGCCGTGAGGTAGCCGTAGTCGCGCAGCACCTCGGCGATCGTCGCGGAACTCTTCGGGATCTCGCCGGTGTAGCCGTCCCAGTCGGTGCCGAGCTCGGCGATCACGCCATTGCCCACGCGGTGGTGGTTGCGCCCGGTCAGCAGCGCCGCGCGCGAGGCCGAGCAGATGGCGGCGGTGTGGAAGGCGTTGTAGGTCACGCCGGTGTTCGCGATGCGCGAGAAGGTCGGCGTGTGGATCGGCCCGCCGACGGTGTCGGCCTGCGCGAAGCCGGCGTCGTCGAGCATCACGATCAGCACGTTGGGCGCGTCGGCGGCCAGGTGCGCCGGTGCCTGGCGCCGGATGTGCCTGGACTCGGCGAGCGACGGACCGGTCACGCTGGCCGACGGTGGCCGTGGGAAGGGCAGCGCGGTCTGCGCCACGGCCTGAGCCAGGCCGTCGATCAGCATGAGGGCGGCCACGGTCGCCTTCAGGGCGGCACGAAGGGAACGATTCATGTCGCGCTCCAGGCGGTCGGCAGCTGGTACGACTTGAAGGTCTCGCGCAGCTTGTGCTTGAGCATCTTGCCGGTCGCGCCCAACGGGATCTCGTCGACGAAGACAACGTCGTCGGGGGTCCACCAGCTCGCGATCTTCCCTTCGTAGAAGGCCAGCAGCTTCTCGCGGCTGAGGGCCTGCTCGGGCTTCTTCACGACCACCAGCAGCGGTCGCTCGTCCCACTTGGGGTGGTAGGCCGCGATGCAGGCCGCCATCGCCACCTGGGGGTGCGCCATGGCGATGTTCTCCAGGTCGATGGAGCCGATCCATTCGCCGCCGGACTTGATGACATCCTTGCTGCGGTCGGTGATGCGCATGAAGCCGTCGGCATCGATGGAGGCCACGTCGCCGGTCGGGAACCAGCCCTTGCCGTCCGAATGGACCAGCGGGTCGCCTTCGCCGCGGAAGTATTGCGAGACGATCCACGGTCCGCGCACCAGCAGGTCGCCGCTGCATTGGCCGTCCCAGGGCAGCTCGCTGCCGTCTTCGTCGATGATCTTCATGTCGACGCCGTAGAGCGCATGTCCCTGCATGGCCTGCACCGCGAAGCGCTCTTCCTGCGACAGCGCCAGGTGCTTCGGCTTGAAGCTGCACACGGTGCCCAGCGGGCTGAGCTCGGTCATTCCCCAGGCATGCAGCACATGGACCTGGTAGCGATCCTGGAAGGTGCGGATCATCGCCGGCGGGCAGGCCGAGCCGCCGATGATGGTGCGCCGCATCGTGCGGAACGAGAGGCCATGGGACTCGACGTGGGCCAGCAGCCCCTGCCAGACCGTGGGTACGCCCGCCGAGAGCGTCACGCCCTCGCGCTCGAACAACTCATGCAGCGACTTGCCGTCGAGCGCCGGGCCGGGGAACACCAGCTTGGCACCGACCATGCAGGCCACGTACGGCAGGCCCCAGGCATTGACATGGAACATCGGGACGACCGGCAGGATCACGTCGGCCACCGAGCAGTTCAGTGCATCGGGCAAGGCCGCCGCGAAGGTGTGCAGCAGCGTCGAGCGGTGGCTGTAGAGCACGCCCTTGGGGTTGCCGGTGGTGCCGGAGGTGTAGCACAGCGAGGCGGCGGTGTTCTCGTCGAATTCGGGCCAGTCGAATCGGTCGCTGCTGCCGTCGATGAGGTCCTCGTAGCACAGGAGGCCGGGCACGCGCGCGTCCTTCGGCATGTGGGCGCGGTCGGTCATGGCGACGAAGTGGCGGATGGTCTTCACACGCGGCGCGATGGCTTCCACGAGCGGGAGGAAGCTCATGTCGAAGAACAGCACCTGGTCCTCGGCATGGTCCGCGATCCAGCTCACCTGGTCCGGATGCAGGCGCGGGTTGAGCGTGTGCAGCACTGCGCCGGAGCCCGAAGCCGCGTAGTACAGCTCCATGTGGCGGTGGCCGTTCCAGGCCAGCGTGGCGACGCGCTCGGAGTGCTTCACGCCCAGCGCGGCGATGGCGTTGGCCATGCGGCGCGCCCGCGCGGCCATGTCGCGGAAGGTATAGCGATGGATGTCGCCCTCGACACGGCGCGAGACGATTTCCTGCTCGCCGTGGTGCCGTTCGGCATGCGTCAGCAGCGAGGAGATCAGCAGCGATTGCTGCATCATGAGTCCGTTCATATGTTCTTTCCTTGATCGTTGGTGGTGGGTCAGGCCGGCACGGCGAGGCCGGCCGGATTGGCTTTCCTGAAGTGGCTGTCGTTCAGCAGGAAGTGCGACAGCGCGGGGATCAGCACGAGCGCGCCGACCATGTTCCAGAGGAACATGAAGGTCAGCAGGATGCCCATGTCGGCCTGGAACTTGATGGGCGAGAAGGCCCAGGTGATGACGCCTGCGGCGAGCGTGATGCCGACGAGCGCGACGACGCGGCCGGTGAACATCACCGCGTCGCCATAGGCCTTGCCCAGCGGGAGGCCGCGGCGCTGCCCGGCCAGCTGCACCGAAAGCAGATAGAGCGCGTAGTCCACCCCGATGCCCACGCCGAGTGCAATCACCGGCAGGGTCGCGACCTTCACGCCGATACCGAGCCACACCATCAGCGCCTCGCACAGGATCGAGGTGACCACCAGCGGGATCACCGCCACCAGCACCGCCCGCCACGAGCGAAACGTCAGGAAGCACAGCGCGATCACCGCCGCGTAGACATAGAACAGCATGGTGCGGTTGGCTTCGCGCACCACGATGTTGGTCGCAGCCTCGATGCCCGCCGATCCCGCGGCCGGCAGCACCTGCACGATGGCCGGATCGGTCGGATGCGCCTTGACGAAGTCCTCCACCACGGCCAGCACCTTCTGCAGCGTCTCGGCCTTGTGGTCCGAGAGATAGGCCACCAGCGGCATCACCGAGCACTCGGTGTTGAACAGCTCCGGGTTGTTCACCGTGGCCTGCTGCGCGCCGTAGTTCAGCACGTCCTGGTTGCGCGAGATGGTCAGCCACTTCGGGTTGCCCTCGAAGGAGCCGGCCGTGATCTGGCGCACCACGTCCTGCAGGCCGAGCGTGGCGCGCACCTCGGGCAGCTGCTGCAGTTCCCAGGCCAGGCGGTCGACATGCGCGAGCGTCTCGTACTTCAGGCAGCCTTCCTTGGGCGTCTTGACGATCACCGCGAACAGGTCGCTGGACAGCGAATAGTTCTTTGCGACGAAGGCGTCGTCGCGGTTGTAGCGCGAGTCGGGCCGCAGCTCGGGTGCGCCGGGATCGAGGTCGCCCACCTGCAGCTTCAGGCTCACGGCGAAGCCGAACGCGGCCAGCGCGAGCGAGCCCAGCACCGCCGCCAGTGCCCAGCTGCGTCGCTGCGCAAACTTGTCCAGCACGCCCCACGCACTTGCGCCGCGGCCGGCGGCCTGGTCCTGTTCCACCCGCAGGCTGCGCTCGGTTGCCGCCGGGCTCACGCCGACATAGGACAGCAGCACCGGCAACAGCATCAGGTTGGTGAAGATCAGCACCGCGACGCCGATGCTGGCGGTCATCGCGAGTTCGCGGATCACCGGGATGGGGATCAGCATCAGCACCGCGAAGCCGACCGCATCGGCCATGAGCGCAGTGACGCCCGCCAGGAACAGGCGCCTGAAGGTGTAGCGCGCAGCGACCAGCCGGTGCGTGCCGCGGCCGATGTCCTGCATGATGCCGTTCATCTTCTGTGCGCCATGGCTCACGCCGATGGCGAAGACCAGGAAGGGCACCAGCATCGAATAGGGGTCGAGTTCGAGACCGGCCAACTGCACCAGCCCGACCTGCCACAGCACCGCGACCAGCGAACACGCCAGCACCATCGCCGTGCTGCGCACGCAGCGCGTGTAGCCGTACAGCAGCAACGCCGCGATGACGGTGGCCGCGCCGAAGTACATCATCACCTGCACCAGGCCATCGAGCAGGTCGCCGATGATCTTGGCGAAGCCGATCACGTGCACCTTCACGCCCCACGGCTGGCCGTCGGCAGCCAGCCCGCGCTCGTACTTGTCGCGGATCCTGGTCTCGATCTCGCGCGACAGGCGCCAGTAGTCCAGGCGCTTGTCCTTGCCGCCGTCGAGCAGCGGCGCGACGATGGCACTCGACTTGAAGTCGTTGGACACCAGGTTGCCCACCAGGCCGGCGCGCGCGACGTTGAGCTTGAGCTTGTCGACGCTTGCGGCCTTGCCGTCGAAGTTGTCGGGCATCACCGGGCCGCCCTGGAAGCCTTCTTCCGTCACCTCGGTCCAACGCGTGCCGGGCGTCCACAGGGACTTGACCCAGGCGCGGTCCACGCCCTCGGTGAGGAACAGGTCGTCGTTGATGTGCTTGAGTGCGTCGAGGTAGCGCGCATCGAAGATGTCGCCCTTGTCGTTCTCCACCACCACCCGCAGCGTGTTGCCCATGCCGCGCAGGTCGCTGCGGTTCTGCAGGTAGTTCTGGATGTAGGGATGACCCACCGGGATCATCTTGTCGAAGCTGGCGTTGAGCGACACGCGGGTCGCGAGGAAGCCCAGCACGAGTGTCGCGGCCAGGCAGGCCAGCGCCACCAGCAGCCTGTGGTTGAAGACGGCGCGCTCGAGCCACGAGCCCGAATCGCGCGGGAAGCGGGCAAGGTCGCGCACGACCGGCATGCGGTCCAGCCCTGATGAGATAGCCATTTACTTGTCCTTGGAGATCAGTTCGATGCTGCGCAGGCCGCGTGGGCCGCCGAGCACGAGTGCGGTGTTGCCGCTGAAGGCGACGGCGGCCAGCGGCAGCTGCGACTGCAGCGCAGGAACCGCGAAGTTGCGGCCGCCATCGCCGCTGATGGCGATGCCGCCGCCCTGGTCGACCAGCGCCAGCGTGCCGTCCGCGCCGACGGCGCTGGCCACGATGCTGGCCCCGAGGCCGGTCTTCACCGCCGCCCAGCTTGCGCCTTCGTCCATGCTCAGGAAGGCGTGGCCGCGCATGCCGAAGGCCAGCAGGCCGGCCTGGGTGGCGGCCAGGCCGAACAGGCTGCCCTTGTAGGGCGAGGCCAGCGCGCGGAAGCGTCCGGCCTCGGGATCGAGCTTGAGCAGCAGGCCGCTCTCGCCGGCGATGTAGAGCGCGCCACCCGCGGCGTGGATCGCGTAGAGATTGAGCAGCCCGGCGTTGTCGACGCGGTCGAACCACGACGCCCAGGTCTTGCCGCCATCGGCGGTGTGCAGCACCAGGCCGTAGGCGCCGACCACGAAGCCGTTGTCGGCGTCGGCGAACCAGACATCGAGGAAGGGCTTGTCGGGGCCGGCCTCGGCATTGCGCTGGGCCTCGGCCAGCAGGCGGCGGTCCTCCTCGCTTGCGTGGGGTGCAGCGGCGCGGCGCTGCATGCGATCAAGGGCCAGTGCGTTGGCCTGGCGCCCGTCGAGCAGGCGACTCCAGTGCAGACCGCCGTCGCGCGTGCCGAGCACGACGCCGTCGTGCCCGGTCGCATAGCCCACCTGGGCGTCGACGAAGCGCACGGCCGTGAGGTCCGAGCTCACCGGCACGGTGGCCTGGGTCCAGCGCTGGCCGCCGTCGTCGGAAAGCACGACGTGGCCGCGCTGTCCGATCGCGACGAGCCAGTTGCCGGCACGCGCGATCCCGGTGATCAGGCGCGCGCCGGCCAGCGCGCTGGCGCGCGCCGGGCGCTCCAGCACCTCGCCGGCCGCGGCGACTGCGGGCGTGGCGCCCGAGGCGGCCAGCGCGCCCAGGGCGCCCAGCAGCATGCTTCTGCGTTGCACGGGTCGTCTCCGGATCAGCGCACGCCGCTGCCGGCCAGCGCGTCGGCCGACCAGGCGTTGGCCGACTGCGGCTCGGTGTACTTCACGCCGACGTTGTAGGCACCCATCAGGCCGGTCATGTTGTAGCCGCCGGTGGTGAAGTCGTGGATCGACTGGCCGATGCTTGCCGGCGCCGGCACGTCATAGGACGGATTGGTGTAGGCAAAGCCCGCGCGATACAACTGGCCGCGCGCGTCGTACTGGTCGGAAGCCACGGCGATCCAGCTGTCCTCGTCGATGTAGAAGGTGCGCTTGGCATAGATGTGGCGCTTGTCGGCCTTCAGCGTCGCTTCCACCACCCACAAGCGGTGGGCTTCCCAGCGCACGAAATCCGGGTGGATGTGGTTGGGCGTGGTCGCCGCATACGGGTCCTTCGCGTAGAGCAGCTTGAAGGTGTTGTAGGGGACCAGCATTTCCTGCTTGCCCACCAGCTTGAAGTCGTAGCGGTCCATCGCGCCGTTGAAGATCCAGGCATCGTCGTAGGTCGAGGCGCCGGCCGAACCGGGGTTGGGCGTGTCGTAGGCGATGTCGGGTGCCAGCTTCACGCGGCGCTGGCCGGGCAGGTACTGCCAGGCGCGGCGGCCGTTCTTCATCGGGTTGATGTAGTCCTGTCCGAGCAGGGCCTCGCCGGCACGGCGCGCCGGTGCCGTGTAGGCGATCTTGGTGCGGAAGTAGATGTCGCTGTCCGCCGAGGGGCGGCTGCGCTTGGGGTCGTAGTACGGGTAGTCCATGTAGATCTGGCCCGTGGTGGCGAGCACCGCCTTGCCGGTGGAATCGACGTTGATCGAGTCGTACTGGGTGTAGTAGCTCTGGCCGGTGTAGCGCAGCAGGTGGTTCCACATCACCTCGTTGCCGGTCTTGGGGATCGGGAACGGGATGCCGGCGAAGGTGCCTTCGAGGGCGAGGCCGTCGTCGGTGGTCTTGACCGAGGTGGCGTTCTTCACCGAGTTGTCCAGCACGTACTTGGGGAATGCCATCGAGCGGTGCGAGGGGTACACGTCGACGCGCATGGTCGGGTACTTCTTCAGCAGTTCCCTGGTGCCGGCCGTGAGCTTCGCGTCGTACTGCGCCATGTTCTGCTGCGTGATGGCGTATAGCGGCTTGTCGGCGGCGAACGGGTCGGGGCGGATGCCCGAGCCCTTCTCGTAGCCGGCCGGCGGCGCGGTGAGGCCGCCGGTGTACTCGGGGATGCTCTTGTCGGCATTGCCGGCACGCTCGGCGCCGGTCGGCGTGAGGGTGGTGCCGAGCTTTTTGGCTTCCTCGGGCGCGACGGCTGCCAGTGCGCAGTGGCTGGCCAGTGCGAGCACTGCGCCGGCCCACAGGGTGCCGGTCTTGGAAAGGGTGTTCATGGGATGTCTCCTTGGGGTGGGGTGGGGGTGGATTCGACTTAGAAAGTGGTCTTGAAGGTCAGCAGCACGTGGCCGCGATCGGACAGCACCGCGTTGGTGCCGTTGGCGACGTTCAGGGCGCCGGCCGGCGTCTTGACGTAGTCGCCATAGAAGCCGACATAACGCAGCGCGACGCTGTATTTGCTGTAGAGGTCGGCAGCGATGCCGATGCCGAAGGAGCCGGCCTTCTCGTTGCCGCCCGAGGTCACGGCGGAGTTGCCCGACAGGCCCCCCGACCAGCTCAGCGGCATCGACAGGTCCACGCCCGGGAACACCTGGTACCAGGTCGGCGTGAAGTTCAGGCCGAGGCCGAAATAGTCCTTGCTGACCGCGTCGATGTTGGCCGGGTTGGCGCGGTAGGCCGCACTGCCCTTGAAGGCGCCGGGGTTCTGAGTCACGCCGAGCCAGCGGTTCCACACCAGCTCGGCGTTCCAGCTCGCGGCATCGAACAGCGGCGTCTTCGAGACGGTGCCCAGCAGGTTGAACACGCCGTGCATGGTGTTGCCGCGTGCGCCGGGCGTGTCGTTGCCCAGCGCGGCCAGCGCGCCGAGCGAGACCTGGCCAGCGGCCGGGTTGGCCAGGGCCGCCGGCAGCACGGTCACCGGCACGCTTTGCAGCGGCATGTTGTGGCGGTAGCTCAGCTCGGCGCCCAGGCTCAGGCCGGCCACGTTCTTGGCCAGGCTCAGGCCGTAGATGTCGATGTCGCGGCCGTAGTAGGCGCGGTACTGGCCGACCTGGCCCGCCTGGATCTGCGCCAGCGTGGCCACGCCCGGGTTGATCTGGCAGGTGGTCGGTCCGAGCGGGCGCAGGCCCGCGGCGCTGCACGCGCCGGCCGGCACGCCGGCCGCCACGCCCGGGAGCAACGCGAGCTGCGGCTGGATGTCTGCGGTGCGCCGGCCATAGAGGCCGGCGGTGCCGTCGAGCCAGCTCGGGCTCCAGCGCGCCGACAGGCCGAAGTCGCCGGTCTTGCGGGGATCGCCGCTCGCGCCTTGCAGCAGGCGCTGGCCGGGGCCGGCGATGAGCGAGTCGCCGCCATGCAGCAGCGCATCGTTGACGGTGAGGTAGCTGCCCGACTCGGGGTAGCGCGCGCTTTCCCAGTCGAAGAAGGTCTGTGCCGAGATCGACAGCTCGGGCGTCGGCTGCACCTGCAAGGTCATCGAATTGCGCGGCCGGTAAAGCTCCTTGGCCTCGATGCCCGGCGTGGCGAGCGCCTTCCACAGGTCGAGCGAGTACTGGCCGTACGAGATGCCGTGCACCGCGCCGCCGCCGAGCAGGCTCTCGCCCCAGTAGACGGTGTGCTTGCCGGCGCGCAGGCTGACGTCGGTGTCGCCGAGGGTGGTGCTGCCGAAGACGAAGGCATCGAGCAGTTCGCCCGAGGCCCCCTTCGCATAGCGCGAGGTGTAGGGCGACAACGCGCCCGCGGTGGGCACGCCGTTGACCAGCGTGTTGGCCGTGGCATTGTTGCGGTCGTCCAGGCTGGTGTAGGCGTTGTCGTACCAGCCCGCGCCGCTCACCCGGAAGCCGTACTTCTTGTCCACCACCAGGTCGAGTTCGCTCAGCAGGTCGAGGCGGTTGGCGATCAGCGAGTTCTTGCTGAAGTTGCGGTCGCCGTCATCGAAGTTGGGATTCGCCAGGATGGCCGGGTCCTGGGCCTGTGTGCGTGCGCCGAGGTTGTAGCGCAGCGTGTTGTCCCAGCGCAGGACGACATCCGGATTGCCGGTGTCGATCTCCATGGCGTGGGCGGGCAGGGCGACGGCGATGAGGGCCAGGGCGGCGCTGGAGATCGCACTCAGGCGATGGCTTGCGACGGAAAGGCGCGAAAGGGCAGAGGGCACGAAAAAGACTCTCGAGGTGGAAAGGAATGGCGGGCCGCATGGCCCGCCCGGGATGGGTCGATGCGCGGGCGTGCGGTGGCTCAGTTGAAGGCGGTGATGTCGCGTGGCGCGATGTCGTTGGCCTGGCAGAAGGCCTCGTAGCGCTGCACCGCGGTCTTCCAGTTCTCGATGGCGAGCACGTTGTCGTTGTCGTCCATGTAGAGCAGGTCGCCGACCACCACGTTGAGGGTGATGACCTCGTCGCTGTCGCCCACGAAGGTGGGGGTGTGGGCCGAGCCCGCGGTCTCGAACACGATGCTGCCGGGGCCGGCGACCCAGTCGTGCTCGATGTACTTCCAGCTGCCCTTGATGGTGTAGACGATGACGGTGCCCGAGTGGTGGTGCTTGGGCATCTGTGCGCCGGCGGGGGCCTTGAGCAGCGTGATGGTCTCGCCGCGCACGGGGTCGGCCTTGAAGTACTTGATCAGCACGTCGTTGCTGTAGGGCGAGAAGGGCACCCAGGGGGTGGAGGCGTCGTCGATGACGGAGGTGTCGACCTGATGGTGAAACATGGTGGGATTCCTGTGTGAGTGGGGGTCTGAAAAGGGGGGGTCAAGTGGCACGCGTGATCCGCATCGGATGGCGTGCAGGGATGATCGAAAAATTCGCCGGATCGAACAAAGTCCGTGGTTGACAGCTGCTGGTCAATTGCCGACAAACGGGGGAATACCCTGTGCGTTGGGGTAGCCCGCGAGCCCGGCCAGGACGTAAAAAACCAAGCCATGAACCTTTCGACCAAGCGCGTGCCGGTGCGGTACTTCTCGCTGATGCTGGGCTACCTGTCGGCACAGGGCACCGACACCGCACGCCTGCTGGCCATGGCGCAGATCGAGCCGGCGCGCTTCGAGCGCGGCGACGGCACGCTGCTGCCGGGCGAGGTCGACGCATTGGTCGTCGCGGCCTGTCGCCTCACGGGACGCGGCGATCTCGGTTTCGACGTGGGACGGATGATCAAGCTCAACGCGCATGACGAGCTCGGCTATGCGCTGCTCAGCTGCCAGAACCTCGACCACCTGCTGCGCCTCGCGAGTCGCTACTACCACTTCATCAACGAGCTGTTCACGATGCGCTACCGGCGCGGGCCCGGCGGTGGGGAGAGCGTGTTCAGCCCGGTGGTCGCCATGCCACCGGACACCATGCGCTTTGCGATGGAGATGATCGCGGTGTCGGTGCAGGCGCAGTTCCAGCTGCTGTTCGAATCCGACCCGCCCGCATACGACGTGCGCATGGCGATGCCCGCGCCCGCACATCACGCGCGCTACACGAGGCTGCTGCCGGTGCGCTTCCACTTCGACGAGGGGGCACTCCCCGGCATCACCATCGAGATGGGCAGCGCGGTGCTCGACAGGCCGCTGCCGATGGCGCTGCCGCGGGTGGTGGAGCAGTTCGAGGAGCGCATGAAGACACCGCGCCACCACCGTCCGGTGCCGGATGCGGGGTGGGGCGAGTACGTCACGATGATGCTGCGCGAGGCGCATGGCCAGCAGGTCACGCTGGAAGACCTGGCGCGCCGGATGAACATCTCGGCGCGCACCATCGACCGCAACCTGAAGAAGGAGCACCTGCAGTTTCGCGATCTCTCGCAGCAGGTGCGCTTCGAGAGCGCGCGCGCGATGCTGGCCCGTGGCGACGCGACGGTGGCGCAGGTGGCGCTGCAGTTGGGCTTCAGCGACCCGGCCAATTTCGGCCGGGCCTTCCGGCGCCAGGCGGGCATGACGCCCGGCGAGTTCCAGCAGCAGGCCGCCGCGCGGCGCGGCGCCTGAGCCGGTGGGCGCGCCGGCGCATTGGCGGCCAGCGCGCCCCGTTGGTCCTCAGGCCGCCATCAGCGGCGCGCCGCGGGGCATCGATGCCAGCTCGGCGCCCATGCGCTCGGGGTCGATCAGGATCTTCGCGTGCTCCTCGGGATTGCCCAGCGCCGTGAAGGCATGGTTCACGCCTTCGAGCCCGACCAGGCCGCTGATCAGCGGCGAGCAATCGACCTTGCCCTCGGCGATCATGTGCAGGGCATCGCGGAACTCCAGCGGCGAGTAGCCCAGCACGAAGCGCAGGTCGATCTCCTTGTTGATCGCCAATGCCGGCTCGATCTTGTCCTGCTGCATGCACACGCCGGCCACGACCACGCGCGAGAACAGCGGTGCGCCCTCGATGATGTTCTGCAGCACGCCAGGCACGCCCACGCATTCGAAGACCAGCGGACGCTTGGGCTTCAGGCCGGCCTTCTCGGCCACGCGCCAGACCTGCCACCAGGGCAGCGGCAGCTTGCCGAGCTTCTCGCGCGTGCCGATGGCCAGCTCGAGCAGGCCGGGCAGCGTGCCGACGAAGCCGTACTGTTCCCAGTTCTCGTACGGCGACTCCTTGGCCGGATCGATCACGACGTGCGCGCCGCATCGCCTGGCGAGCTCGCGCCGACCGGGCGAGAAGTCGCTCGCGATGATGGTGCGGACGCCGCGTGCCTTGAGGATGCAGATGATGGTCAGACCGACCGGGCCGCAGCCCACGACGATCGCCACGTCGTTCTTCTTCGCCTCGGCACGCTGCACCGCGTGCAGGGCCACCGCCATCGGTTCGGTCAGCGCGGCCTGGTCGGCATCGAGGCCGTTGGGCACCGGCACCATCATCGACTCCTCGACGATGATGCGCTCCGCGTAGGCGCCCGGATAGCGCGTCGACCAGCCGATCAGCTCGAAGTCCGCGGTGCCGTGGCGCAGGAAGGGCACGGCGCACACGCGGGTGCCGGCGCGCAGCTTGCGGCTGGTCTTCGGCCCGTGCTCGATCACCTCGCCGCAGAATTCGTGGCCGAACACCATCGGCTGATCGGCGCGCGGGAAGTTGGCGTAGCCCATGCGCCCGGCCAGCTGGCCCATGTGGTTGCAGTGATGGCGCACGTGCAGGTCCGAGCCGCAGATGCCGCAGCGCAGCACCTTGAGCAGAACCTGGCCGGGGCCGGGCTGCGGCTCGGGGAGCTCGGCGATGCTGAGCTCAGCGTCTTGGCAGACGACAGCTTTCATGATGGAAATCTCGGTGAAGGTGGTGAAGCAGGCGCCGCGCGGCGCCTGCGTGCCGGGTGGCTCAGTTGAAGGCGGTGATGTCGCGCGGTGCGATGTCGTTGGCCTGGCAGAAGGCCTCGTAGCGCTGCACCGCGGTCTTCCAGTTCTCGATGGCGAGCACGTTGTCGTTGTCGTCCATGTAGAGCAGGTCGCCGACCACCACGTTGAGGGTGATGACCTCGTCGCTGTCGCCCACGAAGGTGGGGGTGTGGGCCGAGCCCGCGGTCTCGAACACGATGCTGCCGGGGCCGGCGACCCAGTCGTGCTCGATGTACTTCCAGCTGCCCTTGATGGTGTAGACGATGACGGTGCCCGAGTGGTGGTGCTTGGGCATCTGTGCGCCGGCGGGGGCCTTGAGCAGCGTGATGGTCTCGCCGCGCACGGGGTCGGCCTTGAAGTACTTGATCAGCACGTCGTTGCTGTAGGGCGAGAAGGGCACCCAGGGGGTGGAGGCGTCGTCGATGACGGAGGTGTCGACCTGGTGGTGAAACATGGTGGGATTCCTGTATGAGTTGGGGTCTGAAAAGGTGGTCAAGTGGCACGCGTGATCCGCATCGGATGGCGTGCAGGGATGATCGAAAAATTCGCCGGATCGAACAAAGTCCGTGGTTGACAGCTGCTGGTCAATTGCCGACAAATGGGGGAATACCCTTGAGATCAGGCCCGGCCAAGGCGTGCGCCAGTGCCGGGTGCCGCCCGCGTCGGGCGGCAAGGCGCGTCGTCATCGCGGGCCGGGGTGGCGCGCGCTGGCCGCAGGCGACGCTTCGGCGCCGCGCCGGACCTCGGTCGGCGGCATGCCGAACCAGCGCCGGCAGGAGCGCGTCATTGCCGATTGCTCGGAAAAGCCGAGCAGGTCGGCCAGCTGCCCCATCGGGATGCGGGTCTCGCGCAGGTAATGCAGCGCCGCATTCCTGCGCGTCTCCTCGCGCAGCGCCTCGAAGCTGGTGCGCTCGGCGGCCAGGTGGCGCTGCAGGGTGCGCGGATGGAGCGCGAGCAGGTCGGCCACGTCGGCCTTGCTGCCGCGCGGCGTGCCCAGCGTGCGGCGCAAGGCCAGGCGCACGCGCGCCGAGACGCTTTCTCCGGGCATGCGGAAGTGCCGCGCCAGGTAGTCCTCGGTGATCTGCCGCAAGGCCGGGTTGGTGTCCTGCAGCCTCGCGTCCAGCGTCGCGGGCCCGAGGTGCAGGGCGGCGCGCGGCTGCTCGGCATGGACCGGTGCGCCGTCGAAGAAGCGCCTGTAGGCCGCCAGCGGGGCCAGCGGTGCATGCGGCAGCGAGACCGCCCGCAATTGGTAGCCTGGACCGGCCAGCAGGCGCGTGATGCGGTGCATGTCGCCCAGGCACAGGTCGACGGTTTGGCGCTGTGCCGGCAAGCGCGCCAGGTGCAGCTCGAAGCTCATCTCCGCGGCACCATCGATCAGGGAGCTGCGCTCATGCACGCCCACCACCAGCCCGGGGCTGTGCACGAACATGTGGCTCGACACATAGCCCCAGGCCTCGCGCACCGTGGGCGCGTTCTGCAGCACGAGGGCCAGCGGCCCGAGCACGCTGGCGTCTTGCGCCTGCGCGAGGCGCAGCCCGAAGTCGGCACAGCCGGTCTCTGCGGCACTGGCCTCCAGCAGCTGCACGCCGGCGCGCAGCGACACCAGGGCGTCCTCGTCGGCCAGCGATTCCGGCGCGATGCGGCAGCGGCGAAGCAGCGCGACCGGGTCGTGCCCCAGGCTGCGCATGAGCGCCAGGTAGCCCCGCAGACCGCTTGCCCGAACCATGGCCGTCATGTCTCGGAATGTCAAATAGAAGTCTCGTCATGTCAAGAACAGAAGGCGGATGCCCGGAATACTCCTGCCATCGACTCAACAACCCATCCACCCCAACGCGAGAGAAAGAAAGACATGGAGACAAACCACTACGACGTCCTGATCATCGGTGCCGGCCTGTCCGGCATCGGCATGGCCTGCCACCTGCAGAAGGAATGCCCCGGCAAGCGCGTCGGCATCCTGGAGCGGCGCCAGGCCATCGGCGGCACCTGGGACCTGTTCCGCTACCCGGGCATCCGCTCCGACTCGGACATGTTCACCTTTGGCTACAAGCTGCGCCCCTGGCACGAACTGAAGGTGCTGGCCGACGGGCCCTCGATCCGCCAGTACGTCAGCGACACGGCGCGCGAGTTCGGCGTCGACAGGAAGATCCGCTTCGGCATCCGGACCACGCAGGCGGCCTGGTGCAGCGAGCAGAAGCGCTGGACCCTGGGCGCCATCGACGAGGCCACGGGCGAGGCCGTGACCTTCACCTGCAGCTACCTGGTGAGCTGCACCGGCTACTACAACCACGACGCCGGCTACCTGCCGAGCTTCCCGGGCATCGAGCGCTTCCAGGGCCAGACCATCCATCCCCAGTTCTGGCCGGAACAGCTCGACTACCGCGGCAAGCGCGTGGTGGTGATCGGCAGCGGCGCCACCGCGGTGACGCTGGTGCCCAGCATGGCCAAGGACACCGCCCACATCACGATGCTGCAGCGCTCGCCGAGCTATGTGTTCTCGCTGCCCTCCTACGACAAGATCTCCGAAGTGCTGCGGCGCGTGCTGCCCGATCGCTGGGTCTTCGGCATGGCGCGCAAGCGCAACCTCCTGATCTCGCGCGTGATCTACAAGGCCTCCAAGCGCTGGCCCGGCAAGATGCGGCAGCTGCTGCTGGCCGGCGTGCGCAAGCAGCTGGGCGAGGACTTCGACATGACGCACTTCTCGCCCAAGTACAACCCCTGGGACCAGCGCCTGTGCGCGGTGCCCGATGCCGACCTGTTCAAGGCCATCCGCGCCGGCAAGGCCTCGGTCGTCACCGACCAGATCGACACCTTCACGGAGAGCGGCATCCGCCTGAAGTCCGGCAAGGAACTGCAGGCCGACATCATCGTGACGGCCACCGGCCTGCAGATCCAGTCCTTCGGCGGCATGCAGCTCAGCGTGGACGGCAAGGCCGTGCCGGTGAACCAGCGCATGACCTACAAGGGCGTGCTGCTGCAGGACGTGCCCAACATGGGCTGGATCTTCGGCTACGTCAATGCCTCCTGGACGCTCAAGGTGGACATGTCGGCGGCCTACATCTGCCGCCTGCTCAATCACATGGACGAGAAGGGCATCGCTGTCGTCACTGCCCGCGCGCCGCAGGGCCAGATGCAGGACGAATCGATCGTCGCGGCGCTGCAGTCGGGCTACGCGCAACGCGGCGCGTCCGAGCTGCCGCGCCAGGGCCGCGGGCTGCCGTGGCGCATCCTGCACAGCCCCGAGAAAGACCATGTGATGCTGCTGAAGGATCCGGTGGAGGATGCGGCTCTGGAGTTCGGCAGCGCGCAGGCCCCCCGGGCCGCTGCAGCAGCGCCGCACCGCGCACCGGTCTCGGTGGGCGCGTGAACCGGGGCGTCGCGACGATGAAAAACATCGATTCCTCCTTCGAGAGCAAGGGCCTGCGCTGTGCCGGCACGCTGCTGTTGCCCGGCCAGGGCGAGTGCCCGCCGGTGATCGTGATGGCGCACGGCTTTGCCGGCGTGCGCGCCATGCTGATGCCGCATGCACGACGCTTCGTCGAGGCCGGCTATGCCGTCTATCTGTTCGACTACCGCAGCTTCGGCGACAGCGAAGGCCAGCCGCGCCACTGGGTCGACCCCTTCCGCCATCTGGAGGACTGGGACGCGGCCATCCGGCATGTGAAGTCGCTGCCGCAGGTGGACGGGGAGCGCATGGTGCTGTGGGGCACCTCGCTTTCCGGCGGCCACGTGGTGTGCATGGCGGCGCGCGGACACCGCATCGCCGCGGTGATCGCCGGCCATCCGCTGATGAGTGGGCTGGCCGCGGTCGCGCACATGCCCTTCCTCAAGGTGCTCAGGCTCACCCTCGCGGGACTGCGCGACCTGGCCGGCAGCCTGATCGGCCGGCCGCACTACCTGCCGGTGGTCGGCCGCCCCGGCGACCTCGCCGTGCTGACCGGCCCCGAGGCCTGGGGTGGCATGCAGCAGCTCCAGGCCATCGTCGACGGGCCTTGGGAGAACAAGGTGCTGGCGCGCGTTGCGCTGAAGATTCCGCGCTACAACCCGATCCGCAAGGCGCGCGGGGTGCGTGTGCCGACCCTGGTGATTGCGGGCGCCAACGACAGCATCGTCTCGGCCCAGGTTGCGCGCAAGGCGGCGGGGCGCATGGCCGATGCGCGCTTCACGCTGCATGCGTCGGACCACTTCCAGCCGTACTACGGCGATTTCCTGGAGGAGAACGTGCGCACGCAACTGGCCTTCCTGCGCAAGCAGGTGGCGCTGTGAGGCGCAGGCGAAGGAACGGAGACCATGAACGACCTGACCCCACTCAACTACGAACTGAACGACTTCGTCGCCACCCTCACGCTCAACGGCCCGCCTGTCAGCGCGCGCTCACGCGCACGCTCCATGACGAGCTGACGTTGGCGGAAATCTTGGGTCGGATGCCGGGGTGACGATCGCGCAACTGCTTTGAACAGCCGAAGCCGATCCCGGCCAGCATGAGATTGCTGGGATCTCGAAGATCATCCGGCGCTGTCGCGGCTGTTCGCAACTGCACACGGCAACCATCGGACTCACACGCCGAGCATCTTGGGCAACGGCACCAGGTCACTGCCAACGAGTTCCCGCAGATAGCGGCGCGCATGCGACTTGCCCACGGTGCGCACGATGTGGAACATCTGCGCGTGGAGATTGCTTTCGCGCGAGAGATCGGCGCTGCTGCACCCCTCGGCGGTCGTCCATTCAACGCCTGCGGCAAGGGTCGCATCGATGTCCGACCGGCGCGCCAGGCTTCCTGCGACGCCGGATATCACCCGTCGCGCGTCCTCTTCACCCAGGGACAGCTTGAGGAGCTGGACCAGGCTCGCGACGACGGCCTCTTCGCTGCAGACATTGTCGAGCACTTGCGCAGCAACGACGAGACAGCCGCGGTCCACTCCCGCCTCGCGAACGAGCGTCAGTGCCTGACCGATCGCCGACAGTCCGCGATCCTCGCAGGGGGCGAAACGGACCAGTTCGGCGACGACGCGCACGAAGCGAATTCGCTCGGGCAGTGACTGCTGCCGGGCGAGTGCCAGGCAAGGGCCCGAGTGGTTGTCCTGGAGTTGACCGCTGGCATCGAGCAGGAGCAGGTGGAAGTACAAATGCTTGGGATCGACCTGAGGCTCGTCATCGAGCCTGGCGACGACATTGTTCGCGCGGTAGCCGGGAAACTCGGGCGTGCCGAGCCAGCCATCCTTCACAAACGGGTCGGGCTGGAAGTGAGGCAGGGCTGGGGCGCTGGACATCGAAGCTACGCGGCCAATAGAAGTCGGACCAGCCAGATCCAGCCTGCCAAGACCACGCCAGCCGCGATCAGCACACACACGGCGCGAATCCACAAGCGGCCCGTGGACCGTGGCGGGGCATCGCCCCATGCGCGGTCCGAATGCGGATGGAAATGCGACGACTGAAAATCGGCCGATGTGTCGACCCGCATCCCACCGGATCGGGATGATCCGAACAGCAGGTAGATATTGCGTACGGCGGCCCGCTCCTGGCTGGCCAAGCCGCACTGCTCCCAGGCATCCGACATCCCCGCCTCATGAGCCGAATCGCCCGGAGGCTGCAGTGGCAGCGAGGGTTGGGACGCGGCGCTGTCGCGGTGCAATGGCTGATCGGGATGCCATGGATTCCTTGCACTCATTTGCTGCTCCAGGAATTGCCGCGCATGCGCCCGGTCCGACCACCTTAGCGCAGCAGCGCCCCCAGTGACGTCCGCTACCGGACACAGGGCGCGTTTTTTGGCCGGAACGCAATCGATGCGCACGGCTCCAGGGGCAAGAGCCGCGCAAATCTCGAACGGCAATGTCCCCCCGCCGAGGCCGTGTGGAAGACATCGACCGCAATGTAACTATGTTCGGTAGCGGACATACTGGCCGGCGGCGCTATTTATACTTTGGCCCTGATGGCGTCGATGTCTTGAGGCGTCGCGCGTTTGGCGGGGTGAACGGAAGATGGCGACAGCGTTCGATGTGAGAGAGAACTACCTGCTCTCGGCCTTGCCCGATGCCGAACTCGAGCGTTGGCTACCCGACCTGGAACCCGTCGACCTGCCGCTCGGGCATGTCGTGTTCGAATCCGATTCGAGATTGCGGCACGTCTACTTCCCGACGACGGCGATCGTCTCGCTGTTGTATGTCCTGGAGAACGGTGCGTCGGCCGAGATTGCGGTGGTCGGCAGGGAGGGACTGGTTGGCGTCTCGCTTTTCATGGGCGGAAACTCGACGCCCAATCGCGCAGTCGTGCAGAGCGCGGGCAAGGGATACAGGCTTGCCGCGCAGGCGTTGAATGCCGAGTTCAGTCGCGCCGGACCGGTGTTGCGCCTGCTGCTTTGCTACACCCAGGCCCTGATCGCCCAGATGTCCCAGACGGCGGTCTGCAACCGCCATCATTCGCTGGATCAGCAGCTTTGCCGCTGGCTGCTCTTGAGCCTCGATCGCCTCGAGGGCGACGAGTTGGTGATGACGCAGGAGCTGATTGCCAGCATGCTGGGCGTGCGTCGCACCGGCGTGACGGAGGCGGCATCGCAACTGCAGAAAGCGGGCCTGATTCGCTACTCGCGAGGCCGGATTTCCGTGCTGGATCGTCCTGGCCTGGAAAAGCGCACCTGCGAGTGCTACCGGGTCGTCAAGAAAGAGTACGAGCGTCTGCTGCCAAGGCTGGGCGTCGGCGAATAGCGCATACTGGGTCTCCATCCAACGGCACCAGCCAACGCATCGCCTCGAGTGCGCCTCCGCCCATGGAGGATCAACTCCGGGAGCGACGGCTTGGGCACCATCGGAAACCACCTTCTTGCCGTTCTGCCGGCGCGCGACAGAAAGCGATTGCTGTTGCTGGCGACGGCTGTGCCGCTGGACCTGTCCGCCGTGCTGGTCGACGCCGGGGAAACTCCCGGGTATGTCTACTTCCCGACCAGCGGGTTCGTGTCGCTCGTGGCGACGACCGAGGGCAACCCGAGCCTGGAGGTTGGCATGGTGGGCACCGAGGGCATGGTCGGAACGCAGGTCGTCCTGGGAGTCGTGGAAGCGCCGGTCCGGGCACTCGTCCAGGGCGCAGGGTCGGCGTTGCGGATCCCGATCCATGCATTCCGTTTAGAACTCGACAGCTGCAAGGCGCTCAAGAAGACGATGGACCGCTATGTCCATGTCATCAATTCGCAGCTCACGACCTCGGCCTCGTGCGTGCGCTTTCACCAGGTCGGGCCCCGCCTCGCGAGGTGGCTTCTGATGAGTCACGACAGGGCGCAGTCCGATACGTTTCGCGTCACACAGGAATTCCTGGCCTACATGCTGGGCGCGCGCCGAAGCGGAATCTCGGAAGCAGCGACGCTGCTGCAACGCGAGGGGCTCATCTCGTACAAGCGCGGCGAGATGACGATTCTCGACAGGCCGGCGCTGGAGGCGGTTTCGTGCAGCTGCTACGGGGCAGACTTGCAGTGCTACGTCCGCACTTTGGGATCTTCAAGCGTCCAACCTCGTGGTGCCACCGCGCACTGAACGCCGTGTCGTACGGTATGCACCTATGGCCTGCCCGGAGGGGATCGAACCCCCGACAACCTGCTTAGAAGGCAGGTGCTCTATCCAACTGAGCTACGGGCAGTGATGCGGGAATGGCATGCGCCGCAAAGCTGTCGATTATCGTTCGGTTGCCGGGCCTCCCTCATCCAGTGGATGAAAACTGCACCGCACATTTTTCGTGTGCGCGACAGCACATCGAAAAAATGCCTCGGTGCCTACGATTTGTCCAGTTCGAACAAGCCGATGGCGCCCTGTAGTTGACACGCACGCAATCGACATGGATCGGACGCTTGCAACAGTCGGATCCGAGGAGTTGATGATGAAGCTGTTCCATTCTTCCCGTTCGTCATGGCATATGCCCGTTGCCGCGGCCGCCGTCCTTGCGCTGGCTGGCGCAGCATCCGCGGCCTTTGGCCAGTCCGCTTTCACACCGCCGCAGGCGCAGGCCCAGGGCGCGCCGCTGACGCTGCTGCTCAGTGGCCCCAAGGGCGAACACTCGACACTCGTCTATTCGGCGGACGCCGGTTGGCGTCTGCGTGCAGGCTGGGACGCCGTTGCGCAAGAAGGGCAGGGTGGTGGTGCCCAGTCCATGAAGACGGCGCTGAAGCCACCCACGCTTCCGTCCGAACCGCAACCGGTACTGGCGCGGCCATTGACGGTGTTTATCGACGGTCCCACCGGCTTCACTTTCATGTATGCCTTCGACGAAGGGTGGAAGTTTGTCGGGCAGATCGCAAACGCCGGCCCTTAGCTGCAATGGGTACCAACGAAGGATTGGCACGGGGAGCGAGCGATGTGGTTCGCAGCGTGCTTCAACAAGCTCTTGAGTGCTGGCCGACTGGCCCGCTATGCCGCGCCGCTCTTCCTTGTACTGTCCGGCGAACTCGGCGCGCCGGACAACCAGACGACGACGGAGGGACTTCGCATTTCGATCGACGATCCAGCCGTCGCGAGCGCGTGGCAAGTCCTGCGCACCGTCAACTGCGAGCGCTGCCATGGCAAAGACTACGAGGGCCTGGCAGCGCCATCCATCGTCGACTACGTCCGCACGCAGGGCCGTGAGCCCTTCGTTCGCGCGGTGCTCGACGGCAATGCCGTTCGGGGCATGCCGGCCTACCGCGGCAACCCGCTTGTCGACGCGAACATCGAAGGCATCTATCGCTACTTTGCCGGACGGGCCGATGGGTCGATCGGCAAGGAGGCCAGGCCTGCGATGCGGGGGCAAGTACAACGTTGACGGAACCTGACGCAGCCACGACGCCCACACTGAAGCAGCGCAGGCGCGCGTCAAGGCGCAGCAAATCTGGTGCAGGCGTACCGCCTCGGAACGCCTGGCGAGATTTACGGCGATGATCTGCAGCGTCCAAAAGCCGTCATCTCATTCATCGGGATCTGCCGACTCGCTCCTAAATATCCATAGTTCCAGTATGATGGAAATATGGAAGAAAACGATGCTGTCCGATCACTTGCTGCCTTGGCTCAAGGTGCCCGCCTGCGCGTATTTCGTGCATTGGTGATCGCCGGCCGCCAGGGCATGACACCGGGCGTGATGGCTGAGGGATCCGGCATTCCGCCCGCAACGCTGTCCTTCCACCTCAAGGAACTGATGAATGCAGGCCTGGTGAGCCAGGAGCGCCAAGGCCGCAAGCTCATCTATCGGGCCTCGTTCGAGCGCATGAATGCGCTGCTGGGCTATCTGACCGAGAACTGCTGCCAAGGCGCAGCATGTGCCGTGGACGCGCCGACCGCCTGTTCGTGCTGAAGGAAAACCCCATGAAACGATTCCATGTGCACCTGAAGGTGCAGGACTTGCCAGCAAGTATCGCCTTCTATTCCAGGCTGTTCGCGGCCGAGCCGACGCGGGTCGAAGCCGACTACGCAAAGTGGATGCTGGCCGACCCGCCCGTGAACTTCGCGCTGTCCACCGGTGGCGCGCCGGGTATCGACCACCTGGGCATCCAGGCGCAGAACGCAGAAGAGCTTGCCGAGTTGAAGGGCCGCGCCGCTGCCGCGGATCGCGCTCTGCTGGACGAGGGCGCTACCACCTGCTGCTATGCGCGCAGCGAGAAACACTGGATCACCGACCCGCAGGGAATCGCCTGGGAGCAATTCCAGACGCTGGACAGCATCCCCACCTTCCGTGAAGCCCCGCCGGCGCCTGACCAAGCAGCGTGCTGCACGCCCCGGGTGCGTCGGGCGAGGCAGTGAACGCGACCATCGAGAACAAAGCCAACTGCTGCTGAGCCGACATGAGCGAGACCAAACTGATCAATGTGCTGTTTCTGTGCACCCACAACTCGGCGCGCAGCATCTTGGCCGAAGCCACCCTGAACCACATGGGCGGCGGGCGCTTTCACGCCTTCTCGGCCGGCAGCAGTCCGCGCGCGAATCAGCAGCCCAATCCGATGGCGCTGGAAGTGCTGAGCAATGCAGGCATCGCGACCGAAGGATTGCGCAGCAAGAGCTGGGACGAATTTGGCAAACCTGACGCACCGCCCTTGGATCTCGTCATCACCGTGTGCGACAACGCCGCCGGCGAGGCTTGTCCGTACTGGCCCGGGCAACCGGCCACGGCGCACTGGGGCTATCCCGACCCCTCGGACGCTCAGGGTTCGCCGGAGCAGAAGCTGGAAGCCTTTCGCCAGACGCTGCATGCCATCCGGCGCCGGCTGGAACTGCTGGTGAACCTGCCGCTGGCCGGGGTGGACAAGTTGGTGCTCCAGACGCAGGCACGAGAACTGGCCGGCAAGTCATGATCCCCTGGCGCAATGCGCTGGCCGAGCTGCTTGGCACGGCCGCCTTGCTATGCACGGTCGTGGGCTCGGGCATCATGGCCGAGCGGCTGGCAGGGGGTAACGTGGCCATCGCACTGTTGGCCAACACTCTCGCTACCGTGTTCGCGCTGTACGTGCTGATCGAGGTGTTCGGTCCCCTCAGTGGCGCGCACTTCAATCCTGCGGTCAGCGTCGTCATGGCGCTGCGCCGCGAACTGCCGGCGGCGAGCTTGGGCGTTTACGTAGCGGCCCAGTTGACAGGCGCGATGCTGGGTGCCTGGCTGGCCAACGCCATGTTCGATATGAGCGTGCTCCAGTGGAGTACCAGGATGCGCAGCGGCTCGGGGCAATGGCTAGCTGAATTGGTGGCCACTTCGGGGTTGGTGCTGGTGATCCTGCGCGCGCCAGCAGGCAAGGCTGCGCAGTGGGTGGCCTGCTACATCGGCGCTGCCTACTGGTTCACGGCCAGCACCTCGTTCGCCAACCCGGCGGCGGTGTTCGGTCGCATGTTCAGCGACAGCTTTGCCGGGATCGCCCCCGGCAGCGCGACTGGCTTCGTGGTGGCGGAGTTGATCGGCGCAGCAGTCGGTGTTTTGATCTGTCGATTGTTGCGCTGAAAGCGGTCCCTTGCGACTCACGTGCCGATCCTTGAATGAGCACCGCCGACCTCGGCTGGTGGCGAACATGGGGTTCTGCGGCTTCGCGTTGCCGGTGTCGATCTTGGCCTTGAGTGCGTGCGCGGCGTCGGCTAGGCGGTTGTATGCCTCGCCAAGCAGAGTGAAGATATAGGTGGTCATGCCGACCTCCAGGGCAGCAGCGGCGCTTGCAGGCTGTTGCCTACGTGAAGTTGAGGGATCAGGCTCCAAATAGATTTGGATAGTGGCGTCAGGCTTCAGAACCCTGAAGCTCGGAATACCCATATGGAAGCTGATACGAAGACCGATCTCCTCGATCGACTCCATGTCGCGATGCGAGAACTCGGCACCTCGGAGCGTGCGCTCAGAGAAAAAATTGCCCTTTTTGCAGCTGGGCGTGGGCCATACCCTGATCCTGAAGAATGGAAGCGTCGCTGGCATTTCGAGGCAACCATCGCCGCGCTGCGCGCGGAGCTTGAAAAGTTCACGGCTCACGCATCCTGAACTCGACGACCCAAGCTGGTGGACAGGTGCGGGGGGTGCTAAGGGGTGGGTAGGTCACTCTGACTGCCCTTTCTTGGATTCCAGTTAGCCGATCGCCCAGCGCAGGGCGCTGGCCTCGGTGCGGTCGTGATGGGCGGGCGCGCGGGGTTTTTCCTCGATGCGTCGCTCAAGGTGATCCGCGCTTCCTCGCCTTGAAGGTCCGCGAAGTTGTCTTCGATGAACTCGGCGAACTCGGAACCACCAACCTGTCGACCTTGATCCGCAACCTCCGCATCGGTGAGCGCCTGTCGTTCGACAACGGGCGCATCGTGCTCGGGTTGGACGGCAACTCGCCGAAGACCGCCCGCCTGCGGCTCACGCTGCACGAGGATGTGGTCGTCGACAAGCCTCGAGTCGCTACGAAGGCTCAAGCGCATTGGTCGCGCGCATCAGTGGCGGCCGCCGCCTTGTTCCTTGCGCTCGACCCGAGGCTGTGAGGCACCGGGCCTGAATCCCTGTCCGCCGCCGGCGCACGACAGCTCGGCTGCCAGACGTTGCGACTATGTGGTGCCTGCGCGAGGCACATGGAACGTAGAAACCAGAATTTGCCAGCTGGAACCATCACGGACAAGGTTGTAGGACTGGCGCCACTTGCGGATGAGACTGGCGTCGCGTCGCAACATCTCCCAATCCATCGTCGCCAGGGCACTGCGCCCGCCGATCGGGCTGACCTGAAGCTCGTCAAACCGCCCGCCAGCGTAGCCGTCCTTCTGATAGTTGTCGGCCACGCCCTGGAAGAAACGCGCAAGCTCCTGACGGGATTGAAGAGTGTGAATCGAGCCATCGCCCCGCATCGTCACGGTCGGGATGTGGTACAGCGCAGCGATCCGCTGACCGTCTATTGAGTCGAAGGCATCTTTGTACTTATCAAAGAACGCGCGGACATCCGACGTCAGTTCTGAATCTGTCATGGCGGCCTCTTTGTGCACTGTGGTTACTGATGATGGCGCGGCTAGCGAGTGGCCGCCCAGTGCGCGCGTGCGGCAATTTTGCGCGCGATCAGGGCCAAGTGACCGGCTGATCCGGGTGCGCCGTCTGCTCCCGGTCGTCAAGGGCAGCGGCGTCGGCAAAGGCCCACAACGCCGTATACGGTTGATCGGGGCCACATCGGCTCGAACGCCAATGTGGGCTCGTCCAGGGTGATGACGAAGTCTGCCCGCAGCGCTCCGGCGCGCGCCAGTTCGTCCCAGCCCTAGGGTTGGCCTGTGGCACCGGCATCCCTCCCTGCACTTGTCAGCGCACCGACCGCCGCTGGATGAATCGTTTTGGCGACAAGCCTCGGCTGACCACAGGAGATGGGACGCCGAACCATCCTTTGGCCGCCACATATGCATCGCTGCGGCCGCGGGTGCGCGTCGTGCCTTTTGACGGAATCAGGGTGCCGATTGGTTGTTCACCAGATACGACACATCCAAAAGCTTTCCCTTGCGCGCGTAATAGCGGTCGAGCCGCCACTCGTCGAGGATCTCAATCGCGACGGCGAAGTCCTTGAGATCCAACTCGTAGAGTTTGGCAAGTGGAAAGACCGATTCAGTCTCCAGCGCGACTACCAGGCTAGACAGCGTGCGGGCCGTGTCACTGGTCGGATCGGCCATGATGATTTCGCGGGCTTTCTTAATTGCGTTCATGCGGGTCTCTCCAAGGATGGGTAAGCGGGCGCATGTCCCGCCGTGATGGCCAACTAGCAGAACGTGCGCCACCGCCACCCGTCAGCCCCCGGTCAACCCGCGAGATTACATCTGTTACTAACGGGTAGTTGCTTTATCGGATTGCGCGGCAAGCGACGGGTGGCGAAACCTGTCAACGACGAATATCCCTCAGCTGGCGGTTTTGTGACAAAAGTGTGTCAGCCGAGTGACGCGGGCAAGACACCGTGTCAGGCGTGGGGGTGTTACTGGCGCAGACAAGGGGGTTAGCGCGAAAATTGCTGCACTGCAGCATAAATGGACTTCGCGATGATACGAAAGGTACCGGCTGAACGCATCCCCGTGACGGACCAGGTCGGAAAGCGACATGTCGTTTTGCGATACGTGGAGGTGGAGACGACCCCTACCCCAGGGGAACATCAGCCGACAACGGAGGTCATTGAGTACCGTCTCGAGGTAGGCCGCAGCGTCATCCGGACGGGCGCCGACACTTTTCAGACGGCCGACGGATTGCTCATGCTGGAAGTCCTACTGCCATAAACATTTTTCACTGCGGGTCTTGGCCCTTTCAGGCATCAGCATTCATGTTGCCGCAGCGCACGTGCGCGCGCCGGGAAGGCGAGGGCTGTTGTATTTCCCAAAACCTGATATAGATTTCTTCGTGTCGGATCTGCAGACGCATTGAGTCTGGAGCAGGTCCAGCCTCCGGGGGCTGTCCCGGTTTCATGCGCAAGACGCGCTACCTCGCCGCAGAGTCGGCATAGGAGCGTGTTATGCGTACCCTCATAGGCGTGGGCGATGTCCAAGCCGTAAAGAGTGGGCGTCCTTGATGGCTGTGGCCATCAACCAAGGCGTCGTACTGGTCCAAAGAAGTTCGTCGGCGAGGGCGAGGACGCGCGCCCTGCCCATCCAGCGCATCGACGACCTCGAGTCCGGTGCCGGCGACGAAGTGACCGTCGCTGCTCATGCCGATGAACACGGAGCCGTTGATCGGTGACCAGGTTCTCGACGGCCAGGAACAGCGACTCAAGTATTTCACCGATCGCATCCGTATCGACCAGGTGCGCGGCGGTGCTGGCCAAGCAGGACTTCGCGGGTGACATAGCCGAGGCCGTGTATGAGAAGGACGCAGTGGCGCAGCAAGCGGTGTGCGATCAAGTGCGCGAGTGGAACCGCAAAAACCCCCACTCACCCCTCACCATCGACATGGCAGCTGTTCGGCGCCGCGTGATGGCGATGCTCGCCGACAAGGCGACCCGCATTGCCAAGGCGGCACCGAAGGCCATCCGTGCCGAGGTCCGTGAGCAACTGACCGAAGGAGCTGCGAATTGAGCACTGCAAGCATCTTGCTTGGCGTGGTGGTGGCCACCTTGTCTGCCTGGGTCGCTGGAGCTATTGCCCTCGCCGGGGGCTATCTGATTTCGCAGAAGGTCTGGCTAGCGCCGGGGCATCATCCGGAAGCAAGCGGGCGGATGAATCAAATGAGCCCGATGCTGTCATCACGATTCGTTGGTCGATCACCATGTTCACTTGGAAGCGGTCGCCGTCCCTTGGCGAAAAACCATGGGTGCCAGGCACTTGCAACTTGCACTATTCAATCGTAGCGCCGGAGGCTTTCACGATGGCCTCCCACTTCCGATAGTCGTCTTGAAACACGGTCGAAAACTGCTGCGGCGTCATCGGCAGCGGCTCCGCACCCTGCGCTTGGATGGCTGCCTTCATTTCTGGTGTCGCCAGCAGTTCGTTGATCTTCCGATTTACTGTTTCGACCACCTCCGCCGGCGTCCGCGCCGGCATGAAGATGCCGTACCAGGTGCTTACGTCGAAGCCCTTGTAGCCGAGTTCCGCCACCGTGGGCACGTCGGGCAGCGAACTGCTGCGCACCGCCGATGTCACTGCGAGCGGCCGCAGTTTGCCCGCCTTGATCTGATTCATAGCTGAAGGCACGGACGACATCAGGAGATCGACGTTGCCTGCCAAGACGTCCATCAACGCGGGCCCCGAACCCTTGTAAGGCACGTGGCGAAGTTCGACCTTGGCCGCCTTGCCGAAGAGGTCGCCCGCTAGATGGATCGTTGTGCCATTGCCGGGCGAGCCATAGGTGACGCCATTGGGCGCCGCGCGCGCCGCACTCACCACGTCCGCCAGCGTCTTGAAACGCGAATTGGCGCCGGTCGCGATGATGACCGGCGTGTAGGCCACGCTGGCGACTGCGACCAAGTCCCGCGTAGGGTCGTAGCTCAGGTGCTTGTACAGCCAGGGCGCCACGACCATGTTGTCCTTCTGCCCCATCACCATGTCGTAGCCGGTGGGCGCGGACTTTGCCGCCTCCGCGATCCCGATGGTGCCGCCCGCGCCTGCGCGGTTGTCGGCGACGATCGTCCACTTGGCGGATTCGCCCAGCTTGCTGGCCACCAGTCGGGCCAGGATGTCGGTGCCGCCGCCCGGTGGAAACGGAACAATCATGCGCACCGGCTTCGTCGGATACGTTTGCTGCGCGAACGCGGCCATGGGAGTGGCGAAGGGCGCCGCGAGAGCGGCGAGCAGGAATGTTCTCTTGTGTGTATTCATCAGAGTCTCCTATTTCTTGAGGCCCTGCTTGGCGAGCCACTGATCGATCAGGCCAGCGACCTGGTCCGAGTTGCGGTCCATCATCAGCATGTGCGTGTTGCCCTTGATGCCCACGTCGGGCAGCACGATGCGGTCGCCGATGCCGCCGGCCGCGATCAGGTTGCCGCGGAACTTCTCCTGCTGGGCCGCGATGCGTCCCCAGAACGGGAACTTGCCGAGGTTGTCGCCCCACACCCAGAGCATCGGCACGCCCTTGACGCGCGCGAAGTCGAAGGTGTCCGGGTTGGGCGAGCCCGATGTCTCCACCGCCACCAGCGCCCGGACCTTGTCCGGGTACTTCGACGCCGAGTTGAAAGCGAAGTTGCCGCCCTGGCTGTGCACCACGATTACGCACGGGCAGACCTTGTCGACGTAGGCGTCGTAGGCCGCCTGCGTGGCCGGATCGTTGGTGCCCCAGCGCGGGATCGACTGCTTGGCGAACTGGTCGAAGGCGGCGACCGGGAACTGCGTGCCCGGCAAGGCCGTGCGCTGTGCCGGGGCGGTGTTGTACGAATCGGTGTCGCCGATGCGGAACAACTCCCAGGCTTCCTTCTTCGGACGGAAGAAGGGCTCGCTCTTGAATATCTCGGGGTAGCGCGCCCAGGATGCCCGGCCGCGTTCGACGGCGTCGCTCACGTAGACGCTATAGCCTGCCCGAAGAAAGTAGTTCTCCCAACCAGGTGCACCGTCCGGCTTGGTCTCCCAAGTCACTCCGGAAAGGCCACCACCATGCCACAGCAACAGCGGATACCTGCTCTTGGGATTCGCGAGCAGCGTATAGCGCGTGTAGAGCGCTTCCACCTCGAAATCGCCATTGGGATTGAGCTTGAGCGGTGGCGCACCTGGGGTGAAGAGCAGCTCTTTTTCCGGCAAGCCCGACAGCGTCACGGCGCGTCCACCCACGTGATAACTGCCGACTTCGGCGACCTGCAGGTTGCTGGTCGAACACCCAAGCAGGGCCGCGAGGCAAACGACCGCGATTGCGAGTTTGAAGTTGATTGCCATGTTGTCTCCACCTTGGGTCGCGAGTCTACGATGGTGCCCGCGGAAGCAACATCGCAATCGACGATGACTATGCTCACTTGGTAAGAGACCTTTTGCGGGCACTACTCGCCTGCGGCCAAGAAAGCAATCAGTCATTCGCAGTCGCATCTCGATCGGCGGCTTGTGGTCGTTCTGAAGCACCGGCGTCTCAGGCTTGGCGCCTCAATTGACTCTGCATGATCGTTGATTGACCCCCCTTGAATCCGGGGTGGGTCGAACCCCATAAACGCAGAGCACACACCGGGGCTCGCGGTCCATCAGGGACCACGATGCCCACCCAAACCACGGCGCCGGCCGCTACCTCGGCTGGCCTGTGTCATCCGAGTTCGGCGTGCTCTTTGGGATCTTGCTTGGCTTGGCCGGCTTGCTCGTCAACTGGCGAACCACGTCGCGGGCGATTGACTTAAATGGGCTCCCTGCAGTCCTTCCCATGTGAGGCCTTGTTGCTCGCCCCCCATGGTTAAAGTCGCTTTCTATAGAACACACGCTCGTAGCCGCTCTGGGCTCGGCGGTCGTACTCGACGTAACCAATCTTGGGATAAAGCACTTGGTTCTCAGTCATCTTGGAGTTCGTGCAGAGGTAGATGGACTCGAAACCTCGTCCACAAGCCTCGCCTTCGGCAAACTCCAACAATGCACGGCCCACCCCGGTACCGTGCGTCTGCGGGTACGCTGCGACCGTATCGATGTAGAAGCCGTCTGCGGTCTCGTACTGAACCAGAACACCAACCACCTGTCCGCCCAGCTCGGCGACCCAGACCTTCCCTTCGGCGGCGAGTGCTGCATAGTCAGAGAGCATCGGTGCGGGCGGCTTGCCGATTCGCTCCACATAGGGCTCGAAAGCAGCGTTGACGCAGGCCGCCGCCGCGAGAGCATCGCCTTCATACGCTGCGCGGACTGTGATTGCAGGTGGTGTCATCGCTCTAAGCCTCAACTCATTCGGCGATTGTGCTGGTTCGGGGTCATCGGTGTGTCGCGCCACGGGGAGCGGCCGCTTCCTGCATTCATCGTGCCACAGCCGCGAAGGTCGGCTCATGGCCGACTGCTGCCGGCGAAACGCAGCGCTATGCCCAACGCTGGACGGCTTCCGCCGTGTCGCTCGGCTTGGTGTTGAAGCAAATTCGGGCTCCCGGGGCAGCCCGGTGAACCACGTTGAGCAGCTGTTCGAAGAGAAGAAAGTAAGCGGGGATGGTCCGGATACCGGCACCGATGACCACGCAATTGAACGGCTTTTCAGCAAGCTTCCGAGCAACCGCGTCCGCAGCCGTGTCCCCTAGGTCAGTCAGGCAGAGTTCTGCCTCGTACCCCAGAGCGGCAAGCTTTGCTTGGTCCGCTTCCAGCCCAGCCCGAACCTTTTCGGCGTTCATGTCTGGCATCGTGCTGAAGTCGACCAGGTTCGGTTCCAACCCAATCACCAGCACCTGCGTCTTTGTCATCAGATTCTCCTTTGACCAGGCCGCCTGAAGTGGCGATGACCGCGTACTTCCGCTTGTGGCCGATACGGGCGCTGCAAAGTATCACAACTTCCCTCCGCGCGCACTCCGCGCCCGCGCGTGAAAACGCAGACACCCGCGGAAAACGTAGACATCCGGCCATCAAAGCAAAATGCCGGTACAGGCTGCAAACCCGTACCGGCATTGAACTTTCATTGGTCGGGGCGAAACCGCTTGAAAGATCGCCCGTAGCCCGCATGAATGTTGGATCTACAGGTCATCGGGGTGATTTTGTACCCCCGTTTGTACCCCCGGTTTGATCTTGATACCCGTTATTTCTTGGAACCGAACGGAGGCGCTTCAAGTGGGAGCACGCGAGGAAGTCCGCCTGCCTCACGCCGACCCCGTCTACGAACAGGGCAGGTGATTTCACGACCTGTCACAGCCGTGTCCACGTCAACCCGCGGATCCTCCGACGTAGCAAATGACCAAGCAAACTCCTATCAAAAAAGGAGCAATTGCTACAAAACTCGCCAAGCTCGGCCCGAGATCGCCGGCTACTGGCGCCAGCGCCGCGTCCACGACGCCCAAGACAGCGCCGCAGGCTTTCGCCGCGGCGAACCCATCCCGGGCGCGTGCGCCCCCCCTCGACCGCCGCAAGCTGGCTTTCTCTCGCCCGAGACAATCACTCATGCGGGCGAATCATGGCCAGACGTGGTCATAGCCCAGCATCATCCAAGTCCCGAGCGCGCCCCAAGGTCGATTGGGAAGCCATCGAGCCAGACTGAGCGCCGGCGCAGAGCATCCATGAGCGCAGACCATCCGGCCAAGTCGCGGTCCGTCTTGATCGGGTGGACGGTGCAAGGGCCGCCGACCAGGGCGGCACCATGCACGTCCCGCTGGCCGGATGGGAGCCATGGATCCCTCGATTTGTCCACTCCTGCCGTTTCCAGCCGAGTCCTGCCCCCCAAGTCGGGCACGGACACGATGACCGACACCGCCGAATCTGCCGCTGGTGCCCGCGCTGACCCGGTTCCCAAACCCTTTCACCCCATTGGCGTTTCCGGTTCCCACGCACATCGACCACCATCACTCCCCATGAGCAATACCCCCGACAGCAAACCATCCCCGAACTGGGAACAGATAGAGGCCGACTACCGTGCCGGCATCAAACCACTCCGCCTCATCGCAGAGGAAAACGGAGTCTCGCACCCAGCCATTCGAAAGCGCGCCAAGCGTGACGAATGGACTCGCGACCTAAATGCGAAGATCCACGCCAAGGCCGATCTGCTGGTTTCCAAAGCGTCGGTTCCCAGTCTGGTTTCCACGGAAACCGAGCGGCAACTTGTTGCGGCAAACGCAAGCCTGATTGCCCACGTTCGGATCAAGCATCGCGGTTTCATCGACCGCGCGAACAACTTGGTTCAAGTCCTGTTCGGCGACTTGGAATGTCTATCGAGCCCGGAAGGACTTGGGTTGATCGAGGTGCTGACCGAGGCCGTCAACGCGCCCGCCGACGAAACCAAGGATGACCAGAAGAAACGCCGCGACAAGCAAAAGGCCGCAATCGACCGAGCGTTCGCGCTTGGCGAGCGCGCCGACATCAGCAAGAAGTTGGTCGACCAGATCGTGACGCTGGTTAACGCCGAGCGAGTCGCCTACGGCATCAACGACAAGACCGAGGCCGCCGAGCAGAGCACCGGCAAGGTGCTGACCGACGCCGAGCGCGCCAGTCGCATCGCGACGATCTTTGCCGGGCTGCGGGCGCGTCAGGCCGCGGCGCAACTGGCTGAGCCCCAGACGGTGGATGATGCTGCCTGACATGTACAGCCCTGCGTAGCTCGCGGATTTCCTGCCATTCAGGACGCCGGACGAGCGCCTTGCGCTCGATCGGCTGATGGGGGCCGGTATGCCCGCTATGGAAGACCTCGAGGCCGAAGCGCCGATAGCCGGTGCGTGTCATCAACATCACGGAGCGGCTGCAATCTGCCCGCATTTTGACCCGGCGCCGCGTAAGATCTTGCGCGCCGAAACATGGGACCAAGTCTATGACCAGTATCGAGATGCAATGGATGCCGCAGGGCGACCTGACACCGGGGCAACAAGAAGCCCTGTCGGTGCGAGGGGACCACAAGCCGGAGGATCTGGAAATCTACCGGGAAATGTGGGGCCAAAAGGTACAGCGCCTTCTGGACGGAGTGGGGCCGGCGAAGGCGCGTCAGGCAATGGAAATGTCAACGGAGCACGCCCCGAACCTGATGGCAATATCACAGGAGTCGGAGCCCCGCCATTGGGGGATGCAAATAGCGAGCAGCGACTCGGCGGAGAGTCTGTTCAACCGGATCGACTGGGACAGACCGGGAATCCTGAGACAGTCGCCCGACGAGAGCCCAAACCTATGGGAGATCCTGGAGCAACTGCCTTAGTCAGCGAGGAAAACCGGATCCAGGCCACCTACGTTGACCGACGCTGCCTGATGCCAAGCCTGGCCGATCGCTGCCCCCCGTACGACGGTTCGTATAGGGTGGTCCTGAGCGATGTGTCCTGCACCGCGGGCGCTTCCGGCCGCTCTAATGCCCGCTGCAGGGCCCACAGCGCGGCCCGCGTCAACGGCCGGCTGGGTGACCGTGGTGGCCCTCAAAGTAGCTTGGACCAACATGGTGTGCAGATTCGCGGGATCGCGCGACCGGCAAGTTTGGGCCCGTTGCAGTCATTCAAGCTGTCACCGCGCGGGGCTGCTTCGCACACTGATCAGTCACTCGACTTTCTCTCAACCAGAACGCAAAGCGCCCTCGATTGGGTCTCCTTACACTGAATTCGGTCTGGCATTGCGACGTCAGACCCTCTCATCTGATCACGTCGTCAGCGCGCAAGAGGAGCGCGGGCGGAACCGTGACGCCAATGGACTTCGCGACCTTGAGATTGACGACAAACTCGAGCTTCGTCGGTTGTTCAATGGGCAGGTCTCCCGGCCTCGCTCCATTGAGAATTCTTGCGACAAATTCGGCAGCCCTGCGGTAGATGGCGACGAAGTCGGCACCGTAAGACAACATCGCCCCGAACCCAGGATACAGCGCAAGCGTCGGCAAGCGCATTTCGCCGGCCAAGGCCACCCACTCATCGCGCAAGACCTGGTTGATCTGGGTCGGCCCGATCAGCAGGGCATCAGGCGGTTCCCGCCGCAATCCGGCGGCGACCGCGTCGAAGTCGTCCTTGGCATTGACATTGAGATGCCGCAATTTCAATCCCAATGATCGCGCGCCTTCTTCAAACTCGACAGTCAGGGCATCGACTTCCGCCGCACTCACGCCGGCCTTCAGAAGGCAATCCGGGCAGCGAGCAATGGCAATTTGCCTGGCCGTGGGCACCGCCGCCTTGAGCAGTTCGAGCTGCTTGGGAATGAGTTCGGTGCCCAGATTGGCCATTCCAGTCACTTGACCGCCGGGATGCGCGAGACTCGCGGCAAAACCCGCTTGAACCGGATCGCCGGTTGTCGTGACGATGGGCATGGTGCGACTCGCCGACAGGACCGCCCGCACGCCCGCCACATTGCCGGCGACAACGGTATCGACATTGAGCTTCACCATTTCGGCAGCGAAATCGACGTAGCGTTCGTTCCTGCCATCGGCAAAGCGCCGTTCGATGACCGTGTTCTCACCCTCCGAAAAACCAAGCTCGCGCAGCCGAACCACGAGTCCGTTCATGATGCGCGTTTCAGCCGGCGTGTCGTATTGGGGGCTCGTGTTGCCGAGGTAGCCGATGCGATAGATGCGGCCCGGCACTTGCGCTCGAGCGGCAAGCGTCGCGCTGAACGCAGCCATCGCGCCGATCAGCTTGCGTCGATCCATCATCTTGATCGCTCCGCCTCGCGTTCTTCTGGACCGAAAAGTGTACGCCTGCTCCCTGACCTCCAGCCACCGGACCAGACCCCCTTCGTGGTCTGCCAAAATCCGCTCGACAACCGGATTCGCGAAGACGTTTTGGGGAGCAATATCGCGGCGCACGCGAGCGGCCGCTGATGGGCGCTTTGCGGTCGTCGGTGGGCGCGAACTGACTGACGGCTCGTGGCCGATTGCAGGTCCAGGTGCCCGCTCGCACCTGTTTGCTTCGGCACGACCGAATGCCAGCGAACTATGCCCGAACCACCTGAGCGTCGCGCACCCGCATGATCGTTTGCCGGCTCGTCTTGTGCGCCCGGGCGATCGCCGCAATCGCTTCACCCGCCCCGAGGCGTCGCGCCACATCGGCAACTTCGGACGCATCAAGGGCCGACGGCCGTCCGAGCGTTTTGCCCTCCGCCTTTGCTCGCGCCAAACCCGATTGAGTTCGTTCAATCAACAAATCTCGCTCAAACTCTGCGACAGCCGCTATGACGCCCATCGTCATCTTGCCCGCGGGGGCTGGTGAGGTCTACACCGCCGAGTGCCAGGCAGTGAACTCAGAGCCGGCCCCGCTCGTTTGAACACGCGGCGACCTGAGATAAGTGGATTGGCTGCGGGTTTATTCTTTCAATCTTAAGGCCGCTGCCAGGCCGCCGAAGGCGCCCCCGGTTGAGCCATGTACTCATGGTCAACCCCCTCAGGCACCTGATTGGAGTGGACGTCGTGTTTGAGCGCCACTTCGGCGATCGTCTTGCCGTCGGCCAGCGCATCGATCGCCACCTTGGCCTTGAATGCCGCTGAGTGATTGCGGCGGGGTCTTTTACTCATGTCGTCTGCTCCTGTCATCCGGGCTCTGTCCTCGCCCATGGGAGCAGCCTATCCACTTTGCGGCGTGTTCAGATTTGCGCGGCCGGCTCTGCGGCGAGTGGCGAACTGCGACTGCCGCAGCTTTAACGCACGGCCCTTGACTGTTCCGCGTCGACGAACTGCTCGATCAGGTTGATCGAATCGAGCAGGTCCGCGTCGAAGTCGACGTCACCAAAATCGATGCCGCATGCGTCTTCGAGGTACATAACCAACTTGGTCATCGAGAGCGAGTCGAGCCGGCCGCTCGCGAACAGCGAGTCATCATCCGAAACGGCGCCTTTGTCGCCCAGCCCTGCAAGGCTTTGCAGAATGAATTCGCGCAGTCTGGTTTTGTCGTTGGATTTCATACGTTGATTCCGAAGAGACTGAACATGAAGCGGAGACGGTCAACCAATGCGACGCTGCGCGACTCGTCGCCAAAGATGTGAATGCAGACCACGACAGACCACACGCAAAGCGCCGACCAGAGCTTTCCAACGAAGCTCGTAGACAACTTCCTGCCTGCATTCATGCGGGCCTGGGAAATTCCAATCGCGAAGGCCAGTATCGAGCAATAGAACAGGTAGCTCGTGAAGCTCTCCAGGGCGCCCTGCAGGCCCATGGAGACAACAAACTTGATGTCCCTGATGAAATGGAAGATCGCGTTACCAACCCCGGCCGCCATGAAGGTTGCCACGAAGACGCGCAGCCGCGGATGATTGCGAAAGACCTTGAGAAAGGTTGGAAGGAAGAAGAGCTCGACCAGGAGTTCCTTGAAATAGTAGTAATAGCGGTTCCAGAACTCCGCCAGCGTGCGCGACTCCAACGGCCGCCAGGTGTTGCGCGGCAACCGATATCCTGCAAGCCGCGCGATCGCGACGATCTGATGCCCGAAGACGGCGAGAGCGATCGCGCCGTGCAACGTTGCCCAGATCAGACTGCCCCAACTCACGGCGATCTGATACGGATCGCCTCGAAGGAAAGCGCTCACCGCCGACTCGGTCAACGGGATGTGCAACTGACGTTCGCAGACCCAGGACAATGCGTTCTCGAGCATCCACAGCACGGCCGCCCAGCCCATCAGCTTCAACCCCTTGATTTGCGTGATGGCCAATTCCTCGGGAGTTTTAGCTTCGTGCTTTCGCAGAAAGGCCGCGCCCTTGCCAAAGGGCGCCGTGGTCGATCCCCACAAGGGATGAAGAATGCCCATCTGGAAAGAGAGCGGGCCCCGCGAGCGCGAGCGTTGGTCCGCCAGGCCATAGGCCAGGAACCATGTGTAGGCCGTGAGCACGCTCAAGATGGCCCACAGGGCGGCCCGCGCCGCACCGTGCACCAGCGGCGAGCAGGCCAGCATGCAGATGGCAGTCTCGAGCAACAGCAAGGCCACGACGGGGCGTCGAACAAACAGCAAATCCCTGTGCCGGCGTGCAAGGGCGAAAGCACCCCATGCACAGCCGAAAAACAGTACCAGCGCCCCAATGGCAAGCCGAGGGGCCATGGCATCCGAAAGACCTTCCTGCGCCAGGATGGTGCCGATTTCCTCCAGGCCGTAGTACGGATGACGAACAAGGATGCCAAGCGAAGCCACCACCACGACCCAACTGCGATAGCGAGGCAGGTAGGCGCAAGCCGCAGCGGCCAAGACGACCATGAACCCCGCCGAAATTCCCTTGGCAATGGCGGCGAACAGGGCCACCAGCACCAGTTTGCCGAGTGGCGACTGCGCGAAGCGAACGCTGCTCTCCCGTTCGTCGATGGCCCAGAGGTTGCGAAGGTCGGCAAGAACGGAGCCACGGCTTTTCCCCTCGCGCCCAACTGCTGCCTGTACCGCCGACATAGGCATCAGGCAACCTCTTGCGCGAGCAATTGCCGCAGGGCATTCCGGTCGACCTTGCCGCTCTGATTGAATGGCATGTCTTCCAGGGCCACGATCCGGCTCGGAACCATGTAGGCAGGAAGCCTCGTCTTCAGTTCCGCGCGCACTTGCACATCGTCGAGGTCACTCGCCCCGACGAAAGCCACGAGGCCCTGGGCATTGCCGTCATTCAACGGCCAGGCCACGGTTCCAACCACGTCGGCATTCGTCACATTGCGCAAATGCGCGTCGACCTCTTCGAGCTCGATGCGATGGCCCAGGATCTTGACCTGGTTGTCGATGCGACCGAGGCAGTGGAATGCTCCCGTCGAATCCCGCATGGCAAGGTCGCCGGTCAAGTACCAGCGTTTGCCGTCGATCATCGGAAACTTTTTGGCGGTGAGTTCCGGCGCATTAAGGTAGCCGTCGGCGAGCTGCACGCCTGCCAGGGCGAGTTCGCCGTGCGTACCGTCCGGCACTTCTTTTCCATGTTCGTCCAGCACTGCCGCCTCGCTGCCGACCATCGGAATTCCGATCGACATGATGTTGCGGCCCGGCGTCAGCGGATGGGGATCGCCGATGTCCTGGGCCAGGCAAAAAATGGTGGCTTCGGTGGGGCCGTAGAGATTGACGATGGAACTGTTGGGAGCGGCCCTTTGCCATGCCGTGACCACGCCGTCCGGCAACTGCTCACCACCGAAAGTGGTGATCCGCAAGCTCGGCATCGCGTGGGGAACCAGTGCCTTGACCTGACGCAACATGCCGGCGAGGGACGGCACCGAGCTCCACACGGTCAAGGCGTTGTCGCGGACGAATCTCACTGCGTTCATGGCGCGCAATGCCGGCATCACATGCAGGGAAGCACCCGCGTGCCACGTGGGATGCATGTTGTGCCCCGCAAAGTCGAAAGTCAGTTCGCAGGTCTCGATCGCACGATCCGATGGGTTCAGGTCGAGCAATTTCCCCACCTCTTCGACATAGATGCATATCGAGCCGGCCGACACCATGACGCCCTTGGGCGTCCCGGTCGTGCCCGACGTGAAAATGATGTACGCCGTGTCGCGGGCGCCGACTGCAACTGGCTCGCTGGAATCCGCAGGCGGTAAGGCTTTCAGGTCGACGCGCGTCTGCCACGTTCCTCCGTCCGCGGGGAGTTCACTGGCGCGCGGGCATATCACGAGCGGTGGACATGCCTGCAGCACCTCCGCGCTGAGCAGCTTCACGCCCTGGTCATCAGCGATGATCGCCGACAGGTCGCACAGCGACAGCAGGGTCAGCAAGCGCTCCGTCGGAATCTTCGGGCCAATCGGCACATAGGTTGCGCCAGCCCACGCAGCGCCCAGCACGCCAAGACAAGCGATGGCGCTGCGGGAAGCAAGGATGCCGACACGTGGACGAGCCCCATCGGGCCGCTGCCAGAGCGGACTTTGCCGCAAGCATGCCGCCAGTCGCGCGGCTTGACTGGCAGCTTCGCCATATGTGATCGTCTGTCCTTCGGAAGCGATCGCCAATGCATCCGGGGTTGAACGGCCGTGCTTCCATACCGAGAGCGCAAGGTTGTAATTCATGCAATGTCCTGAACCAGGGTTTTTGGAAGGCGATTGCCGTTCTCACGGCTAACCTGGGATTGGCTCCGAAGGCGGGAAATATTAAGACAATTGTTTCCAAACTGATGCATGCAAGACAGCCTACCGTGGCTCCTCCGAACGGGCTACCCCCCCGGGGCACCGCGACAGGGCGCGCCGCGACATGGCGGCAAAGCAGCACACGCCCTCATAGCCCGAGTATGCGTCAGCCTGCAGGATGCCGTGGTAGCGCTTGAGGTGTTCGAGCGGGTGCTTGCCCTGGCGGTCCGGCGAGTAGCGGAACCACACTGCCGGTGGGTCGTGGCTAATGCGGGAATCGAAAGGTCGATTTGGCAATAGACGCACGCCGTATCTCGTGCCAGCACCTCTTGCTCAAGTGGGCTCGGGATGTTCCATCGATTCATGAATCTTCCCATTCCGCTCTTTACAGCCGCGCTGCTGTCACTTTGGGCGTACTTCAACGTGCACGAACCCAGTTGCATCGGGCACGTCCGCCACTTCGAGGTAGGGTTGCTTCCTGACAAGCTCGCTGAGTCGCTTGAATCCATAGTTGCGCGCGTCAAACGAGGTGTGGTTCTTGCCGAGGTAAGAACCAACAGTTGCGAGGCGGGTCCAACCGTTCTCACGAAGCGTTTCGCGGATCGCGTGCAGCAACAGCCCCTTGAGATCCGGAACATCGAGTACGGGTTGAGTAACAGCCGACTCGGGAGATTTTTTCAGCACCTCAAAGAAGACGAATTTGTCGCAGGCGGCGATGAACGGCTCCGGTGTCTTGCGCTCCCCAAGCCCGTAGACCACCTTCCCAGCCTCGCGCATGCGAGTCGCCAGGCGTGTGAAGTCGCTGTCGCTCGAAACAATGCAGAAACCGTCCACATTGCCGGCGTACAGCAGGTCCATCGCATCGATGATGAAGGCCGAGTCGGTAGAGTTTTTGCCCTGCGTGTACGCGAATTGTTGAATCGGCTGGATCGCATGACGATGCAGATGCGCCTTCCAACCAGTCAGGTTGGTGGTTGTCCAATCTCCGTACGCACGCTTTACCGTAGCCGTGCCGTACTTTGCAACTTCCTCAAGGAGTTCCTGGACAACCGAAGAGGACGCATTATCTGCATCGATCAAAACTGCCAAGCGCGTGGAATCCGAATTTGCCAAGGACTCATTCTCCTTCTTCGAGCGACACGACGATTGGATTGTGGTCGCTCATGGTTGCCCATTCGCCAGCGGATTCAATGCTGGCGCTCACAAGGTGCGGCAAGAAATGGTGGCTGATGAAAATCCCGTCGCAGTGGTAGGCCGTCGCAGGGTTGCGCGTCCAACGCAGTGTCTGCGGCAGATTTTCATTCGGGCTCATAGTCTGCCATGCGTTGACCACGCCAAACTCCCTGCGCAATCGCGTAAGGAGCTGCCGTTCGCCCAGGGAGTTCGTCATGGGTGCCTCAGAAGGATGCCGCAACGCGGTGGTCACGTTGAAGTCGCCGCAGATGACGAGGGGCGTGCCATCCCAAACTCTTGCAACTTGGTCAAGGACCGCGCTGACAACTGGCAGATACGGACCTGGCGAAGGCGCATGAATGCTGACTACGAATACGGCCTGAGTTCGCCCTCCGACAATCACGCCATGGGCCTTTGCCGCAACGACCCAGCCGTTCAGTTCTGGTAGTTCGACTGGTTCGAGGACATGCTTTCTCGAGAATATTGCGCTCCCCCATTTCCGGTGCTGCGGGACCAGGGCATGCACGCAGCTCTTGAATGTCGAAAACTCATCCTCTGGAAAGTACTGACCGGGATGCAGTGACTCTTGAGCGCAAACAATGTCCGGCTCAAACTGGCGAAGTAGCTGAACCCAATGATTGTCAGCCCGAGTGTTGCCACGGTTTCTCAGGTTGTACGACACGATTTTCATCGACTGATTGTCCTGTCGTTTTTCGTCGAAAAGGAATGATGCCATTGGGCTCCGCGCGGTCCAATGCCCGCTGCAGGCACCCTCATGCCCGGTAGATCGGGCGAAATGATAGTCGGCGGCCCTCTGGATGGCACATTGGTGCCTGCGAGCGACGGCGATTAGCGGGCTCTGCTGAGCCGCCAGAGTCGAGGCTATCGGAGTGCCCCGTCCTGCTGAGCGTCTCGCACCCGCATAATCGTCTGCCGGCTTGTCTTGTGCCCCCGGGCGATCGCCGCAATCGCCTCACCCGCATCCAGGCGACGCACCACGTCGGCAACTTCGGATGCCTTAAGGGCCGACGGCCGTCCAAGAGTTTTTCCGTCCGCCTTTGCGCGCGCCAAGCCGGATTGCGTCCGTTCAATCAACAGGTCTCGCTCGAATTCCGCGACGGCAGCGATGACGCCCATCGTCATCTTGCCCGCCGGGCTTGTGAGATCCACGCCTCCAAGCGCCAGGCAGTGAACACGGACACCGAGTCCCGTCAGTGCCTCCACCGTTGCCCGTACGTCCATCGCGTTGCGCCCAAGCCGGTCCAGTTTGGTGACGACGAGAACATCGCCAGCCTCCAACTTGTCCAAGAGCTTGCCGAAGCCTGCCCGCTCCGAAGCAGCAACCGAACCTGAGACGGTTTCGGTGATCGTGCGTTGCGGGGTGACAGTGAAGCCGGCCGCAGCGATCTCTTGCACTTGATTGTTGGTGGTCTGATCAGAGGTGCTGACGCGGCAGTACGCGAAGACGCGAGTCATGATGAAAAAAACTCCAGTACATGTCCGAAAACGTAGTCCGTATATTGACACATGTCCATAAGTGAGTCGAGCTATTTTTTGGACATATGCAGTGAGGATGTACGAAATCGGTCGATTTTGAACAGTCGAGGCGGCATGTCACTCGGTTAGGCTTGCTGCATGAACAAAGAAATCTGGAAGAGATCGATCTGGGATCAGAAGTGCCCGCCTTGGCCTTGCCCAAGTTGCAGCGCGGGAGTGGTTGCAGTCGAGCCCGGGTCCTTCAAGCATGCGCCCACGAAGGCGTCAATTGCAGAGAGCGCCGAGGATTGGTGGGGGCCAGAGAACGTGGTGCATTCATTCGTCGCTTGGGGCATGTGCAGCAATGCACTCTGCTCGGAGGCGTTTAGCTTGGCCGGCACGGGAACAGTGGAGATAGTTCCGGACGAGCAAGGCGGCGCAGACTACGAGGATGCTTTCGAGTTGCGCTACTGTCATCCAACGCTGCGGTTGATCACACTTCCTAAACAGTGCCCAGATAGCGTCGCAGAGGCTTTGACATTTGCCTTCTCACTCTATTGGGTGGATCGTCCCGCTGCGGCGGGTCGAATTCGGGTGGCGGTTGAAAGACTTCTTGATCATCTCGGGATACCCGCGAAAAGCAAGAAGGGCGGCTACCTGCCGCTCGACCAGCGAATCGATGCCTTTTCCAAGAATGACCCGGCGAACGGTGCACACCTTATGGCACTAAAGTGGTTGGGCAATGTCGGCAGCCACACTGACTACGTCAACGCTGATGATCTGCTTGCGGCGTTTGAGATCACTGAGCATGCACTTGCAGAAATCATCGACAAAAAGTCCGCGTCGATTGCCAGGCTCGCAGCAAGCATCACCGCGAAGTATGGGAAGCCGTGATGGCCGAAAGACTTGTATCAATGGGTAAATGCTGTCGCCTGCGCGCTTGGCGCGACCCGCCGCTATGCTGCCGAGGCTGGACGATGACGCGGGGCATTATGGATGTATGGATGTCGTCGCGAGAGACGCCATGTGGCGCCGTCAAAATGCGGTGCTGCGGCCTCACGGTCGGTCGCGCCTCGGTGCTTGGCCGGACTCAAGCACGGCCGCTTGCGCTATGGCGATCTCGACATCGCCGTGCCGACCGCGCGTGCCACGCTTGACGGGCAAGGGGCCGACCGGCCGGTCAGTTTGATAAAGGTGGTTGCGTTTACGCGATCAAAGCGCGGCCGGCGAGCAGGTGGCGAGCTTCGCCGAATGCCCAGGTCAACTTCGCAACCGGCAGTCTTTCAGCAGAGTGACGTGCGTTTCAAACGCACCCGGCAAGTCCAAGTCAATTTTGCGTTCCCAACTCAATAAAGGACGTGATGTATCGCAATCAGAATTCCGTAGAAATTCGCAGCCGAGACTTCTGGGTCAAGGTTGTTGAAATGCTTCAGCAGAACTGGGCACTCATCGACGACGACACAGATTCAAAGCAGTGCACCGTCTACTTCGTTGACGATCTGTCTCGCGTGTTCGACCGGCTGCCCTTCAAGGATTTCGCTGAGGCGGAGGCCGCACTTGCACGAAATGGTTTTGATCGCTTTGCTGACTCCAGTTCGTTGCAGGAGTTTCTTGTTCCGCCGGAGCCCCCATTTGTTAAAGGTTGGTACCCGAGTGGTGGGATCTATTCCTCAGGTCAGTATTGGATCTCCGGGGGTATGTCGGTTGCCAGGAGGAAGCGCAAGCCCAGTACATGATGACGGAGATGAAGAGGCCAAGGGTGAAGACGTCATAGACGGGAGTCATCGGCAATCCCGCTTCAGTTCACCCCTGAGCCGCCGTCATGGCGACCTCGCGAGCAGGTTGCAGTTGCGCTCGGTGTACAGGTAGCGCGCGGCCTGCGTGGCTTGCTCATCAATTTTGGCAACACCGCCGACCCGCCCCACGAAACGCCGCTCGGCGTCGGCCTCCCCCTCCGCAGTGTCCCGACCGAAGTACATGCCGATGAAGAAGTCGCGGCTCATGCCGCGCTTGATGTCAGCCGACCCCACATCGTAGAAGTACCCCCAGAACTCTCGGGCCAGCGCCAAGGCGGCGCGGTCGAGAGCAGGGCCGTCCTTTTGCCTTTCCGCGTAGGTGCCCCCCGACCTTGCGCGATACCACGCGCACTCGCCGTACAGGCGCAGGGTGTTGGAGACATGCGGGTCGGTCAGGCCAGCATGGGAGCCGAGAGATGCGACGGCCAGCGCCGCGATGAGGAGGCGCTTCATGATTTCCTGACCGAGACAGCACGGTACAGACCCCAAAGAATTAGGAAGCACAACCAGAACAGCACTACTGGAACGACAGCCATGAACAGCAGGTCGTTGCGGTAGCGGATGTCACCGTCCTTCATGAATTCCCTGCGCCACCCCGACGCCACTTCAGAGCAGTTGGGGCGATTTTCTTTGTGGCCTGCCCATTCGCGGTAGCAGGCGGCGCTCATATCCGTGTAGATGCTTTGGGCTTCGTCCATCTGGTTGCTGCGGACCCATATGGGCCCTACGAGCATGGACAGCAGGGAAAGGACCAGCGCCAGCCGACGCCAACTGATGCGGCGCTTCATTTCAGCCTCGCAACCTTACAAAGGCCCGCTTCGCTGGGACCAGACGAGAGTACGTCGAGTCTCCTCGTTGAGCATCCAGCAGAGGTCTACGCTGTAGCCATCGGGCAGATGCACAAAGGCCCGCAGGCGTTGGGCCTCCTTGCCATAGTTCCCGTCCTGGAAATATTGGGCCTCCTTGCCCTTTGCCCATGAGATGGCTGCAACGGCCTGCTTGCTCATGAAGACAAGTTCGGGGTTGTGTGCCGCGCTGGATATGCCCGAGTTGGCGCTGATGGAAGCGGCGACCAGCGCCGCAGTGACGATGAGATTCATAATTGACTTAGATGGAAATGACGCGAGGCGAGCCCTTTCCTCTACGTTTTCCTTAGCGAAGGCTTGATGAGAGGCTCGGTTGTGAATAAGTCCATCGCCGAGCACTGCACCAGTTCGCCCGGATTGCTTGCGAGCGTCGCGGAGAGCATTTCCTGGCAGTCGAGCTGGCTTTGGCGTGGACGAGATCGGGCGGCGCGCCCAGGCCGTGCATGAACCATATGAATACCCAGATCGTTGTCGTCATTTGTGCAGCTCGACCTTGGTGAAGTCGGTGGGGTAAAGCATGGCCGATGCGCCGTGCTGGTCCCACCACTGCACCATCCCGTTGTAGTTCGTCCAGCAGCCGAATATGGTTCGGCCTGTGGCGCCGCGCACATACGCCACGTATCCTCTGGATAGAGCGCATGTGCCAGCCTGCTCGTCGGTCAGGTACAGCGAGCCGGGCGTGTTGTTCAGCAAGCTGGGGGTGGACACTATGTCTGCAACGGATGTCAGGTGCTTGACGTAAGTCACATCGGCCTGCGCAGCCATGCATGTCATCAGAGCAGCGGTCACGGCAAATTTAGTCCTGTTCTTTTGAACGAGTAGTTTGCGCCCGGCGCTGCGAGCCGCAGTCAGGATTGCTTGCTTTATGGCTTGCGTCATCACAGATCCTTGGCGTCTTCAGCCTTGACAGCGTCGTAGGCCGCGAAGTCCTTCACCGCTACGATGGCAGTCGTCGAGCTGTACGGCTTCACGACCAACGCATGGCCGCCCCTGGTCCACGCGTACTCGTTGGCCTCCGGATTCGATGTCGTCGGCTCACCGAACTTCGATACCAGCGCCTGGGTAACGTCCCTTGGGTTCTCCACGCCGGCAGCAGCAACCCCTATGACCTTGCCCCGGTACAGGTTGATGAGAAAGACTTCTACTGGCTGGCCGGCGAGCGTCTGGCTGGGGCTGCCGCACAGCGTCTTGGCGCCGCTCTTGCGTGTGGTGAAACCAGCCGGGCAGCTCGCCATGTCCGCGCCAAGGGCGTAGCCCTTGAGGCTGAAGGTCGCGTCCGGGCCAGTCTGCGCCGAAGCGCCCACTGCCGAAGCAGCGATGGTGCTGGCAAAGGTGATCATCCTGAGGCGCTTCATGTTCAGAACTCCTGCGACGCTTTGCGGCATTCGACGGCGAGCGTCATCTTGTCGGACTGACTGCAGTGAAGAAGCAATGCGGCTGTGAGATTGCGATGGACCTCGGACATTTTGTTTTCCTATAAAGAGGGTGACATCACCCACGCATGCACTCAGATGCAGTGCATGCGTCGACGCCTGTCGTGATGCCCCGTGAACGGGACTGGTGCCCCTTGTTTGGGGCTCAAGCCTCAGGAGGCTTCGTTGCGCTGGCGGTAGCGCGGCTCAGGCCGCGGCGGTGGCTCGGCGTCCATGTTCCAGCGCGCGCCGAAGCTCGCCATGTACGCCACAACGCGCTCGATCTCGTCATCGCTGAGCACCTGGAATGCCGCCATGAAGAACGCTCGCGTCACGCTGATTTCGCGCGGTGCTTGCCCGCCTGTGTGCTTGCGCCACTGCTCCGGCTGCACTGCGAACAGGCGCGCCATTTCATAGGCCGTGAGCCCGAACTGCTCCTTGAGATCTTGGAGGTCTTTCGGTGTCGGCGCGCGATAGTCAGTGACCGGCGGCGTGATTCGCATCGGCTTCGCGTGGTCGTCGCTGGAAACCGTCACGGCGGCTTGGAGGCTGCGAATGGATTCATCGGTGTACGTCCTTGTAGGGGTGAGGGCGCTGCGTTATCGCTGCACCACGGAATGAATTTTACCGACCCTTTGGGTCGCAAACGGCAATACTTGAGCGAAGTGCTCCGTGCACTAGTTCACGAAAGCCCCTGCGGGCCTCAGGTTGTGTAGCAGCCCTGCTCGCTCGGTGAATCGCCGGACCTTTAAAGGCAGGCGACGCAATGGCGACAACGTCATTCCGTGAAACTTGTTGATGGAGCCCGTGGACGATTCATGTATCGTCCGGGCGTTCTTACCTCCCGCATGGCAACGATGGCATCGTCGAGCAATTTCGCTTTCCTGTCCGAACACTCGCAACTGCTAGCAGAACTGGGCGCCAGCGCAGAAAGGCTGTTCCCCTTCGAGCCTGCGAGCTGCGTCGTGAAGCTGAGGTTGCTCGCGGAGGCGATCACGCAAGATATTGCAGCACGGATCGGCGTGACCCTTTCACAGCCAACCCAGGCCGAGTTGCTGCGGGCAGTCGATATGCGGCTCGGGATGGATGCGCAAGTCCGGCAATTGTTCCACCTGCTGCGACGCACTGGCAACCTGGCCGCACATGAAGTCGAACATCGGATTGGCTTCCGAGAAGGTTTGGATGCGATCAAGGTTGCTCGCGAGATATCGGTCTGGTTTCATCGCAGCTTCGGCAAGAACCCAGACTTCAAGGCCGGCCCCTTCGTCATGCCGGACGATCCGAGCCGCCGATTGAGCGAACTACAGCAGCAGATACAGCATCTTGATGCGCAACTTCAGGACGCGCAGACCGTACAGGCGGCTCAAGCTAGGGCGGCGGAACTACTGGAAGAGCATGCTGCGCATGAGCGCGCCATGGCCCAGCGAGCCCACGAAGAAAAACGCCATCTATCAGCAGCTTGCAGAAGAGGCCAGCCACGTGTTGTGCAGCTTCAGGCCGAGTTTGACGCTCAGCTCGAAAAAGATCGCGTTCGCGCCGGTGAAGAGTCCGTCAGCAAGTTCGCCAATCGCGCGGCAGAGGCTGCCAAGAAGGTCCAGATCGACGAAGCGACCACCCGCCAGATTATCGATCTGCAATTGATGGAGGCAGGATGGGAGGCTGACACGATTCAGCTTACCTACTCGCGGGGCGTGCAGCCTGAACGCGGAAAGAACAAGGCCATCGCGGAATGGCCCATCAAGGGGCGCCAGGCCGCTGACTACGTGCTGTTCGCAGGATTGACGCCCGTCGCGGCCGTCGAAGCCAACGTCAGAACGTCAATGTCTCCGGGAAAATTCCACAGGCGGAACGCTATGCACGTGGGTTCGTGCAAGGAACAGATCACGAGCCCGCTTGGAGGGTTGCAGGTCGAGCGGACCCTTGGTCGGACGGCCAAGGTGGCCACTTCGAGCTGCCCTTCGTCTATTCCAGCAATGGTCACGCGCAGGTCAAGCAATTGGCCGAACTCAGCGGTACGTGGCACCGAGATGTTCGGGAACCATCGAATACATCAAGATCGCTTCCGGGATTTCATTCGCCGCATGGGCTCATCAACCTCCTTACCCGAAGTCGGGAGGCAGCGCAGCAGCGGCTGAAGGATGAGGGATTCGCGTACCTGCGCTTGCGTGATTATCAGAACGAGGCGATTGCGGCGGTCGAAAGCGCAATCGGAAACGGCCAGACAAACTGCCTTGTTGCCATGGCAACAGGCACTGGCAAGACCCGGACGATCATCGGCTTGATGTACCGGCTGCTGAAAGCTGAACGATTTCACCGCATCTTGTTTCTCGTAGACCGGACTGCCTTGGGAAATCAAGCTCAGGATGCATTCAACGAGGCCCCCCTGGAGCAGAACCAGCCGTTGTCCAAGATATTCAACGTCGCGGAGTTGGGCGACATGGCTGCCGAGGCCGAAACCCGCGTTCAGGTGGCGACCGTGCAGGCGATGGTCAAGCGAATCTTTGGGAGCGACGCTCCGCCACCCGTCGATGAATATGACTGCATCATTGTTGACGAAGCACATCGCGGCTACCCGATCCCGAAGAACAGGCCAACATAGTCTCGAAGGTGGAGGCCATATATGCATTCGCTGATCGCCTTGAAGCTCGCGTTGTTCAAGCCCAAGCGGCCACCGACCGCCTGACGCCTGCGCTGCTGGCCAAAGCCTTCCGCGGCGAGCTCGTGCCGCAGGACCCTGCCGATGAGCCGGCGAGTGAGTTGCTGCGACGGCTCGCATCTCACCCACCGCCGCCCATGGCTAAAAGGCAAACTCGAACCGCCTGACCGTATTGGTCGGCGACTTATTGACCTGCCTACTCGAAGCCCTCCGCCGTTTCAATGATGAGGCTAGAAATGCCTCCGTCGGGTCCATCGCTCTGCTCACCTGAAGGATAGGTGGGGATCTCGCCGCCCCTCTGCACTTTCGCCACACCACCAAAGTAGCGTTCAAGAACCGATGTGCGCGAACTAACGGACCGCTGGGCGAATGGATAGTCTTGAGAGAAAGTCAGCATCAGCCCCGGCGCTGAGGAAAATGCTTCGGTGATTCGCGGCACCTCCCCACGCCCAATGTTTGCCCGCTTGTAGGTTCGTTGCCCAGTAGTCTTCAGCAACTCGTGAATCGTCCTCGACCAGTCATCATTGGGCACACCTAGCTGAAACGGCCGCCCGTCCCTATTCAGAAGAATGTCACCGAGAAGGCGAGCTAGCGAACGGTCGGCAGTTAGCTTTTGATCTGCTCGGCTTACCGCCCATGGACATTGATCGGCCCACGGAATGTCTTCGGGATACGCAACGCCGTCATGCACAAGAGCGTAGCGTGAACCTCGACCTTTTTCCTTGAGGAGTCGCATCCCCGGCGCGAGCCCTCCAGACACAAATTCAAATGGTGGCCATCCCCTGAATAACTGAAGTTGTGCGTCCGAGGACGACAGGCTATGGGTCCCGTTAGTTGACATCTTTGCTTGCAGCAGGATGGCACGTGCAGACTTTCGACTTGCCTTGGTGTGTTGGTGGACCACGAGCAGATCGGCGAGCTCGACTCGGCTTGGAGGCGTTCCGAACGACACTTGAGGATGTCCATGACAGAACACTCCTGACAATTTCAGATAGATGCCTTTTGATCGCAGCATCGGGGCCCATCGATGCGCCAAAATTCCAACTCCGTCCGTCACCAATGTCGCAACGTAGTCCTCTTCACGGGCTCTTTTTTTGGCGAGCTCCCCAGCGAGGCGATGCGAGTGCCAGATCGCGGCATTGGCACCCGAGTACAGACTTTCACGTTCGTGGATTGCTAGGAGGCTTGCGAGTGGCATGGATAGTCTTGGTTTCTGCGTCAGGAGGCTTTCCGCCGCGCAGCCGGCGTGCAATGCATGCAGTTAGCTTTGTGAGGTCGGTGGCATGCATGAACCATGCTTTTCCCGCAGTAGGCGCATGCGTGGCACCAAGGCGGGGTCTTGGACTGCAATGACCGCGGCATTTGCCACGTACAACAGCATCAGGTTTCGATTCCAGACCACGGCCATCAATTTATCGCTGGGGTATGACGGCATCAGGGCATGAGCGACTGCCTGCGATCCGCTGTGCACAAACGAATGCATTGCCTTGATCGTAGACAATAGCCGCGATAGTTCGACGGCAAGGAGTGGAATCTGCTGGCCGATGTGGTTGAGCATCGTTGCGATGGGCAACTGCTCTGCGGGTTCCCGATGCCTAGGCCCTTCAATGGGCGTGGTGAACTTGTCGAGCCACTCGTCGTCTGCGCACTGCGCGGTCCAAGCGGCCCGCACCACGGCCTCGAAGTGCAGTCTGCACAGAGCCAAGGCCGTGCCGGTCAATCCAGCCTCGATCAGCAAGCGCTGACTTAGGGCATGCTCGAAGGCGGTGCCACATAACGCCAAGGTGATGACGCCCCGCTTCGACCGTGGCTGGCACTTGCGCAGCAGGTTGTCCATGTCTTCGTCCAGAGCCTCGCTGGCTTCCAGCAATTTGGCAAGGTGGGCGTCATCGTCCAGCTCGCTCAACTTACGCTCCTGCCGTCTCGATGTCGGGTGGCATCGTGTCGAGCTTGCGCAGCCACCGGGCGAGGCACGCCAACTCATCGTCACACAGGCCAGCCCACTGGACCAACTCAGGTAGCGCGGCGGCTCGCTCCTCCGCGAAACTGGCGCGGATGCCCGGCCGTGTTGCACGAGAAATCGCAATGACTTCGTCGCGGCCGAGGCCGCGGGCACATGCGTCGAGTACTGGCGCGGTGGCGCGTCGGATTAACTCGCCATCGGAGAAAAGCTCGGCCAGGTTGAGGGGCTGGGGTTGGGGTTGCTGGCTATCGATCACGTGACAGTCGGATGCGAGGAGACCGTCATTCTGCTTCGATGATGCCCGATGCAAGGCGGTGTGGGTCGATGGCATGTGGTAGGTGACGTTGCAGACCTACGGTCCCTCCGACGAATCTCATGGGCCAATGTGCCCCCTCAATCGCCCAACACTGACCCTGATGCGGCCACGCTGTGCCGCGCGCTCGGTCAAGCCGCGCCAGTGAGTGACGGTCGCGAGATCCTCGGCGTGGCTTCCTATAGCACCGTGGTCATCCCAATTGGCCGACCAGGCCGAGCCATCCCAATGCGCGAAGCAACGCTGGCTGCCTACCGCCAGCAGCACCTCATACGTGCCCCGTCGCTCGGGCCGGAGGGTCGCCGGAAACCACGGGGAATAGGTGGGGTCACCACTGTAAGTGTGCATGTGCGGGTTGTCCTGGACCAAAGCTCTGAGTGCTATCCGGCGACTCGCCAGCAACCCCGCGGGCCGCGAGGTTCACCGCCCATTCGAGATTCACCGCCCATATGACCGAGGTTTGAACTTCGAGGCGCGGAATGCGGGCTCCGGCTCCGGAGGATCGGCTTCGTGAGGCCGCCAATGCGCGCTGCCAGTGATGCGCGCCCGGGCAATGCGGACCTCGACCGCCGTCCACAGCAGCAGGTGCGCGAGCACATGCTTGGGCGCCTCCTCCAGCAGCACGCGCATGGCGAAGTGCCACTCGCCCGGGGCCGTGTAGGTGCGCATCATGCGCAACTCGTGCCGCAGCAGGCAGCCGGCCTCGTCGGTGGACTGCTCGACCAGCAGTTCCAGCTCCTCGGTGCTGACAAACCAGCGCCATTCGTCGTACTTCTCCTGAAAGCGCCGGTCCTTTTCCCGTCGCTGCTCCATGCGCTCCAGGCCCTCGGCCAGCATGGCGCATTTCGCGGTCCGGTCATCACCCTCGCGGCGGCGCTTCCAGTACGCACTGCACTCGTTCCACCATGACTGCTCGAACAACCCCTCGTTCATCGGCGGCATCAGCAGCCGGTCGAGGTCGATGCGGGGCACGCCACCCATGGTCATGACTTCGGTGGCCACGGCGGCATTACCGGGTCGCCCACCAGCATGGACGGGCCCCCGCGTGCGCGTGAGGAAGCCAGCCGCGCCCAAGCCACGCAGCGACCCAGAGCACGGGCTTCATCGAGCTGGGCGCGGGTCGTGATCTTGAACACGTCGCGCTTGCAGTTGTCGCAATAGCGTACGTCCGGCGCAAAGGTCGGGCGCAGTTCGGCCCAGGTCTTCGAGCACACGAAGCTGAATTCGCAAGGATCGGGCGCGTCAGTGCCGAGAGTGCGAGTCATTTTGAATTCTCGTGGGGGACAGTGCGGCGCGGTGAACGCTCATGATAGTCGGACGGGTTGAGCGCATGCATGAAGTCCACCCACTTCGCCCGGCCATCAAGGCCCGTAATGTGCGGCAGCAGCTTATTCACTTCGGTCAGGTCGCCAACCAAGCTCGGCGGGGTCGGGTGGCGCGTGCGACCCGCCAACGGCCCGGGTCTTGGCGTCGCTGACCACAACCAGGCCCGCCAGCTCAGCTACCTCGCGCAGTTCGACCATCAGCTCCCGCATTTCCGCTACCGTCACTTCAAGCAGGTCGGCCGGACGCATCTTGTTCAGCGGCGGCACGAGTCGATAAGGTGCGCCGCTCGGGTGCGTGCCGTCGGTCACAATCTGGTGGCCTTCCCCGAGAAGCTCGATCTTCTGCCCGCCCTCGAACTCGATGGCAGTCTTGCGCATGGGCTCACTGGTACGCATCAGCAGCATCGCGCGCCCGACCCGGCCGAAGCGCCGGGCGGCCTCCCGTCCGTACCGTGCCAGGGTGAATCGCCTTGCGTGGGTCAACAGCAGGGCGGTGGCCGGTTCTTTGGTGTCGAAGTCGATGGCCGCCATGTTCAATGCATCCGCAGTCGGCCCGCGCCCGGAGGTCGAGCCCAGCGCCAACCCGAAGTTGCCGCCCGCCTTGGCAACCTTGTCCAGATCACCGCGCGTGTAAGGCTTCCACGGTCGCGTGCTGCCGGGCTTCGGCCGCCAGAAGTCCTTGCGCCAAATGCTGCCGGTCGGGGTACAGGGGAAGGCGGGCGCCTTTGGGGAATTTCGTGGCCGCGCCACTTCAGGTGGACGCCACCGACACCCCGCGCAACAATGGCCGGCGTGACCACCCCGAACCGTCCATGGCCCTTCCATGTCGAGGAGCGCAAGCCCGTGCCGCAGCAGGGCGGGCAACCTGTGCCTGACCCTACCCCTGCCGCACCGTGCCGGCCCAGGACGATGCGGGCGTGCCGGACAAGGGCGACGACGAGCAGCCCGCATGACCGCGCCCGTGATGCCCGCGCTCCAGTCCCTCCTGCCCGAGGCCGAGCGGCGCGAGCCCGAGCGCGCGATGCTCGACACGCTTCAGGCCGTTGCCGGCGATCCCCGAGCCAGCGCCGCAGCCCGGGTGCGTGCCGCCAAGGCCCTTCTGGAGCACTTCAAGTCATCGAAGGTCATTGTGCCCCGGCGCGGTGGCAAGGGCTCGCGCAACGGACTCGCCCCACGCACGAGCGAGGAACTGCGCGAGGCGCTGGCCCAGGTGCAGGCTCGCAAAGCTCGACTCCAGTAGGCCGGGTATGAGAGCCGAGCCATGAGAGAACCTGCCAGCTACGCAAGCGCATCGCGCCGGCCCGCACGCAGGAGAGAGGACGTGGCGAGCGAGCTGGGCCCGACCCGCGAGGGAAGTGAAGGCCAGACCGGCCTTGCTCAGGCCGTCGCGGGTGGGCAACCTTCTAGAATTTTGCCGACGGGGCTTTCTCGCACTTAATCGCCGGGCCCGCGCTGCTGTACATGATGCCTCGGCGAAAGCTAACGGTGGACTGGAAGAAGCTGGACCGCTACGGTCGCGTGGTGGGCAAAGTGCTGCAGCAAGGACAAGACATGAACCGGGTGCAGGTGAAGCGCGGCATGGCCTGGATCTACGTGGCCTACCCGAAGGAGCAGACACCAACCGACGGCGTGGCCTATGCCGATGCCGAACGGATGGCACGTACCCAGCGGCTGGGTCTGTGAGTTGAACCGGCTCCGATGGCGCCGTGGGAATGGCGGGAAAACGCAAAGCGCAAACTACCGGATGTGGGTCCGGATTCCGACTGAGGCAAAGGAAATCGAAATGGGCATGACACAAGGCGAACACGCCACGCAGTTTCTCGATGCCCTTTTGCGGCGGCGGGATGACCGTGGGCTCATCAAGCCGATATCAGGAAGCTCGATCCTGGAGGATGTCGGCGCGAGCCCGCGCGCGGGTGTCAACCTCGGACAGGCGCGTTCGCTTCTCGACTATGTGTGCACGGTCAGCGACGTGCCGTTGGTCGGACAGCTCATACTGCTTGGAAAAGAAGATGGCTGGGATGGAGCGTGGGTCACGTGGAGGCCATACCGGGCATTGCTCAGGGCGGCACCTCAACTAACCATCTGGACCGACAAACACGTGAACACCATTCGTGCTGGCTTGGCGGCGCCACAGGCGGGTGCAGTCAAGCTGTGGGAAGAAATCCAGCCACGTTCACATGAACTGCTTACCGCAGCGTTGCTGACGGCGCAGCGTGAGATCGACCGCTACGTGCGCGAGTGTTTGTGAACTGCCGCGCTACCCTTTCTGTCTGCAGGTTCTGATCCGATCTGTTGCGGACTGGTGTCCACCATGTGAAAGGAATCGAGTATGGACAAAGAGACTCGGAAGAGGTTGCGTGAGGAAGATCAGCAAGCCCTGAAGCGGCAACGCGAAGAACTGGTGGCAAGGCGCAGCAAGCCTTGGCCAGATAACGTGATGGCCGAAGCATCACTCATCTCGCTGGGTGGATCCGATCAGTACGGCATGCTGCCGTGGCGCGGGGAATATGGAGAATTGGAATGGGACAAGGAAAAAGAGGGATTGGCAATCCTCTATGCGCGCCAGGATGTCGCAACGGTGCTGTGCCTTCAGGCGCCAATGCTCAAAGCCATCGGGCAAGTGCGAACCTCCATCTACTTTTGCGCTGTGCTTCTCCTATACATCGCATACCGGGTGACCTAGCTAAGCCCAAGCCTCGCCCAGCGCCTTCGCCTGTTGCAGCACCAGGTCCACTGCGCCTTCCTGCTGATCGGGCGGGTATTTGTACTTGCGCAATATGCGCTTGACCATCAGGCGCAGCTTGGCCTGGACGCTTTCGCGCGCGGACCAATCGACAGTCATGTTGGCGCGAAGGTTGGCAGCCAGCTCGCTCGCGATCAGCTTCAACGTCTCGTCAGTGAGTTCGCGCACTGCGGACTCGTTGTTGGCGAGCGCGTCGTAGAAACGAACTTCATCCTCGGTCAGGCCGAGGACTTCGCCTCGTCCAGCCGCCTCGCGGAACTTCTTGGCCATCTGGATCAGCTCTTCCATCACCTGCGCGGCCTCGATAGATCGGTTTTGATACCGTTGCACGACGTTGGCCAACATGTCGGAGAACTTCTTTTCCTGGACAACGTTGCTGGCAAAGCGGCTCTTGATTTCACCCTCAAGCAAACGCTCAAGCAGTTCAACCGCAAGGTTGCGCTCGGGCAGATTGCGTACCTCTGAGAGAAATGCATCGTCAAGGATGCCGATGTTGGGCTTGTCCAAGCCCACCGCATCGAACACATCGACGACCTGATCGGAGACCACCGCCGAGTTGATGATCTGGCGGATCGCAAGTTCGCGTTCTTCGTCAGTGCGGCGCTTCTTCGTGAGGTCGCGCTTGGTGAGAATCACCTTGACGCCCTGGAAGAACGCGACTTCCTCGCGCACGGCCTTGGCTTCGTCCAGGGTGCAGCAGAGCGTGAATGCCTGGCTCATCGCAAGGGCCGTGTCGGCGAAACGCTGCTTGCCGTCCTTGACGCCAAGCACATGGTTGGCGGCACCTGCCAACGCCTTGTGCCCTTCGGTCAAGAAGCTGCTGTAGTCAAAGCCGTGCAGCATGGCGCGCAGCACGTCGAGTTTCTCGGCCAGCACGCTGTAGGCTTCATGCGCATCGACGGTTGGCCGCCCACGTCCGTTGCTGGCGGTGTACTCCTTCAAGGCTGACTTGAGTTCGTTCGCGATGCCGATGTAATCGACCACTAGGCCGCCCTGCTTGTCCCTGAAGACACGATTGACCCGTGCGATGGCCTGCATCAGGTTGTGACCCTTCATCGGCTTGTCGATGTAGAGGGTGTGCACACAGGGTGCATCGAAGCCGGTGAGCCACATATCGCGCACGAGCACCATCCGCAACGGATCGGCGGGGTCCTTGAAACGCTTCTCCAGCCGTTTCTTGACCTGGCCGCTGTAGATGTGCGGGCGCAGCAGAGCCTTGTCGCTGGCCGAGCCCGTCATCACGATCTTGACGGCGCCCTTTTCGGGATCGGCGTCGTGCCAGTCGGGGCGCAGCTTGATGATCTCATCGTACAGGTGGACGCAGATGTCGCGGCTCATGCCGACGACCATCGCCTTGCCGGTCTGCGCCTTGCTGCGTTCCTCGAAGTGCGCCACAAGGTCCGCCGCAACGCTGGCGATGCGCGGCTCAGCACCCACGACTTTTTCGAGCGCGGCCCAGCGGCTCTTGAGCTTGGCCTGCTCGCTGTCTTCCTCGTCTTCGGCCAGCTCATCGACTTCCGCGTCGATGTCAGCCAGCTCGTCCTTCAGCCCAAGCTTGGCGAGCCGCGACTCGTAGTAGATCGCCACCGTGGCACCATCCTCGCGCGCCTGCTGCATGTCATAGACATGGATGTAGTCGCCGAACACGGCGCGCGTGTCGCGGTCTTCACTGGAGACTGGCGTGCCGGTGAACGCGACGAAGGTCGCATTGGGGAGAGCATCGCGCAGGTGCTGCGCGTATCCGACTTGATACTTCTCGACTGTCGAGGGCGGCGGAGCAAGGGCAACGACGTGCGTGGCGGGCTCTCCAGAGCCAGTGGTTAGAACCGTGGCCGTCGGAGATGGACGCTGTTTGACCGTCTTGAGTTTGGCTTCGAAGCCGTACTGCGTGCGGTGGGCTTCGTCGGCCAGGACGACGATGTTGTGCCGGTCGGAGAGCAGGGGAAATGTGTCCTCATCCTCACCGGGCATGAACTTCTGGATGGTGGCGAAGACGATGCCGCCAGAAGGCCGGTTGCCGAGCAACGCACGAAGCTCTTGCCGGGTCTTCGCTTGCACGGGCTGCTCGCGCAACAGGTCTTGTGCCAGCGAGAAGACGCCGAAGAGCTGACCATCAAGATCGTTACGGTCGGTGATGACGACGATGGTTGGATTTTCCATCGCGGCTTCCTGCATCACGCGGGCCGCAAAGCACGTCATCGTGATGCTCTTGCCGCTTCCCTGGGTATGCCACACCACGCCCCCTTTGCCTTTGGTCGATGCAGCGCCATCAGGGCGTGATGCTGCAACCACCTGCGCGATGGCAGCCCGCACGGCGTGGAACTGGTGATAGCCCGCGATCTTCTTGACGAGCTTGCCATCATCCTCGAAGAGCACAAAAAAACGCAGGTAGTCGAGCAGGTAAGCCGGAGCAAGCACGCCGCGAACTAGAGTCTGCAATTCGTTGAACTGGCCTAGTGGATCGAGCGTGACACCATCGATGGTGCGCCATGCCATGAAGCGTTCGCGGTCCGCCGACAGCGAACCCAGCAGCGCGTCGGTGCCATCGGAAATGACGAGCACCTCGTTGTACTGGAACACATCGGGCGTTTGTTCCTTGTACGTCTGGATTTGGTCGTATGCCTTCCAGATATCCGCCTTCAAGTCAGCTGGATTTTTCAGCTCAATTAGGACGAGCGGCAGCCCGTTGATGAAAAGGATGATGTCCGGGCGGCGCGTGTGATGCGGGCCTTTGATGCTGAACTGATTGACCGCAAGCCACTCGTTGCGCGCGGGCTCGGCCCAGTCGATCAGCTTGACGAAATCACCGCGCGTTTCGCCGTCTTTTTGGAACTCCACCGGAACGCCCGTGACGAGAAGCTGATGGAAGCGTCGGTTGGCCGATAGCAGCGCGGGGATTCCGAGATCCAGCACCTGCTTGAGCGCGTCGTCGCGGGCGGCAGGCGGAATGCCGGGATTGAGGTTGGCAATCGAGTTGCGAAGTCGCTCGACAAGCACCACTTGGCGATAGTCATGGCGCTCGGGCGACGTGCCGTCAGGCGCAATGTCGGGACCGTAGACATGGGTGTAGCCCACATCGGTGAGCCAGCCAAGGGCTTCTTGTTCAAGCTGATCTTCTGTCATACGCTTTGCCCGGGACGAGAAAGGGGTTCATTACGCCGCTGCGGTGAGGCCCGCAGCTTTTTTCCGCTTTAACTCGTCCAGTGTTCGGCCCGCGGAGTCCTTCCACTCCATCCAGCCATTGGAACTGCGTCCAAGCACCACGTCCGAAGCCCCGCTGGGGGTGCCGAAAAGTACGTCGCGTTGAAAGACATACGACTCGCCGTCCAGCACCAACTCACCGGCGTCGAGCAGGCGCTGTCGGTGCTTGCCAGCGGACATTGAGATCATGCTTGGGGCAATCTGCGCGCGAGATCGAGAACCTTTGAGGACCACCATTCCTTCTTCCGTGTATTGCCCCGCAGCATCGGCCTCAGGCCCTTTGCATCGAAACGCCTCAACGGCTGCGGCTGGCACTCCTATCCCTGAGTCATCGCTTTGCCGCAGCGAACTTTCTCGCCGGACGGCGAACGGCTCAAATACAGGCTGACCCAAGGTGGCTACTAACGTGCGGATCGTGTCAAAGATTTCTCCGCAATCCGCTTCCAACCACGCTGGGGTATGCGGCTTGGAGCCCGCATTTCCATTTTCCACGCTGTAACGCTGCGCCATGTTGGCTTGCTGAATGCTTCGCCATTCCAAGTACATCGCATGCGTCTGGGTTAGGCTATGAGTTAATGAGATAGCAACCAGAGCACGGTTCCAGAACTGGCGTTTGGCGTCCAAGTCGTGTTCGCTGAGCCGCTTACCCAGCGTCCCAGTCTGCCCCACATAGACGGCGCGTTGATCCCTTTCCTCGTCATCACCAATCAAGTAGTAAACACCTACCTGGCGTGACTCGGGCATTTGAAGGAACTCGGGAAGCAGCGGTCGCGGCACCTCGATTACCTGAACAATACTGGTTGTCAAAGCCGCCACCTGGATACCGCGGGGGTCGCCAGTCGGCAAGAAGATCTGAATTGTGCGAGGACGTGCGTTCATGTGTTCTCAGCAGTGGAACGAATACTTCACGCTGCGCTGGCCTCGGCAATCCGGCCCTCAACTTCGGGCAGACGCAGTTGGCCGGAGATCAGACGGGGAAGCAAAGTGTTTCGTAAGGTGGCGAGGGTCAGAGCTTGCTGGTGATTTGCCGCGATAGATCTTTGCACTGGCTCTCCGATGGCGGCGAAGGCCGCCGCGATTTCATCGCTTGGGACCGCAACCACATAGCGCCCGAGGACATTATTCTGTATCCGCTGTCGGCCACTCGTGCCGGACATGCTCTGCACGGCGTACTCCCTGAATGCCGGGTGGCGACAAAGCAGGTAGCCGAAATACGCAGGTAAAGGCGCCCTTGGACGCAGCACAACGAACTCCGTCGATCCCCAGCCGACTTGTTCATTTTCAAGAAAATCAACGAAGGCGGTCTTCCCGTTTTCCAAACAAGGCGTGATACGTGCAAGCAAGGTGTCGCCGTTGCGAAACTTGGCGCCCGATCCCATTTCACGTTGGATCGGCGACGCGACACAATGTCCGCTGGCGGTCAAGCTCGCCATATCCAGATACGGTGACGCACCGCCTTTCTTCAGCCTTCTCGGCGGGTTGATGTCGAATGCCTCTGCCAGAATGGTGGCCAGCCATCCCTTCGGCACCGAGCCCAATTCCGACTCCTCGAAGCTGTCCGGAAATAGCGTCGCGGTGGCTTCGTCGATTCCGTTGGGCGCGATCCCTCGCTGCTTCGCACGCACCGGATCGAAATCGATGAACCACGACTTGAAAAGCGCCTGCGCGATAGCTTCGAGGGTGGTGTTGGTCTGGCGCAGGAGGGCAATGCGGTCGTCGAGGGCTTTCAGTGTCGCCGCCGCTGCGACTTGCAGATCGAACGGCGGAAGTTTCAGGCGAACTTTCCGCAGCTCACTCTGCTTAATTCCAAGGACCGTGGTTCCAGTCGCACGGGCCCTGAGCTGTGACTGCAGTTCATCGGTCTGGAGCAAGTAGAGGAGGTACGTACTGTCAAGCACCCCTGTCTTGCCGCGTAGAGTGACCACCCGTTGGGCGAGTGCAACCTTTTCCGGCCCCAGTTGTGCCACCTCGCCGAGAGGAGCCTCAACGGTCAGGACAACGTCGCCCGCCTTCGGCAAACCGCGACGCATCCATGAGTCGTAGTTGTTCCTCGGGATGAACTCTGTCGGCGTTTCGATCCGACCGCCTTTGATGATCTTGGCAGTTATCAGTGGAATGCCCGAACTCGTCTTTTCGGGCGTCTTTCCTCGGTAGTCGATCAAGGCGTCAAGGCAGTCCTCTAACAGCAGGTCTGGCAAGTCAGAACTCATACCCGAGTCCCTCCAGCTTCTGGCGGATAAGCTGGTCAAGCTCCGCGCCCTTGGCCATCTGTTCGCCCAGCTTCTCCGTGAGCTTTTGCATCTTGTCGGCAAAGTCTTCGTCGTTATCCTCGACTTCTTCGGCACCGACATATCGACCCGGCGTGAGGACATGCCCGTGCTCGCCGATCTCGGCCAACGGCACGCTGCGGCAATAGCCTGCAATGTCTTCGTACTGAGCTGCCGTCGTTTCGCCGCGCCAGGCAGCGACAGTGGCACCGATGCGGTCGATGACTTCGTCAGTCAATTCGCATTGCACGCGGCTGATCATGGTTGCAAGCTTTCGAGCGTCAATGAAGAGCACCTCGCCCCTGCGTGCCCGCTTTTCCTTGACCAGAAACCATAGGCAAGCGGGTATCTGCGTGTTGAAAAACAGTTGTCCAGGGAGGGCCACCATGACCTCAACCACGTCGACCTCCACCATCGCGCGGCGGATGTCGCCCTCGGTGTTCTGACTTGAACTCATCGACCCATTAGCAAGCACGATGCCGGCGCGCCCTGCGGGCTTCAGGTGGTGCAGCATGTGCTGCAACCATGCGTAGTTGGCATTGCCCTGCGGAGGATCGCCGTAGTGCCAGCGCGCGTCGCCGGTCAGGCTTGCATGCCACCAGTCGCTGATGTTGAACGGTGGATTGGCAAGAATGAAGTCAGCACGCAAATCGGGGTGCTGGTCGTGCACGAAAGTATCGGCAGGCTCGCGCCCGAGATTGAACTCGATGCCTCGAATCGCAAGGTTCATGGCAGCCAGACGCCACGTGGTTGGATTGGCCTCCTGCCCATAGATCGACACATCGCCCAATTTGCCGCCATGCGCTTCGATAAACTCCTCGCTCTGCACGAACATCCCGCCGGACCCGCAGCACGGGTCGTAGACTTTGCCGTGATGCGGCGCGAGCACTGCGACGAGTGTCTTGACGATGCTGCGCGGCGTGTAGAACTGGCCGCCGCGCTTGCCCTCGGCGCTCGCGAACATGCCGAGGAAGTATTCGTACACCTCACCGAGCACGTCGCGCGCCTGCGCGGCGTCGTGACCGAAGCCGATGGTCGAGACCAGATCTACGAGTTCGCCGAGCTTGCCGTCAGGCAGTTGCGCACGTGCGAATCGCTTGTCCAGGATGCCCTTGAGCTTCGAGTTCTCGACCTCGACCAGCGATAGCGCCTCGTCAATGCGCTTGCCAATGTCGGGCTGCTTGGCTGCGGCGCGGAGGGCTTCCCAACGTGCCGCTTCGGGCACCCAGAAGACGTTGACCTCCCTGTAGTAGTCGCGGTCTTCGAGCTCGGTTTCGATCACCTCATCGGTGCTGTCGGCCAAGTGATACGGGTCGGCGCTGTCGCCGAAGCGGCGCGTGAGTTCCGATCGGCGTGCGGCGAAGGTGTCAGAGATGTACTTGACGAATATCAGGCCGAGCACAAGGTGCTTGTACTCGGCGGCGTCCATGTTGGCGCGAAGCTTGTCAGCGGTGGCCCAGAGGGTCTTCTTGGTTGATTCGAGCATAAAGGTGGGGCAGCTTTCGTATGGTCGCCAATCTTATAGGTCCATGCTCAATGCGCGCCTCTTGTAGATCTGTTTTAGGGGCGCAGTGCGCTTTCATGCGATTCGGGGCGATGGCCAGCCGCGTCGATCGCAATCAGACAGAATACTGCGGCGCGGTTCGGCGTCATGACCGCAGTTGGGCCGACTCGCTAGATGCTCCGCATCCTTACATCAACTCCGCCAGGGCACCGGAGCATCGATAATTCGCTGCGCCTCATTGCGAGCATCCCTTTCAGATGGCGCCAAACGCTCAATTGCCCTCTTTGCAAACTCCTTGGCGTCAATGTGGTTGTGGAGCCTAAGATTTGAGACAGCGAAACGCAGCCAGAAGCGCCCATTTCCTGATTCGTGAGGCAGTGCATGCCTTAGTGCCTCCACCGATTCCTTGAACCTAGCCGCTGATTGCAGCGCCCATCCCTTCGCATGCCAAGCCTTGGGCAGGTCATGCTCGAGTTGCAGCGCGCACTCTGCATCGCGAAGTGCCTCCTTCGGGCGATTGAGTTCCATCATGCACTCCGCACGGAGCGCATAAGTCGCTGCCGGGGAGTGCTCCATGGCTTTGACAAAGGCTTCGTAAGCCTCTGCATATTTGCGGTTTCGCATCAATGCGACCCCGAGATCAAATTGCGCACCTGTCCCCGCCAACGGAGTGCTTGCGAACTCTCGGTAAACCTCAAGCGCCTCATCGTGCTTTCCAAGCCGTTCGAGATTGACGGCCCGTTGGCCAACGTCCCAAGAGCGCACTTCCGGCGCCTGCATGGCATCGGCTGGTACATCGATTCCCACGGCTGCCGCCACCCGGCAGAGCGCCTGCCGCACCTCTGCAAAAGTGAAGAAACGTTCCACGCGGCGTTTGCGAAGGCAACCTTGGACAACGCCATTTAGGGGCGACGCAACCATCGGTACAGGTTGTCGCATGTGGAGGCGCGCGAACTGCGCAAAGATTCCCGATCCGTCGTCGCGCGAAGGCATAAACGGCAGTGTGCCGGCAGTCGCAAGCTGGAAGAGTACTACGCCGAAACTGTAGATGTCACTCTGCTGGTCGCATGCGGTTGCATCGAGGAATTGCTCGGGGGACATGTATGGTGGCGTCCCAAATGTGGAGCCAACCACAGTCTCGAACGCACGTTGCGTCGTCGGGACTGCGCCCGAAGGCTTTGGCTCTTGGAGATGCATGCCAGCCAAGCCAAGATCTGTGATCCGGGCGCTACCGTCGCGATCGACCAGAATGTTGGCGGGCTTTATGTCCCGGTGAGCCCGCATGCCGCGCCCATATGCATGGGTCATTCCATCACAACATTGTAGCGCCCAGCGAATCGCCTGTTGGAGATCGATGGGGCCTGAAAGGTGATCGGCGAGCGTTGCGCGGCCTCGGCTGTCAGACTCGACGTACTCCATAAAGATCAGGAGTTCGCCCGCTGTGCTTTCGATGATCTCCGCTGAGACAAGATTAGGGTGCTCACCGATCGCAACCCACAATTCAGCTTCTTTTCGGAAGCGCGCGACCGCAGCGGCGTTCGCCCGATGCTCATGCCGAAGGACTTTCAGGGCATAGAGACGCGAAACTTCGTGGGAGTACACCAGCACAACATTTCCAACACCGCCCGCACCAAGCTTGTCCAGAACTTCGTAGCGCCCAAGGATAAGCTCGCCGCGTTGAAAGCTGGTGCCTTCAACAAATTGCCTGTACGGCTTTACCCCCGAAACTTGCTCTTGCAGAAAACGGAGCAAGAAGAAGATGAGAATTGGGCGCTCATAGCGCGACGCGAAGCTGTCCAAACTTTGGAAGAGGTTGCCACGTGGCACTTGGGTGAACGGATTCACGGCCTTCAACCATGCAAGGAACGAAGGCGAAACGACAACGCGCTCCCAGTCCGGTACACGTTCGTCCAACTCTGTGTGGACCTTGCGCCATTTGTCTGTCCGATCGCTACATCGTAGAAGCTGCGTGGGGATCCAATTCGTAGCGGGGTGCCGATCCGTAAAGCTAGCGCGAAGCGCAGCCATCCGTTCAATCCTGGCTTTCTGTGCTACTTGAATGGGCGGCAGGCGCTTCTCTTCAATCGCCGATCTGTCCGAGGTTATAAGTGGTGTGAGGCATGACCTATAACGAACCTCATTGTTTGGAGCAGGTGGCTTGACCTTGAGAGGAGCCAAGCGTTGTCCGTGTTGATCAAGAAGGACCACGGCCTCCTTTGGCGCGGCGGCGTCGATGATAACGTGGGGGCCGACGAATCCCGGAATGTAGATCTTCTTCTCAGTCTCAGATTTCATTGGCTCAGGTTGGTACGACTTTTCTTAAACGGCCCATCACAACGCTGAAGAATAGGCATCAGTGCCGAATTGCAGTTGTGAACGATTCCACAGATTTGCGAGGTGTTTTGCGCGCTCGCGAGTTTGCCGTCAACAGCCTTCGCCTTGCTTGCCTGTCTTGGAAGCATCGACCCTCGCAAGCAGCCCGTCTGCCTTCATTCGCCCTCGGAGTGCCGCTAACCAGTGAGCGGCAATGCCCTCGACGCCGTACATCGCGCCCGCCAAGCCACCGGCGATCGCACGACGAAATGTTCTGAAGGCGGGCGGCCTCGGCGTGGTCGTCGCTCACCTACCGTCCGAGGCGGTGCTACTGCTACTTTCGCTTCCGTTGCTACATTTCGAGCAGCTCCGCCCGATGGCGCTGCAAAAGTAGCAGGTGTAGCAGTAGCAATCGCATGCTGGGGCATCGGGTCGGCGACGGGCGAGCATGTTGGCGATGACGAGGTCGGCTGACCGCCGCCGAAGTGCGGTGCCAGGAGGGAAGGTGCTGAGTCGCTGACCAGGAGGCGCGAGCGAAAGGCGTTGGGCGCTACGCGAACGAGGAGATCTTGGTGCCATCGAACGTGGCAGATCATCTCTACCGTGATTTCGAGCATGCCGGATGGGAGCGCGCGTCGCCGTTTTATGCAGGCTCGTTCGAGGCCATAACGAGCCTCTTTGCCAGACAGCTCCTTGACGCAGTCGGCGCCGGGCCGGGGACCAAGTTGCTCGATGTGGCATGTGGAAGTGGATACATGGCAGCGATGGCTGCGCAATTTGGCGCGCAGGTTGAGGCAGTTGATTTCTCGCCGAGCATGGTCGATGCGGCGACGACGCATTACCCGGCGTTGTCATTCCGGGTAGCTGACGCTGAAGCTCTTCCGTTCGCGGACAACACGTTCGACGCCGTTGTCATCGGCTTTGGCGTTCACCATTTCGCGTTTCCGCTGCGGGCGCTGGCCGAGTCGCACAGGGTGTTGCGCGCTGGGGGCGCTTGGGGTTCACCGTGTGGGCGCCCATCGGCGAGCATTTAATCCAGGAGGTGGTGGTCGATGCCGTTCGAGAGGCCGGCAACCCGGCTGCCGCCCTTCCGACAGTTGATCCGACTGCTGACCGCGACCGCGCGGGCACGTTCAAGGCGCCAACACCGCGGGCTGTACTACTCCCGGTCAAAAATGCCTCCACCGGCGTCAGCACCCATCAGCACGTCCGCTTTTTTCAACTGTGCCTCCCCCAATGAGCAAGCGCGGGTGGGGGCTGGAAATCGAGCCGCCGGCGCGCGATCGACCGCACCCGCAGTTCTACTTGTGGCAAGGCGGGCGTTGCCAAGCCCCAATGCATCGACGCCACGCTCACAACTTGTTCAGGTCTACGTCAAGGCCGCCCTGCCGCAACTCCTTGGCCAGTGCGTATCGCCACGCTCCCTTTTCGTCGATTTCGATGTAGTCCACCCCGTAGTAATCCGACGGCAATTCGACGCCGCTTTCATACAGGACACAAACGTTCTTTCGATCGATCCGCGCCATGAAGTAGCCAAGCTCCAGCACAACATTTTGTCGCGCGCGAGATCGCTGGCTGTCTGCTCCCGCCCCCTTTTTGCCGCCGATGTCATCGCCTGTCATCAAAACAACCGCAAATTGCACCACAGAATGCCGCTCCAACTTCTCGATGATGGTCTCGCCTCGTTTGACCTGCTCGTTCAGGATGATCACCTTGAGGCCCAACTTTTCCATCAAGCGCGCACACATTTCCCGAAGGGCCTCGTTGTGCCCATGGACGAGGAACACGCAGTTATTTCGACACTCCTTTTGCGTCGAGGCGTTCGACGGCAGGTCCGGCATGTCGCGGGAGACCTTGAGAGCCTCGATTTCGATGATGGGGCTGTGCTTTGTCACCACGTCGCCCACCTTGACCAGCACCCTTATGATCCTTCCCGACTTCGGAGACGGCATTTCCAGCGTCGCTAGCTCGTTTTCCAGCGTGACGATCGTGTCACCAACGACGACGAAATCACCTGGCTTGACCGGCGTTTCGATGACCCAAACCTTCTTGTCATCCGCGCCAAGGTCGAACTCGATGCAGGCAATGACTTCGATGGTGGAGGACATGGCGCGCTATAGGGTATTGGCAAGCGGGCACATCGTACTGCGCTACGCCGGATACCTCAAACCAAGGGGCGGACGGGCTTCGCGGGCAGCATGGCGTGCAACGGACTGCGCTGTACAGCGGCGCACGTCTGCCCAACGTGGAGGTGCCCTAGTATTTCGCATCGCCTGCGCGTTGATTTGGTCTCGCCCCTTGCCAACCCCCTTCGGGTGATGATTTCGCCGCTCTCTGCGATCGCTGGCCGCCTTCCTGCGGCTACTCATGCCGGGTCGCGATCGCCAAGGTAAGTTGCCCTTGCGCCACTAGACAGGGTATTCCGGCAAGGACCGATGCAGCCTGTGCTCAAGATGCCGAACGATTCACTTGCAGATCACCAACCGAATCGGTTGCGGTTCCTGACCGCCGTTCACAGGTGCACGTGGTTCAGTCGTGCACTTCCTGCCTACCCGGACATCGAGTGCGAGAAGCCGCGTTTCATCACGTCCGACAAACAGCGCCCCCATGGCGGTCGCCAATGCGGCTTAGCCCGGGCTACTCACACCAAAGACGTTTGGGATTGCAACGGCGCGCGCTCTCCTTGACATACCTGTGCCGCTCGCCGGTGAGCATGGCGTAGCCGAGTCCACCATCCACAAGCGTGCGAGCAAGGAAGACTGGTCGCGCGACCTCGGCGCGAAGATCCAGGCGAAGGCCGCAACACTGATACGCAGTGCCGCGGTGCGCAACGCCGTGCGCACCGCCACCCGCATTGCCGAGTGCGCCATCGTCGATGCGAACGCCGACGTGATGTTCCAGGTGCGCCTGTCCCAACGCGCCGACATCGCATGCACCACATGGCTGTTTCGGGCCTTGCTGGCCGAGTTGGAGGCGCAGACCGGGAACCTCGACCTGTTTCTGCGCCTGGGCGAGGCCATGGACACCTCGGGCACCGATGACAACGGTCGCCCCGCCGCGACCGCTTGAACGAGACCTACCGAAAAGTGATCTCGACGGTCGGTCGCATCGACAGCGCCAAGAAGGTCACGGAAATGCTGGAGAATCTCGTGCGCCTGGAGCGCGAAGCCTACGGCATCTCCACGGTCGAAGCGGGCACCACCGACCCGTTGGCGTCACTGCTCCAGCGCATCGGCCGCAGTGCCTTGACGGTGGTCGCGAACCCGACGCCCGATGACGACGCCGAAGACTCACGGCTGCACTGAGCCCCCACTATCGTGCAGCCGTGACCGGACCCTCGCGCCTACGGCCGGCGCGTACTTCGCACGTCGAGCTTCGCCTTTTTACGATAACTTTGTCCACATCCGCAGTCTCAACGGCTGCGGCGCCCGTTCATCGCTGCCAGGACGCGGAGGGGCCAGCGAGGGAGTGACAGCCGGGCGGGATTAAGTCAGGCCAATGGCCCGACCGGCACCGACCCGAAGCACAATGCCTGCTGTCGCTCGCCTTGAGCGCCGCCTGCGAAGGGGATGAACTTGGCAGCAATCTTTGTCAGCTACCGACGCGGTGAATCGGGCCGCCATGCGGGGCGTCTGCACGACCGCCTGTCGCAATTGTTCGACGAGAAGGAGTTGTTTTACGACCCGCGAGTCGATTGTCCCCGGCCAAGACTTTCCCGAGCACCTGAGGGACGCCATCCAAGTGGCTCGCGTCGTGCTGGTGCTGATCGGGCCGGACTGGGTCAAGGAGTTGAACCGGCGCGCGGCGTTGCCCGAGGTTGGTTTCGTGCGCCAGGAGGTCTCGCTTGCGCTCCAGCGCCGTGCGGGTGCCGACACGAGCACCGAGCAACCCAATCTCTTGGGCGGCGCAAACGCGCCTTCGGTGAACGTGCTGGAGGCCAGCGTGCAGTCGGACATGGGCGCGAGATGACGCTCCCCTGCGCGTATCGGCTATCGGTCATTACCAGCATCTCCGCCCGGCAGGCTTGCATGTGGTAGAAAACCTCGATGACTTGGGATGTCGGCTGTATCGACACCACCTTGATGTCGGTAAACGAGACCTCAGTTGCACTGGAACCTGCCACCACCGGCCGGGCGGCAGCGCGACCCGTTCGGCCCGATCAGGTCGCCGTTACCTGCCTGGTTGTAGCGCTGGCCGTTGTTGCCCCAGCAGCCCGTCGCATTGCAGTTGGAGAGCATCGTGGGTGGTGCCGGGTTTGCGGCGCGAGCTGCTGTGGCCGCCGCTTCCTGTTCCCATTTCTGATCGGCGGGCCCGCCGTTGCCGTAGTACCCCCGACGCGGTGACCAGTTCGGGTTGTCGGCCCGGCGGCCGCCAATGCAGCCCTTGCGCGTCGAATACGTGTCGCAACTCTCGCCGGCAGATTGGTCGCTCTGCGCGGACCTCTGCTGAGGCGGCGGCTCGGCGTCATATGTGCCGGTGGGTTGCCCTTGCGATTGGCGGATGACGCCCTCCACTGTCGCGCGCTGCAGCGCGCCGGCTCTCTGAATGCTGTCCATGGTCCGCTGAGCCGCATTAGGGTCGTAGCGGGGCGCGGTGGCCTCTCGCCCGAGCACTTGCTCCGCGCTCTTGGCCGAGGTGGGACAGGCCACGTCGCTGTACGTGGCCTTGCCGCCGGCGTCGATGCAGCGGTGCACCTGGGCGGTGGCGGCGGTGGCCAAAACGAGCATGGCCGTCGCGACCGCAAGTCCGATCATTGTGTTTTTGTAGTTGGTTTTCATCTCAGTGCGCAGTATGTTTTTCAAATGATCGAGACGGGGCAGGGGTACTGTCGGGCAAAGGTCTCGTGGACACGGCCGACTACAGTCACCGTCAAATCGGGTCCCGGGGAACGTCACCAATACTATTTCATTAGGTGCGGTCCTTGCCTGTTGGGACGCCGAACAGGCTACGCATGGAGAACCCCGCCGAGACCGACAGCGAGCTGGCGAAGCTGCTCGCGCACGAGGACGCGAACTACGACGCGCTTCGTGTGAAAGTTCTTAGGGTAGGGCGGCGCTCTCGAAACCAGGGCACCGTTGGGGTAGCCTCAGGAAGGGCGTAACGATCTCGCCAGCGCCCGCTATGACCGGAATAGCGCACTTCTTGCCTTGAAGGTGCCGGCACTCCATGCATATTCGCCGGTCATCCAGATCGCGAGCACGCCGGGCGACATCAAGCGCAAGTTGTTCGGCATCGTCATTGCGAAGCCCGCGCCGATGGAACAGCATCACCATGGCCATGTGCTGATCGCTTGGCACGACCCGCACTGGGTGCGGATCGCCACACGCCGCTGCGGTCTGGTCCGCAAACTCAGGGTCGTTGACCCCGTCAATTTCAGCGAAAAGTGCCGGGGGTGGGGCTACGAAAGCTACGAAAGGGGTTTCTGTATCTTTTGTAGCGTCCCCAGGGGTACCTTCGCTCAATTTCTTGAGCCTTGCGAGCCAGTTCATGCCGCACCTCGCGGATTGACTTCGTAGCGTTCGCTCGGACGCCCGCCGGTACGCACGACGCCGCCACGCAACCAATCGTAGTCCGCAAGCAGCTCAGCCGCCTTGCGCACGGCGTCGGGTGTCGTCAGCCCGGTCCAATGCTTCACCGCAACTTCGCGGGGCGTGAAGGTCGAGCCCAGGGCGCCGGCAACGATCTTGGAGAGCAAGGTCTTAGCTGCACTTGTTTCCGGCATCACGGCCGCGCTGTAGAGCCGCTCGGCGTGGCTCCTAAGGTAGTCGCTCCAGGCAAGCGCCCGCGTGAGGTGCGACTCGGTAATCACGCCGGCATCGGTGACTTCGATCATGGCGAACACCAACGCAAGTGCCGGAATCAACTTCCGATACTTCGACAGGTGGGCTATAAGAGCAGGGTGAATTTCGTCGCTGCGGATCTCGCGCTCGAACGGCTCGCGCCACTCGTTGAACAGCCCCTGAGCGGGCGGATCGAAACGCCAGATGCGCGGCTCGCCCGTCGTGCCGATTGCGCCAAGACGGTCGAACACGTCGCCCGCCATCTGCTTGGCCGGGGTGTCGGGCCACTGGTCGACATTCTTGAAGTCGCCGCTGACATCGGGCCACACCGTCAGGCCGAACCGCTGGAGCAGCCCGTCATCGCCGGCACCACCGGAAACGGCGTCACGCACATAGCTCTGTATCCGGCCTGGCTGAATACCACCGAGCATGGACAGGCAGACGCGAGGAATGCGCACCGTGCCGCGCCCGATGCGATCGAACGTATAGCCCTGATTGCCGTCGTACGCCTGCAGGTAGAACGCTCGAGCACCCTCCTGCCCCTCGCGGTCCATGCCCTTGAGCAATCCATGAATTTCGTCGCGGTAGGCCAGGAAGCCCCAAGGATTGGAACTCATCAAGTCGCCGAGCTTTTCGACGGTGGCATCGTTGACGATGAATCGACGCTCGAGCGGCGAAGGAGGGACATCGGCTGGCTTGAGCAACGCCCGCGCCTTGGCCGGATCCTTCGCAACAAGGGCGCGCGCCGACTTGCTGTTGGCGTCGTTCGCCATCTCGGCCACCTTGGCATCAAGGTCCCAGGTTTCTTTTTCCAGCTCCCACGCTTCACGGGCTGCGGCCTCGAGGCGATGCAACGGGCGCAAGGCTTCGCTCAGCGCTGGCGACTTCATCACGCCCGGACTGCCGATGATCAGGCCCCACATGTTCGGCACCACCTGCCAGTCGTCCTTTGCCTTGGGTTGCACGACCGCACGAGCACCGATCAGGCTGGAGATGGCTGCGATGGCACCCACAGCAGGAAAGTCCGGTGGGCACTGCATACGATGCGCGATGTCCATCACCCAGCCGCGGATCTCGACGGGCAGCAGGTCTGCATCGAACGGCATCACTGGGGGCAAAGCGTCGGGCAGCGGCAGCGGCACGCCCCATCCATCGAGCACAAGAACCGCTGCGTCGACGCTGGCGCGCACAGCTACAAGGCCCGCGCTCACGCTTCACCCCCGGTCCGCACCGCGCCAGCAAGGCGCCGGAGGTCGTTGTAGTCGGTGTCCTTGTCGCCGCGCTGCAGTCCGGCGAAGTCGGGCGCCGCGACCTTTCCACGCACAGCATGCGCTGCTTGCTTTGCAGCCGTCAGGCCCGGGTTGCCGGGCGTTTGCCAATCGTCGTCGGCCGCGATGATGATGGTCAGACAGGGGTACTTGGAGCGCACCGCAACTGCAACCGCTTGCAGGTTGCCGGCATTGAACGCCACCGCCACGGCATCGCCGGTTGCTTCGTGCAGCGTTGCGCCGGTGGCATAGCCCTCGCAGACGATCACCCGGCCGCTGGGCTTGCCGATCGCGTGGTAGCAGCCCTTGACGCGACCACCAGGCATGAAGCGTTTCTCGCCGTCCGGCGCGATGGTCTGGAGGCTGTGAAGTTTTCCCGCAGCGTCACGCATCGGCACGAACAATTGATGACCGTCCGCGCGGATCCCGTAGGGCTTCACGCCTTTGGCGGTCAGATAGGGGTGTGCCACTGCCGGGGCCGCGGCTTCCCACAGTGAGAGCGCAGTAGCTGCGGCCTCACCTTGCCGGCGAGCCGTCTCGGCGTCGCGCATGCGCTGCGCGGCCTTGACGCGTTCGCTTTGTGCTCGACGTTCGCTTTCGCTCATGTCGCTGTCGGCCTTCGCGCACCAATTCCGCGATTCACCGGAACGCCAGTCACCGAACGAACCTGCCGGCACGCCGTCCTGATGAAGCACGTACCAACCTGCATCGTCGCCACGCTTGCCGGTGGGGCTGAAGCGGTGCAACTTGCCGTCGTCGTTGATCGTCGTCGGTGGCGCCAGGCCGGCCGCTTCGATTGCGGTGATGAATCGATCGATGGCGTTCATTGCGCACCCCCGATCCCCGACAGGAATGCGCGGGCTGCCTCGAGCGTGGGGAGCATTTTGACCATGCCCCAACGCATCGCGTAGTAGACGGCTGCACCGTCGGCTGGGTTGCCGCGAAACAGCGCGTGGCCCTTGAGTGCGTACTGCGCCACCAGTATTGCGAATTGCTTCTCTTCGGAGTGCGGCGCTTTGGCGTTAGCGTCCTCGTCGGCAGAATTCAGGCTGGTTTGTGATTTCTTGAGAACCCCTTCGGCTGCCACCATTGGGGTTTTCGTCTTTTCGGAGGTCATGTGTGCCCCCTCAAGCCGTGGCCAGCTCTGCGCGCTTGGCGTGCAGGCGATTCACCAGGTCGCGTATGTCGTCGTCAGATTTTCCGGCGATGCGCGCCGCGTTGATGGCCCGTACTTCGTGCGATGGCCAGCCTACCGATCGCTCACCGATTTGCACAGGCTTGGTGAATAGCCCGGCGCGGATAGCGTTGTAGATGCTCGCGTGGCTGCGGTGCCCGGTTTCAGCCTTGACGGCCGGCATTCTGAGAATCATGGTTGGAGTCCTTTATCTCCCGCTGGCGGTTGCTGGCGATTGATAGGGACTGTGGCGACCATCTCGGTTGCCTCTCCGGTGCATCGTTCATGCTGGCACGCCAATTCATCGATCCGTCACTTTTTTGGTGCCTTCCACGCCTCCTTCGGGAAAAGTTCGCTCAGTTTTCTTCTGACTGTTGCCGGGGACTTGCCAATGGCCGAAGCAATCAGAATCGCGGCTGTCTCTTTGGACTTCTTGCCGCGCAACGGCTCAGCCAGTTCGGCGATCTTGGCTGAGACCTTAGCGCCAATCCTTCTCCTTTCCTCCGCCGCTGGCGCAACTCGATTTCGCGCGTCCTCAATGCGTTTTTGGGCATAGACCTTTCCTAAGTCTGCGGCGATCTCAGTCACGTCAGTGCGCACTCGGCGGTGGATTTCTTCGTACCAAGCCCTCATCCAGAAGAGCGCGTGCCAGTTCGACGGGTGACACTTTTTGAGTACGAAGCCGAGTACCTCCGGTGGCGACAAGTTTGCGCGCTCGCCGCAAGCCTGCAGCACGTCATCCTGCAGAAATTCGTCCCAGTACATCGTGTCAACGTAGTCCAGGGTCTTCACAGGAAACCCTCTGGGAGGCAACAACCCATGCTTGCCCCGCTGTGACTCGCGCGATCGCTCGGTCTCTTCCGCGATGATGTGAGCGAGGTTGCGCTCGGCATCGTCCGAAACTTCGATGGCCTCGGCATCGAGTTTCCTGTCCGAATACGAAAGCAAGTGCCCGGCTCTTGAGGTCAGTTCCAATTGTCGATTGCGTTTTTCCAAAGCGTCCCTCACGCGCCCTGAAGGAAGGTGCCAGCCCAGCCCGTCAGGGAAACGGGTTTCGGATTTAGCCCAGGGCCGGCGAATAAGACAGGTTGATGTCAGGCCATAGTGCGCAGCGGGATCACATCGATGGCCAGCTTGTCGAGGTAGTCGCACCACGACTGCATCATGTCGGCGCGCTGCTTCAAGTACGTAGCGCGGTTGTATGCCTTGCCGTTTACGTCTTTCACGGCGTGGGCCAGTTGGGCTTCGATCACCAACGGGTCGACTTCCAACACTTCGGCCAGGAGCGTGCGCGCCGTCGCCCGAAAACCGTGCACCGTTTGCACGGTTGGCCCGTAGCCCAGGGTCAACAACGCAGCGCGCAGCGTGTTGTCACTGATGGGCCGCTCATGGCTGCGTTCGCCGGGGAAAACCATCACGCCGTGCCCGGTGAGCGGGTGCAGCTTGCGCAAGAGGTCCACGGCCTGGCGGGGCAGCGGCACCAAGTGCGGGTCGCCGTTTTCCTTGCCGTCTTTGCGTCGTTTCATGCGGGCGGCCGGCACGGTCCACAGGGCAGCGTCAAGGTCGATTTCAGCCCACGCTGCGCCGCGCAGCTCGTTGGGGCGCTGGAACAGCATGGGCGCGAGTTGCAACGCCGTGCGCACGATGGCGCCGCCCTGATAGCCCCGGATGACGCGGATTAGGTCGCCCAGTTTGTCCGGGTCGGTGATGGCCGCGAAGTGGCGCTTCTTGTGCGGCGTCAGTGCGCCCTTCAAGTCGGCGGTGATGTCGCGCGGGGCGCGGGCCGTGGCGACTGCATAGCGCCACACGGCACGCGCGGTGATAAGCACCCGGCCGGCCACGTCGAGCGCGCCACGCTCTTCTACGCGACGCAGTGCGGCCAGCAACTCAATGGGCTCGATGTCGGCGACGCGTCGCGGCGCGAAGTACGGAAACAGGTCTTTTTCGAGATTGCGCTTCTCCCGGATGGCATAGTGGGTGCTCCAGCGCGATTCGTGCTTGCCGAACCACTCGAGCGCCGTAGCCTTGAACGTGTCGGACGCGACGGCCACGGCCTTGAGCTTGGCAAGCTTGCGCGCTTGCACAGGATCACGACCATCAGCCTTTTCCAGCTTTGCCGCGTCGCGAGCCTTGCGCGCCGCAGTCAGGCCGACCGTAGGGTAAGAGCCAAGGGCGAGCTGCTTCTCTACGCCGCCGAGGCGGTACTTCCAGAACCACCGGCGCGAGCCGGCCGGGCTGACTTGGAGGTAGAGGCCGCCGGCATCGCTGTAGCGAGCTTGTTTGCGGTCGGTCGGGATGGGAGCATTCCGGCACTGGGCATCGGTCAGCGGCATGGGGTACAACTCCGGGCGGTGGGGGTGGCAACCGGGGGTGTTTTCATTGGGGAGTGGGGGTACAGGGCGTCCAAGTCCCCCCAAGAGCTGCTTTGTACCCCCGTCTGTACCCCCGGTTTGCGATGGCAGTCAGTGTATCGTGCTGTACTGCCCTGCACGATACATATTGATTTTCCCCAATGAAAAAGGCCGCCAAGGAGATGACCTTGGCGGCCTTTGTATCAACTGTTGGTCGGGGCGAAAGGATTCGAACCTTCGACCCTCTGGTCCCAAACCAGATGCGCTACCAGGCTGCGCTACACCCCGACGAGCCCGCGATTATAGCCCGCCCACTCGCCCCGCTCGCCAGCTCACCGCTTTTCGTACTGCGTCTTGCCAAAAAGAATGTCGCGCGCCGCATCGCCGGTGAGCGGCTTGCGGAATTCGGCCAGCACCTTCACGCCCCGCTGCACAGCGGGGCGCGCGGCGATCGCGTCGAACCATGCCTTCAAGTGCGGGAAGTCGGCAAGTGTGATGCCCTGGTTTTCCCAACTGCGCAGCCACGGGAAGATGGCGATGTCGGCGATCGAATACGTCTTGCCAGCGATGAACCTGCTGGTCGACAGTTGCTTGTCGATCACGCCATAGATGCGCCTGGCCTCGTTGCTGTAGCGGTCGATCGCGTAGGGGAGCTTTTCGGGTGCATACAGGCGGAAGTGGTGCGCCTGCCCGAGCATCGGCCCGACGCTGCCCATCTGGAACATCAACCACTGCAGCACCTCGTAGCGGGCGCGGTCGCCGGCGGGCATGAGCTTGCCGGTCTTGCCGGCCAGGTACACGAGGATCGCGCCCGATTCGAACAGCGAGATCGGCTTGCCGTCCGGCCCGTTCGGGTCGGTGATCGCGGGAATCTTGTTGTTCGGGCTGATCTTCAGGAACGCCGGCGCGAACTGGTCGCCGGCGCCGATGTTGACCGGGTGCGCGACATAGGGCAGGCGGCACTCCTCCAGCATGATGTGGACCTTGTGGCCGTTCGGCGTGGGCCAGGAGAAAACGTCGATGGGGGCTTGCGTGTTCATGCCGCGCAGGATAAGCGCGGCGCGATTTTCCTGCTTACGCCACCGCGTGCGTGCCCGCCAGGTGCTGGTGAATCAGCGCGACCGCGGCAGCGCCTTCGCCGATCGCGCCACCCACCCGCTTGACCGACCCCGAGCGCACATCGCCCACGGCGAAGACGCCCGGTACGGTGGACTCCAGCGCCGCCGCAGGCCGCGACGGGAACCCGGCGCTGGCCGCCGTGCCGGTCAGCACGAAGCCATGCTTGTCGACCGCGACGCCGCAGCCTTCGAGCCAGGTGGTCTCCGGCTCGGCGCCGACGAACAGGAAGATGTTGCGGGCCGGGCAGTGGTATTCGGCGCCGCTGCGATGGTTGCGCCATGTGGCTCCTTCGAGACCGGTCTCAGGCTCGCCATGCAGCCCTTGCAATTCGGTGTGCGGATGCAGTTCGATGTTGGGGGTGGCCTCGATGCGGTCGATCAGGTAGCGCGACATGCTGGCCGAGAGCGAGGGCGCGCGCACCAGGATGTTGACCTTGGCCGCGTGTTGCGACAGGAACACGGCCGCCTGCCCGGCCGAGTTGCCGCCGCCGACGAGCCCGATCTCCTGCTGCGAGCACAGCTTGGCTTCCAATGCCGACGCCCAATACCAGATGCCGCGGCCTTCGAAGTCGGCCAGGCGCGGCACCGCGGGCCGCCGGTAGCGTGCGCCGCTGGCAATCACCACGGTACGCGAACGCAACTCGCGACCATCGGCCAGCGTGACCGACAGCTCGCCGTGGCTTTGCGCGCGGCTGCAATCCATCGACATCACCTTGGCCGGGATCAGCATCTCCGCGCCGAACTTCTGCGCCTGCACGAACGCACGGCCGGCCAATGCGCCACCGGAGATGCCGGTCGGAAAGCCCAGGTAGTTCTCGATGCGCGCACTGGCGCCGGCTTGTCCGCCGTAGGAGCGGCAGTCGACCACGATCACGCGCAACCCCTCCGACGCGGCATACACCGCCGTTGCCAGCCCGGCCGGACCGGCGCCCACCACCACCACGTCGAACAACTCCGAGTGCTCGACCGTGTCGACCATGCCGAGGCAGCGCGCCAGCGCATCTTCGCTCGGGTTCACCAACACCGAGGCGTTGGGGCAGACCACGATCACGGGCGCTTCGCCGTACTGTTCCAGCAAGGCGGCCGCATCCGCGTCGTGCGTGGCATCGACCACGTGGTACGGATAGCCATTGCGGCCCAGGAAGCCTTGCAGCCGGCGCACGTCGGCCGAGTCCGGTGGCCCGATCAGCACCGGACCGCTGGCGCCGGCTTCGATCAGCGCGACGCGCCGCAGGATCAGCGCGCGCACCACGCGTTCGCCCAGGTCGGCCTCGGCAATGATGAGTGCGCGCAACTGGTCGGGCGGCACCAGCAGCGTCTCGACTTCACCCATCGCATGGCCATCGACCAGCGCGACGCGGCCCGACAGTTGCCCGACCTCGGCCAGGAATTGCCCCGGTCCTTGTTCGGCGATCGGGGTCACACGCCCCAGGCCGTCTCGCTGCGAGATCGCGACCACGCCCTTGAGCACCACGAACATCCCCGGCCCCGGCTCGCCGGCCCTGAACAGGCAGGCATCGGCCGGGTAGCGGCGCACGCTGCCAAAGCGCGTGATGCGGGCGATATCCGCTGCGCCCAGCACCGGGAACATCTGGTGCCGGCGGGTTTCGACTTCGATCCGGGCTTCGGTTGCCATGCAATCTCCTGGAAAGCAACTCCCTGCGAACGCCGAGTTTCACGCATTTGCCATGGCGGTGACACGCACCTTTCATCGTGCCTGACCAGACTCCCGGGACATGAACGAGCTACCCCACCCCGTTTCCGCCATCTCCCCGCTCGGCCTGCGCAGTCCCCCAACAGCCGGTGCTGTTGCACAGGCCGCAACTCCCCGCGCCGGACACCAAGGCCGGCCTGACCGTGCACTGGGCCCGACACCAGGACGAGGTGCGCGCCGCGCAGCGCCTTCGCCATGCGGTTTTCGTCGGCGAAATGGGCGCGCGCCTCCCGACGCCGCTCGCCGGCCATGACATCGACCTGTTCGACGACTTCTGCGAGCACCTGCTGGTACGCGACCAGGCGACGCAGCAAGTCATCGGCACCTATCGCGTGCTGACGCCCGCGCAGGCACGCCGCGTCGGCGGCACCTACAGCGATACCGAGTTCGACCTGACCCGCCTGCGCGCTTTCCGCGAGCGCATGGTCGAGCTGGGCCGCAGTTGCGTGCATGCCGATCATCGCCACGGCGGCGTGATCCTGGCGCTCTGGCGTGCGCTGGGCGACTTCATGAGCCGCAACCGGCTCGACACCATGATGGGCAGTGCCAGCATCCCGATGTGCCACCTCGGTGTCGCCGGGGGCAATGCGGCGGCCAGCATCTGGCGCCAGTTGTCGGCCATGCACCTGGCACCGGTGCAGTACCAGGTGCAACCGCGCCTGCCGCTGCCGGTGGATCGGCTCGACAGCAGCCTGCAGATCGAGCCGCCTGCCCTCATCAAGGGCTACCTGCGCATGGGCGCCTGGGTACTCGGCCCACCGGCCTGGGATCCCGACTTCAACAGTGCCGACCTGCCCATGCTGATCCGCATCGACGACCTGCCGCCGCGCGCGCGGAGGCACTTCCTGGAACGATAGCGGTGACAGGCTGTCATGAAACCGTCATACGCTTGTCATACGGTCGGACACGGCCGCAAACTAGGCGACTTGTCCCAAAATCAACAACATGTTCCCCGCTTCCGAAGATCCTGCCCGACCTGAACTTGCCCAATCCGCGCCGTCCGACGCGCCCACCCTCACGCTGCTGGACCGCGACCATGCCATCCTCGCGTTCAACCGGCGCGTGCTCGACTGGGCCTACCGGCCCGAAGTACCGCTGACCGAGCGGTTGCGCTACCTGTGCATCGTGTCGTCCAACCTCGACGAGTTCTTCGAAGTCCGCGCTGCGCCGCACCTGATCGCGGCCGATGCCGGCGACCGCAAGGGCAACTACACGGTGGAGTCGTTCGAGGCCCTGGCCTCGGCTTCGCACGCACTGGTGGCGCAGCAATATGCGCTCTACAACGACGAACTGATGCCGGCCTTCTCGACGCACGGCATCCGCATGATCTCGCACGGCGAGCGCAACCCCGCGCAGCGCAAGTGGGTGCAGGATTACTTCGAGCGTGAAGTGCGTCCGCTGCTCATTCCTGTGGGCCTCGACCCGGCGCATCCCTTTCCGCAGGTGGCGAACAAGTCGCTCAACTTCATCGTGCGTCTCGCGGGCAAGGATGCCTTCGGCCGCGAGAATCCGATCGCCATCGTCAAGATACCGCGCGTGCTGCCGCGCGTGGTGCGCATGCCGGCCAAGATCTCGGGCGGCCAGACCTTGTGCATTGCCATCTCCAGCATCGTCCGTGCGCACCTGGCCAGCCTGTTTCCGGGGCGCGAGATGGGCGACTTCTCGCAGTTCCGCGTCACGCGGCATTCCGATCTTGCGGTCGACGAGGAGGACGTGAAGAACCTTCGAACCGCGTTGCGCCAGGGCTTGCAGCATCGTCACTTCGGGCAGGCGGTGCGGTTGGAGGTGTCGGCCAGTTGCGCGGAATCGCTTGCCGGCTTCCTGATGGCGCAGTTCAACTTGCCGGCGCAGGCGCTTTACCGCGTGCACGGACCGGTGAACCTCGCACGTCTCACGCAGTTCGTCGACCTGATCGACGCCCCCGCGCTGCTGTTCCCGCCGTATCAGCCTTCGTACCCGGTGGCGCTCTCGCCGGTGCAATCGTTCTTCGAGCGCCTGCAGCTCGGCGACGTGCTGATCCACCAGCCCTTCGAGAGCTTCGACGGCGTGATCGCTTTCCTGCGCGAGGCCGTTTATGACCCGAGCGTGCTCGCCATCAAGCAGACCATCTACCGCACCGGGACCGACTCGGCGTTGATGGACCTGCTGCGCGAAGCCGTGCGCCGCGGCAAGGAAGTGACCGTGGTCGTCGAGTTGAAGGCGCGCTTCGACGAAGAGGCCAACATCAACTGGGCCGAGATGCTGGAGTCGATCGGCGCGCAGGTAGTGTATGGCGTGGTCGGGCTCAAGACTCACGCCAAGATGATGCTCGTCACGCGCCGCGAAGGGAACAAGCTGCGCCGGTACGGGCACCTGGCCACCGGCAACTACAACCCGCGCACCGCCAGGCTCTATACCGACATCAGTCACCTCACGGCCGACCCGATGCTCACGGCGGACATGGAGGCCGTGTTCGTGCACATGGCCGGCCAGAACAAGGTGCCGAAGCTTCATCGCATGTGGCTGGCGCCGTTCGACATGCACAAGAACACGGTCGCGCAGATCGATGCCCTCGGCACGGCCGCGGCCGCTGGCAAGCCGACGCGCCTGGTTGCCAAGATGAACGCGCTGACCGACGAGGCGTTGATCGCGGCCCTCGTGCGCGCGGGGCAGAAGGGCGTGAAGATCGACCTGATCGTGCGCAGCGCCTGTACTTTGCCGGCGCAGGTGCCGGGCCTGACCGACAACATTCGCGTCCGCTCGATCATCGGCCGCTTCCTGGAACACTCGCGCGTCTTTTACTACCGCGTCGGCGAAGACGAGAGCCTCTATTTATCGAGCGCCGACTGGATGAACCGCAACATGATGCGGCGCATCGAGGTGGCCTGGCCAGTGACCGACCCTGGCCTGCGGCAGCGCCTCATCGACGAATGCCTGGTGGCCTACCTGCATGACGGGCGCGATGCCTGGGACCTGGAGGCCAACGGCACCTATCGCCGTGTCGATCGCGACACGCATGCCGACGAAAGCGGCGCCTCGCGCAACATCGAGGGCCACGGTGCGCAGAGTGCACTCATGGGCCGCTATGCCTCACGCGGGTTGAGCCGTGCCGCGGTACGCGACTGAACATTTTTTCAAGGACGGAGATGGATCTGATTTTCTGGCGACATGCCGAAGCCGACGACTGGACCGAAGGCTGCGACGACATGCAGCGCTCGCTCACTGCGCGCGGCGAGAAGCAAGCCAAGCGCATGGCTGGCTGGCTCGACCGCCAATTGCCCGAAGGCACCCGCATCATGTCGAGCCCCGCGCGGCGCTGCGAACAAACCGTGCTGGCGCTGGGCCGCAAATACAAGCTTCGGGAAGAACTCAGCCCGGGCACGACGGCCGATGCATTGCTGACTGCCGCCGGTTGGCCGAATGGCAAGTCGGTGGTGCTGATGGTCGGGCATCAGCCTTCGCTGGGCCAGTCGATCGCGCAGTTGCTCGGCTTGCGCGCCGAGAGTTGCGCGGTACGCAAGGGGGCGGTCTGGTGGATTCGCGCGCGCGAACGCGATGGCGACGTGCAGACCATCGTGGTCGGCGTGCAGTCGCCGGAGCTGCTCTAGAAATTCAGCAGCCGCGCAAGGTCACGGCGCAATCGGTCTTTTGCCAGGCCACGACCTCTTCCCGCAGCAAGTGCGCCGACTGCGGATAGCTGTCGGCCCAGCCGGGACGCGCGGCGATGCCGAAGGTTCGTCCTGCCGGCGCCGTGATCTTCAATGCATCGGCCTCCGGGTCGCGCCTGGCATGGCACAGGATCACGGCGAGCCGCAGTGCGAGCAATTGGCGCGCAAAGACCTCATCGTCCAGGATCGGCCCCAGCTTGCGCAGCTTGCCGCGATGTCCCAGCACCAACTGGCCCAGCGCGTGCATTTCGTTGACGGCGAAACCGGGCGCGTCGGTGTTGTCGAGGATGTAGGCGCCGTGCTTGTGGTATTCGCTGTGCGAGATCTGCGTGCCGATCTCATGCAATTGCGCGGCCCAGGACAGCTTGCGCAGCGCGCGTCCTGCGCGGCTCGTGGTCTGGCCGCCGCGCGCAGCGGGGTCGAGCTGAACGTAGAGGGCAGCGGCTGCATCGCCGACCCTGCGGGCTTGCGCCGCGTCGACCTGGAAGCGCGTGGCCAGGCGCGTGACGGTGCGTGCGCGCAAGTCGGCAACGCCTTCGTCCCGCTCCAGCAATTCATAGAGAACGCCGTGCCGCAGCGCGCCCTGTGCGACATGCATTTCCTCGACGTCGAGCAGGTCGAACACCGCACGCAGCACGCTCACGCCGCCTCCGATCACGGCCTTGCGATCCTCGCGCATGCCTTCCATGCGCAGCCTGTCGGTGTGGCCGGCCTTCAGCAGCCGGTCGACCAGCCAGGCCAGACCGTCCCGCGTCACCATGCCGATCGGAGCCACGCCCGCCGCGGCCAGCACGTCGCCCACCGCACCGATGGTGCCTGACGCGCCATAAGCCTCGTCCCAACGGTCGCGCGCGTAAAGCGACAGCGCTTCGTCCAGCACGGCCGTGGCGGCGATTTGCGCAGCGCGGAACGCGGCGACCGTGAACTGCCCCTTCTCGAAATACTTCATCGACCAGGCGACGCTGCCGACACGATAGGACTCCATGACATCGGCCTGCAGCGCCCGGCCCAAGATCATTTCGGTCGAGCGGCCACCGATATCGACGACAAGGCGGCGTTCCTGGTCGGACGCATCGGTCTGGGGCAGCATGTGCGCCACGCCCTGATAAATAAGGCGCGCCTCTTCGCGTCCCGGTATGACGTCGATGCCGAAGCCCAGGATGGTGCGTGCGCGCAACAGGAACTCGTCACGGTTGCGCGCTTCACGCAGTGTCTGCGTAGCCACGGCGCGCACCTGCGAACCCTTGAAACCGGCAAGGCGTTCGCCAAACCGCGCCAGTGCGTCCCAGCCGCGCTGCATCGCATCAGGCGTGAGGTTGCGTGCACTGTCGAGGCCGTTGCCCTGGCGCACGGTCTCCTTTAAATATTCGGTACGGTGGATTTGACCGTGGTCCAGCTGCCCGATCTCAAGGCGAAAGCTGTTGGAGCCGAGATCGACTGCGGCGAGGCGGGTGCCGTTTTGCATGAGGGAATGGTTCCGGGGGACGGGCGGGGCGTTGATGGTAGTCCGGATGGCATACGGACGGCCCGGACCCGATTGTGTGGATGCGCATGACAACACTGTGACAGCCGCGCGGTAATGTCACGAGGCTGTCACACAAGCTTTCTAGAGTGCCGGCAGACCCTGGCTCAGGGTTTGTCTCTACTTCAAAGGAAGTCCTCATGAAAACGACTAATCAATTTGCAGCCTTCGGCTTCGTGGCCGCGGCCTTCGCCAGCATTCCCGTGTATGCACAAAACGTGACCGGTGCCGGCGCCAGCTTCCCCGCACCGCTGTATGCCAAATGGGCCGGTGATTTCAACAAGGCCACGGGCACGCAAGTCAACTACCAGTCTGTCGGCTCGGGCGCCGGCATCAAGCAGATCGAAGCCAAGACCGTCGACTTCGGCGCTTCGGACATGCCACTCACCGACGATGAACTCAAGGCCAAGGGCCTGATGCAGTTCCCGACCGTCATCGGCGGCGTCATTCCCGTGGTCAACATTGCCGGCGTCAAGCCCGGCGACCTCAAGCTCAACGGCACCGTGCTGGCCGACATCTACCTCGGCAAGATCACGAAGTGGAACGACCCGGCGATCAAGGCCCTGAACGGCTCGCTCGCGCTGCCTGACGCAGCCATCGCCCCCGTGCGCCGCGCCGACGGCTCGGGCACCAGCTTCCTGTTCACCAACTATTTGAGCAAGGTCAACGCCGATTGGAAGAGCAAGGTCGGCGAAGGCACGGCCGTCAATTGGCCGGTGGGCACGGGCGGCAAGGGCAACGAAGGCGTTGCCCAGTTCGTGAAGCAACTGCCCAACTCGATCGGCTACGTCGAATACGCCTACGTGAAGCAGAACAAGATGGTGTACGCGCAGATGCAGAACGCGGCCGGCACCATCGTCTCGCCCGACGACAACGCCTTCAAGGCGGCAGCCGCCAACGCCGACTGGAACAAGACCTTCTACCAGGTGCTGACCAACCAGAACGGCAAGGACGCCTGGCCGATCACGGGCGCCACCTTCATCCTGATGCAGAAGGTGCAGGACAAGCCGGCCAACGCGACCTCGGTGCTGAAGTTCTTCGACTGGGCCTACAAGAGCGGCGACAAGACGGCCGACGACCTCGACTACGTGCCGATGCCTGACGCTGTGAAGACCGCCATCACCAAGGCTTGGGGCGACATCAAGGACACCTCGGGCAAGCCTGTCTCGCCTGCGTTGGTCAAGTAATTCTCGAACGCCGAACGCGCGCCACTTCATCAGTAACGGAGCGATCCTTGTCATCCACTTTTCCCGCCAACGGCGCGGCGTTCGACCAAGCGGCCGACCAAGCGGCCGAGCAAGCGGCGCTGAGCCCACCGCCGGTCAAGCGCCCGCGATCGGGCGCGTTCACCGACCGGCTGTTTGCCTGGGCCGCGAAAGGCTCCGCGCTGTTGACGCTCGCGCTCCTGATCGGCATCCTGCTGTCGCTCTTCGTCGGTGCCTGGCCTGCCATTTCAAAGTACGGCCTCGGCTTCCTCAGCAGCACAGTGTGGGACCCCGTGCAAGACGAGTACGGCGGCCTGGTGATGATCTACGGCACGCTGGCGACCTCGCTGATCGCGCTGGTCATCGCGGTGCCGGTGAGCTTCGGCATCGCGCTGTTCCTGACGGAACTGTCGCCCTCGTGGCTGAAGCGCCCGCTCGGCACGGCCATCGAACTGCTCGCGGCCGTGCCTTCCATCGTCTACGGCATGTGGGGCCTGCTGGTATTCGGCCCGATCCTCAGTGCGTTTGTGCAGCAACCGCTGCAGAAGCTGCTGGCCGGCGTGCCTTACCTCGGCGCGCTGGTGTCCGGCCCGCCGGTGGGCATTGGCATCCTGTCGGCCGGCATCATTCTCGCGATCATGATCATTCCGTTCATCGCCTCGGTGATGCGCGACGTGTTCGAGGTGACGCCGCCGCTGCTCAAGGAATCGGCCTACGGGCTCGGCTCGACCACGTGGGAGGTCGTTTCCAAGGTGGTGCTGCCCTACACCAAGGCCGGCGTCATCGGCGGCATCATGCTCGGCCTGGGTCGTGCGCTCGGCGAGACGATGGCCGTCACCTTCGTGATCGGCAACACCAACCAGCTCAACTCGCTGTCGGTGTTCGAGGCTGCGAACAGCATCACCTCGGCGCTTGCCAACGAGTTCGCCGAAGCCGGCGCCGGCATGCACCAGGCGGCGTTGATGTACCTGGGCCTGGTGCTGTTCTTCATCACCTTCGTGGTGTTGACACTGTCGAAGCTGCTGCTGCAACGCATGCAGAAGAGCGAAGGGAAGAATGCATGACAACCGCGGAGAAACTGCTTGCCATCAAGGACCTCCATGAAACGCGCTCGGCGAGGTTTGCAAGCCGCAAGCGCGTGAACCAGATTGCACTGACGCTATCGCTGGCCGCAATGGCCTTCGGTGTGTTCTGGCTGGTATGGATCCTCTGGGAGACGCTGCGCCAGGGTGTCGGCGGTCTCGCGCTGGCCACCTTCACCGAAATGACGCCGCCACCGAACGAGGCGGGTGGCATTGCCAACGCGATCTTCGGTTCGCTGGTGATGGTGGCAATGGCTACTTTCGTCGGCACGCCCATCGGCATCATGGCCGGCATCTACCTCGCGGAGTACAACCCCAAGGGCTGGCTCTCGAACCTGATCCGCTTCGTCAACGACATCCTGCTGTCGGCGCCGTCGATCGTGATCGGCCTGTTCGTCTACGCGCTAGTGGTGGCGTACTTCAAGAACTTCTCGGGCCTGGCGGGTGCATTGGCGCTGGCGCTGATCGTGATCCCGGTGGTGATCCGCACGACCGAGAACATGCTGCAGCTGGTGCCGCCGGGACTGCGCGAGGCGGCCTACGCGCTCGGCACGCCGAAGTGGAAGGTCATCATCAGCATCACGTTGCGCGCCGCGCGTGCCGGCGTGGTCACCGGCGTGCTGCTGGCCGTGGCGCGAATCGCGGGCGAGACCGCGCCGCTGTTGTTCACCGCACTCAACAACCAGTTCTGGACGGCCGACATCACCCAGCCGATGGCCAGCCTGCCGGTGACCATCTTCAAGTTCGCCATGAGCCCGTACGAGAACTGGCAAGAGCTGGCCTGGGCCGGCGTGTTCCTCATCACGATTGCCGTGCTCGGCCTCAACATCCTCGCGCGAGTCCTGACGCGCAACAAGCTTTGAAAGAAAACATGTCCGCCATACTCGCGCAACCCGCGCGCTCCAAGATTTCGGTCAAGGACCTGAACTTCTACTACGGCAAGTTCCACGCGCTCAAGGGCATCAACCTCGAGATTCCGGAGAACAAGGTCACGGCCTTCATCGGCCCGTCGGGCTGCGGCAAGTCGACCTTGCTGCGCACCTTCAACCGCATGTTCGAGCTGTACCCGGAGCAGCGCGCCGAAGGCACCATCGCGCTCGACGGCGAGAACCTTCTCACGTCGAAGCAGGACGTGGCTCTGATCCGCGCCAAGGTCGGCATGGTGTTCCAGAAGCCGACGCCGTTCCCGATGTCGATCTACGACAACATCGCCTTCGGTGTGAAGCTGTTCGAGAACCTCAGCGCCAGCGACATGGACGACCGCGTCGAATGGGCGCTCAAGAAGGCCGCGCTCTGGACCGAGGTGCGCGACAAGCTGCAGCAAAGCGGCTCGGGCCTTTCCGGCGGCCAGCAGCAGCGCCTGTGTATCGCACGCGGCATCGCGATCAAGCCCGAGGTGCTGCTGCTCGACGAGCCATGCTCCGCGCTGGACCCGATCTCGACGGCAAAGATCGAAGAGCTGATCGCGGAACTCAAGAGCGAGTACACCGTGGTCATCGTGACCCACAACATGCAGCAGGCCGCACGCTGCAGCGACTACACGGCCTACATGTACCTCGGCGACCTGATCGAGTTCGGTGCGACGGAGCAGATGTTCTTCAAGCCGCAGCGCAAGGAAACCGAAGACTACATCACCGGCCGTTTCGGCTGAGGAGACATCACATGACCGAAAAACATCTCTCGAGCCAGTTCGACAGCGAGCTCAACGGCGTTTCGTCGCGCGTGATGGAGCTGGGCGGCATGGTCGAGTCGCAAATCCACAAGGCCGTGTATGCGCTCTCGCAATTCGACGCCGATGCGGCCGATCGCGTGATGGAGACCGAGCATCGCGTCAACACGATGGAAATGGAGATCGACCGCGACCTGTCGTCCATCATCGCGCGGCGCCAGCCGACCGCGCGCGACCTGCGCCTGCTGATCGCGATCTCGAAGACCACGGCCAACCTCGAGCGCGTCGGCGACGAAGCGAACAAGATCGCACGCATGGTCAAGTCGATCATCGAAAGCGGTTCGGCCCGCACGCTGCCATCCAGCGAGATCCGCATCGCCGCCGACCTGGCCTCGGGCCTGTTGCGCAAGGCACTCGATGCCTTCGCGCGGCTCGACACCGCGGCGGCCGTGTCGATCCTGAAGGAAGACGACGAGATCGACAAGGAGTTCGACGGTTTCGTGCGCAAGCTGGTCACCTACATGATGGAAGACCCCCGCACCATTTCCGCAAGCCTGGATCTGCTCTTCCTGGCCAAGGCCATCGAGCGCATCGGCGACCATTCGAAGAACATCGCCGAGTTCATCATCTACGTCGTCAAGGGCGCCGATGTGCGGCACACTTCGATGGAAGAAATCGAGTCTGCACTGCAGTAACGCCTGACCGAATGAAGAAACCCAGAGTCCTCATCGTCGAAGATGAATCATCGATCGCCGAGCTGATCGCCGTGAACCTGCGCCACAACGGCTTCGACCCCATCTGGGCCGAAGACGGCGTCTCTGCGCAGCGCGAGATCGATGCCGGCTTGCCCGACCTGATCCTGCTCGACTGGATGCTGCCCGGCCAGAGCGGCTTGGTGCTGGCGCGCCAATGGCGCAAGGATCCGCGCACCAAGGCGGTTCCGATCCTCATGCTGACCGCACGCGGCGACGAGCCCGACAAGGTGGCGGGCCTCGACGCCGGGGCCGACGACTACATCACCAAGCCGTTTTCCACGCAGGAAATGCTCGCGCGCATCCGGGCCGTGCTGCGCCGACGCGCGCCTGAGATGGTGGCCGAGCGCGTCGAGATCGGCGATCTGGTGCTCGACACGTCGACGCACCGCGTGACCTGGCAAACGCAGTCGCTCAAGGTCGGCCCGACCGAGTTCAAGCTGCTGGCTTACCTGATGCGGCATGCCGAGCGCGTTCACAGCCGCTCGCAACTGCTCGACAAGGTATGGGGCGACCACGTCTACATCGAGGAACGCACGGTCGACGTGCACGTCAAGCGTCTGCGCGAATCGCTCGGCGCGGCGGCGTCCATGGTCGAAACCGTGCGCGGCGCCGGCTATCGCCTGACCGCTCAGATCACCGCCTGATCGCATCCTGAGTGCGCAGGCTTCCCACGCCTCCCGAGGCGCGGATAATTTCCCGCCATGCCCTTCCGAATTGCTACGTTTTTGATAGCGTCCTGTATGGGGGCTGCTTGCGCTGCGGGCCTTTTCAGCTTGCAGCATGCGTGGGCGGGCGCATGGCTCGGAGCCTTGCTCTGGCTGGTGCTCGACGCATGGCGCGCGGGCCGGCTGCTGCGCGTGCTGCGTACCGATGTGGCCAACCTGCCATCGCGCGGATCGGGCGTATGGGGTGAGTTGTCGGAGCGCATCCGCAAGTTGCTGCGCGAGCGGGAAAAGCAGACGCAGCAAGCCGAAGACCGCTTGCAGGAGTTCCTCGCCGCCATCCAGGCGTCGCCCAACGGCGTGGTGTTGATCGATGAGCAGGGCCGCATCGAATGGTGCAACCAGACGGCGGCGGCGCAGTTCGGCATCGACACCGAGCGGGACCTGCTGCAGCACCTGGCCAACCTCGTGCGCGACCCGGCCTTCGTGGCCTACCTTGCGTCGTGGAACTACAGCAGGCAGGTGCTGATCGATGCGCCGGCGCGCTCGAGCATGCCCGGCCATCCCGTGCGACTGTCGGTGCAGGTCCATCCATACGCCGGCAATCGCCGCATGCTGCTCACGCGCGACGTCACGGCGCTGGAACAGGCTGAAACCATGCGGCGCGATTTCGTCGCCAACGTCTCGCACGAGATCCGGACACCGCTCACCGTGCTGGCCGGCTTTGTGGAGACGCTGCAGAACCTCCCGCTGGACGCCCAGGAGCGCGCGCGCTACCTGCGACTGATGGGCCAGCAGTCGCAACGCATGGAAATGCTCGTCAACGACCTGCTGACACTGTCGCGCCTCGAAGGCAGCGCCGCACCGCCGTCGAACCAGTGGACACGCGTGCGCGCGCTGCTGGCGCAGTGCGAGGACGAGGGTCGCGGACTCTCGGGCAGGCTGGCGCCGCAGGGCCACGCGCTGAGCTTCGCGATCGAGGCCGATTCGGAAATCGCCGGCGCATCGACCGAGCTGCAGAGCGCCATGTCGAACCTGCTGAGCAATGCGATCCGCTACACGCCCGGCAGCGGCGAGATCGCAGTGACGTGGAAGCTGCTGCCGGACGGCCGTGGCGAATACGCCGTGCGCGACAGTGGGCCGGGCATTGCGGCCGAGCACATCCCTCGGCTCACCGAGCGCTTCTATCGCATCGACCGCAGCCGCTCGCGCGAGACCGGCGGCACGGGCCTCGGGCTGGCTATCGTCAAGCACATCGCGCAGCGCCACGGAGCCGAGCTGCGCATCGAGAGCACGCCAGGCCAAGGCTCGCGCTTTGCGCTGCTGTTCCCTGTCACGCGGGTTCGGGTCGCGCGCGCCGTGGCGGCTTGATCGTGCGCCACAGCAGGGCGCCGAACAGCAGGGCGGTGAGCCACAGCGCCGCCGTGCTCATCAGCCAGTACGCGAGCGGCGATTGCATGGCCGCCCACGGACCCAGCCCGCGATAGGCCAGCAGGTAGCTGCCGCCCAGTCCCACGCCCCACAGCAGCGCGCAGTAGATGACGAGCGGGGCCACGGTGACGCGATAGCAGCGCAGCACGTAGACGCACATGGTCTGCACCACATCTGCGCCGTGGTACGCCGCCGCGGCGCACAACAGCAGCGCCGCGAGCGCCGAGACTTCCGCATCGGCCGAAAAAATACCGGACAAGGGGCCACTCAACAGCGCCATCAGCCCACCCATCAACAACGCCATGCCGATTGCCAACGCGAAGCCTTCGCGGCACGCGCGACGCGCCCTCTGCGGCTCGCCCGCACCCAGCCAAAAACTCACGCGCGCACTGGTCGCGATGGAGAGCGACATCGGCATCATGTAGGCCACGCCCGTGAGGTTCGATGCGACCTGGTGCGCTGCGGCGGCGACCGTGCCCAACCGCGCGATGAACAGCGCCATCAGCGTGTACGACGTGATCTCCACCAGCACGGCGAGACCAGCGGGTCCGCCAAGCCGCAGGAAATGGGCCAACTGGCGCCAGTCCGGCGGCTCGATGCGCTGCCAGAAGCTGTAGCGGCGATAGAGGCCGGCATGCCGCAGCAGCCACAGCGCGCACGCCAGCATGCTCCAGTTCACGATCAGCGTGGCCCAGCCGCAGCCGACCAGGCCAAGCGCCGGCAGCCCCGCGCCGCCGAAGCAAAGCCACACCGACAGCGGCACCTTCAACACCAGCGAAGCGAACTGCAGCCAGGAGACCAGTTGCGGTTTGCCAAGGCTCTGGTTCAGCGTGCCGAACAGACGGAACAACAAGGCCGGCGGCAAGCCGAATGCCAGCACCGACAGGTACTGGCCCACGTCGTGCTGCATTGCATCCGGTACACCCGTCCAGCGCATCAGCGCGCCCGGATGCAGCATGATCGCCATTCCCAGCACGATCGCCAGGCCGCAGAGATAGAGCGATTGCCGCACCGAGCGGCCGACCTCCGCCGTGCGCTGTGCACCATGCAGTTCGGCCCACACCGGCAGCAGCGCCTGCAGCACGCCCATGAGCGACACATACACGCTGATGAAGATGGCCGAGCCGACGGAAAGGGCCGCCAATGCGCCTTCGGCATAGCGGCCTGCGACGATGGTGTCGCAGACGCTGAAGGCCATCACGGCCAGTTGCCCGACCAGCACCGTGCCGGCGTGGTGCGCGATCACTCGCCATTCGCCGACCCGCGCGGCCGCGGTCACGGCGCGATGCGCTGGTACAGCAGCAGGTCGTCCGTGTCACTGGACGGGCGGCGCAGCGTGCCGTCGAATCGCCACTGGTTCAGGTCGATGAGGCTCTGCAGGCGGCCGATCACCTCCGGATTGACCAGCAGCCAGCGGCAGTCGTTCGTCCCCGTGAGCGGCCGCAATTCAAAATGGCCATGGTGCAGCAGCGCCGCCAATTGCGGGCGCTGGAGGCCGAGCTCCGACAAGCACGGCGTGTTGCCGACCCGTTGCGAGATCATCTGCACCTGCGGCGCATAGCTGCGCGCGTAGTCGAGCACGGGCAGCCAGAGCGTCATCACCAGCATCCAGCACAGTGCGGTGCCGCCGGCCGGCAGCACCAGCGTCTTCCACAGCGCAGCCTGATGGCGCCCGGTGCGCCAGCGCACCAGCCAGAACCAGGCCACCGTGGCGGCCAGCGCGAACACGAAGGCGGTGGCGGAAAAGCTTGGGACGAATCCTGGCGCGAGCCGGGCCACGTTGGCGGCCGGCTTGGGCGGAATCCCGGTCTGCAGCGAGATCCAGTAGAGCCAGATGAAGATTGCGCACGTGGTGAACGTGAGCAGCGTCAGCCAATCGAGCAGCGCCGCCACGCTGCGACGGAAAGTCGGCAGCGCAAACGCCGCCAGCGTTGCAAACGCGGGCAGGGAGAGCAGCAGCGAACGGTCCGAGAAGTCGGTGGTGAGCGTGGCTGCCAGCGGTACCAGCACAAACCACAAGGGCAGGATCACGTGACGGGCATTGAGTTGCCGGCGCCAGCGCCACAGCGTCCAGCCCGCCAGCGGCCACGCCGGCCACGGAAACCACAACAGCAGCTTGACCTGGCTGCGCAGGTCCTTGCTCAGCGATGAGCTCGCCGAGGTGCCCGGCAACACGATGTGCCAGCGAATCAGCCCGTACGAAGTTGCAAGACTACCTGCCAGCACACCCACGACGATGATCGCCAGCAGCGCATACAGCGGGTAGGCATTGCCCTCGGCCTGCGGATCGCGTTCATCGCCCGATCGGCTTTGCTTGCGATCCCACAGAAGGAACAACGCGCAGCCAGCGCAGAGGATGAGTGCCAGCGTCGGTGCGCCGCTGAGCGTCATGCCGACCGCGCCCAGCACCAGCGCCGCCAGCGCACCAATCGGGCGGTACGGCAAGGCGGCAATGCCGTAGAACAGGCTGGCCGTGAAGAACAGCTGCGCCAGCGCAGGCGTGGTTTCGTGGCCAAGTTGCAGCAGCCCCAGGGTCGCCATCAGCGCCAGCAGGGCGCCATCGGCGATGGCACGGGCGTAGTCCGCGGGCTGGGCCTCGCCGCCGAAGGCAAATGCCACGGGCTGCGCTCGCGGCGTTCGCGCGAGGAAGTAGACGGCGTACCAGGTCGCGGTGAACGTGCCCCAGAGCAGTAACGCGAACACGAAGCGCACCGCAAGGTCGGGATTGATCCACGCGGGCGCCAGCTTGATCGCCCAGGCACCGATCCAGTAAGGCAGCAGTGCGGGCGATTCCGGCCGCAGGCCGAACAGAAGCGGATCGAACCAGCGCGCCGCGCCTTCGGTGCTGCGAGCCAGTTCGGCCATGTAGCCGAACGCGGCGACGTCCGCGTTCTTCCACGGTCCACGGCCGACCAGCCCTGGCATCAGGTAGGCGGCGCAAAGCAAGATCAGCGCGACACGCGGCAAGCGGCGCACTGCGGCCTGGGCAACGATGGCGGGCGTCGGCTGGCTCAACGGACGGGCGTGAAAGGGGGCGTCTGAGTCGAAAAAAAAGGCAGCGCGGTAAACCGGGCTGCCTGGACCTGGAACGGCAAGCTTACTTGGAAGCAGCGCCGGTGGTCTTGCCGAAGCGGTTGCGGAACTTCTCGACGCGGCCACCCATGTTGTCGACCGACTTCTGCGTGCCGGTGTAGAACGGGTGCGATTCGCTGGTGGTGTCCAGCTTGAACAACGGGAGTTCGCGGCCGTCATCGGTCGTGCCCGTTTCCTTGGTGTTCGCACACGAACGGGTCACGAACTTGAAGCCGTTCGACATGTCGACGAACAGAACTTCGCGGTAATTGGGGTGGATGCCTGCTTTCATGGTCTTTCCTTTGGGGGTCGATGCGAGAGCCACGCCGAGCGAATACCCGGCCGCACTTTTCGCGGAGCCTACGATTATCGCATACTGATGCATTTCCGGGCAAATCGTCACTTCATGACTTCCAGAACCTTGCGCGCCGGCCTCGTCGGCTACGGATTTGCGGGCCAGACCTTTCATGCACCGGTGCTTTCCGCCGTGCCCGGAATGGCGCTGGGCGCCATCATGACCTCGCAGGCCGCCAAGGCGCAGGCCGAGTGGCCCGGCGCCTCCATCGTGCCGGACATGGCGGCATTGCTGGCGCTGCCCGACATCGACCTGATCGTCGTCGCGACGCCCAACGAGGCGCATTTCCCGGTGGCCAGGGCCGCACTGGAGGCCGGCAAGCACGTGGTGGTGGACAAGCCGTTCACGCTGAACGCGGCCCAGGCGCGCGAGTTGGCGGCGCTGGCCCGGCAACAGGGGCGGGTGCTCGCGGTCTACCAGAACCGGCGTTTCGACGCCGATTTCCTGACGCTGCAGGACGTCATCGCCAGCGGCAGGCTGGGCCGCCTGGTGTATTTCGAATCGCATTTCGACCGTTTTCGTCCGCACGTACGGGCGCGATGGCGCGAGCAGGACGTGCCCGGCGCCGGCGTCTGGGTCGACCTTGGCGCTCATTTGGTCGACCAGGCCGTGCGGCTGTTCGGCAAGCCCGACACGCTCCAGCTCGACATCGCTGCGCTGCGCGACGGCGCCAGGGTCAACGACCATTTCCACGCAATGCTGCGCTACGAAACCGGTCCGCACGCTCCGCTGCGCGTGGTGCTGCACGCGAGTACGCTGGCCGCGCATGCCGCGCCGCGCTACATCCTGCATGGCAACCGAGGCAGCTATGTGAAGTACGGCGTCGACGTGCAGGAAGATGCGCTGAAGGCGGGAGAGCGCCCTGGCGGCGAGGGCTGGGGTGTCGATCCCCAGGTCGGTGAACTCAAGGTGGTCGCGGTCGACGACTGGGTGCAGACCATCGAATGGCCCAATCGCCGTGGCAACTACGTCGACTACTACGCGGCCGTACGGGACGCGATCCTCGGCGCCGGCCCGAATCCGGTGCCGCCGGAGCAGGCCGTGGCGCTGATGGAACTGCTCGACCTCGGCACCCTCAGTGCCGCAGAAGGCCGCGCGCTGGCGCCATGAAAAATGCCCGTCAGGTGACGGGCATCAATTCGAAGGGTGTCATCGGGCGGGCTTGCCGGGCGGTTCGGTGCCGCCCCCGCGGTGCCAGGCGACACGTACCCTGGGGTGCAGCGCTCGTTATCCGCCGCGGCGCATCATGTCGAAGAACTCGACATTGGTCTTGGTCGCCTTCATGTTCTTGAGCATCAGTTCCATCGACTCGATCTCGTCCATGTTGTACATGAGCTGGCGCAGGATGCGGGTCTTCTGCAGGATCTCGGGTGCGAGCAAGAGTTCTTCGCGGCGCGTGCCGCTGCGGTTGAGCTGGATCGATGGGAACACGCGCTTTTCGTACAGGCGGCGGTCGAGGTGGATTTCGGAGTTGCCGGTGCCCTTGAACTCTTCAAAGATCACTTCGTCCATCCGGCTGCCGGTGTCGACCAGCGCGGTGCCGATGATGGTCAGCGAGCCGCCTTCTTCCACGTTGCGCGCGGCGCCCAGGAAGCGCTTGGGGCGCTGCAGCGCGTTGGAGTCCACACCGCCGGTCAGCACCTTGCCCGAAGAGGGCACGACGTTGTTGTAGGCGCGGGCCAGGCGGGTGATCGAGTCCAGCAGGATCACCACGTCCTTCTTGAGTTCGACAAGGCGCTTGGCGCGCTCGATCACCATTTCGGCGACGTGCACGTGGCGCGCAGCGGGCTCGTCGAAGGTCGAAGCGATCACTTCGCCCTTCACCGTTCGCTGCATTTCGGTCACTTCCTCGGGCCGCTCATCCACCAGCAGCACCATCATGTGCACGTCGGGGTAGTTGGCGCTGATCGCGTGGGCGATGTGTTGCATCATCACCGTCTTGCCGCTCTTGGGCGGCGCCACGAGCAGGGCGCGCTGGCCCTTGCCGATGGGCGCGATGATGTCGATGATGCGGCCCGTGATGTTCTCGTCGCTCTTGATGCCGTCGCGCTCGAGCTTCATCTGCTCCTTGGGGAACAGCGGCGTCAGGTTCTCGAACATCACCTTGTGCTTGTTCTGCTCGGGCACGCCGTCGTTCACCTTGTCGAGCTTGGTCAGCGCAAAGTAGCGCTCGCCGTCCTTCGGCGTGCGGACTTCACCTTCGACCATGTCGCCGGTGTGCAGGTTGAAGCGGCGCACCTGGCTCGGGCTGATGTAGATGTCGTCGGTGCTGGCCGTAAAGCTGGTGTCGGGGCTGCGCAGGAAGCCGAAGCCGTCGGGCAGGATCTCGAGCACGCCATCGGCGAACACCTGTTCGCCGGCCTTCGCGCGCTTCTTGATGATGGCGAACATCAGCTCCTGCTTGCGCATGCGGCCGGTGTTTTCGATCTCAAGCGCTTCGGCCTGCTTGAGGACTTCAGACACGTGGAGTGCCTTGAGTTCGTTTAAGTGCATTGAATGACCCCTCTTCGGGGTGAGCGACTGAAAAACGGGGGGAGGTTTGAAATGTGAGGCGAGAGGTGCCTCACAAACCGGGGAACTCGAACCGGGGCGCTTGTGGCGTGCCGGTGATCTGCTGCGGATTATGCAGCAAATCTGGAGGGCGGCGCGTTGCGCGCCGCCCTCCGCGTGCAATCAGGCGAGTTGCTGGTCGATGAACGCCGTCAGTTGGGCCTTGCTCATTGCGCCGACCTTGGTCGCGGCGAGTTGGCCGTCCTTGAACAGCATGAGCGTTGGAATGCCGCGGATGCCGAACTTGGCAGGAATGTCGCGGTTTTCGTCGACGTTCATCTTGGCAACCTGGAGCTTGCCTTCATATGTGCTCGAGACTTCGTCGAGGATCGGCGCGATCATCTTGCACGGGCCGCACCATTCGGCCCAATAGTCCACCAGCACGGGCTTGCCGGCTTGCAGCACGTCGGCTTCGAATGAGGAATCGGAGATGTGTTTGATGAGATCGCTTGCCATGTTTTGTCCTTTGGATGCGGTGAGCAGTGAGGCCGCTAAAGTGCGGGTCATTGTGACAGAAACCAAGATATGCCGTGCCGAGGGCAAGGGCTATCGCCGCCATAGTTTTCCCCCTGACAGAAGCCCCCGGAAGTCCGTCTTTCGAGCATGTTGTCGCACGAATCGAGTTGAATGACCGAGAAGAAAAAAACCATTGCCGTTGTCGGAGGCGGCCCCGCGGGCCTGATGGCCGCTGAAGTGCTGGGTACAGCCGGCGCGCAAGTCCATGTGTACGACGCGATGCCCTCGGTCGGCCGCAAGTTCCTGCTGGCTGGGCGCGGCGGGCTCAACCTCACGCATTCGGAGCCGTTCGAGGCTTTCGCGAGCCGCTTCGGCGAACGCCGTGCGCAGGTGCAGCCGATGCTTGAAATTTTCGGGCCGCGGCAGGTGCAGGAGTGGGCGCACCGCCTCGGCATCGAGACCTTCGTCGGTACGTCGGGCCGGGTGTTTCCGAAGGACATGAAGGCCGCGCCGCTCTTGCGCGCGTGGCTGCACCGCCTGCGCGCGGCGGGCGTTCAGTTCCACATGCGCCACCGCTGGATCGGTTGGGAGGGCGTCGAGGCGCCGCCGACCGCATTGCGATTTGCTACCCCGCAAGGCGAGCAGCATGCAAGGCCTGATGCCGTGGTGCTGGCGTTGGGGGGCGCGAGTTGGGCGCGGCTGGGTTCCGACGGCGCCTGGTGGCCCTGGCTGCAGGCGCGGCAGGTGCCGCTGGCGCCGCTGCAGCCGGCCAACTGTGGCTTCGACGTGGGCTGGAGCGCGCATTTCGCCGGCCGGTTTGCGGGCCATCCGTTCAAGTCGGTGGCCTTGTCGTTCACCGACAGGCAAGGGCGCTCGTTCGCGCGCAAGGGCGAGTTCGTCGCAACGGATACAGGTGTCGAAGGCAGCCTGGTGTACGCAGCCTCGGCGCTCTTGCGTGACGAGATCAATGCATCGGGGGGCGAGGGCGCGACCTGTCGCATCGACTTGCTGCCGGATCGCACTGCCGCGCAGGTTTTGGCGGCCGTCAATCACCCACGCGGTGCCCGGTCATTGTCCAGCCATTTGAAGAGCCGGCTCGGCCTGGACGGCATCAAGTCGGGTTTGTTGCACGAGCAGCTTACCCGGGAAGATATGCACCAGCCGCAGCGCCTGGCCGAGGCCATCAAGGCGTTGCCGTTGCGCGTGCGGGCCGCGCGGCCGGTCGATGAAGCGATCAGCACCGCAGGCGGTGTGCGCTTCGAGGCGCTCGACGCAAACCTGATGATTGCGGCGCTGCCGGGCGTCTTCTGCGCCGGCGAGATGCTCGACTGGGAGGCGCCGACGGGTGGGTATTTGCTCACGCTCAGCATGGCCAGCGGCCTGTGCGCCGCGCACTCGGTCCTGCGATGGGTGTAGCGCATGGCAAATGATTGCATTTGCCCAGTAGGCCCGGCAGGCCCGGTGAACCTGCGGGCGCGCGCGACGGCCATCTCTTGAATCCTAGAGTGCCGATAAAAGTAGGGCTTGCGTCCGCTGACGGGGCGATGGCTGCCACTGGCAGCCATCGAAATGAGGTTGACGAGCCTTACCCCCGGCACTGACTCCACAGTTAGGGCTGCTTGGTTCCCCACCTGACCCGGTTGGCCGCTTCACCATGCGGGGAGGCCCGTCAATCTCTATTGTAGATGACGGTTTTCACCAGACCATCAACGAGGTCTCCAGCGCCGCATCGGCGTAGTAAAGCCGCACGCCGGCCTGGTACTTGCGGCCCTTTTGCAGGCGCATTTGCACATGGGCATTCAGGTTGGTGCCGCTGTCGTCGTTGCCTGCGATCTGCACATTGCCCGCGGGCGTGACCTCGAACAGCACCAGCACCGTGTCCGACGTGCCGAATGTACCGATGTCGTAGGTGCGGGTGCGCGTCGGCGCGAACTCGAACACACGCGTCTCGCCGGCCATGAGTTTCAGCAACTGCGACAAGCCCACCTTGAGTTGCGGCACCGCCGGTGCCTTGGCGCCGGGATAGGACTGCATCACCCAACTCTTGTCGGCTGCGGAGAGGCCGCCCTTTGGTGTCAGGCCATTCACGTATTTCGCCGGGGCCTGGATCAGGCCCGCCTCGAACTGGTATTCCATGACCGAATCAGGGTCCCAGTTGGTGCCCTTGACTTCGGCCGCGGGAATCTTGCGCAGGATGTTCCAGTCGATCTGGTCGTCGGGCCAGGAGTTGGGTGGACCCCTGAAGTAGTCCAGCACGGCCTGGCGGTTCCAGGTGATGCCGGCATTCGGATTCTGGTGCTCGTGCTCGAGGCCCAGCGAATGGCCGATCTCGTGCAGTGCGGTGTCGCCGCCGTACGGCGTCGTCAGCGGCCAACCAAAGTTGAGGGTGCGCTCGGCCGGGTCCCTCGTGTTGAGCACGTCGCGTCCGACGTATGACCATGAACCATCGTTCTGGTCGAAGCCGATGCGGATCATGGCGTCGGCGGGATGGTCGACGCGCCTGAATGTGATGCCGAGGCCCAGCTTGGCCCAGGTTTCGAAGGCGTTGTCGACGGCGGCTATGTCGCTTGCGACACCGAACCAGGCCGCCGGCACCGCATCACCCTTGCGAAAGCAGTAGTAGGTGAGCGTGGTGCCGTTCACCCATTTCTTGCTTGCGCTCATGATGGCAAAGGCCCGGCCAGCAGGCACGCTGCTGTCGAAAATGCGCGGGGTCTGGACCGGTTGCGCGCAGTAGCGCAGCCGGTTGGACTTTGCGGGATCTGCGGGTTTGGCAGCTTTCGCGCTGCGCTTGGTGCTGGGAGCAACGGCCATGTCGGTTCTCCTCCGTTTGACATTTCATACTAGTGAGCCATTACAGGGTTTTCAACTGCACAACGGCATACATCCCGCGCTGAAACGGCATAGGACCGGCCCCTAAAATGGCCCGATGTCCTATCTCGTGCTCGCCCGCAAATACCGTCCCCGGAACTTCGAGGAGATGGTGGGGCAGGCGCACGTCGTGCAGGCCCTGTCGAATGCGCTGACCACCCAGCGCCTGCATCACGCCTATATGTTCACCGGCACGCGCGGCGTGGGCAAGACCACGGTGTCGCGCATCCTGGCCAAGTCGCTCAACTGCCAGGGCCCGGACGGGCAGGGTGGCATCACGGCCACGCCGTGCGGCGTGTGCCAGGCGTGCAAGGACATCGATTCAGGTCGCTTCGTCGACTACACCGAACTCGACGCGGCCTCCAACCGTGGCGTCGACGAAGTTCAGTCGCTGCTGGAGCAGGCGGTCTACAAGCCGGTGCAGGGGCGCTTCAAGGTCTTCATGATCGACGAGGTGCATATGCTCACCAGCACCGCCTTCAACGCGATGCTGAAGACGCTGGAGGAACCGCCCGAGTACCTCAAGTTCGTCCTGGCGACCACCGACCCGCAAAAGGTGCCGGTCACGGTGCTGTCGCGCTGCCTGCAGTTCAACCTGCGGCCGATGGCGCCGGAGACCGTGCTCGAACATTTGACGCAGGTGCTGAAAACCGAAGACGTGCCGGCCGATGTACAGGCGCTTCGATTGCTGGCGCGCGCGGCCCGTGGCTCGATGCGCGATGCGCTTTCCCTGACCGACCAGGCCATCGCTTTTGGCAACGGCACCCTGGTCGAGGGAGGTGTGCGGCAGATGCTTGGCACGGTCGACCGCGGGCATGTGTTCAGGCTCATCGACGCGCTCGCGGCGGGCGACGGCAAGACCGTGGTCGAAACCTCCGAGACATTGCGGCGTGACGGCCTATCGGCAGCTTCCACGCTGGAAGAGATGACCACCGTGCTGCAGGCCATGGCGGTGTTGCAGGCGGTGCCCGCGCGCGCGGACCATGCCGCCGACGGCACCGATCCGGATGCCGCCGAGACGGCGCGCCTGGCCGCCTCCATGCCGCCCGATGAAACGCAATTGCTCTACAGCCTGTGCCTGCATGGCCGGGGTGAATTGGGGCTTGCGCCCGATGAGTACGCGGCGCTCACGATGGTGTTGCTGCGCTTGCTCGCATTCAAGCCGTCCGCGGAAAAAAAAACTCTGAATGAGCCGGTTCGGGCGGTCAGGCCGGTGGAACGGGCTGTCGCCGTGGCCTCGCCGGCGGACACCCCCGTTGCCGCGAAGTCTCGGGTCGCGACGGTCGCGCCCGTCATCCATGCGCCACCGGGCCATCGCCTTGCGATCGTCGAGCCGCCTGCACTTGCGGCTGCGGAGCCGAGGAAGATTGCAGCGGCCGTGGATGCCGCGCAGGGCGTACCCGGCGTCGTCGCCATGCAGGTCCGCGTTCAGCCGCCTCCCGGCATGCGTGACATGGCCCGTGAGCAGTCATCCAGCACGCCGCTCGTGACCAGCGAGGACGGCGACTTCTGGCACGAGGCGGTCTCGCAACTGGTGGCGGCCGAAGCCATCAGCGCGCTTACACGCGAATTGGCGTTGCAGTCGCAGCTGGTGGCGCGCGACGTCGACCAGTGGTTGCTGCGTGTCGAGCGCGAATCCCTCAACCAGGTTGCCAGTCGCGAGAAGTTGCAGGCGGCATTGGCAACACTCGGGCACGGCGTCAAGCTCGCCGTCGAGATTGGCAACGTGGTCGACAGCCCGGCGCGGCGCAACAAGCTGGCCGCCGAAGCGCGGCAGAAGGCGGCTGAAGAGGCAATCCACAACGACCCGCTCGTGCAGAGCATGATGCGCGACTTCGATGCCCGCATCGTGCCGGGGACGCTGCGGCCGGCGTGACACCCGGCGCCTGTTGCGGCGGTTTAGCATTCACCCGATTTTTTCAACCATTCAGGATCAAACCCATGTTCAACAAAGGACAACTTGCCGGCCTCATGAAGCAGGCCCAGGCGATGCAGGAGAACCTCAAGAAGGCGCAGGAAGAACTGGCCACCATCGAGGTCGAAGGCGAATCCGGCGCGGGCCTGGTAAAGGTTGTGATGACCTGCAAGCACGACGTCAAGCGCATCACCATCGACCCCAGCCTGCTGGCGGACGACAAGGACATGCTTGAAGACCTCGTCGCTGCCGCTTTCAACGCCGCCGTGCGCAAGGCCGAGGAGACCAGCGAGCAGAAGATGGGCAAGCTTTCCGCTGGCATGCCAGGCCTGCCGCCCGGCATGAAGCTGCCGTTCTAGTCCTGTTGCACATGCATGGCTGATTCCAGTTCGCTCGACGCGCTGGTCGAGGCATTGCGCCGCCTGCCGGGTGTAGGCGTCAAGTCGGCCTCGCGCATGGCGTTTCATCTGTTGCAGCATGATCGCGAAGGCACACAACTGCTTGCGCGCGCCTTGCAGCAGGCGGCCCTCCAGGTGCGGCACTGTGATCGCTGCAACACGTTCACGGAAGCGGCGATTTGCAGTGTCTGCAGCGACCCGCGACGTGACGCCGGAAAGCTTTGTGTGGTCGAAACGCCAGCCGACCAGGCCGCGCTCGAGCGCACCGGCGCGTTTCGCGGCTACTACTTCGTCCTGATGGGCAAGCTGAGCCCGCTCGACGGCATCGGACCGAAGGACATCGGCTTGCAGAAGCTGTTCGACCGCGCACTGGATGGCGATGTGGCCGAGGTGATTCTTGCCACCAACTTCACGGCCGAGGGGGAAGCCACGGCCCATGTGATCGGCGAGGCCTTGCGCCAGCGCGGCCTCACGGTCACTCGGTTGGCGCGCGGCGTACCCGCTGGCAGCGAACTCGAATACGTCGATCTCGGGACCATTGCGCACGCGCTTGTAGACCGGCGTTGACGCTGCGGATTGCCTGCATCGCGCTGTGTGCGAAGGCTTTTCGCAACGCACGCAGCGCTTCGTGGACGCTCGCATCCTGCTAGAAGCCGCGATGCCTTTCCCGACCGAGGGGAGGACTTCGTTCTTACGTGAAAACCCGCACGGGATGTTCCTGATGCAGGTGGGGATGGCGCTCCCTAAGCTCGGATCAACTTCACACAGGCACCGACGGCTTTCGCGCCGGCTCCCATGCTCAAACGCCGTACTTTCACCACTGCTGCAGCACTCGGTGCTGTCGCAATATCCGCTCCCTTCGTGCACGCGCAGGGCAAGCTTGAAAAGACTAGGGTATCCATCGCTGTCGGGGGCAAGGCCGCGTTCTACTACCTGCCGCTGACCATCAGCGAGCAACTTGGTTACTTCAAGACCGAGGGACTGGATGTCGAGATCTCCGATTTCGCCGGTGGCTCGCGTGCGCTGCAGGCCGTTGTGGGCGGCTCGGCCGATGTGTGCTCGGGCGCGTTCGAACACACCATCAACCTGCAGGCAAAGAACCAGTACTTCCAGTGCTTCGTGCTGCAAGGCCGGGCACCGCAGATCGCAGTGGGCGTGTCGACGAAGAACATGCCCGCGTACAAGACCATTGCCGACCTCAAGGGCAAGAAGATCGGCGTCTCCGCGCCCGGGTCGTCGACCAACATGGTGGCCAACCTGGTGCTGTCGCGCGGCGGTGTCAAGGCGAGCGACGTGAGCTACATCGGCGTGGGCGTGGCGGCTGGCGCATTGACGGCGCTGCGCGCGGGGCAGATCGACGCGATCAGCAACACGGACCCTGTGATGACCATGCTCGAGCAGAAGGGCGACGTGAAGATCATCAGCGACACGCGCACGCTCAAGGGCACGCAGGAAGTGTTCGGCGGGCCGATGCCGGCGGCCTGCCTCTACGCATCTTCCGAGTTCATCCAGAAGAATCCCAACACATGCCAGGCACTCGCCAACGCGATCGTGCATGGCCTCAAGTGGCTGCAGACGGCCGGACCGGGCGACATCATCAAGACCGTCCCTGAGACCTACCTGCTGGGCGACCGCGCGCTGTACCTTGCGTCGTTCGACAAGGTGCGCGAATCGATTGCCGTCGACGGCCTGGTGCCTTCCGAGGGGCCGAAGACCGCGCTCACCGCCATCGGCAGTTTCGACAACACGGTCAAACCCGAGAAAATCGATATCGACAAGCTGTACACCAATGACTTTGCCAAGCGAGCCAAAGACAAGTTCAAGGCCTGACCTGCAGGCGCACCAGACCCGGCTTCGGCCGGGTTTTTTGTTTGGGCCCGAATGCCAAGATTTCGTCCTGTTTCATGTCTGACTACGCACTCGAACTCCTCGACATCAGCTGTACCTTTCGCTCGAAGGACGACCCCGGCCAACGGTACACGGCCGTGGCCGATACCACGCTGCGCATCGAGGCCGGCGAGTTCGTGTCGGTGGTCGGCCCCACCGGCTGCGGCAAGTCGACCTTGCTGAACGTGGGGGCCGGGTTGCTGGAGCCATCGTCGGGGGCGATCAAAGTCTTTGGCGAGCCGCTGGTTGGCATCAACCGGCGCGCCGGCTACATGTTCCAGAGCGAAGCCCTGATGCCTTGGCGCAGCACGCTCGACAACGTCATGGTGGGCCTGCAGTACCGCGGTGTGCCGGATGCGGACGCAAGGGCGCAGGGCGAGGCCTGGCTGGCGCGCGTCGGCCTGTCGGGATTTGGCGATCGCTACCCGCATCAACTGTCGGGCGGCATGCGCAAGCGCGTGGCGCTGGCGCAGACACTGGCATTGGACCCGGACATCATCCTGATGGATGAGCCCTTCAGCGCGCTCGACGTGCAGACCCGCCAACTCATGGAGAACGAGGTGCTGGACCTCTGGGCCGCGAAGAAGAAGGCAGTGCTCTTCATCACGCACGACCTCGACGAAGCCATCGCGATGAGCGACCGCGTGGTTGTGCTGTCGGCAGGCCCCGCGACGCGTCCGATCGGCGAATTCAGCATCGACCTCCCGCGCCCGCGCGACGTCGCCGAGGTGCGCACCGATGCGCGCTTCGTCGAACTGCACACCCAGATCTGGAACGTGCTGCGCGACGAAGTGCTCAAGGGCTATGCGCAGCAATTGAAGAAGGCGGCTTGACATGCTGCTCAACGAACGCAATGCCCGTTTCTGGCAATTCGCGCTGCTTGCCGTCATCCTGGTGGTATGGCACGTCGCGTCGCGCAACCAGCAGTTTGCATTTTTCCTGGGTGAGCCGATCCAGGTGGCAGGGCGGATCTGGAGCTGGTTCGTGCCAGTCGACTTGCCGGCCAGCATGTTCTTTCCCGATGGCTTGAAGGGCAATGCCGATGTGTACCTGCACCTTGGCACGACGCTGGTCGAGACCGTGCTGGCTTTTGCCATCGGCACCGCGGTGGGGTTGGCCTGCGGGCTGTGGCTGGCGCTCGCGCCGACGGCCAGCCTGATTCTCGACCCCTATATCAAGGCGGCCAACTCGATGCCGCGGGTGATCCTCGCGCCGATATTTTCCCTGTGGTTCGGGCTCGGCATCTGGAGCAAGGTTGCGCTGGCCGTCACGCTCGTGTTCTTCATCGTGTTCTTCAACGTCTACCAGGGTGTGCGGGAGGTGAGCCCGGTGATCCTGGCCAATGCGCGCATGCTCGGCGCCAATCAGCGGCAACTGCTGCGCACGGTGTACTTGCCGAGCGCGACGAGCTGGGTGTTTTCCAGCCTGCATACTTCCGTTGGCCTGGCCTTCGTCGGTGCGGTCGTTGGCGAGTACCTGGGTTCGGCGCGGGGCGTGGGCTACCTGATCCTGCAGGCGGAGGGTACCTTCGACGTCAACACGGTGTTCGCCGGAATCGTCGTGCTGACGATCTTTGCATTGGTGCTGGATGGCGTCGTGGGGGTGATCGAGCGGCGCTTGATGAAGTGGCAACCGCGCAGCGGCGAAACCGAGAAGCTGTAAGCAAGACAGGAGAGATTTTGTTGAACGACAGCAACGAGCCTGGACGCCACTCACCTGCGTTGCTGCGCTCGCGCCATGCGGCGGCGCGGGTGTCGAACGAAGAATTGTTCTTCGACCTGGTCTATGTCTTTGCGGTCACCCAACTGTCGCATTACCTGCTCGACCATCTCACCTTGCTCGGCGCGCTGCAGACGCTGCTGCTGTGGTTCGCGGTCTGGATGGGCTGGCAGTACACGGCATGGGTGACCAACTGGTTCGAACCGACGGCGATACCGATCCGGCTGGTGCTGTTCGCGATCATGCTGGTCGCGCTGGTGATGGCTTCCGCGTTGCCGCAGGCGTTTGGCGAACGGGCGCTCGTGTTTGCCGGTTGCTACGCGGTGATCCAGGTGGGCCGGACGCTCTGGGTGTTGCTGGCGCTCGGCAAACGGCACGCGCTGGTCCCGAACTTCCGGCGCATCCTGGCGTGGACCTCGGTGGTCGCGGTGTTGTGGGTGACTGGGGCTTTGGCGGACGGTAACTTGCGGCTCGCCCTCTGGGCTGCCGGCGTGCTCTGCGAGTACGTCGCCCCAATGATTGGCTTCAGGTTTCCGGGCCTTGGACGATCCACCACGGCCGATTGGACCATCGACGGCGGCCACCTGGCGGAGCGCTGCCAACAGTTCGTGATCGTGGCACTGGGCGAGTCAGTGCTGGCGAGCGGCGTTGCATTCGGGCAGGCGAAGGAGTGGGCTCTGGGCGCCGTGCTGACGATGCTGGTGACCTTTCTCGGCAGCATCGCGATGTGGTGGATGTACTTCGACACCAGCAGCAAGGACGCGGCCCACGTGATCGAACACTCCGACGATCCGGGCGGCATCGGCGCCAAGTTCCACTACACGCATGTTGTGCTCGTGGCGGGCATCATCGTCTCGGCCGTGGCTGACGAGCTCGTCATCGGCCATGGCGATCACCACTTCGAGTGGAAGTACCTCGGTGCGCTGCTGGGCGGGCCGGCCATCTACCTGTTCGGCAACGCGCTCTTCAAGCGCGTGGTGTATGGCTTCCTGCCGCAGTCGCACATTGGCGGCCTGGCCGCGCTGGCCTTGATCGTGCCGTTTGCATCGCACCTGTCGGTGGCAACGGTGGGAGCGTTGACCACCGCAGTGATGGTAGCGGTGGCATTGCTCGAGGCCGTGTGGCGGCGGCAGTCGCGCGCGCAGGCCGCTGCGCGCTGAACCCGAGGCTAGTGCTTCTTCCTGGTCGGCGTGCCGGCGGGCTTTTCGTGGGCCGCTTGCTTGCTGGTTTCGTGCACGGCCCGCTTGCCGGATCCTTGGGCGGTTGGCCTCGTCGAGACCGAAACGACCTGCTTGCTGGGAACCTGCACCCGAGCGGCGCCGCCGCGCTGCGACGCCGCGGCATGCGCCGGCGCCGCGCCGCTGCCAACCCTTGCGGTCGCCATGGTGCGCACCTGCACATAGACCACCACGCTGGCGCCGCGCGGGAACTTGTGGTTGATCCGCACGTCGTTCCAGTCGGCCACGCTGCCGGCGCTGAGCCGGTAGCGGCTGGCGATGCTGGCCGGCGTGTCATTGCGGCCCGCCTTCACGGTAGTCCGGCGCGTCACGATCTCGGGCTGGAAGCTCAGGTGGCCGGTGTCGGCCACCACCGCGGCGACGTCCTCCTGCACCTTGGCCGAGCGCGGCACGATCAGCGTGGATCCGGCCTTGATCAGCATGCGCGGCGGGATGTTGTTGACGGCGCGCAAGTCGGCCTCGCTCATGCCGGTGCGCTGGGCTGCGTCGGAGGCGGTCATCGTCGTCTCGACGGTCCAGGCGGTCCAACTGGCGTACTGGCCCTGGCTGTAGGCCTCGAAGTTGCGCGTGAAGACCGCCGCGTTGTCCCACGGCAGCAGGATCTGCGGGGTGCCGGCGGCCAGGATGATCGGCTTGTGCGCGGCGGGATTGAGCGCGCGGAAGTCTTCGATGCGCACGTCGGCAAGCTTTGCGGCCAACGCCACGTCGAGGTCGCGCGTCAAGGTGACGGTCTGGAAGTAGGGGTGATTGGGAATCAGCGGCAGGTCGGTGTTGAACGCCTGCGGATTGGCCACGATGTTCTTCACGGCCTGCAGCTTGGGCACATACAGGCGCGTTTCGCCCGGCATCGTGAGGTCGCTGTAGGTGGTGGGCAGGCCCAGCCTCTGGTTCTTGGCAATGGCGCGGCTGACGCTGCCTTCGCCCCAGTTGTAGGCGGCCAGTGCCAACTGCCAGTCGCCGAACATGTTGTAGAGCTTCTGAAGGTAGTCGAGCGCGGCGCGAGTGGACGCGAGCACATCGCGGCGGTCATCGCGGAAGATATTCTGCTTCAGGGAATAGTCAGTGCCGGTGGCCGGCATGAATTGCCACATGCCGGCGGCGCGCGCGCTCGACACGGCCTGCGGGTTGAAGGCGCTCTCGATGTACGGCAGCAGCGCAAGCTCGGTCGGCATGTCGCGGCGCTCGAGTTCTTCCACGATGTAGAAGATGTACTTGTTCGACCGCTCGGTCATGCGCTGGATGTAGTCGGGCCGGCTCGCGTACCACTGCTCGCGCTCGTGAACCGCGTCGTTGTCGAGGTTCTGCATCTTGAACCCGCGGCGGATGCGGTCCCACATGTCCGTGGGCGGTGCCAATGGCGCCACGCTCTGGGAAGTGGCTTTGCCCGTCGTGATGGGCATTAGCGGATCGCTGGGATATTTCGGGGTCGCGCTTGCGGCGGAAGAAGTCGCGGTGGAACCGGCAGGCCGGGTACCGGTCGCGCAGCCCGCGAGCAGCAGGGTGCCCGCAATGCAGGCGGCTAGCAAAAATTTCATCAGAGGTCGGGTTCCCATTGGTGCAGTGCGGTGAACACCCCGCCGGCGTCGGCCGCGGCGGAAAGGCCGGTGCGGACGTGCATTGCTTCAAGGAGGGTGGTTTCGCGGCTGCGAAGAAAAAGGTGGTTGTCGCGTCCGGCATCCGACCATCGGGGTTGGATGGCGGCGCTGCCGGCGCGATCCGCGCGACGGTGCGTGACTAGAATCGCGGCCAGTTGCGGCTCGCCGCGCCCAAGGTTTTCGAACGTCGGCTGGGCATCGCCCGGGTCTACCTCGATGGCATCGGGCCCGTGCCTCAGCATCCAGATGTAGTTGTCAGCCAAAGCGGGCAGCGGAACGAAGGTCATGAGCGGTCAAATTATAGGTTTGCAGGATTGGTTCCAGACCCCGCCCGGCCGCTATCTGCTGGCCTGGGAGCAACTGCAATTCGACCAGGCCGTCGCCGACATGTTCGGCTACCACGCGCTTCAACTCGGATTGCCTGCCATAGACGCGCTGCGTGCGAACCGGATGCGGCACCGCTGGCTGGCGCTGCCGCAGGTGCCGCAGCAGGGGGAGGCCTCTTCTGCGGCTTTGTTCACGGACTTCACCGCGTTGCCGTTTTCGGCCAACAGTCTTGATCTGGTGCTGCTCCCGCACGCCCTGGAGCTCAGTGAAGACCCGCATGCCACCTTGCGCGAGGTCGAGCGCGTGCTGGTGCCCGAAGGGCGCGTGGTGATCTGCGGACTGAACCCCCACAGCCTGTGGGGAATGCGGCAGCGGCGTGCCCATTTATGGCGTCGCCTGGGTTTCGGCGAGTTGTTCTTGCCCGAAGCCGGGGAATTCATCGCCTACCGGCGCATGCGGGACTGGCTGCGGCTGTTGAGTTTCGAGGTCGAATCGGGCCGTTTTGGGGCGTATCGGCCTGCGGTGCGCAGCGAGGCGTGGCTAGAGCGATTTCGCTGGTTCGATGCGGCGGGCGAGCGTTGGTGGCCGATATTTGGCGCTGTTTATTTTCTGGTGGCGGTGAAGCGTGTACGCGGGTTGCGGCTGTTAAGTGCCGACTGGCGCCGCGCCGGCGCACGCGCCAGTGCGCCGATGCCCGTCGCGGGCAAGGTGCACCGTGCCCCCCCGCCGCCTCGACCGTGATTTTCAAGAAGCAAGGACGAACGAGTTGAACGAGGTACAGATCTACACCGATGGCGCCTGCAAGGGCAACCCCGGCCCGGGCGGCTGGGGCGCATGGCTCAAGTCGGGCGCGACCGAGAAAGAGATATTTGGCGGCGAACTGAACACCACCAACAACCGCATGGAACTCACCGCCGTGATCGAGGGCCTGGCCGCGCTGAAGCGGCCGTGCAAGGTGGTGCTTTATCTCGACAGCCAGTATGTGCGCCAAGGCATCACCGAATGGGTGAAGGGCTGGAAGGCAAAGGGCTGGATGACTGCCGCGAAGCAGCCGGTGAAGAACGTCGAGTTGTGGAAGCGGCTCGACCATCTTGTGCAGGACGGCGGCCACACCATCGAGTGGCGCTGGGTCAAGGGCCATTCTGGCGATCCGGGCAACGAGCGCGCCGACATGCTGGCCAACAAGGGCGTGGACCGGGCGCTGGGCCGAATCTAGGCTATGGCGGGAGATGCTGTGGCGGCGGCAGCACCTCGCCCATCCTGGCGCGCAGCAACAGGTCGTCTACGACGCGCATTCGCCGGCTCAGTTCGCGCCCGATGTTCATCTGGATCAGCGCGAACTGGGCCGTGTTGTGCTCATACAGCCGATAAAGATTGGCTGGCGTCAGTGCCACCGCGGTGCAGGGCGCACCGGCACGCACGGATGCGCTGCGCGGCGACAGGTCCAGCAGTGACATCTCGCCGAAGCAGTCGCCTTGCTTCAACTGATGCAGCAACAGGTTTCGCCCCTTCCAGCTCTTGAAGACGGTGACCTGACCCGCCTCGAGTACGAACATGCCGTGCGGCGGGTCGCCTTCGCGAAAAAAGAAGTCGCCGGTGGGAACTTCGACAATGGGCGCAGGTTCCAGCAGGAACTCCAGCGTGTCCGCGCTGATGCCGCCGAATATGGGCATCTGCTGCAGCATGTCGACGCGGGCGGCGAGCATGGCTACACAACGCCGTCGAACATCATCACGTCGACCTCGTCGCCGGGCGCCACGCTGCCTTGCGCATGGTGCAGGACGACGAGTCCGTTGCCCTCGACCATCGAACTCAGCACGCCCGAGCCCTGGTTGCCGGCGATGCGGACTTCCGGTAGCGCACCGGGCAGGCAGGTGACCCGGCCTCGTTGGTACTCGGTGCGGCCGGGCTTCTTGCGGATCGGCGCCACGCTGCGTGCGCGCAGCATGGGTGGCGGCGCGGCATTGGCTGCGTTGCATCCCATGAGCCGGAGCAGGGCGGGGCGCACGAAGGCGAGGAAGGTGACCATCACGGCGACCGGATTGCCCGGCAGGCCGAAGAGCACCGCGGCGCCCTCATGGGCATCGCCCGCGGACGACCTGGGAATGAGCCCGACCGCCATGGGGCGGCCCGGCCGCATCGCGACGCGCCAGAACGCCATGTCACCCAGTTGCTTCATCACGGCGCGGGTGTGATCGGCCTCGCCGACGCTGACACCGCCGCTGGTGATGATCGCGTCGGCGCGCTCGGCAGCATCAGTCAGCGCGTCGGCGAGCGCGGCCGGGTCGTCGCGCACCATGCCGAGGTCGACGACCTGGCAGCCCAGCCGCGTGAGCAGGCCGAACACCGTGTAGCGATTGCTGTCGTAGACGGCGCCTTCGCGCGGCGGCTCGCCGAGGCTGAGAATCTCGTCTCCGGTCGAGAAGTACGCCACGCGCAGGCGGCGCAACACCGGCGCTTCGGCTTGGCCGAGACTGGCGAGCAGGCCGAGTCCGGCCGGCGTCAGGCGCTCGCCCTGCAGCAGCGCGGGGAGGCCTTGCCTCAAGTCTTCGCCGGCAAAGCGGCGGTTGTCGCCGGGGCGCAGGGCGTTGGCAGGAAAGCGCACGGTATCGCCGTCGACGGTGCAGAACTCCTGCGGCACGACGGTGTCGAAACCCGCCGGCATCACCGCGCCGGTCATGATCTTGAGGGCGTCGCCCCGGGTCAAAGCGCCATGCCGGGCTGTGCCCGCGAATGCGGTGCCTGCCACCCGCAGGCTGACGAATCCGGATGAAGGCGTGTCGAGCACCGCACCATCGAAGGCGAAGCCGTCCATGGCCGAATTGTCGTGTGGCGGGACGTTGAAGGGCGAGACCACGTCCTCGGCCAGCACGCGGCCGAGGGCCTCGAACAGCGGCACGCGTTCCCGCTCGCGCAGGATGGCGGGCGCGACGAGTTCGGCGAGAAAGGCCTGAACGCCGTCGACGCTCAGCGCTTTCGGGTCATAGCCGGCCAGTGCAGCCGCGATATCGGCGATGCGGCTCATTTGGCGCGGTGTGTTTCCAGCGCCGCGAGTTCTGCCAGCGTGTTGGCATTGAAGAAGGCGTCGGGCGCATCGTCCTCGCGGTCGAACGGGACGAGCACGGTGCGATGCCGCGCAGTCCACGCATCGATCTTGCGGCCGCCGGCCACGGTGAATTCGCGAAGGCTGGCCAGCAAGTTGACGGGCAGCAGGCAGAACACGGGTTGAGCGCGCAGGACCGGTGGGCCGCCTTCGTCCTGGGGCTCCGGGGCGCTGACCATGGCGATCTCGGCATCCGCCTGCGCGAGTGCATCGGCGAGGCGGCTGGCCAGGTCCGGCGGAAACAGCGGCGTGTCGCAAGGCACGGTCAGCAGCCATGGCGTTTGACAGCGTTCCAGGCCCGTCAGGAAGCCAGCCAGCGGCCCTGCATAGTCGGCGATGCCATCGGGCCACACCGGCACACCGAACGATTCATAGGTCGGCAGGTTGCGGTTGGCATTGATCACCATCCTGCCGACCTGTGGCCCGAGTCGCTGCACCGCGTGTCGTGCAAGCGGCGTCCCATTGAAGGTCTGCAAGCCCTTGTCGACGCCGCCCATGCGGGAGCCGCGGCCGCCGGCAAGAACCAGCCCGGTGATGTCCGCCGCTACGTGGGGCATGTTGCGACCCATTGTCAGCCGCCGATGTAGCTCATCTCGACGCGACGTGCCGCGCCGGTTTCGGTCGCCAGGTCGGGATCGCGAAGCGCGCGGAGCTCGGAATACCGGTCGGTGCGGCCCTGCCAGATGTGGCCGATCGCCGAGAGCAATTGCGTGTCGTCCGCATCGCCGCGCAGCAGCGGGCGAAGGTCGTGGCCGCGGCTTGCAAACAGGCAGGTGTAGAGCCTCCCTTCGGTCGACAGGCGCGCGCGGCTGCAGTCGTGGCAGAAGGCCTGCGTGACGCTGCTGATCACGCCGATTTCGCCCGCGCCATCGGCATAGGCCCAGCGCTGCGCCGTTTCGCCGGGCGCGCTGGCTTCGAGCGGCCGCAGCGGAAACTCGTTCGCGATGAGCGCAATGACCTCGGCAGAAGGCATCACCTCGTCCATGCGCCAGCCGTTGGTGGCCCCCACGTCCATGTATTCGATGAAGCGCAGCACCACGCCTGTGCTGCGAAAGTGGCGCGCCATCGGCAGGATTTCCTGCTCGTTGGTACCGCGCTTGACGACCATGTTGACCTTGATCGGCCCGAGCCCGGCGGCCTGCGCGGCGTCGATGCCCATCAGCACATCGGCAACCGGAAAGTCGACATCGTTCATGCGGCGGAAGACCGTGTCGTCGAGGCCGTCCAGGCTGACCGTCACGCGCTGCAGGCCGGCAGCCTTGAGGGTGGCGGCCTTGCGCGCGAGCAGGGAACCATTGGTGGTCAGCGTGAGGTCCAGCGGTGCGCCATCCACGGTACGCAACTGGGCTAGCTGCTCGATCAGGACTTCGATGTTCTTGCGCAGCAGCGGCTCGCCGCCCGTGAGGCGAATCTTGCGCACGCCATGCGCGGTAAACAGCCGCGCCAGCCGCGCGATTTCCTCGAAGTTAAGGAGCGCCGCGTGGGGCAGGTACTTGTAGTCCTTGTCGAAGACTTCCTTCGGCATGCAATAGCTGCAACGGAAGTTGCACCGGTCCGTCACGCTGATGCGCAGGTCGGTCAACGGCCGGCGCAGTTGATCCTCGAGGTGCCCGACCGCAGGAACCCGCGCCTGCGCAACCGCGGCGGCACGATGTGCGCGGCCGATTTCGGAGACGGGGATGACTTTGCTGTTCATGGGAATTGTCAATTTACCCCATCGCCTGCACCCGGAGGGTGCATCGGGCTATCCATGACGCGCACAGGGACTCGACAGGGCATTCGCACGAGGCGAGGGATAGCTTCGACTCATCTCGGTTTTCCACCACGTTATCGCGTGACCGTCGACGAGCACGGCGAAGTCTGTACGTGGGCACCCGCGGAACCGGCTTTGCCGGGCCGCCGGGTGCGCCCCACGAGGGGGAGGCGCCGCAGGCGCTTTGGGGGTGCTTTAACCTTTCCGCGGAACCGGCTTTGCCGGGCCGCCGGGTGCGCCCCCTCGAGGGGGAGGCGCCGCAGGCGCTTCGGAGCTGTCTAATTTTTCAGACGCAGCGCGCTCCGTCGACCTCGATGCACACGCCGCTGATGAAGGCGGCCTCGTCGCTCGCCAGGTACAGCGCCGCGTTGGCCACGTCGAGTGCGGTCGAGAAGCGGCCGAGCGGAATGGTGGCGCGGAACATGGCCTTGCGCTCTTCGGTGACCGGTCCGCCGGCGAATTCGGCAGCCAGGCCGGTGTCCGGATTGAACACCGGGTTGATGCAGTTCACGCGGATGTTGTCCGGCCCCAGTTCGGCAGCCAGTGACTTGCTGGTAGTGATGACCGCGCCCTTCGATCCGTTGTACCAGGTGAGGCCCGGGCGAGGGCGCACGCCGGCCGTCGACGCGATGTTGATGAAGCTGCCGCCGCCGTTGGCGCGAAACGCCGGTACTGCATGAATGGTCGACAGGTAGATGCTCTTCACGTTGACGGAGAAGCAACGGTCGAACTCTTCCTCGCTCACTTCGAGGGCGGGGCGGTTGCGGTGCGTCCAGCCCGCGTTGTTGACCATGACGTCGAGCTTGCCATGGCGCTCGATCGCGACGTCGACCAGTGCCTTCACGTCCGCCGTCTTCGTGACGTCGGCCGCAAAGAAGGAGGCGCGCCCGCCATCGCGCAGGATCGCCTCGACGACTTGCTGGCCTGCCGCCGCGTTGACGTCGTTGACGATGACTTGCGCACCCTCCGCCGCAAGCCGCCTGGCGATACCCTCGCCGATGCCGCCGCCCGACCCGGTGACGATGATGGACTTGTCCTTGACGCGCATGGAGTCTCCTGGAGTTGTGGTGATTGGATCGCTGGCGCCGCACGGCTCGGAGGGCACCCCGGACTTCAACCGTGTCGCACGGCGACGGTCTTGAGCGTCGTGAAGCCGTACATCGCCTCGAAGCCTTTCTCGCGGCCGTAGCCCGAGGACTTCACGCCGCCGAAGGGCAATTCGACGCCGCCCCCGGCACCGTAGTTGTTGATGAACACCTGGCCGCTGCGTACGCGCTTGGCCATGCGGAACTGGCGTGCGCCATTGGCCGTCCAGATGCCGGCGACGAGGCCGAACGGCGTGGCGTTGGCCTGCGAGACTGCTTCGTCCTCGTCGGCGAATTGCATCGCCGCCAGGACGGGTCCGAACACTTCTTCCTGCGCCAGCCGGTGCGTCACCGGCACGTCGCGCAGCAGCGTGGGTGCCTGGTAGAAGCCGCTTTCAGGCGCCTCGTCGACGATCACGCCTTGCGCCACCATCGGAATGCCGGCATGTTGCGCGTCGCTCAGGAAGTCCCACACGCGCTGTAGCTGCGACTGGCGAATCAGCGGACCGACGTCGAGGTCCATGGCCGCAGGACCGACCCGCAGCGCTTCGAACGCGTGGCCGAGCCGTTCGAGCAGCGGCTCGTAGATGCTGCGCTCGATCAGCACGCGCGAGCCGGCCGAGCAGGTCTGTCCCGCGTTCTGCACGATGGCGTTGATCAGCACCGGGATTGCGGCGGTGAGGTCCGCGTCCGCGAAGATGATCTGCGGGCTCTTGCCGCCCAGCTCCAGCGTCACCGGGCAATGCCGTTCGGCCGCGACCTGCTGGATCAGCGTGCCGACCGCGGGGCTGCCTGTAAAGCTGATGTGGTCGATGCCTGGGTGCCGTGCCAGCGCATCGCCGACCTCGTGGCCATAACCCGTCACGACATTGAGCGCACCTGGCGGAAAGCCGACCTCGGCCGCCAGTTGCGCCACGCGAATCAGCGACAGGCACGCGTCCTCCGCCGGCTTGACCACGCAGACATTGCCCGCCGCCAGCGCGCCGCCGACGCTGCGGCCAAAGATCTGCATCGGGTAGTTCCACGGAATGATGTGGCCTGTGACGCCATGCGGTTCGCGCCAGGTGAAGACGCTGTAGCCGTCCTGGTAGGGAATGGTCTCGCCATGCAGCTTGTCGCAAGCGCCGGCATAGAACTCGAAGTAGCGCACCAACGCCAGTGCGTCGGCTCGCGCCTGCTTCACCGGCTTGCCGCAGTCGCGTTGTTCGAGCAGCGCCAGTTCATCGGCGTGTTGTGCAATCTTCTGCGAGAGCTTATGGAGCAGCCGGCCGCGCTCAGCCGCACTGACCTTGTGCCACTCATTGTCGAAGCAGTCGCGCGCAGCGCCGACGGCATCGTCGATGTCGGCCGCATTGCTGCGCTGCAGTTCGTCGAACGCCTGGCCATCGGACGGATCAAGAACCGGCAGCGTGCGGCCCGAAGCGGAGACGACGCTGGTGTTGGCGATGTAGTTGAGTTGCATGGCGAGGGAAGGATGCGAGCCGGTCAGGGCGAGATGATGTCGAGTTTTCGTGTAGTAGCTGCGATGGCCTTTGGCATCGCGGGTCAGCAAACGTAGCCCGTTCACCAGCGCAAGAATCTTACGGGCGCGCGCGCAACCCCGGCAAGCATCGCGTCGTTCGCAGGGTTCAGTCCTTCACCTACAGCCAGATGCTGGATCGTGGTCGCAAATGGTGCAATGCGCAATTACGTTGTTCTCTCGCTCTGCCTTGCCGCCGCATGCAGTACCGCCGTTGCAGATGAACTCAAGCTCCCCGTCGAAAGCGGGGAAAAAGGCACTGTGTACGTCAGCCCCAACGTGACCTCTACCGAGGACTCGCTCAACAGCAAGGGCGCGAAGGTGGGCGTGGAGCGTCCCGACGGGGGCAAGACTTTCGCGGGAACGGATACCTCAGGTCCGCGGCCGACCTATTCGGCAGGCGGGGAGACGGGCGGCAAGACTTCGTTCTCGGCCGAAGGCTTCTCCGACGGCAAGAACAACACAGGCGCCAAGGCCGGCGTGAAGATCAAGTATTGAGCCCAGGCTACTTCTTGATCTCCTTGACCGCGTCGAGCATCTTCTCGACATGCTTGAATGGATTCAGGCTCTGGTAGTAAGACACCACTGAGCCATTCGGCGCAATCACGTACGAGATGCGATTAGCGTAGTCCGGTCGCGTCTGCATGACCGCATCGAACGACTTGGTGATGTTCTTGCTCTCGTCCGAAGCCACTGGAAACTTGCCCTGGCAGGCCTGGTTGGAGAACTTCGACAGCGTCTCGATGTCGTCGGTCGACACGCCGATCACCGTCGCATTCAGTGCGGCAAACTGTTCCATGGCATCGGCAAAGGCATGCGCCTCGATCGAGCAGCCCACCGAAAACGCCGCCGGAAAGAAATACACCACCACCGGCCCCTTGGCCAGCGCTTCTTGCAGCGAGTAGGTGAAGGGCTTGCCGGCCAACGCGGCCGGTGTGGTGAATGGCGCCACTTTCTGCCCCACATCCAGGGCCGCGACGGCTGGCCCCGCGGACCCGAATGCGAGCATCATCGGCACCCAGGCAAGTAACCGGTTGAATCGGAACGTCATGGTCAATTCCTTCAAACAGATGCGCGCCATCTTATTCCGCCGCCTGCTTCGTCGCTGCCTCGGGGCCGTGCTGGCAATGGGGCTGGCGGGGGCGCTCACGGCCTGCGGCACGCTGCCGGAGCGCAGTGCGACTCCGCAGAACGCCGCGCTCGCGCCAAGCGCCGACACCGTACTCGCAAGAATCGTCGCCGCATCGACGCCTCCAGGCGAGCATTCCGGCTTTCGCCTGATGCCGCTGGGCGTCTTCTCGCTCGATGCGCGCATCCAGCTCGCCCGGCGTGCCCAACACTCGCTCGACCTGCAGTACTACGTGCTGGAGAACGACGGCGCCGGAGGATTGCTGCTGCGCTCGCTGAAGGAGGCCGCCTTGCGCGGCGTGCGCGTGCGGCTGCTCGTCGACGACCTCTACACGGAGTACACGGACCAGCTACTGCTGGCACTGTCGACCACGCCGAACATCGAGGTGCGGCTGTTCAACCCGTTCTGCTGTGCGCGCGGCGGCCTTGCGGGCCGGTTCGCCGCCTCGGCGTTCGACATACCGCGGCTCAACCACCGCATGCACAACAAGCTATTCATTGCGGACGGCGTGATGGCGGTGTTGGGCGGACGCAATATTGCCGATGAATATTTCGTGCTAAACGATGCGACCAACTTCGTCGACATGGACGCCCTCGCGGTCGGCAAGATCGTTCCGCAGCTCGAGGGCATCTACGACGCGTACTGGAACAGCGATGTTGTCTACCCGATCGCCGACATCGTCAAGCCGCAGCGTGGCCATGCCGCGATGGTCGAGGATTTCGACAGGCGTGTCGGCATGCGCGCCCGGCCGCCCAAGGTGGTGCTGCCCGCGACGGACGTGCTCGGCTATGGTCCGATCGGCGAAGAACTCGACGGGGGCCGCATCGGCCTGCTGTGGGGGCCTGCCAACGCGGTATCCGATCCGCCCACGAAGCTGCGCTACATGTCCGAGGACGAGGCGCTGGCCACCAGCGTCACCATGCGCTTCTGGACGCAACTGCTCACTGCCGAGAACGAGGTGCTGCTGACCTCGCCCTACCTGGTGCCGGGAGAGAAGGGCATGGAAGCCTTCGAGTCGTTGCGCGAGCGCGACGTGAGCGTCACCCTGCTGACCAACTCGCTCGCGGCAAATGACGAGCCGCTGGTGCACAGCGGCTATTCGCGCTATCGCCAACGGCTGCTGGCGTCCGGCTGCGACCTCTATGAGCTGAGTCCTGCACGCACCACCAAGAACGAGCGCCTCGGCATGTTCGGCAAGTCGCTGGGCCGGTTGCATGCCAAGACTGCGGTGGTCGACAAGCGCAAGCTGTACCTCGGCTCCGTCAATCTCGACCCGCGCTCTGCCACGGAGAACACCGAGCTCGGCATCATGGTCGACAGCCCGCAGCTTGCGCGCGAAATGCTGCGCATCATCAACATCAGCAAGCTGGAGAGCGCTTATCGCCTGCGGCTGCTGGCCAACAAGAGCACGATCGAGTGGCTCACCATGGACGAAGACAAGGAAGTGATCCTGCATTACGAGCCTGAATCGACCTGGCTGCAGCGCTTCAAGATCCGGGTCGTCGGGCCACTGGTGCCGGAGAGTTTGCTGTAGCACACGGTCAGCGGTGTGCTGCGCCACACCCGGCGGTTACTCGATTACCTGCGAGGCCTGCAGCATGACCGAGGGCGGCACAATCAGCCCGATTTCGCGCGCCGACCGGGCGTTGATGACGAAGTCGAACGCGGTTGGTTGCTGGACGGGGATATCGGCCGGCTTCGCGCCCCTCAGAATCTTGTCGACGTAGGCCGCGGCCCGATAGCTCATGTCGATCAGGTCTGCCGCGTAGGTGAACAGTCCGCCAAGCGCCGGATACCCCAGGTTCGTGTACATCGCCGGAATGCGATGGCGTTGTGCAAGCCCGATGATTTCCGCGCGTCTCGGGTAGAACCAGGCATCCGGCAAGAGCACCACGGTCTCCATGTCGTCCTGGCGCATGGCAGCGAACGCTCGCGGCAAATCGCTCGTCTCTTGAACCGCGTACGTTCGGGGCTCCAGGTGGAGCGTGAGTGCCGCTTCCCGGGTTGCGCGCAGGTAGTCGGCCTGAAGCGGATTGGCCAGGTTGCCCAGCACGGCGAGGCGGGAAGAATGAGGCAATGCCTCGCGCAGCAGTTGCACGCGCTTCGCGATCAGGTCGTGGCTGACATTGGAGATGCCCGTCGAATAGCCGCCCGGGTGGCTGAGTGATTCCACGAACCCGAGTTGCACCGGGTCGGGGACATCCACGAAGACGATCGGAATCGTCGGCGCAGCCTGGCGCACGGCACGCACCGTCTGCGGGAGGGCCCACACCGCGAAGAGGGCGGGCTTGCTGCCTAGCATCTCTGCGACAAGACGCGGTAAATCGGAGTAGTCGATGACGCACCGGGAATCGACGCCTGCAAGCGGGTCGTAACCCAGATCGGTGAGCCCTCTGCGAAAGGCGTCGCCCGCGGGGACGGTATTGCAGCCGGGCTGGCCTGGAACCAGCGTGGCGATATGGACCACTTTCAGGGCGCCGCCGCGAGTGGGCGCGAGCGTGTCGGCAATCACCACGTCGATCGACGAGATCAATCCAGCCAGAACGAACCGCCGTCGCCTGATCATTGCTTCGCCTTCGGAGTTGCTGCACGACAGTAACGCGCGGCAATGGCAAGCGCAATGGTCATGTCGGCCGGCGAGCCACCGGCATGGCGGCGCCGTTTCAGCGCATCTTCATCTGTGCCGGGTCGTAGAAGAACTCTTCCTCGGCAATCCGGTCGCCTTCCCAACGTTGCCAGGCGAGTTCCTCGATGTGCATGCTGCGTCCATCCTTGCCGGTGAAGTCGAAGATCCAGCGAATGACGACGTGGTCGCCATTCACCAGCACAGGCCGCACGCACCTTGAAAACACGGAGGCCGTGCGTTCCTTCGCCGCGGTCTCGTTGGCGATCAGCGCCGGCCGGCCGCGACGCGGCTCGGCCTGGTTTTCGCGCATGCTCGCGTTCTCGGTGTAGAAGTCCTCCACGGCCTTCACGTGGTCGCCGCCTTCGACTGCGGCGATGAAAGCCTCGAGCCGCGCGGCGCTGGGCATGTTCAGGACTTGATCTTGACTTCGACGCGTCGCGCCTCGGCCGCCGGACCATCGGCCTGGCTTTGCTCGGGCTTTGTCAGCTCGACCTTGTCGGCCGGGGCGCCGGCCGCCTTCAGGGCTTCAGCCACGGCTTCGGCGCGTTGCTTGGCCAGTTCCGCATTCTTGGCCGGGTCGCCGCTGGCGTCGTGGTAGCCGCTCACCAGCGCAATGCTGCCGCTCTGTACGGCTTTCACCACGTCGGCCAGAGATTCCTTCGCGTTCGGCGCGACGTCGGTCTTGCCGGTCGCGAAGTAGAACTTCACGATGCCTTTTTCGATCTTGATCATCGCGTCTTCACTCGCCCCCGGGGCTGGTGCGATCACAGGCGCCGGCGTGGCCGGCACTGCAGCCGCCTTGACGCCATGAACCTGCACCACCAGCGGCACGATCAGCAGCGCGACGATGTTGATGATCTTGATCAACGGATTGACGGCCGGGCCGGCGGTGTCCTTGTAGGGGTCGCCCACGGTGTCGCCCGTCACGGCGGCCTTGTGTGCCTCGCTGCCCTTGCCGCCGTGGTGGCCGTCCTCGATGTACTTCTTGGCGTTGTCCCATGCACCGCCGCCGGTACACATGCTGATGGCGACGAAGAGGCCGGTCACGATGGTCCCCATCAGCAGGCCGCCCAGCGCCTTCGGCCCGAGCAGCAGGCCGACCAGGATCGGCACCACCACGGGCAGCAGCGACGGAATCATCATTTCCTTGATCGCCGCGCCGGTCAGCATGCTCACGGCCTTGCCGTACTCAGGCTTGCCGGTGCCTTCCATGATGCCCTTGATGTCGCGGAACTGGCGGCGCACTTCCTCGACCACCGCGCCGGCGGCGCGGCCCACGGCTTCCATCGCCATCGCACCGAAGAGATAGGGGATCAGCCCGCCGATGAACAGGCCGACGATCACCATCGGGTCGCTCAGGTTGAAGTCGATCGCCTGGCCGAAGCCTTCGAGCTTGTGCGTGTAGTCGGCAAACAGCACCAGCGATGCAAGGCCGGCAGAACCGATGGCATAGCCCTTGGTCACGGCCTTGGTCGTGTTGCCCACGGCGTCCAGCGGATCGGTCACGGCGCGCACGCTGTCCGGCAGTTCGCTCATCTCGGCAATGCCGCCGGCGTTGTCGGTGATGGGGCCGTAGGCGTCGAGCGCGACCACGATGCCGGCCATGCTCAGCATCGACGTGGCAGCCACCGCGATGCCGAAGAGACCAGCCAGCGAATACGACGCCAGGATCGCGATGCAGACAAAGATCACTGGCCACGCCGTCGAACGCATCGACACGCCGAGGCCCGCGATGATGTTGGTGCCGTGGCCAGTGGTCGAAGCTTGCGCAATGTGCTGAACCGGCTTGTATTGCGTGCCGGTGTAGTACTCGGTGATCCACACCAGCGCAGCCGTCAGTGCGAGGCCCACGAAACACGCGCCGAACAGCTTGAGTTGGCTGCCGCTCGCGGCGATCGCATTGTCGGGAATGAGCCAGCTCGTGACGAACCAGAAGGCGATCAGGGACAGGATGCCCGCCACCGCCAAGCCCTTGTAGAGCGCCGGCATCACGTTGACCATGCCCGGCGAGGCCTTGACGAAGAAGCAACCGATGATCGACGCGATGATCGACACGCCGCCCAGCGCCAGCGGGTACATGACGGCGTTCATTGGCGCAGCGGTCACCATCAATGCACCGAGCACCATGGTCGCGATCAGCGTCACCGCATAGGTCTCGAACAAGTCGGCCGCCATGCCGGCGCAGTCACCCACGTTGTCGCCCACGTTGTCGGCGATCACGGCCGGATTGCGCGGATCATCTTCCGGAATTCCGGCTTCGACCTTGCCCACCAGGTCGGCGCCGACGTCGGCACCCTTGGTGAAGATGCCGCCGCCAAGCCGCGCAAAGATCGAGATCAGCGAAGAGCCGAAGGCAAAGCCGATCAGCGGGTTGAGCACACTCGCCAGGCTCTTGCCCGCGACGGGATTGCCCCCGCCCAGGAACCAGAAGAATGCCGAGACGCCCAGCAGCCCGAGCCCGACCACCAGCATGCCGGTGATCGCGCCGCCCCTGAACGCCACATCCAGCGCCGGGCCGATGCCCTTCGTCGCGGCCTGGGCCGTGCGCACATTGGCGCGCACCGACACATTCATGCCGATGAAGCCGCAGGCACCCGACAGCACCGCGCCGATGATGAAGCCGACGGCCGTGGTCAGGTCGAGGAACACGGCGATGAGCACCGCCAGGACCACGCCAACGATCGCGATGGTCGTGTATTGCTTCGCGAGGTAGGCCGATGCGCCTTGCTGGATTGCCGCGGCGATTTCCTGCATTCGCGCGTTGCCGGCGTCTTTGGCGAGGATCCAACTGCGGGCCCAGAAGCCATAGGCTACGGCCACAAGGCCGCAGACCATGGCGAGTATCAGGGGGGTGTTGCCGATCATGCTTTGCTTTCTCCAGGAGTTCGTGGGGACTGGTGGAGACGGAAAGCCCAAGCCCTGCGCGCAACACGTACGGGCCTGAGCTTCCGCCGCGTTGCTTCCTCGAAGCCTCCCGCAAAAAATGGGAGGCCGATTGGCCAACAGAGCCAATTTACAGTGAAAAGTCGCATTCCGTATGACTTGGTGGTGAGGCGAGTCTTAAACTCCGGGTTTTTCCGAGTCCGTGCTGTTTCATCCAATCAACCAACAAAGACATGTCATTCGATAAAGTTTCTCCTGGGAAGAACCTTCCTGACGCCTTCAACGTGGTCATCGAGATCCCGATGAACGCCGATCCGGTCAAGTACGAAGTGGACAAGGAATCGGGTGCGATCTTCGTGGACCGTTTCATGACCACGTCGATGCACTATCCCGCCAACTACGGCTATGTGCCGCAAACGCTGAGCGGCGACGGCGATCCGGTCGACGTGCTGGTGATCTCGCCCTACGCGCTGATGCCCGGTGTGGTCTGCCCCTGCCGTCCGCTGGGCATCCTGATGATGGAAGACGAGGCCGGCGTCGACGGCAAGGTGCTGGCCGTTCCCACCGACAAGGTGCTGCCGATCTACAGCCACTGGAAGTCGATCGACGACGTGAATGCGATGCGCCTGAAGACCATCGCCCACTTCTTCGAGCACTACAAGGACCTGGAAGCCGGCAAGTGGGTCAAGATCCTGGGCTGGAAGGGCCTCGACGAAGCCCGGAAAGAAGTCGTGGACGGCGTCGCCAACTACAACAAGGCCAAGGGCTGATCCCTCCATAGCGGATCACGACAAGAAAAGCGCCGGCCCCGGCGCTTTTTTATTTCTCGACACCGTTTGGTGTGGCGCCGACTGGCCGAGTCCCAAGCACCTCGGGCAGACAGTCGTCGCGCTTCGGCCTGTTGCCGAGCCGGTCAAGCCGCCCTGAAAGGACTTCGCTCGTCGAGGTGTTCCAGGTAATTGGCGATGCCTTCGCCCTCGCGCTCGAGGAAGCGTTCGACCGCGTCCGCGAACGACGGATGCGCCAGCCAGTGCGCGCTGGTGGTCTTCACGGGCATCAGCGCGCGGGCCATCTTGTGCTCGCCTTGCGCGCCGCCTTCGAAGCGCTGCACCCCATGCGCGATGCACCACTGCAGCGGTTGGTAATAGCATGCCTCGAAGTGCAGGCAATCCACGCGCTCCAGTGCACCCCAGTAGCGGCCATAGGCCACTTCGGGTCCGCGGCCCCCATCGATGCGCGGCTTGTCGTCCGAGAGCGCTATCAAGCTCGTCGCAATTGGATGCCCGCCGCGCTCGGCGACAAACAGCAGCCATGCGTCGGGCATGTTGTCGGCCATTCGCTGGAAGAAGTCCCGCTTGAGGTAGGGCGGATTGCCGTGCTCGCGGTACGTGCGGGCATAGCAGCGGTAGAAGAAATCCCAGTCGTCCGGAGAGATGTCGGCGCCGCGGGCCCATCGAAAAGTCACGCCGGCGTCCGCCACCTTGCGGCGCTCCTGGCGAATCTTCTTGCGCTTGTCGTGGGAGAGGCTGGCGAGGAAGGCATCGAAGTTCAGGTAATGCGCATTCGACCAATGGAATTGAACGGTGTGGCGCAGCATCAGCCCGGCATCGGTGCAAGCGGCAATGTCTTCGTCGGCTCCGAACAGCAAATGCAACGACGACAGTCCGGCTTGCTTGCACCACTGCACGAGTCCTTGCGCGAGCAATGCCCTGCTCGCCGAATCTCGTGCAAGCAGCCGTGCACCCGGAACGGGCGTGAACGGCACCGCCGCGACGGCTTTCGGGTAATAGGCCAAGCCGTGCTGCTCATAGGCATTGGCCCAGGCCCAGTCGAACACGTATTCGCCGTACGAGTGGTCCTTGATATAGACCGGGCATGCGCCGGTCAGGCGTTCGCCTTGCCACAGCGTCACGAACGACGCAGTCCATCCACTTGTCGGCACGGCGCTTCCGCTCTCGTGCATCGCATGCAGGTATTCGTGCCGCATGAAGGGGCTTGGATCGGCTTGCAGTGCGAGCAACTCATTCCAGGCGGCCGCGTCGATCTCCGAAGGCGCATGGTGAATGCGCAGAATGGCGTCGTCAGTCACATGGCGCTTCGTCACAATTTGCGTGCGCCCAGGTATTCGGCAATCCAGATCCCGCCCAGCACCAATGCGAGCGCGACCGCGTGGAAGGTCGAGAGCGGCTCGCCCAACACCAGCACCGCGAGCAGCGGTCCGAAGATCGGCACCAGGTTCAGGAACACCCCGGCCCGTGCCGGCCCGATCAGCGTCACGGCGCGAATGAATGTGAGCTGCGAGATGTATGACGGAAACGTCCCGATGAAAAGGATCAGCAACAAGCCCTTCACCGTCGGCACCGTGAAGTTGCCCATCGCCATTTCGGCCGCCAGCAGTGGCAGCGACACGATGCTCGCCACTGCGGCGGTGGCCGCAAAGAACACGATCGACGGCACCGCCGGCCGCCGCCGCAAGCCGAGCGCATAGAAGGTATAGAGCAGGCAGGCGATCAATATCCAGACGTCGCCCACATTGAACTGGAACTGGGCCAGCCGCTCCAGATGCCCCTGCGACGCGACCACTGCAATGCCGGCAAGCGTCAGCGTCACGCCAACGACTTGCAGCGCCCTGATCCGGGTGCGGTAGAGGTACAGGCTGCCAACCAGCACGAACACTGGAATCGTGCCCTGGATGATTGCAATGTTGATCGCGGTGGTGTGATGCGCGGCGGTGTAGAAAAGGGCGTTGAAGCCGGTAAATCCCAGCGTGCCCATCAAGGCGATGAAGCGCCAGTGCGGGATCAGCGCGCGCCAGTGCGTGGCAATATCGCTGCGCGAAGTCAGGCCCAGCGCCACGCAACAAACGACCCAGCGCGCGGAGGTCACCAGCATCGGCGAGGCTTCTCCTACCGCGAGGCGGGCCGCCACTGCGTTGGCACCCCAGATCAGCGTGGTGAACACCAGCAGCAGCCAGGCTTGGCCGTTGACCCACTGGACCAGCGTCGCATAGACCGAAGCAGGGCGGGTAACGGGAGGACTTGCACTCATCGACCCGAAGCCTAACAGTGCGCGAATGACATAATCGGCCGCCCCCTTTTCCGAAACCGCCGGGAGAACCTCCGCAATGAAACAGATCACTGCCATCGTCAAACCCTTCAAGCTCGAAGATGTGCGCGAGGCGCTGGCAACCGTCGGTGTAACCGGCCTGACGGTCACCGAAGTCAAGGGCTTCGGCCGCCAGAAGGGTCACACCGAGTTGTATCGCGGTGCGGAGTACGTCGTCGATTTCCTGCCGAAGATGAAGGTCGAGGTGGTCGTGAACACCGACGACGTCGAGCGCTGCATCGAAGCCATCGTGAGCGCCGCGCGCACCGGCAAGATTGGCGACGGCAAGATCTTCGTCACCAACGTCGAGCGAATCGTCCGGATCCGCACCGGCGAGCTGGACGAAGCGGCGATCTGATTTCGCCGCCGCTGGCTACAGCACCTGGGCCAGCTTGTCGCCGCTCGGGTGGCGGCGCGCTTCTTCCAGCAGTTCTCCCAGCAGCGTGGCCGGCTCCGTGCCGCTGCGCACCAGGCTCATCTGCCAGTCGCCCATGAAGCCTTCGCGCACGCTTTGCGCGAGGAACGCGAGCATGGTGTCGTAGTAGCCCGCGGTGTTGAGAACGCCAACCGGTTTGTCATGGTAGCCAAGCTGGCGCCAGGTCCAGATTTCGAAAAGCTCCTCGAACGTGCCGATGCCGCCGGCCAACGCCACGAATGCATTGGCGCGTTCGCCCATCATCGCCTTGCGTTCGTGCATCGTCTCGACGACGTGTAGCTCGTCGCAGAGCGGGTTGGCCAGTTCCTTGTCGACCAACGCCTTGGGAATAATGCCGACCACCCGGCCACCGGCCGCGCGTGTGGCTTCGGCGACAGTGCCCATCAGGCCCGTGCGGCCGCCGCCGTAGACAAGCTGCCCGCCGCACTCGCCGATCCAGCGGCCGACAGACTGCGCTGCGAGGGTATGTTCGGGACGCTCGCCGGATCGGGAGCCGCAATAGACGCAAATCGAAAAATCAGGGTTCATGCCCCGATCATGCCGCGTTCAACTCAGGAATCGGCTGCACAGCGCGGCGAGCCAGATCCCGCCCGCTAGCAGCAGGGCCAGCAACACCGCCGCGCTGCCCATGTCTTTCGCCCGCTTCGACAGGTCGTGCCATTCAGGCCCGATACGGTCGATGGCCGCTTCCACGGCGGTATTGAGCAGTTCCACGATCATCACCACCACCACGCTTCCGGCCAGCAGCGCGACTTCGACCCAGGTGCGGCCAAGCCAGACCGCCAGCGGAACGAGCACGATCGCGGCGAGCACCTCTTGCCGGAACGCGGTCTCGCCCCAGCCCGCGCGCAGGCCGTTCACCGAAATCAACGTCGCGTGGAAAAGCCGCGTCAGGCCGCTGCGGTTTTTTTGAGGGTTGACGGCCGGGTCGGGCAGGCTCATCGACGGCTCATCGGCTGGGAGGGGATCAGGCGCGTGCCGGCCCAGGCGTCGTGCCAGAACTGCTTTTCGGGGTGGAATCGCGCCAGCATCGCCCAAACGGCGACCCAGCCGGCCAGCAGCAGTACCGATTCGCCGCCCGACACCTTGAAAGGCGCCATGGCGGCCAATGGCGGCAGAAACCAGATCCAACTCAGCAGATAGCGCACCAGGGCGCGGCCTTGCTTCAGCGGCTGGCCATGACGATCGACCATGCGCAGGCCCCAGGTCTTCATCGCGAGCGTCTGGCCGTGAATCCAGAACCAGACGAAATACACGCCAAACACGACGAACAGGAAGGCCTGAAGCAGGTGCCGGCGCTGGTCCATCGCGTCACGCATTTGCCCGAGCGTGCTGAACAGCCAACCAGACACGAAGACGACGGCGAACAGCAGCATGCCCTCATAGGTCCAGCAGGCCATGCGACGCCAAAGGCCCGGGGCGGTGAAATCAGGCAGCGGTGGCGTCGATGGGGTGGCGGAGCTTGCGGAGTCGGAATGGGTGGTGGCGCCAGCGTTCATGGGCCCGGCGCCGGGTCAAGGCGCGGAGGAAGGTTGCTCGGTTGTGCGGACCGGCGGAATCGTAGCAGGCGCCGCAGGCGCGGGAACCTGGGCTTCGGCGGAAGCCGGCACGGGTGTGCCGGCTTCCGCCGCAGGAGTCGCAGGGACGGCTGTTGCGATCGGAGCCGGCGGTGCCGCCGCGGTCGCGGCAGCCGCAGGCGCTGTCGGAGGTGGCGCAAGCTGGATGCGCGGACTGTGCGCGCCCTTGCCGAGCATTGCAGTCGATGGCGGCACCGGCGCCAGCTTTTTTTCCGGGACCGGTCGCACCGGCAGGGCGGCGCTGGGTTGGCGTACGCGCGCGCGTTCAGCCAGGTCGCGCTTTTCTTCTTCGCTGAGCGCCTGGTATGCCTCCCACTTGGCCTTTCGCTCGTCCACCGGCAAGCGGTTGACTTCGGCGAAGTTCAGCCGGGCCAGGGCGCGCTCGTGCGCACTCAACGTGACCCATTCGCTCATCCGGCTGTGCAGCGTCGCCTGATCTTCGGGTTTCATGGATTCGAAATTGCGCGAGATCGCCAGCCATTTGCTCTTCTGGAAGCCGCTGATGGTGTCCCATTGCGACGCCAAGGGCTTTAGAGCGGCCTGCTGGTCAGCCGACAGGCTGGCCCAAAGCGGCTTCGACGGTACGGCAGGCTTTGCATTGGCCTCGGCTGGCGCAGCGGGGGCGCCGGGCTGGGCGGCGGCCGGCGCTGCCTGCAGAAATGCCAACGCTGCAATCATGGCTGCGAGAAGCGAACTGCCCCAAACGACTGCGCCCGACGGTTGCGGGCGCAGCGGTGTGCGCGCGGATGCGCAAAAGGCGGGGCGTTGGAGCATGCGGTCAGTGTGGCGAAAATTCAACGTGAAGCGGTGTCGCCGGCGTCGGTCTTGAGGAACTGCGCAAAGCCCGGATCGGTAAACGCAGCAGGCGGAAGGTCGTCGGTCAGCAGGGCGGCATCGACTTCGGCCATGTCGTTGACGCGGTTCTCGTCCTGCACGATGCTGATCGTGATCAATCCGATCACGAGCGCGATCAACGGCACCACGGCGCCCACGCGCGTCCACCATCCCCCACCCAGCGTGGCTGCCCCACCTGAAGTCATGACCACCTGCGCAGGGCGGAGGGCCGGGGCGATCTTGCGTCGGGCGACTGCCTGCTGGCGCGCCACACGCAGGCGCTCTCCAATGTCGTGCGGGAGATCGGCGTTGCCGGCTGACAGACGAGCCGTTACGCGGCGGGCGAATTGCTCTTCAACAGCGGCGGAAGTTTGCGAAAGTGTTACGTTCATAGCGAAATACCTTTGGCCTTGAGCGCTTTGCCCAGGGCATGAACGGCGCGCGAACAATGGGTTTTGACGCTGCCTTCCGAGCAGCCCATCGCGGCGGCTGTTTCGGCAACGTCCATTTCCTCCCAGTAACGCATTAGAAACGCCTCGCGTTGACGCGCCGGCAGCGCGGCAACCTCCTCTTCGATGGCATGAAAAATCTGGGCACGGCGGGTTGTGTCCTCGGCACTCTCGGTTTCGCGGGAATCTGCAGGCGACCTGAAGTTTCCCAGCAGATCGAATTCGCCGTCGTCATCAGGGGCTTCGAAGTCACTCAGGTTCGAAAAAAGCGCCCGGCGGGTCTTTTGGCGACGGAACCAGTCGAGCGTGCAATTCGACAGAATGCGCTGGAACAGCATCGGCAGTTCATCAGCCGGCTTGTCGCCATAGTGTTCGGCCAGCTTCATCATGCTGTCTTGCACGATGTCGAGTGCCGCTTCCTCATCGCGCACGTGATAGATCGAGCGCTTGAAGGCGCGCTTTTCGACGCTTTTGAGGAAATCGGAGAGTTCTTTTTCGGTAGCCAAACGGGGGTCGACGCGGTGAGGCGCTGCGTGGGGTGTCTCTTGGAGGCGTTATGTTTTGGACGGCGCGAATTATCGCATCGGCCGTTTTGGTCAGGATTCGGCCTTTGGAGGTGTCATAATCGAAGTCGCACGTCAAAACGCAAACGGGTCACGGTCCGGCGGAGCATCCAGTCCGCTCATGGCTTTGGCCTCAAGTCCCGACGCGACCTCACAAGGGTTGGCAAGGGGCACCCAAGGTTTTTCGTTCCCGAAAATCACAAAAGGTTCATCATGGAAATCACCAAATCGGAACTCGTTTCCGCAGCAGCCGCATCCTCGGGGATGGGCAACCAAACACAAGAACTCATGGGCGCTGAAGTGCTGGTCAAGGCACTGCAGGCCGAGAACGTCCAGTACATCTGGGGCTACCCGGGCGGCGCGGTTCTCTACATCTACGACGCGCTCTACAAGCAGGACACCATGCAGCACGTGCTGGTCCGGCATGAGCAGGCGGCGGTCCATGCGGCAGACGGCTATGCCCGCGCCACCGGTGAAGTCGGCGTGGCGCTGGTCACCTCCGGCCCCGGCCTGACCAACGCAGTCACAGGTATCGCGACGGCGTACATGGACTCGATCCCGATGGTCATCATTTCGGGGCAGGTGCCGACCGCCGCCATTGGACTCGACGCGTTCCAGGAATGCGACACCGTCGGCATCACGCGTCCCATCGTCAAGCACAATTTCCTCGTCAAGGACGTGAAGGATCTGGCCCTGACGATGAAAAAGGCCTTCCACATTGCCCGTAGCGGGCGTCCGGGCCCGGTGGTCGTGGACGTGCCGAAGGACGTGTCCTTCAAGAAGACGCCTTATGCCGGCTATCCGGAAAAGCTTGAAATGCGCTCGTACAACCCCGTGCGCAAGGGCCATGGCGGGCAAATCCGCAAGGCGTTGCAGTTGCTGCTCAATGCCAAGCGGCCCTATATCTATACGGGCGGTGGCGTTCTGCTGAGCAACGCCACCAACGAGCTGCGCACGCTGGTCGACATGTTGGGCTATCCGGTCACGAATACGCTGATGGGCTTGGGTGCCTACCCGGCAAGCGACCGCAAGTTCCTGGGCATGCTGGGCATGCACGGCACGATCGAGGCCAACAACGCGATGCAGACGTGCGACGTGCTGCTGGCCGTCGGTGCGCGTTTTGACGACCGTGTGATCGGCAACCCGAAGCACTTCGCCCAGAACGAACGCAAGATCATCCACATCGACATCGACCCGTCGAGCATCTCCAAGCGCGTGAAGGTCGACATTCCGATCGTCGGCGACGTGAAGGATGTGCTCACCGAACTGATCTCGATGATCCGCGAAAGCACCACCAGGCCAGACGCCGGTGCGCTGGCTGACTGGTGGAAGACCATCGAAGCCTGGCGCAGCAAGGACTGCCTGGCCTACGACCGCGGCAACAAGGACGTGATCAAGCCGCAGTACGTGGTGGAAACGCTCTGGAACATGACGAAGGACGCCGATACCTACATCACGTCCGACGTCGGCCAGCACCAGATGTGGGCTGCGCAGTACTACCGCTTCGACGAGCCGCGTCGCTGGATCAACTCCGGCGGCCTTGGCACCATGGGCGTGGGCATTCCCTACGCCATGGGCATCAAGCTCGCGAAGCCCGATTCGGAAGTGTTCACCATCACCGGCGAAGGCTCGGTGCAAATGTGCATCCAGGAACTTTCCACCTGCCTGCAATACAACACGCCAATCAAGATCGTGTCGCTGAACAACCGTTACCTCGGCATGGTGCGGCAGTGGCAGGAGATCGAATACTCCGGCCGCTACAGCCACAGCTATATGGATGCGCTGCCCAACTTCGTGAAGCTCGCGGAAGCCTATGGTCACGTCGGCATGCTGATCGAACGTCCGCAGGACGTGGAGCCGGCGCTGCGCGAAGCACGCAAGCTCAAGGATCGGACCGTGTTCATGGATTTCCGCACCGACCCCACCGAGAACGTTTTCCCGATGGTGAAGGCCGGCATGGGCATCACGGAAATGCTGCTGGGTTCCGAAGACCTGTAAAGAGACCACCGGCCGGCTCGCCAGGCGAGTCGGCATCCTGTTCAACCTGATCCAGACGAATCTATTGGCTGCCGAGCCTCGCGGTTACCGCTGCGAGGGGAGGGCACCGAAAAGAGGAGTCTTCCGCTTATGAAACACATCATTGCCGTGCTGCTCGAAAACGAGCCCGGCGCACTCTCCCGCGTGGTGGGCCTGTTTTCGGCCCGTGGCTACAACATTGAATCGTTGACGGTCGCCCCGACCGAAGATTCGAGCCTGTCGCGCATGACCATCGTCACCACCGGTTCCGATGAAGTCATCGAGCAGATCACCAAGCATCTCAACCGCCTGATCGAAGTCGTGAAGGTCGTCGACCTGACCGAAGGCTCCTACACCGAGCGGGAGCTGATGATGGTGAAAGTGCGCGCCGTCGGCAAGGAGCGCGAGGAAATGATGCGCATGGCCGAGATCTTCCGCGGCCGCATCATCGACGTCACCGACAAGAGCTACACCATCGAGCTCACCGGTGACCATGGCAAGAACGACGCATTCCTGGAGGCGATCGAGCGCAGCGCGATCCTCGAGACGGTGCGCACCGGCGCCAGCGGCATCGGCCGCGGCGAGCGCATCCTGCGCGTCTGAATTCCACGAATCCAGTTTCAACACACACCCCGAATCAACGAAGGAGCAATTCATGAAGGTTTATTACGACAAGGACGCGGATCTGAGCCTGATCAAGGGCAAGACCGTCGCCATCATCGGGTACGGCTCGCAAGGCCATGCCCACGCACAGAACCTGAATGACAGCGGCGTGAAGGTCGTGGTCGGCCTGCGCAAGGGCGGCGCTTCCTGGCCCAAGGTCGAGAAGGCCGGCCTGAAGGTCGCCGAAGTCGCAGACGCCGTGAAATCGGCCGACGTGGTCATGATCCTGCTGCCCGACGAGCAGATCGCCAACGTCTACAAGAACGATGTCGCGCCGAACATCAAGGAAGGCGCATCGCTCGTCTTCGCGCACGGCTTCAACGTGCACTACGGCTTCGTGCAGCCGCGCGCCGACCTCGACGTCTGGATGGTCGCCCCCAAGGCCCCGGGCCACACGGTTCGCAACACCTACACCCAGGGCGGCGGCGTGCCCCACCTCGTGGCCGTGCACCAGGACAAGTCCGGCAAGGCCCGTGACCTGGCCCTGAGCTACGCCACCGCCAACGGCGGCGGCAAGGCCGGCATCATCGAGACCAACTTCCGCGAAGAAACCGAGACCGACCTGTTCGGCGAACAAGCCGTGCTGTGCGGCGGTACCGTCGAGCTGATCAAGGCCGGCTTCGAGACGCTGGTGGAAGCCGGCTACGCGCCCGAGATGGCGTACTTCGAATGCCTGCACGAGCTCAAGCTGATCGTCGACCTGATCTATGAAGGCGGCATCGCCAACATGAACTACTCGATCTCGAACAACGCCGAATACGGCGAGTACGTCACCGGCCCGCGCATCGTGACCGAAGAGACCAAGAAGGTCATGAGGCAGGTGCTGAAGGACATCCAGACTGGCGAATACGCCAAGAGCTTCGTGCTCGAAAACGCCGGCGGCGCACCGACGCTGATCAGCCGCCGCCGCCTGAACGCCGAGCACCAGATCGAGGTCGTCGGTGACAAGCTGCGCGCGATGATGCCCTGGATCAAGAAGAACAAGCTGGTCGACCAGACCCGCAACTGATCGCCCCTGCGACCACAGGAGGCCACCCCGCGGGTGGCCTTTTTTCTTGGTCCTTCAGGGTTTGGAGTGGGTCGCCTGGGGAAATTCGAGCGGCTGCAACCGACATGAAACTGCCCAATCGCACCTTCGTGAATTCCCTCGATGCCTCGGAAAGCGAGCGCTGGTGCGGGTTCCGGTCTGGCGGGGCTGTTTGTGCCTCCAAGCGACCGGAACTGCCGCGGCGTTTTGACCCACTGGAAAGTCCGAAGGACCTTTTTCTTTAGAGGCGCACGAGACTGCCTGAACTACACTGCCGACAATGCGAATCCAACCCTGTCCTGCTATGAATCCGATAGCTGAATGCGCCCAACTCACGTGCGCTGGAGGCCGATTTGATGCATGACGACACCGTGCCTGACGCGGTCCTGCCGCGCAAGCGCCGCAAGGGCATCTACATCCTTCCCAATCTGTTCACGCTGGCCGCGTTGTTCGGTGGCTTCTATTCGATCGTCATGGCGATGAATTCGCGCTTCGACCTGGCGGCGATGGGCGTAGGGGCCGCGATGATCCTGGACAGCCTGGACGGTCGCGTGGCCCGCATGACCAACACCCAGAGCGCGTTTGGCGAGCAAATGGATTCGCTGTCCGACATGGTGTCCTTCGGCGCCGCGCCGGCGCTGATTGCCTACGAATGGTCGCTCAAGGGGCTGGGCCGATGGGGCTGGATCGCCGCCTTTGTCTACTGCGCCTGCGCAGCCCTTCGGTTGGCGCGGTTCAATGTCAACACCGGCGTGGTCGACAAGCGGTGGTTCCAGGGGCTGCCGTCGCCTGCGGCCGCTGCCCTGGTGGCCGGATTCATCTGGCTTATCACCGAGTCCGGACGGCGGGGCGGCGAAGTGTTGTTCCTGACGTGGAACCAGATCACGTGGATCACCTTCGCCTTCACGCTCTACGCGGGATTGACGATGGTGACCAACGTGCCGTTCTACAGCTTCAAGGACATCCAGATGAAGAAGAGCGTGCCGTTCGCAGTGATGGTGCTGATTGCGCTGGGTATCGCGATCATCAACATCGATCCGCCGACGGTGTTGTTCGGTGTGTTCGTGGCCTACGGATTGAGCGGCTATGTGGTCTATGCATGGCGCAAGGCCAAGGGTCATCCGGTGAGCGTGATCAGCACCTCGACCGATGAGCCGGACGAACGCGGCCTGCACAACTGATTGCCAGGCGCTCTCGCTCTGCTACACTCGCTCTCTTCATGCAAAAGATTTCGCTGGCCCTACTACTGATCCCCTTCGGGCGGAGACGGTAGCGCACGCGCAAACCTTTTTTCACGGCCCGTTCGCACCAGCAACGGGCCGTTTTGTTTGGGGTTGCTGGTTCACCACCCCCAATGGAGAGAATCAAATGTTGAAGCAACCCGACCGCAAGTACCGCGCGTTCGCACCGATCGGCCTCAAGGATCGCACCTGGCCGGATGCCGTGCTGACCAAGGCCCCGATCTGGCTGTCGACGGACCTGCGCGACGGGAACCAGGCGCTGGTCGAGCCCATGGACATCGGGCGCAAGATGCGCATGTTCGAACAGCTCGTGGCGATCGGCTTCAAGGAGATCGAGGTCGGCTTTCCCTCGGCTTCGCAGGTCGAATTCGACTTTGTACGCAAGCTCATCGAGGAAGACCGCATTCCCGATGACGTGACCATCCAGGTGCTGACCCAGGCGCGCGACCATTTGATCGCGCGCACCTTCGATTCGCTGCAGGGTGCGCCCCGTGCAATCGTCCACCTGTACAACGCCGTCGCGCCGGTGATGCGCAAGGTGGTCCTCGGAATGAACGAGGACGAGATCGTCGAACTCGCAACCGTGCATGCCGAGATGTTCAAGGACTGTGCTGCAAAGCAGCCTCACACGCAGTGGACGTTCCAGTACTCGCCGGAAATGTTCTCGGGCACCGATCTTTCTTTTTCCAAGCGTGTGGTCGATGCCGTGACTGCGGTCTGGGAACCGACGCCGCAGAACAAGTGCATCATCAATTTGCCCTCGACCGTCGAGCACTCCACGCCGAACATCTTTGCCGACATGATCGAATGGATGCATCGCCATCTGGAGCGGCGTGACGGCATCGTGCTGTCGGTGCATCCGCACAACGACCGGGGCACCGGCACCGCAGCCGGCGAGTTTGCGCTGATGGCTGGCGCCGATCGCCTCGAAGGCTGCTTGTTCGGCAACGGCGAGCGTACTGGCAACCTCGATCTGGTGAACGTCGCGCTCAATCTCTATACCCAGGGCGTATCGCCCGAGCTGGACTTCTCCCGCATCGACGACATCCGCGCGACGGTCGAGCATTGCAACCAGATTCCGGTGCACCCGCGCCATCCTTATGTGGGTGACCTGGTCTATACCTCATTCTCGGGTTCGCACCAGGACGCGATCAAGAAAGCGTTTTCGGCGCGGAAGGAAGGCGACATCTGGGACATGCCCTACCTGCCAATCGACCCAAAGGACGTGGGGCGCAGCTACGAAGCCGTGATCCGCGTCAACAGTCAGTCGGGCAAAGGCGGTATGGCGTATCTGCTCGAAAGCGAATACGGCATTGAGATGCCGCGCCGCTTGCAGATGGAGTTCATGCAGACTGTGCAACGCGTGATGGATGTTGCCGGCAAGGAGCTGAGCGCGGCCGACCTCTACGCCTTGTTCGAGCGCGAGTACGGACTGAACACAGTACATGCCTTGCAACACCGGGTGCTCGAGGAGCAAGGCGAGGGGGAGGGCGCCTCGGTGGTGCTGCGCGGCGATCTGCCGTGGAACGGCGAGATTTGCCCGATCGAGGGGCGCGGAAACGGTCCGATCGACGCCTTCATTCATGCGCTGGTCGACACCACCGGCCATGCCGTGCGGGTGATCGACTATCACCAGCATGCCATCGGCGCGGGCGCCGACGCCAAGGCGGTCGCCTATCTTGAGTTGCGCGTCGACGAGTCGCAAACTCTGTTCGGCGTGGGGATTGATGCAGACACCATTTCCGCCTCGCTGAAAGCCATCGTTTCGGGCCTGAAGCGGGCGCGAGAACGAGGTGCCCGCAGCGCACAATCGGTGGCTGAGCCGGCCTGAGGCGCAGCTCGGCAATTGCAAGAAAACGGAGAGACACGATGACCGACCAACTGATCATTTTCGACACGACCTTGCGCGACGGGGAGCAATCGCCGGGCGCGTCCATGACGCGCGACGAAAAGATGCGCATCGCAAGGCAACTCGAGCGGCTGAAGGTCGACGTGATCGAGGCCGGCTTTCCGGCCAGTTCGAATGGCGATTTCGAGGCGGTGAAGGCGATCGCCGGCGTCATCAAGGACTCGACCGTGTGCGGTCTGGCGCGAGCCAATGACCGCGACATCTCGCGCACAGCCGAGGCACTCAAGGGCGCCGCACGCGGGCGCATCCACACCTTCATCGCCACGTCGCCGCTGCATATGGAGAAGAAGCTGCGGATGACGCCCGACGAGGTGTTCGAGCAGGCGAAGCTGGCCGTGCGCTTTGCGCGCAACCAGATTGCGGATGTCGAATTCAGCCCTGAAGACGGCTATCGCAGCGACGTGGATTTCCTGTGCCGCGTCCTGGAAGCCGTGATCGCTGAAGGTGCGACGACGATCAACGTGCCGGACACCGTGGGCTACGCGATCCCGGAGCTCTACGGCAACTTCATCAAGACGTTGCGCGAACGCATCCCGAACAGCGACAAGGCGATCTGGTCGGTGCATTGCCACAACGACCTCGGCATGGCCGTGGCCAATTCGCTGGCCGGCGTGAAGCTGGGCGGCGCTCGGCAGGTCGAATGCACGATCAATGGCCTGGGTGAGCGGGCCGGCAACTGTTCGCTGGAAGAAATCGTCATGGCTGTGAAGACCCGCAAGGACTATTTCGGCCTGACCATGAACATCGATACCCAGCACATACTTGCGGCCAGCCGCATGGTAAGCCAGACGACGGGCTTCGTCGTACAGCCGAACAAGGCCGTGGTTGGCGCCAACGCCTTCGCGCATGCGTCCGGCATCCACCAGGATGGCGTTTTGAAAGCCCGCGATACGTACGAGATCATGCGGGCCGAGGACGTCGGCTGGACTACCAACAAGATCGTGCTGGGCAAGCTCAGCGGTCGCAACGCGTTCAAGCAGCGACTGCTGGACCTGGGCGTCGCCATGGAAAGCGAGGGCGACATCAACGCCGCCTTTGCCCGCTTCAAGGAACTGGCCGACCGCAAGAGCGAAATATTTGATGAAGACATCCTCGCGTTGGTCAGCGACGAGGACGGGTCGCACGTTGGAGAGCAGTTTGCTTTTGTTTCACTGTCCCAGCACAGCGAAACCGGGGAGCGGCCCCAGGCGCGCGTGGTGTTCACTGCCAATGGCAAGGAAGTCACGGGTGAATCGGATGGCAACGGCCCGGTCGATGCCTCGCTCAAGGCGATCGAGTCACTTGTGAAGAGTGGGGCGGAGATGGTGCTTTATTCGGTGAATGCGATCAGCGGATCGACCGAGAGCCAGGGAGAAGTGACCGTGCGGCTGCAGAACGCCGGGCGGGTGGTGAATGGCGTTGGGGCAGACCCGGATATCGTCGTGGCTTCGGCCAAGGCATATCTGAGTGCGCTCAACAAGTTACAGAGCCAAGCTGAGAGAATTGCCGCACAAGGTTAGCTTTTTTGAGTTCCTTTGTGTTCGATTGAGGAAGCGAATGCAACTAACTGATATTGCGTGTCTTTTTCGATATCGTTAAACTGCGCACTTCTTTCGTCGCCGCTGGAGATTTATTGATGCCTGAAGCCCGACTACACCGAGTTTCCAGCCAGCGGTTTCAACCCGCATTTCGTATGATCGCCGTCGCTCTGTGTGCTACGGCGTTTTTGTTGTCCGCAGCGCAGGCCGCCAAGCACCCTGACTCTGCTTCCGCCAAAAAGTCCCAGGCCGGTGCTTCGTCGAAGCAGAAGGCGACCACTGCCTCCAAGTCTGCGCCAGCCAAGGCCGCAGTTGCCACCAAGGCTGAAAAGGCCGACCGCTCGGTTCGCGCTGGCAAGAACGTGGTGGCCACGGTTCGCACGCGCCACGGCAGGACGATTGTCGCCGTGCAACGTCGCTCTGTGGTTCGATTGGCCGACGCAGCGCCGCCGAAGCTTTCGTATGGACAACTCGCCGGCCTGCACAGCCAGGACGAACTCGACCTGAAGTCGAGCGTGGCATTGGTCATTGACCAGGACACACGCGAAGTGCTGTTCAGCAAGAATGACCATGCGGTGTTGCCGATCGCATCGCTGACCAAGCTCATGACGGGCTTGCTCGTGAGCGAAGCACATCTGCCGATGGACGAGCCGATCACCATCACCGAAGACGACGTCGACACCGAGAAATTCAGCCGCTCGCGCCTGCGCGTGGGCACCACCTTGTCGCGTGGCGAGATGCTGCACCTGGCGTTGATGTCCAGTGAGAACCGCGCAGCGCATGCGCTAGGTCGCACCTATCCGGGTGGATTGGCGACCTTTGTGAGCATGATGAACGCCAAGGCGCGTTCGCTCGGCATGAAGGACACCCGCTATGTCGAGCCGACCGGCTTGTCGAGTAGTAACCAGTCGAGCGCGCAGGATCTGGCGCTGCTTGTGAATGCAGCATCGGCCGACGCCACGGTGCGCGAACTGTCGACATCGCCGGAATACCAGGTTGAGGTCGGCAATCGCATGATGCAATTCAACACCACCAATCGGCTGGTCAAGAACCCGGATTGGGACATCGGCGTGCAGAAGACCGGCTACATCTCGGAAGCAGGCCAGTGCCTGGTCATGCAGACGAAGATCGCCGGTCGCAAGCTGATCATGGTGTTCCTGGATTCCGCCGGCAAGCTGAGCCGCATCGGCGACGCCGAGCGCGTTCGCCGCTGGGTGGAAGCGACTCAATTGATGACGGCGCCTGCGGCGCGCCATCAAATCGTGACGGTCGGCGCTGCCGGTTGAGCGGCACCCTTCAGGCGGCCGGCGGGCTCTTCTGCCGGCGACCTTCTCCGGTCAGCCGACTCAGGCCGACTCAGGCCGACTCAGGCCGACTCAGGCGGAAGCCTGACAACGGCTTTCACCTCCCCTCGACTGCCTTCAGGCTGGAGGCGTCGTCGCAGGCGTGTCGGTGCTGTGGCCTAGCGCGCCGGAAATTTCGTTTGCAGTGGCTTGCAGCTTCGGCAGCCACCCGTCGTCGAGCCGATCTGCGGGCGCAGAGATGGAAAGCCCGGCAATCAGCTTGCCCTGGTCGTCGTAGATACCGGCGGCCATGCAGCGGACACCCAGTTCAAGCTCCTCGTTGTCGCGGGCGATCCCGTATTGGCGCGCTTTCGATAATTCGCGCTCCAGTGCCGGCAACTGCGTAATGCTGTTGCGCGTATGGCCGGCCAGCCCGGTGCGCGTGGCGTAGCTGCGCACGCGCTGCGGATCGTCGGCCGCGAGAAACAGCTTGCCGGTCGAGGTAAGGTGGAGCGGCGCACGGCCGCCGATCGCGCGTACCACCTGCATGCCAGAGCGCTCGCTGTAGGCGCGCTCGATGTAGACGATCTCGTCGCCCTGGCGCATGCTCAGGTTGACCGGCTGCTGCGTGAGTTTGTGGAGTTCTCGCATGGGCGTCAAAGCAGCGTCGCGCACGTTGAGTCGGCCTTTGACCAGATTGCCCAGTTCCAGCAGGCGCATCCCGAGCCGATAGCTACCGGCTTCGGGCCGATCGACAAATCGGCCGACGGCCAGGTCGTTCAGTATTCGGTGTGTGGTGGAAGGGTGCAATCCAGTCTTCTCGCTGATCTCCTTGAGCGAGATGGCTTCCTCGCGGGAGGCCAGCACGTCGATCAAGGCAAACATGCGCTCGATCACCTGGATGACAGGTGTCGCTGCAACGTCGGATTGGGGTTTTCTCATGGGCGGCGGTACAGGGTTGTATCGCCCGCGATTTTACTTTGTGAAATCGCTTTGCGCTTGCCAACGCCCGTCAATGAGCAACTCGTGCGGTCTGTAGAGCGCCTTGTAGTTCATCTTGGCACTGCCCGCGATCCAGTAGCCAAGGTAGACGTGCGGCAGCCCCAGCGTGCGCGCCTGCGCGATTTGCCACAGTACGCCATAGTTGCCGTAACCTGCACCAGCATCAGGTTCATAAAAGGTATAAACGGCGGAAAGTCCGTCGTTCAGCACGTCGAGGATCGACACCATCTTGAGCGCGCCGACGCCGCCATCGGGCAGGGTTTCCCGAAATTCGACCAGGCGCGAGTTGACGCGGCTCTGCAGCAGGAACTGGGTGTACTGATCGATGCTGTCGTGGTCCATGCCGCCGCCCGCATGGCGGCCATTCTGATATCGCAGGTACAGCTGATAGTGCTCGGGGACGAAGCAGAGCTTGAGCACGCGCGCCTGCAGGTTGCCGTGGCGCGCCATGGCGCGGCGCTGGCTGCGCGTGGGAGTGAACTCTTCGACCTTTACCCGCAACGGCACGCAGGCACGGCAACCATCGCAATAGGGGCGATAGGTGAACATGCCGCTGCGCCGGAAGCCGGCCAACACCAGGTCGGAATAGGCATCGTTGTGGATCAGGTGGCTGGGCGTAGCGACCTGGGAGCGCGCTTGTCGGTCCGGCAGATAGCTGCACGGATAGGGCGCTGTCGCATAGAACTGCAGCGTGTGGAGCGGAAGATCCTTGAGGTGCGTCACGTCAGTGGCGAAGGTCGCGCAAGCAGGAGTTCGTTCCAGTATACGGGGTCGAAATGCCAGGTGGGGCCTTGCTGGTTGCGAGCGCGCGTCACGTGCGAGATGAATGCACCGCGCGGCATCTCCCTGGCGCCCAGGCTGGCCAGGTGGGCCGTGTTCTGCTGGCAGTCGATCATCGGCATGCCGTGGCGGCGGCAGAAGCTCACCAATGCGGCGAGGGCGATTTTGGAAGCATCGGCCTGGCGCGCAAACATGGATTCGCCGAACACCGCGCGGCCGATCGCCACGCAATAGAGGCCGCCGGCCAACCGGCCGTCGATCCAGGTCTCGACGCTGTGCGCATGGCCGGAATGGTGCAGGGCGACATAGGCTTCCACCATGTCCGGCACGATCCAGGTGCCGGACTGGCCGGCACGCGGCGTGGCGGCGCAGGCCCGGATCACTGCTTCGAAGTTGTGATTGATGCGAACCTCGCAGCCGTTCCGACGCCGAAACTGGTCGATCGTCTTGCGCAACGACCGGTGCAGGCGGAAGCGTGCCACCTCCAGCACCATGCGCGGCTCGGGGCTCCACCACAGGATGGGCTGGTTGTCGCTGAACCACGGAAAGATGGCGTTGCCGTAGGCTTCCAGCAAACGCTCGACGCCCAACTCGCCCCCGGCCGCGAGGAGGCCGGGCACGGGCGCGTCAGGGCCCCAGGCCAATGCAGGGTCGGGCAACGATTCGCCGGGCGCGATCCATGTGATTTGCATGCTGGAGGTATACACGCGTTTGCGTGTCTGCCTCGTGATTCAAAAGGATTCCAGCGGCAGGCCTACGTAGTTTTCCGCGAGTGAGGTCGACGCCGCGCGCGAGTTGACGAGGTAGTCGAGTTCGGCTTCCTGGATCTTCTGGCCAAACTCGCCGTTTTCCGGGAACCGGTGCATCAGCGAGGTGAACCACCACGAGAATCGCTCGGCTTTCCAGACGCGGCGCAGACACAACTCGGAATAGCGATCGAGGGCGGATGCGCTCCGCTCGCGATAATGGATCTCGAGTGCGCGCGACAGGAATCCGACGTCGGCGGTTGCCAGGTTGAGGCCCTTGGCGCCCGTCGGTGGGACGATATGAGCGGCGTCTCCGGCCAGCAACAGGCTGCCGAAGCGCATCGGCTCAGCGACGAAGCTGCGCAGTGGCGCGATGCTCTTTTCCAGCGATGGTCCGGTGACGAGACACTCCCGCGCTTCGGGGTCCAGGCGATTGCGCAGTTCGTCCCAGAAGGCGTGGTCGCTCCAGTTCTCGACTTTCTGGTCGCTTGCCACCTGCAGGTAATAGCGGCTGCGGTGCTCGCTGCGCATGCTGCACAGTGCGAATCCGCGCCCGGTATTGGCATATATCAGTTCGTGCGAGACCGGCGGCACTTCGGCCAGGATGCCGAGCCAGCCGAACGGATAAACCTTTTCATAGAGATGTAGCGCATCAGTGGGAACGCTGGCGCGGCTGACACCGTGATAACCGTCGCATCCGGCGATGAAATCGCACTTGATCTCTTTCGTGGCGCCGTCTTTCTGGTACCGCACGGAGGGCCTCGCGGTTTCGAAATCGTGCAGGCTGACCGGCGTCGCGTTGTAGATCGTTGTGAGGCCTTCGGCGGCCCGGGCTGCCATCAAATCGCGCGTGACTTCGGTCTGGCCGTACACGGTGACCTTCTTGCCGCCCGTCAATCCGTGAAGGTCGATGCGATGCCGGGTGCCCTTGAACAGCAGTTCGATGCCGTCGTGCGGCAGGCCCTCTTGCTGTGCGCGCGCATCGACGCCGGCCTGTTGCAGCAGGTCCATCGTCACCTGCTCCAGCACGCCGGCGCGAATACGGCTCAGCACGTAGTCGCCACTCTGGCGCTCGATGATGATGTTGTCGATGCCTGCGCGGTACAAAAGCTGCCCGAGCAACAGGCCCGCGGGGCCGGCGCCGACGATGACGACTTGCGTTCTCATGGGGTGTCTCCTTTGTCGGCTGCAAGCGTAGGGGGCGGGCGTCGAACTCGAAAGCCCGAATCGACGGATGTGTGCGATGATCAAAACGTCTGCGCGATGATCGCGCAGCGAGTCTTCCAGGGCACTTCAGATGGCCATCGCCAAAGCCGATTTCATCGAAGGTGTCGCCAAGGGCATGGCGGTGCTGGAGAGCTTCGATACCGAGCGCCAGCGGCTCAACGCGACGCTGGCGGCCGAGCGTGCCGGGCTCACGCGTGCGGCGGCGCGGCGCCACCTGCTGACGTTGACGCATCTTGGCTACCTGGAGACCGATGGCAGCTATTTCTGGATGGCGCCCAAGGTGCTGCGGTTTTCGGGAAGCTACCTTGCCTCGTCGAGATTGCCGCGCGCCTTGCAGCCGACCCTGAACCGTCTTGCCGCACAAACACATGAGTCGTTTTCCGCCGTGGTGCTGGACGGCGAAGAGGTCGTCATCATTGCGCGCGGTGGCGGCTATGGCGCGCACACGCACGCCCTGGCTTACGGTCTGCATCTGGGCGCCCGATTGCCTGTGCATGCCACGTCGACGGGTTGCGTATTGCTCGCGACGATGAGCGCGGCGGGCCTCAATGCGTGGCTCAAAGGGCGGGTGTTGCCTCGGCTGACGTCGCACACGCTGACACAGGCCAAGGCGCTGCGCCAGCGCATCTCTCAGGTGCGCGCCGATGACTATTGCATTGCTACCGAGGAGCACGAACTGGGCGTGCAGGCGTTGGCAGTGCCCCTGCGCAACATGCAGGGCCACACCGTGGCCGCGCTCAACGTCGTGCTTCCGGGTGCACCTCGTCCGGCATCGCAGCTACAGCACGACCTGCTGCCACTCTTGTTCGAGGCGGCGCGAGAAGTTCGCCCGATGTTGTAAGTTTTCCAAGGCCCCAAAACCACGCTATAATTTGAGGCTGCACAAATTCCTCGATAGCTCAGTTGGTAGAGCGCCGGACTGTTAATCCGTAGGTCCCTGGTTCGAGCCCAGGTCGAGGAGCCAGAATCCTATAGTTGACGGGCCTTTTAGGTCTCCGCGAGTAGTCCGCCGGTAACGGCGGTGTCTAAATCGTCAGGAGCTTTTAAATGGCAATCGTGAACAAGTCCGCCGGTGACGGCACTGTGTCTGTCAGCACAGCGCAAACCGGCCTTCCTGCCCCCGCATTCGCGGGCGGCTTGCCTTCCCTCCCCATGCGCGCCGGTGACATCACTGTGTCCAAGCTCGTCGGCCTCTACATGGCGCACTACGACGGACGCGACAGCACCCGCTTGCAGCGGCTCTCGTGGTGGATCGCGCGAATAGGCTCGACCGCGTTGCAAGACGTAACGGATGACCACATCCACGCGGCGCTCGAGGATTTGGCGCAGCAGCCGGCCACCTATTACGCGGGGCTCGACGCCGCCGGCCAGCCCATTTACAAGGCCAAGCGCAAGGCGATCGCTCCCGCCACGATCAACCGCTACAGCGCCAGCATCGCGGCCGTGCTCACTTGGTCGATCAAAAAGCGGATCGCTCCCAAGGGTTTCATTCATCCGTGCCGCAGCGTCGAGCGCAGGGCAGAGAACAACGAAAAAACCCGCTTCCTGTCGCTGGAGGAGCGCCAGCGCGTGATGGAAGCATGCAAGGCGTCGCCCTGGCCGCGGCTCTATCTGCTCGTGCTTATGGCTCTCACGACCGGCGCACGCAAGGGCGAACTCACGGGGCTGCGCTGGAGAGACATCGACCACGAGCACCGCGTGGCCTACGTCGGACGCAGCAAGAACGGCGACCCAAAGACCTTGCCGCTGGTGGACGGCGTGATGGACCTGCTCAAGTCCTACGGCAGGGACGCCAGACCCGAGGGGCTGGTGTTCGCCTCGACGCGCATCCCTTCGCAGCGCTACGGGTTCGAGGAGCGGTGGAAAGAAGCTCTCAAGGCCGCCAAGGTGCGCAATTTCCGCTTTCACGACCTGCGGCACACTTGCGCGTCGATGCTGGCGCAGAACGGCGCCACACTGCTGGAAATCGGCGACTTGTTAGGGCATCGACAACTTCAGGTCACGAAGCGCTATAGCCATCTGGCCACCGGCCACAAGGCCGCGCTCGTGAATCGCGTTTTGGGCACCATCGGATGACAGAAGACGAGAAGACGCGCAGGTTCTATGAGTGGCACGCCCTTTGTGACGAATCGTTCGGCGAACGGTTTACCGCGCTTCACGCGCTGCATCGCATAGAAGCGTCGATCGAGGAGGGCGCACCGCTCGATCCGGAAGCGGCGGCATACCTGCTGGAAGTCTGCCGCCGCGCGCGCGAAGGGCATGCCGACCCGCTGGTCCTCAAGCGACCCCGCGGCCGGCAGCCGACGGTTGCGCAAGAAGAAACCGAGTACGAGACCGCCTGCGCTGTGTACGAGCGCATCCACAAGGGCGAGACCGTCGAGGAGGCTATTGCGGCCATCGAAGTCGCGCAGGGCCGCGCCGATCAAGGAATCGGCGGTGTCGTCGGCAAGGCCTATTACAAACACCGCGTCGAAGTCATTGATGGTCACAAACGCATGCTCGCTGACTTCGCGCGGTGGGAGGCCGAGAGGGCGAGCAAACCATCCGCGGGTTAGAGGCAAATCGCTGATTTGCTTCGATGGTGCCGCGCACCACAAGACGCGACATTCCTCCTAACGACACGCATCTGTGTCGTGCGGGCTCTGACAGGCTCGTCAACTTAGGAGTTTTGCAATGGATATCTCGGCACCGTCGGCGCTCGCTGACCTCAAGAAACTGGACGATTACCAGCAATGCACGTCCCACATTTTTCCGGGATGTCAATCAATTCGCTGGTACGTCCGCCAGCATCGTGACGCGCTCGCGCGCTCCGGCGCGCTGCTGACCATCGCCGGCCGCCTGTGGGTTCACGCGCCGAAATTCGACCGTTGCGTGTTGGAAATCGGAGCAGGGGGCGCAGTATGAGCGAGATCATAGGCACCAACGCCGTGGCGGCACACGACCTGCTCAAGGCTTGCATACACGAGCACGCGCATAGATGGGTCGCGTGGCACCACGGGATGCGAGGGGTCGTCACGATCGAGCACAACCATCGAGGCGGGCTCGAAGAAAAACATTGGGGCGGCCGGTTCTACATGTTCCAAGTGCCGGCCACGGTGGCGGCCAGGCGAGCCATCGGCTTAGCCGGATACGTCGCTGAGCGCATGCACGAGGACTCCGATATGGAAGCCTTTGAAATTTCCGATTCGCTCGAGTGTGGCGACGGTGAGCTTTCGTCTACAGACGAACCGTTCGCAGCGGGGCACACGGAGGGGGACGTTGCGACATGCATGGCGTTGGTTAGAACCTACTGGCCCGAGATTCTGCGCGACGCGCACGCGGAGGCGCACCGTTGCATGGGCCCACAAGTGGAAACGCCGACCCTGGCAGGGGCCGGCGTTCATGAGGATCAGGCTGCGTTCGAATTCAACCTTGCGCTCAATTCTAGAGGCTGCTCAAAAAACGGGCAAGCAGAAAATTGCGCAATCGCGCAGCGAGGTGCGGCATGAGCGGTGCCATCGATCAGGCGCATGCCCCTGCATTGGCAGGCTATTCGCTCACGTCGCAACCTGTCCCGGTAAGCGTGTTCAAGCGGCAAACCCCATTGGGCAAGCGCATTGCTCGCGGACCCGACGGTGCAATCGTCAAAGAGGTGCACGCGCAGTTCTTTGACGGCACGGTGCGGACTGAGCACGTGCACGGACTGGCCGGCCTGGCAGCGCTGCGCGACACGCTGACGAACTGCGAGGCCCTGGCATTCGGCGTCACGGAGCATGCGCACGCAGCCGTGGTGACGAAGAAGGCGCTGGCCAAGGGTGGACACGCAGCAACGACCGTTGCGCGCGCAGGGGCCCACGTGGCCTACCCCGCCGGTGTGGGGGTGTTCGTCCTGGATCACGACCCCCTGGCCGGAGCGCCTCTGTTTTCCCCCGATGCCCTGCACGCCGCGGTCTGCACCGCGGTGCCTGGCCTCAGCATGGCCACCATGATTTGGGCGCCGAGCACGTCGAGTTGCATCTATGACGCGAAATCCGGCGTCGAGGTGTTTGGCGTCAAAGGCCAGCGCCTGTATCTGCTCATCAGCGATGCGAGCCGGTCTCGAGAGTTGGGCGACCTGATCTTCGATCGCTTGTTGCTGGCCGGGCACGGCTATACGCGCTACGCCGGGGACGGAAAGCCAATGGTGCGCACGCTCATCGACGAGTGCATGTACCAGCCGGAGCGCCTCGACTTTGTGCGCGCCGACTGCGGCCCGGGTCTCGTGCAACGCATGGCACCGTCGCGGATGTTCGAGTCTGGCAACGGGCTCACATCGGACCTGTTCGGCGACAGCGTGCTGAACATCGACGCACTCGCGCCGCTGACCGCGACGGAGCGCCGGCAGGTTGCACAGGTCCGCGACCGCCTGACGCGCGCGCCGGAGGTGCTCGCGGAGTCCGCGCGCATCCGTGCGGTATGGGCACTCGAGAAGGCGAAGCAGAACGCGGCGGCGGGTGCGTCCGACGGCGAGCTTGCAGCCATCGCCAACGAACACGCGACTCGGGCGCAGGGCAGCCAGATTGCCGGCAGTTTCCCCGTGACTCTGGAGAACGGCACCGTTGTAACAGTCGACGAGATTCTCGCGGCGCCCGACATCTACGACGGCATGCAGTGCGCAGACCCTGCCGACGGCGGCAAGGACCTACGCGTCGGGAAGATGATGCTGAAGCGAACGAACGGCGGCGGCCCGACGATCTACAGCCACATGCACAACGGTCGATATTTCGACCTGGTCGACCTCAGCGGGTTCAGCGATTGCGACTCGCCGGTGCACCGTGACGATGATCGACGCGAGGCTCAGAAGGCTGAGAACGTCAAGTTGCAAGAGGCCGTCATCGATGTCATGCCCGCCATCATGACCGTCGCCGAGATGGAGGCTAATTGCGTTTGGATTGCTGAAGGCTCCGGCGTTGGCCGGATCGATGAACCGAGGCAAGTGCTGAGTTTCTCGGACTTCGCTGCGCTCACGGCCGCATCGGTGACCGAGATCGAAGGCCGCCCGACAAAGAACGGCGACGGGGCAAAGGTGCGCGAGATTCCAAATGCACTCATTTGGAAAAAGTCGCCAGTGCGCCAGACGGTGACCACGCGCACCTTCCACCCCGGCGCGCGGCGCATATGCCGCGACCCAGACGGCAGGACCGCACTGAACACCTGGCGGCCAAGCGAGCGCTGGCCAGCGAGCGGGAATATCCGCTTGTTCCTGGATCAACTGGACTACCTATTCCCCGACGCGACGGAGCGCGGCAAGTTTCTCGACTGGCTTGCGCACTTGGAGCAGCGACCCGGCGAGTTGCCACACTATGGATGGCTTCACTTCGCTTCCAACATGGGGACCGGTCGCAATTGGCTTGCCAGTCTGCTCGCACGTGTATGGCGCGGATCGGTCGCGCCAAATGTCGACCTGCAGAACATGCTCGACTCGCAGTTCAACGGGCCATTGAGCGGGCGAACCCTCGCTATCGTCGACGAGATACAAGCGGGGGCCGGCGAGAACCCGCACCGCCATGCGAACAAGCTACGCGCCCTCATGACAGCGGACGTTCGGAACGTTAACCCCAAGGGGAAGACCGAATATCAGGAGCACAACGCGTGCAGGTGGCTCGTGTTCTCGAATCACAAAAACGCGCTCCCGATCGACAACGGGGACCGGCGCTGGTGGGTTGTCCAACACACGTCTGCACCGCGCGCGGCCATCGTCTACAGCCAGCTTTACGCGGCGCTGGCAGACGCGGAGTTCGTCAACAGCGTGGGGTGTTTCTTGCGCGATCGGGACATCCGCGGATTCAACCCCGGCGAGCGCCCCCCGATGAGCGAGGCGAAGAAGGCCGCAGTGTCGGCGTCAAAGTCACTGGCACAGAAGTACGCCGATGAGTTCGTGGCGGGTTGGCCAGTCGACATCGTGACAAACCGCGACGTGGCGAAAGCGCTGTCCGACGGCACATGCGACACGCCAACCCCCGCGATGCGGCGCGCCCTCGAAGAACTCGGATGCGAGAGCCTGTCGCGACCGCTGAAGATCAACGGCACGGCCGCACGATGCTGGACCATCCGCAACGTCGGCAGGTGGCAAGCCGCATCGCCAGCGGAGCAAGTCGCCGAAGCCTGCCGCGTGCCTCCGGCAGACCAAGCGGCCGACGCCGGGGGCGACCCTCTCTTCTAGGCCGGTTACAGGGTTACAGCAGTTACAGCCCGCTCTACCCACAGAAAACGAAAAACTAATTTATAGAAAGAAATCTGGCAATAGGCACCCGACGTAACCGCTGTAACGCTGTAACCCGGCGTGCACCAGCGCACCATGAATACCGAGACCTCGTATAGAGCCGCCCTGCAGGCAGCAGCCGGCCACCACCTCGCCGACCTCGGCGCGATCAGCGATCGGCACCGCGCAGTAGCCGCAGCCTGGACCGCGCACCAGCGTGGCGAATTGGCGCGCGAGGATGACGTGAGCATTTGGGCAATCGTTGCCAGCCACGGCGAGCTCGAGGCCGCGCGATCCGCGATCCGCTGGATGGCGCAAGGGCCCGCAGCATGAGCCCGCACCCGGCGCTGGCCGCACTGCGCGATGACGTACGCACCCTCAGCCCAACGGCCGCGCGCTACGCGTGCATCTACCTGGCCGCACTGCAACTGCCCGACACATGGGCAACCGCGCTGTTGCGCGACCTGCATGCGCGTGCCGGTGATACGCCGTGGCCGGAGTTCGAAGCGCTGGTCGCACACCTCGGGGTGCCATGCGCCTGGTCACACGCGGCGTGCCTCGGCGATGCGTTCGACATGCGTTGCTGGCTCGCAGCCGTGGACGCGCTGGCAGCCGCGCATGCACCCTTGCCCCCACTGCAGCCCTGATTGCCCCGTGGTGGGCCGCTTGATGGCCCGCGCGTCCCACCGCCGGGGGTGACTCGCCGGCTCATTGGCGACAAGGGAGGCTCCTGGAGGTCTGCCATACCCGTGTGGGATCGTGGACGGGCACGCGTCAGACGAATTTCGGATTTTTCATCTTGATAACCGTTATATATCATAACTATATCGACTGATGAGGGCGCGCGCCCGGCCAAACCGGGCCGCGCAGCTCCACCGTCCGCACCCTAGCTGCACTGTCCGCACGCTACCGGCACCGCGCCCTGCGAAATTTGGCCGCAGTCCCCCAAGCGGCACCGTCCGCCACCATGCGGACCATGCAGACACACAGCAACCCCAACGCACCGGCGCTCATCACCGCCGCCGCCGCCGCCGATCGACTCGGCCTAGGCGTCAAACGCTTCAAAGCCGCCGTGACGGCGGGCGAACTCGGCGGCCTGTGGCTGGTCGAGATCGGCTCCGAGTGCTACGTGCATAGCCGCTTGCTCGAGCACTTCATCTGCGGCGAGCCGGCACCCGCCAGCCCCGCCGACCTGTTTCGCTGAATCACCTACCTTGAAAGAAATCAAGATGCACACCCTGTATCGGGTCGACGAGTCTGTGCTCACCACCAAACCCACAGTTGCCGCGGCTGTACGGCGAGTCGATGCCGCAAATCGCGCCACGGACACAGCACTCGCCGCCGCAGCGCGCCGCGCCAACGAAATAGCCGACGAATCAACCTGTGCTGTCGACGCCCTGATTGACGCCGTAGCCGCAGTGCTGCGCAACGCGACGGTAGCACCCCCCGAGCAGCGCCTGGCGCACATCACCGAAGAGGCCGAGGCACTCGGCTACCGGCTCATCCCGAATGACGCCATCAGCACCATCATCGAGAAGCTCGGTGCCACCGCCGTGCCTGCAGTCGCATGAAGCCCTTTTTCAGCTTCAAAGCGTCGGCGTCCGGCGCCGCCCTCTCGATCTACGACGAGATTTTCAGCACCCACGCCGCAGCCTTCCGCACTGCGCTCGACGCAGTCAAGGGCTCGACGCTCACGGTCGAGATCAACTCGCCTGGTGGCGACGTGTTCGCCGGCTTGGCGATCTACAACATGCTCAAGGGGTCGGGCAAGATCATCAATGTGAACGTGGCCGGCATTGCAGCATCGGCCGCATCGGTCATCGCGATGGCGGGCACGACGATCAGCATGCCGAGCAACAGCTTCATGATGATTCACAACCCGATCACGGGCGTCTACGGCAACGCCGCCGACCTGCGCGAGAGCGCCGACGTGCTCGACAAGATCGGCGCCGCGCTGCTGGCCATCTACGTCTCGCGGACCGGAATGCCCGCCGACAAGATGAAGGAACTGCTCGCAGCCGAAACCTGGTTGACGGCCGACGAAGCCGTGTCGATGAAGTTCGCCACGGTCGTGACCGACGCCATCGAGGCCCGGGCTTCATTCGACATGGGTCGCGCGGACCTGCCGGCGCACGTCAAGGCCGTGTTCAAACCGCTCAGCACACCCACGCCCCACGCCGCCGTACTCGCAGCTGTGCAACCAGTTATCACACCGTCCACTTTGTGGGCACATCACCGGAGAACCAAGTAATGGAAGACGTCAACGTCGAGCGCCTTATGGTGAAGCTGGACCAAGCCAAGGACGTAATGTCTGCGGCACGCACGGCTGCAGCATCCATGCAGGAAGCACAGACAGATATGCGCCGGCACATCGAAGCCGTGCAGGAGGCGCGACAGCGCAAGCAAAACGCTCAGACGTCTGGAGCATTCCGGCGCATGAAAAGCGACGAGGAGGCCGCAGCCGACGCCGAAGCCGAAGCACGCCAATGCCGCACGGAGGACGGCATCCTCGCTACGCTGACCGCGCGCATCGAGCGTCACCGTACGGCACACGAAGCCCTCGCAAAACGCGCCCAGGTGTGGGCCGAATATTCCGGCGCACTGCGCGCCCTCGCACAAAAGCACGGGGTGAACCTGCAATGAAAAACATCAATCGATCACCTCTTACCGAGGTGCAGGCCTCCATCGTTGCGATCAACGGGCAACTGGCCGACCCGACGCTGACCCAGGCGTCACGCGCCGAGATCGATACGGCGATCGTTGCGCAGATCGAAGCGATCCACGCCGCCGAGACCGAACGCGTGGTGGCCGACATGCAGAAGGCCGCCAAGGGCAGCAGTATCGACCTAATGACGACCGACACGTACGGGTGCAGCGTAGACCCTACGCTGGCCGTATCCATGTTGCAAGACAACACGCGCGCATGGATCACGGTAGCTGTCGGCAAGGACGCGATGGTGGAGCGCTTCAGGGAACTGCTCGCTGTCGCACTGCCTGAAGGTCTCGACGCCGAAGTCCGCGCGCAGAAGCGCGCGGACTTGGAGCGCCAACTCATCGCGCTGGAACTGCGCGAAGAAGCACTGGCCCTGGAGGCCGAAGCACGCGGCGAAATCATCGACCCGCGGCCCGGCCAGCGACCCCACGCGGCCATTCTCGTCGGATGGGGCAGTCATGATTGACCTCGAAATCAGGTGCCCGCGCAGGGCGCGCGCCTGGACCCGCGGCACTCCGCAAGAGAGGCAACTTCGCGTCGCCGCGGCGCTGGCCTGGTTCGTGCCGTTTCGGACGATCGCGGTGCGACCTCTCATCAAGAGCGCATCGTGAGTCCCGAGACCGCACGGCGCATTGAGCAGCGCGTGCACGCTGCGGTCAAAGCCAACCGTCTGCGCATCGTGCCCCTCGGGGAAGCCGGCGCGGTGCGCATCGTCGGCCCCGGTGTTGACCTGACCGCAGCGACGATCACCGACGTGCTTGTCTCCGACCTGCAGCCCCACTTCGGTGAAGACCTCGCGCCCCGCGAAGCCTGACGGCATGCAACGCGGCGCAGAGCACCGTGCGGCGGAACTGCGGCGGCTGCTGCGCCGCCAGCGCGCCCTCGCCGACTACTGCGCGGCACACCCACCGGTGACCGCGTTCGACCGACACGTGCAGGCCACTTGGATCGGCGCCTTTGAACAGCGCCTAGCCGCACTCACACCCAAACACGAAAGAAAGCAATGGCAACGAATCGCGATGTGAAGATGACCCTCCAGACGCAAGTCGAGGGCGGCGACGACATCAAGAAACTTAGCGATCAGGTCCGCGACCTGGCGAAGGCTGGCGGCGAAGCGGCGCCCGGGTTCGAGAAACTGGCCGCTGCGGTCGACGCGAACGATGCCGCGCTGACCCGCGCACGCGAAGCCGAGAAAAGCGCCCGCACCGCGATCGACGCGACGAAGGCAAGTCTGCAAGAGAAGAAGGACGCACAGCGCCTGGCCAGCATCGAGACCGACAGCGCGGCCAAAAAGACCGGGGAATATCAAGCCGCAACGAAGGCAGCCAACCTCGAAATTTTCGCGGAGGAGAAAGCCCTGCGCGCGCAAGCCGCCGCGCTCAAGCAGGCCACCGCCGAAGCGAAGGCCGCGGCCGTGGCTCAGAAGGCGCTCGAGACCGAAGCGAAGGCCGCACTCGCAGCAGCATCGAAGGGCGCCGCCGGCGCAAGCACAAGCATTGATCGCGTATCGAAGAGCACCGGCGAAGCGTCCGACCTGCTGCGGCGCCTGGGGCCGCTCATGACAGCGGCGTTTTCTGCGGATCAGTTCGTTCGCACGATCGCTGCGCAGGAGTCTCTCAACCGTGGCTTCGAACAGATTTTCGGAAGCGCAGGTAAAGCGCGATCGGAGATGGAGTTCATCCGCGCCACTGCCGATAAGCTCGGCATCGAGGTGCAGACCCTGGCCCGCAGCTATCAGAGCTTGGCAGCCAGCACTAAGGGCACGGTGCTGGAGGGGCAAGCAACCCGCGACGTGTTCGAGGCAGTCTCGCGCGCCATGTCCGTGCTCGGCAAGACAAGCGCCGAGACGGAGCACGCCCTGGTCGCGGTCTCGCAGATCGCATCAAAGGGCACGGCCAGCATGGAGGAACTCCGCGGCCAGCTTGGCGAAGCCCTGCCCGGCGCGATGAAAGCCGCGGCGGACGGTGCCGGCATCACGGTGGAGCAGTTGGTTGCGATGGTGAGCAACGGACAGGTCCTGGCGGCCGACATCCTGCCGGCGCTGACGAAGGGTCTCAACGACCTGTACGCGAAGGCTGCGCCTCCACAGACGATCACGAGCGAGTGGGCGCGCCTGAAGAACACGATCACCGACACGATGGTTGCGGTTGGTGAAGGCGGGGCATCCAAGGGCATCGCCAAGGGGCTGAGCGCTCTCGCAGTTGGCGTGCAAGGGGTGTCGCACGCGACTGATGTTGCTGGCACAGCAATCGGTGAATTCATCGCGAAAGTTGCCACGGGCAACTACGAGCTTGGCACCGCAGCCGAACTTAACGCCAAGTACGACAAGCAACTACGCCAAGCCGCCGAAGCGGCCGGCCTGGTCGACAAGGCGCTCAACGGCGCGACGAACGCAACGCAAGCCCAGGCGCGCGCCGTAGACAACGCCGTAGACGCGCAGACGCGTGCCACGACCGTACAAAAGGCGGCCGGCGAGTCGGCGCTCGCCATGAAGGCGCACTATGCCGAATTGTCCACGGGCGCGGAGAAGTACACCGACCTGGTGAAGGCCCAATCAATCGCGCACCAAGCCGAAAGCGCGGTGCTCGTGCAACTGGTCGGTGTGTATGGCAGCGACATCGAGAAGCGGCAAGCGGCCGCCGCCGCTGCGCAGGTGCAGGCCACCGCATCCCGCGACGTGGCGCGCGCGCTTGAACTCGAAGCCATCCTTGCACAGTCGCGCGCCCTCGCGCTGCAGACGGAAGCGGCGAAGCGCAACGACACATCGGAGGCGACCAAGAAAGAGATCGAAGCCGCGCAACAGAACGCCGCGGCCAAACGCGCAGAGGCAGACGGCTCGCGCGCGCTTGCCACGTCCAAGGGCATCGAGGCGGAAGCCACGAAAGCCAGTGCCGCCGCCTATGCCGACAACTCGGCACGCGTCTACGAACTGCGCGGCGCGGCGCAGGCTGCCGCAACGGAGGTCGAGCGCCTGGTCGCTGCGCAGAAGGACGGCAAGGCCACCAGCGAGCAGGTTGCCGACGCACATGCGAAGGCATCGGCAGCGCTGCTGCTATATCGTGATGCACTGAAGGATGCGACCGCAGCCGCCGAGCGCAAGGTGCAGGCCGAGCAGATCAACAGCCGGTTGGCGCAAGGCGCGATCAACGTGGATCGCCTGCGCGCTGGCGCGCTGGAAGAGGTGGCAAGGGCAAGCGGAGACGCGGCTGGCGCGGCCCGTGCACATGCGATTGCACAGCAGTCGGAGATCAACGCGGCGCGCACCGCGGCCGACACCGCCAGTCGCGAGGCGCAGGCCATCCGCGAGGCCGCCGAAGCGAAGGAGAACGAACTGCGCGCAACGGGCCAGTTGACTCCGGCGAAAGAGGCAGAGATTCAGGCCACGCTCGCAGCGGCCGCAGCCAAGCAGCAGGAAAGCGATGCGGCGGCCATCCTGGCCGACAAGCTGCAGCGCCTGCTCGACCTGGAGCGCAAGCGGACGCAGCAGCAAGAGGAAAACAAGCCGAAGACCGCCGACGGGTTCGAGAAGAACAAGGACGGGTCGGCCAAGGGCACGTTCAACAACTTGGCCCCGCTCGACAAGGCGTTTGAGGCGGCACGCACCCGCGGCGAGGGCATGAGCGTCGAGGAACTGAAGGCCGCGAAGAGGCAGGCCGACGACGCCGGTGCGTGGCTTCAGGCGATGATGAAGTCCGGCGGCGCCGGGTCGATCAGCCCCGAGGCTTTCAGTTCGACGCGCACGCTTCAGGCAGCGACAGCGAGCGCGCTGGAGGATGCGCAACGCAAGGCGGCGGCCGATGAGCGCCAGAGGGCCGCCAAGGACGCCGCGGACCACGCGCCGGTGCGACCGGAAGCGGCGCAGCAGAGCACCACCCACACCGTGAACATCAACTTGCCCAACGGCACCAGCGGGTCGGTCAACGTGGCGTCACCGAGCGATGCGAACGTGCTGACGGCGCTATTGGGGCAACTCAGCCGGGCCCGCGGGGTTTCCTGAAAACCTCGGAGGTTTCTGCGGAAACTCCCGCCTATAGCGGCGCCTTGCACCCCATCGCGTCGCACTTCCTCTGCAGCGAGTCAACCTGGCCTTGCAGCACCTGTGTCTGCCCGCTGCAACTGGTCGCTTGGGCCTGCGCCGCGGTGGCGTCGGCCTGTGCGAGCGCAGCGCCGGTCAGGTTGTCGTTGTAGCGTGTCCGGTTTCCGTTGATGACCGCCACGGTGCGCGCGCAGCGCTCGCGGAAGTTGTCCAGCTCGTTCTGCTTGTCGCGCAGCGCGTACTCGGCGTCCTTGCGCAGGCGCTCCTTCTCGAGCGACGCGCTCTGCTCCTGGACCGACGGCCGCGCCGGCTTGCTGCCGAGCTTCTCCGGGGCGTACTGCTCCTTGATGACCACGCCGCCGGCGGCGCAGGGCATCTCCTGGAACGAGGTCTTCCCGCCCTCGGTGCACTTGTAGAGGGCCCACGCTGGTGAGCACGCGAACAGGGCGGAGGTCAGGATCAGAGCGGTGCGTTTCGCCATCGGCATTGCAAAGGTCTCAGAGTTGTGTAACAAGAAATGTAACCGACGTGGACCGGGACAGTCTGGCACAACGCCCCGATTGGCCCTCACCTTTCAGGGCTCTTTTGTTTAGCAATTGCCAAAGAACTTTGTTGTGCAATTGCTAAAGAAAACAGGTAAGTCGTAATTAATGGGACGGGCAATATAGCGATGTTTTCTTACCCGCAACCTAATATTTCGCTACAGTTAATGACCGCACCAAGATCGGGCGGCACCTAAAGAGAAACTAAATGCATTCATCTATCCCCTCGACCCATCCTGCAACGATCGTCTTGGTGCTCGAGTACCTCCGCGCGCCCGGCACACGCTATAGCGGCCCCCGCGACATCCCCAAGATGCCCAACGGCACGCCGTTCGACGACCGTCTGGCCACGCTGCAGGACTTCTGCGACGAGGTCGAATTCAGCATGACCTGCGACGAACGCCTGGCGATCCGCAGCGCCGAGGATGCGTACACGGCGGCCTATGCGGGGGTCAATTCCGCAATGCCGAAATTGGAGCGCGTAGGGCTTGCGTTTGAGCGCGCAATTGAACGAGCCGGCCACGTCCGCGCAATTGCTGCGCAGTCGGGGGCGCGGCGAGCGCTGGACTGAGTTTTCCAAAAGCCTGCGCGATGTGCGGCCGAGCATGGTCGATCAACCACGGTTGCGAGGCAGCGATGGCCGCCTAAAGATTACGACCCACCCCGAACAGAAGGCCCCGATTGGGCCCTAATTATTTTCCAATTCAAAGGAGCACCGCGCTTGAAAAGACCTCGCACGACCGACGCACAACCCGTCTTCAATATTCGCCCGCTCTACTTGGCGCGCGACCACGCCGCGGCCTACCTTGCACTGTCGGTGGGCACGCTGGACAACCTGGTCGCTCGAGGCGACGCACCGAAGCCCCGCAAGCTCAGTCAGGGCCGCGTCGGCTGGCTGGTCGATGACCTCGATGCGTGGGGCCGCGCTCGCCCTGAGTCCGACATCCTGCCGCCTGTGAATAGCGGCCTCGGCCGTGCCGGCAAGCCATTGTGAGCCGCCATCTCACTTGTCGTTCAGCACGAGAAACGCGAGGTCCTCACCCATCCGGTAGCGCTGAGGTCGGGTCTCGTTTACGCACACCGCGAAGCCGGCGGCAGCCAGCGCGTCGAGTTTCACAATCAAGTCCTCGTGCTCGTCCTCGTGGTAGACCAAGGTTGGTTTGGATGGAATGAAACCAGTGCTGGCGGTCGGGAGAACCGCGATGTCGCGGATCAGCGCCAGCCTAGGGTCTGAGATGTCCTTCCGCATCTCGGCGATCAGGAGCAGCATATGCGCCTTCAACTGGCGAAAGCGAACGAGCCGCGCGTCGACCCTCTCCGCATCGCGCCGCTTGTCTGTGGCCTTGTCGGCAAGATAGGTGCCGGCGGCGCCGACGGCGGTCCCGGCTAAAAACGTGACCAGGTGGGTAGCGTCGAGCAGCCAGTCGAGTGTCAATGCCACAGCATCAACCCTGTTTGGGAGACGGCGCAGCTTTGATCGCGATGGCCCGATCGCCTCGCAACACTTCGAGCGCAGCGGCCCGCACCTCTTGCTGCTGGCCCTCGCTGAAAACATAGCCCATTGGGTAGTAGCCGTTGTGTTGCATCGACGTGTCTGTGAACGACACCTTCTGTGCCGCAGCCATCGCCCGCAGTAGGGGAAAAAACCGGTCGTCCGAGACTTTGAGCCAAGCTTTGATTTCGGCATCCGTGGTGCCTTGATCCATCATCAGATGCGCCAAGTAGAAGTTCCACGCGTCGCTGACTTTCGGGAACCGCTTAGCCGGAAACACCAGGTCGATCCGATTCAGAGCGCCGACGTGCATCGGCGCCATGCGCGCCTTGCGAGTGCTCATCAACGTGTGAAAAACCTGTTCTCTCGACTCGTAGTCTCGGGCCCTGCTGCGAAGCCACTCGGACGCCTGCACGGCAAAAAAAGGGCTCAGAAATGTGACCGCGATCGTCGCGATGTCCGCGAGCTTCAGGGGAGACGAGAAATCGAACATGCAAACTCCGGGATTGATCCGGCCCTGAATGTAACTTGCGGCACGTGTCGTTACGTGTACGATAGAGGCTCGCGGAGTCCTATCCGGGTCTGTTAATCCGTAGGTCCCTGGTTCGAGCCCAGGTCGAGGAGCCAAATTAGCCGCATCGGCATTGAAGGTCTTGCTATCGAAAAGGTAGCAGGACCTTTTTCTATTTGGCAGTTGCCAAATATCCAGTACTCTTAAGCCACGTCCACCATGTTTGGCTGGGCGGTTTCGCGCCAGCGCTGCTTGATGTAAATCTCGGTGGTGTTCTTGCTCTTGTGGCCGAGCAGCAACTGAATCTGCTCGATCGGGACACCGCTCTTCCACATGTCGGTGGCGCCTTTGCCCTTCAGGTCCCGAAACCCGAAGGACTCCATCGGCTCACGGCCGCGCGCCTTGCGCGACTCGTTGGTGGCCTCGATTGACCGGCGCAGCATCGAGGCCAGGCCGTCGTAGGTGTAGGGCTTGCCGTCGAGTCTGTGCATCAGGTGCTGCTGCAGCCGTGTGACCTTCTTTACGCGGCCGATCGCGACATCGATCATCTTCACCAGCTTGTCGGGCAGGGCGATCTTGAGCCACACCCCCGCCTTGTTCTGTTGGTGGCGCAGCTTGCGCACGCCGTGCTGACGATCCGGGGCGATCTTCCTGCGTGGGCATTGTGGCTCGGCACACCCAATGAGCGGTTGCCCGGTGGCACCTACGAACCGACCGTAGACACCGTGCTGCTTTGCGTGCTGACGCTGTCTGTTGTCGTGCTGCACCCCCGGATTCACTAAGGGCTGATGATCAAGCTCGGGCTCATACTGATGATCCTCTCGTTGCTGGCCTCTGCGGCGCTGTCGGCACAGCAGGACGTCTACGCATTCAACGCCGGAATGTGCCTGCGCGCGGGGATCGCCGTCGCCTGCCTCGGTTACGCGCTCAAGTACCGCGTCGCCAAGCGCAGGGGTGGCAATACCGACTTCGGAACCCTGATGGAGGAATGATGGACGCACAAATACTGGCGAACTGCACGAGTTCGACGCTGGCCGACGCGCAGACCTATGCCGAACCCCTGACTGCTGCGATGGAGCGCTTTGGCATCGACACGCCGACCCGGCAGGCAGCGTTTCTCGCCACGGTTGCGATCGAGTCGGCGAAGCTCTCCCAAGTGGAGGAGAGCCTCTACTACAAGGATGCCACGCGCCTGGCCTCGATCTACCCGCGCGCCTTCAAGAACGCGGCCGAAGCACAGGCCTACACCCGCAACCCCATGGCACTCGGGCGCCTGCTCTACGCCGGGTACTGGGGCCGGGGCTTGATCCAGTTGACCTGGGAAAAGAACTACCGCGCTGCAGGGGATGCACTGGGGTTCGACTACATCAATCAGCCGAGCCTTGTGACGGAGCCCCAGCATGCAGCCCTGACGGCGGGCTGGTTCTGGGGCACCAACAACTGCAATGGGCCGGCCGATTCCGCGGACATGCGCGGAGTGACGCTGCGGGTGAACGGCAAGGCCCTGATGCACCTGGCCGAGCGGACCATGCAATACGAGAAGAACATGGCGGTGCTGTCGTGAGAGCGATTTTCTGGCTCCTGTTGTTTCGCCCGTGGGGGAGGTGGTTGCATGATGGCGCTGCTTTCGCCGCAGGGGTAAGTGGCCATAGCCTTCGCCGCTTTGATCGCGCTGTGCGGGCTGCAGCAGGCTCGCGTGAGCCACTACAAGGCCCAGGTTGCGGGACGCGCGTACCGAACTGGCCAACGACCGCGCGCGGTACGCCCAGGCCGCCCAGGTTGCCGATCAGGCTGCTCGTGCCGAGGAATTCCGCCGCGAGGCCCAGAAACAGGAGATCGTCGATGACGCAAGGAAACAAGCCGCAGAAGCGATTGCTGCTGTCGGTCGGGCTGACGCTGCTGCTGCAAGCCTGCGCGGCCAGCTCGCCCGGTACGTCGCCGCCGTCCGTGAAGCCAGCGCGGATCCCGGCCCTGCCAGCGGAAGCCCGCCAGCCGGCGACCCTATCGGTGTGCTCGCCGACGTGTTCGGACGCGCTGACAGCAGAGCGGGCGAACTGGCAAAGGGCCTTGACGCTGCCCGCATCGCCGGGGTTGCCTGCGAGCGGTACGCCGACGGATTACAGCCTGCTCCCAAGTAGGGCGTTCAAGCCCTGACACCCCGTCCCCCGGCTTCGGCCGGGGATTTTCTCATTGGGGCACCGTCATGTCGTCCATCGGCCCGATCAGGCACCACCAGGTCTGACGGGTTGAGGCTTTGCCGGGGTGGCGCTCCTATCCATCGATCAGCACCCCGCCCTTGGATCTTCGTCACGCGCGCTGCGCAATTCATCCGGGCGTCACTTCTTTCGAGGGGGCGAGCGGCTGGCATGCAAAGCGATGCGGTCGGCACATTGGGCCCAAACCAGAGCCAGCATCAAGGTCCGACAAACATGTTCGTCGTTTTATATCGTCTGTGTTGAAGGGGCCCACGTTCGTCCGTTCAACGTCAATGCGCGCAAACCTGCAGTTGGCACGAAATGCGATGCGGTAGCATACCGTATTTTTCAAGCGTCTGGTAAATGACAAACTTCATAGAGACCGGGTTAACGCATGGAAAGATGCGCTTGGACGCGCTGACGTCGTTGAGATTCTTCGCCGCTGCCATGATTGTCTTCGGTCACGCACATGGCCTGTTTGGCTCCTTGGGGCTGGCGCTCAACTTCTCGCTCGCACAAGGCGTTTCATTTTTCTTTGTGCTGTCCGGATTCATCCTCACCTACAACTATCCAAACGTTGAAACAGGTCTTTTCTCATTTTATAAAGCTCGCTTTGCGCGATTGTGGCCGTTACACATAGTTGCTCTGCTAGCAGTTCCAACAATTACAGGCATGTGGAATATAGCCGGCTTGAATCCGCTCGGTGTGGCTTATGTATTGGTCGGAAATGTTCTGTTGATTCAATCGTGGATTCCGTTCAGAGATTCGTATCTGACGTTCAACGGGGTTGCGTGGAGCATCTCCACCGAAGCGTTTTTCTATGTTGTTTTCCCGATGGCCCTGATCGGCTTGCGCCGAGCGTGGGGACTAGTCTTAGCTCTCGTCGTTTTACTCACGATCCTTTTTCTGTGGCTCGTGGTGCGCTACGAGATTCCGATGGATGTCAATACTTCCACCTTGAACGCTATGGGCATGATTTATACGAATCCAATCGCCAGACTTTCAGAATTTGTACTAGGAATGATCGCCTGTAAAGTCTTCATGTATGTAGGAAAGACCGATCATTCAAGTATTACCTCATGGACAGTCGTGGAAGTCGCTATTGTGTGCCTCATAGCTCTTTCAATGCATTTAACCCCACGATTACCGCTCGGAGTAATTCTTCCCCAACAATGGGTGCCCGTCGTCCAATACTTTCTCATCGGAAGCGGGTCGGCACCTGTATTCGCAATCGCTGTTGTGGTATTCGCGTTTGGCCGTGGCCTCGTATCGAAAGTCCTTGCGTTCCCGGTCCTCGTATTTTTAGGCGAAGCGAGTTTTGCGCTTTACCTTTTTCATGCAACCATTTTATTTTGGTTCGAACAGCATCTATCGTTGGCACAATCGTCATTCGGAGTTTTTCTATTCTGGGGAAGTGTCTTGGCAATGGCATCCGCTGCTCACTTGTGGATTGAAAAACCTTGCCGTTCATTTATTATGGGTCGTGGCCATCGTCGAAAAGCCCTCGTGCCAGCCTGACGACTACCACTGATCAGCGCCGGGTGGGCCGGGAAGCGCGGTCGCCTTGAGAACGCAAGATTGCCAGCGGTTCAAACTTCCTCCGCCGATTCGAGCGCTGCCCGGCAGGCACACACACGCGATGCCGACGGCCTCGTTGTGAGCAACGCCAAGGGTATGCTCTTGGCCGCGTGCTGCCTGTCGCGCTACCCCTCGATCGTCGTCGGGATGGAATCCGGTAGTGACGCCTGGCGCGCATGCGATCCAAGCGCGGCCAACCCTGCTCGGGGGTCGACGATGCACCACCAGGTCTGCACGCACTGGATTGCCGCGCTCTTGGAGCCCTTGAAGAGCAATTCCGTGCCTTTCATCATCACGCCGCCTCCCTTGATCTGGACCACCCTGGCCCAGTGCAGATCGTGCGTGAGGCTGTGTTCCAGCCGGCGCGGATCGAGGAGATTCGCCGCCATGGCCTGAGGGCCGAACCGGTGGCGGGCCTCTGGTGCCACCCGCCGGAAGTCGAGGTCGCCGCGCAGAGGGTGCGCTTCAACAACTTGGCTTCGGCCCAGCCAAGAGCCGCGGAAACGCGAGAGATTGACGATGCAAAACACTGTGGAAGCATACAGCCTCGCACATCGGTCTTGAATCGATGGGTGTCGCCCTTAGCGGTTCGGATTTGCGCGATTAGTCCCGAGTCGCACCGTAGGTTTGTTGGTTGAATACCAGCAACACCTTGTCCAATGCCGGGAGCGCCGATGGGTCGCGCTTCTTGAAATACTCGATCGCGTTGATGGGTATTCATTTTTCAGCCATCAGCTTTCGGAATATCGCAACGTAGGCGTCAGGATAGAGGTTGGCTTCTACCTCCCGGCCGTCAGGAAAGGTGTGCGTGTACTTGAAGAGCTTTGTCGTGTCGATGTCGCAGATTTCACGAAGGTACTTGCACAACATCTTGGCCGGCGAAATGTCAGGCATTCAGGTGCTCCGGCAGGCGATACTCGTTGACCTCCATGGGGCCGATCATGGAGTTGGTCATTTCTTGCAGCGCCGAGAAATTGCCGCGCGGAATCTTGTGCAGGTTGATCATGTGCCTCTCAAGGTGATGCGGCAGCTTCGTCGACGCATGCTTGCCCGACATCCGCTCGCGCACCCACTTCGAGACCTGGACCGCGAACTTTGGCGACAGCCAAGTGGCCAAGTGGATGGCCACTTGTGGGTGTGCCCAAGTGCCCTGATGCTGCGGCTCGCCGCCTTTTACGGCCTGTGCGAGGTCCGTATGGGAGTTCCCATATCGGCCGCGAGTTCACTGAGGAAGTCCTTTGTTGGCCCAAACGGTTGAAGTCCGCCATGAGTTTGCCAGCCGCCCTAGACATGGCCGAGGCGTTGATGTACCGATGTACCCGTCACGGGCACGCTGGTCGATTACCGACTCGGCGACCTTGTGCGGGATGAGAGCTAACTGATGCGTAGGCATAGCGTCCTTTTGGAATGCCTAGCGGCGGGGAGGGTTGTTCAAACCCTAGTTGTTCCTCTCCTGGAGGAACGCCTGAATCCCGCCTGTTACAAATTCAGGGGTGTCCGCCAAGACTATGACCCTTCCCGTCCATGCGGTATGTCGATGCGAAGGAGCCGAATTCCTCGGTTGCGTCGATCGACTCGCCGCCGGGCCTGGTGATCCGGCGCTTCGTGGAGTATTCGTGGCGAGACCCTGCTTCGGCCTTCATGCCAACCGCGTCCGCGCGGCGTTGACCTCGACTGCCATTGGCAGCCTGACTTGTCGGCCGCACTCGTCGCGGGCGAAGCCGCCTTGCAACGTGACCTCGCTGAATACCTTGATCAGTTCCAGACTGTCCATGCGCGATGGGCATGACTTCGCGCAGGGCGGATCGCTGCTTCGGTAGAAGACGATCACGCCCCGCGGGAGGGCTCGATACTCAGAGCCCGCGATGCGGGTTGGGGTAGACCAGGGCCTTGATGGAATTTCGGTTGAAGGGCTTCCACTCGCCCTCGGGCTGCGACAGGCGGTCGGCCACGGCATAGAGCACCGTGGGATTGGCGCCCAGGCCAATGTGGCTTGCAAACACTTCGACGTTCTCGGTGGTGGGGCCGGGCGTTTCCAGGCTGCCGCGCCAGGCGACGACGCCGTCGCTGCGGCTGAAGATGGAAGTCGTTGGCACCGGCGGGGTCGGCCGCACGTATTTCATTCGGACGTTGTCGTCCGCATTCTGGCCGCTCAGGCCTTCATAAATGCGCCAGGCGTGGGTGGATTGGGGGCCGGCTGCGAAGGGGCTTCCGAGGGTGATCACGCTGCGGACGAATTCAGGCCGCCTGGATGCCAGCATTCGCGCGTAGGCGCCGCCGAGGCTCCAGCCGATCAGGCTGATCTTGCGGCCGCTGTGCGCATGCAGTTCTTCCAGCAGGCCGAGCATGCCGGCCTCCACGCCCATGCGCGGACCGAGGTTGCGACCCAGGCCCCAGCCATGGGTGTCGTAGCCCCGGCCCCGCAGGTAGCGCCGCAGCAGCCGGGTCGACCAGTCCGTGGCGCCGAGGCCCGGGAAGACGATGACCGGATGCCCGTCGCCGCGCGGTGCAAGCTTCAGCAATGGCCACAGGGACAGCGTGGCACCCAGTTCCCAGGCGGCGCGGAACTCGGCGTACTGCAGCACGCGGGACGGCGGTGCGACGGCGGCGTGGGAAGCGGCTGTTGTCATGGGTGAGTCTTCTTTCATGCTGTGAAGCGTTTTGACAGCGGAACGAACCGGACTGCGCCGGATTGCGCCCCGACTGCGCTATTGCACGTATTTCGAACGCAGGTAGACGAGGTAGGCCTTCGACTGCGGGTCCACGTAGGGCGCGAGCAAGGTCAGGGTGTAGTAGGCGGCAAGTCCGGCATCGAACCGCCCCGAGTTGCTCGCGTTCTGCACGACGAGCCGCTCGAACGACAGCCAGCAGGTGGTCGTGAAGACGAGCTGCAATGCCAGCATCTCGGCCTCGTCGGCAGTGGCCTCGAGTACGCCCTGGGCCGCCAGGTTTTCGCAAAGCGTGCGGGCGTTTAGCAGGTTGCGTGCCATCAGCGCGCGGGAGCGGGCGGCGACGTCGGGATACTCGCTCTCGAGGTGCGCCATGTCGCGGAAGACGAAGCGGTACTCGCTGATGGCCTCGAAGCGCAGGTGCAGTGCCAGCCAGAGGTCGTCGATCGCGCGAACCTCGCCGGCGGCTTCGTCCAGCGTGGCGAGCTTGTCTTCGAAACGACGAAAGAGCCAATCGACGATCAGTCGCTTGGCCCGGAAGTGATAGTGAAGATTGCCCGTGCTGATGCCCATTTCAGCAGCGATGCGGTGCGTCGATACCGACGGCAGGCCTTGCGCGTTGAACAACGCGAGGCTGGTTTGCAGAATCCGGTCCCGGGTATTGGAGCTGGCCACAGGCAGGCAGGCGCGGCGGGGATTCAGCGTTTGCGGCGGGTGGAGGCGGCTGCCAGCGCCTTGTCGCGCTCTGCCACCAACTGGCGGACCTGCTCGCGCAGGCTGTTGAGCTCGTCGACCGAGGGCATGCCCAGGCGCTCGAGCGCAGTCGCTATGCGCTGGTCGAACACGTCTTCCAGCTTGCGAAAACCCAGCGTTTCGCCGAGTGCTTCGAGGGAGTTCTTCTTGACGGCGGGCATAGCCTGCCGCGCGGTGGCGGCAGGCATGCCCAGCAAGGATTCGACGACGCGCGTCTGACCCCCGAGGACCTTGAGGCCCGCACGCAACAGGCCTTCGCCCTTGCCGCCGGTTTCCCCTGGCGCAGCCGCTTCAGCCTTGACCTTGCCAGCGACATTGGCCCTGGAGGTCTTGGATCCGGCGGCTTTTTTCGCGGCAGTCTTCTTGGCGGTGGGCGATGGCATGCGGATGGTGTGAGCTAGGTCAGCGGATCAATGTGCGCGACCGAAGCCTATCAGGCCTTGCGGACAGCGCGGCGGGCCGGCTTGGCGGGCGTTGCGACGACGGCCACTTCGGTGCCGGCGACCGCAGCGACGCGGGCTTCGATGGCCTTGGCGCCTTCGACGATCTTATCGGCGATTTGCGTCACGATCGTGGCGGCCGGCTGGTTCAGCGTGCGGACGGCTTCGAGGTTCGAGATTTCGAATGCGGTTTCGAAGCGCGACACGGTCTTGGCAACAGCTTCGATGCCGTTGGCGGCGCGGGCGTTGATGGCGTCGATGGCTTGCACAGCGCGGTCCGAAGCGGCGTTGGCGCGCTTCAGCATGAAGTCGGCCAGCACTTGCTGGGCGTTGATCAGGTCCGACTTGATCTGGTCGTTGACCAGTGGCACCGAGCGCTCTTGCAGGGCGGAAGCGAAACGCGACTTGGCGGTGTCGACCAGGCGCTCGACGCCGCTGCGATAGGCTTGGGCCAGGGTCTTGCCGGCGACGCCGTATTGGTCGACGACGTGGAGGGCAACGGTGCTCAGCGATGGGTTCGACATGTCTTTTTCCTTGAGGAAGTGATTGGGATGGACCTATGGTCGTCGCAAAGCACTAGTCGGAAAAAGCTAGATCCGTTTGAAAATTAGGCCAAGTGCCCCAGAGGACCGGTTTCCTGTCCGGGCTTGCCCTGCAGGGCAAGCCGGAAGCGCGCGACCTCGGCTTCGGGGGAGGCCGCCGCAACCAGCGCGCGGACCACGGCCACCGAACCGACGCCACTCTGCAGTACGGCGGGCAGGCGCTCGAAGTCGATGCCCCCGATGGCGACCAGCGGGTAGGCGCGCAGCAGGCGTGCGTAGGCCCGCAGGCGGGCCGTGCCTTGCGGCGCGGTTGCCATGCGCTTGAGCGTGGTCGGGAACACCGCGCCCATGGCGATATAGCTGGGGCTCAATGCGTCGGCCCGGCGCATCTCCGCATAGCCGTGGGTGCTGAGGCCCAGCCGCAGGCCGGCCGCACGGATGGCGGACAGGTTGGCCACGCCGATGTCTTCCTGGCCGAGGTGCACACCGTAGGCGCCGGCCTCGATGGCGGCCTGCCAGTGGTCGTTGATGAAGAGCAGGGCCGGGGTGCCGGCCACCGCCTCGATGGCGGCGCGCACCTCGCGTTCGACGGCGCGCGTGTCGTCGGACTTGAAGCGCAGTTGCACAGTCGGCACGCCGGCACGGGCCATGCGGCCGACCCATTCGGCATCGGGCAGCACGGCGTACAGGCCCAAGGCCCGGGGGCAGGGCGCGAAGGCCAGACTGCGCGGCCAGGGCGCGAGGCCGAAGTCGACCGGCTCCTCTGGCCATGCCCCCGCGTCGAAGCCCAGGCGCGCGCTGCGCGCCTCCCAGGCCTGTGCCAGGCATTCGGCATCGGCGTCGATGAAGCCGAGTCGCAGGCAGGCCTCCTTGGCGGCGCGGTACACGGGATCGTCGCGGGTGAAGTCGGGCGTGTCGAAGGCATCGGCGGCGCCGAAGCGGGCGGTGTGCGCGTCGAAGATGGCCTGGGCGGAAACGGTGCTCATGACTGGTGCCAAAAAGGTGTGCCAAGGACTGGCGTGCTGGGCTGGGCGGATTCCTGCGCGGCCATGGCGCCGGCGCGGCGTGCAGAACGGCCCGCCTGCACCGCGTCGGCGAAGGCACCGGCCATGGCGACCGGGTCTTGCGCCAGCGCGACCGCGGTGTTCAGCAGCACCCCGTCGTAGCCCCATTCCATGACCTGGCATGCGTGCGACGGCAGGCCGAGGCCGGCATCCACCAGCATCGGCACGTCGAGCCGCTCGCGCAGCAGCTGCAGTGCGTAGGGGTTGACGGGGCCCCGGCCGGTGCCGATGGGCGCGGCCCAGGGCATTACCGCCTGGCAACCGACGTCGACGAGGCGCTGGCACAGCACCAGGTCTTCGGTGCAGTACGGGAGCACCTGGAAGCCGTCGCGAATGAGCTGCGATGCGGCATCGACCAGGTTTAGCGTGTCGGGCTGCAGCGTGTAGTCGTCGCCGATGAGTTCGAGCTTGATCCATGGGGTGTCGAACAGTTCGCGGGCCATCTGCGCGGTGACGATCACCTCCGGCACGCTATGGCAGCCGGCGGTGTTGGGCAGGACCGGCACGTCGAGCCTGCGCAGGAGCTCCCAGAAGCCGTTGTCGCTGCCGTTGGAGGGCGTCGCGGTCTGGCGGCGCAGCGAGGCGGTGAGCATCGCGGGTTGCGCGCGCTTCACCGCGGCCTCGAGCACGTCGGGCGATGGGTAGCGCGCGGTGCCGAGCAGCAGGCGGCTGTTGAAAGTCTGGCCGTAGAGGACCAGTGGATCGTCTGGGTTCATGATGTCTCTCTTCATGGCTTGTTCAACCTCCGGTCACGGGGCGGATCACTTCGATGCGGTCCTGGTCCTGCAGCGCGTGCGCCGCATAGCCCGAGCGCGGCACGAACTGCTGGTTGACGGCGGCAGCGAAGGGCGGCACGGGCGCCAGCAGCGCGATGGCGTCGGCCAGCGTGGCGCCGGCGGGCAGCTCTCGCGGGGTGTCGTTGATGAGGATGTTCATTCAGGTTTCAAGGGCAAAGCGCGGCGCCAGTGTCGACGCGCCGGTGGCAAGCAGTTCGATGGCCGTGTCCAGCATCGCGGGTGCGATCAGGAACCCGTGGCGGTACAGCCCGTTGACCTGCATCACTCGCGGGTCCACCCAGCGGATGGCGGGCAGGTTGTTCGGCAGCGTGGGGCGGCAGTGTGTCGCGATCTCGAGGATGCGCGCCTCGGCAAAGCCGCTGTGCACCGAGTAGGCGGCGCTCAGCAATTCGAGCGTGGAGCGCACGCTGGCGGGCGACATGTCTTCGGACTCGATTTCGGTCGCGCCGATGACGAACACGCCATCCGGCTTGGGCGCGATGTAGAGCGGGTAGCGCGGATGCACCAGCCGGGTCGGCCGCCGCAGCGTCACCTCGGGCGCATGCACGCGAATCACCTCGCCGCGCACGCCGCGCAACTCGGGCCATTGCGGCTTGGCGCCGAGGCCGCGGCAGTCGATGATGCGTTCCGACGCGCCGGCCACGAAATCTTTGGGTGCGCGCGGACTGTGCCAATGCATCTGCACGTTCGGTAACGCTTGCAGCGAGGCCAGCAGCGCGGCGAGGAGTTCGCGGTTGTCGAGCTGGCCTTCGCCGGGCAGCAACAGGCCCTGCGCAAAGCGCCTGCCGATGGCGGGCTCGATCGCTTCGACGCCGGTGGCATCGAGCCGCTGCATTGCCGGCAACTCGGGCACCTCTTGCGCCGTGCGCGCGAGCACGCCGGCAAAGCGCGCGGCTTCGGGCGCGTCTTGTCGATGCCACAGCACCAGCGTGCCTTCGCGTTGAAAGAAGACCGGTTGCGCGAGCGATGCCAGCAGTTCGGGCCAGCGTTCGAGCCCGTACTGGCCCATCCGCACGATCGAAGCCGGCGCCACGGCCGATTCGGCCAGCGGCGCCAGCATCGCTGCGGCTACGCGCGCGGCCGCCCCGTCGGCCTCGGGACCGCCCGCATCGTGCAGCGAGACCTGGCATCCGCGCCGCGCCAGCGACAACGCGAGCAGCCGGCCCATGAGGCCGGCGCCGAGCACCGTGGCTGCGTCAAACGGAAGGGCGTCGCGATTCGTCATGCGAGTGGTCGATAATTTTGCGGATGACCAATGCTCCCTTGCGCTATGCGCGCGTGCTTTCGATTGCCGGCTCCGACAGTGGCGGCGGCGCCGGCATCCAGGCCGATCTCAAGACTTTCAGCGCGCTTGGGTGCTACGGCATGACCGCGATCACTGCGCTCACCGCGCAGAACACGATGGGCGTGAGCGGCATCTTCGCGGTGCCGCCCGCATTTCTGAAGGCACAGATCCAGTCGGTGGTGGAAGACATCGGCGTCGATGCGGTCAAGCTCGGCATGCTGCATGCGCCCGAGGTGGTCGAGGTCGTGGCGTGGGCGATCGACCACTACAGGCTGCCGAACGTGGTGCTCGACCCGGTGATGGTCGCGACCAGCGGCGACCGCTTGATCGAGAACGAAACGGTGCAGCGGCTGGTGAACGAACTGTTCCCACGCGCGATGGTCATCACGCCGAATCTGGATGAAGCGGCCTTGCTGATCGGGCGCGAGATCGATGGGGTGGATGGCCTTGATCGCGCCGCCAGCGATTTGCTCGCCCTCGGTGCGCATGCCGTGCTGCTCAAGGGTGGCCATCTGAAGGGCGAGGAGATCGTCGACGTGCTCGCCGAGGCTGGCAGCCCGCCGCGACGCTTCGGTTCGGCCCGCATTGCGAGCCAGAACCTGCATGGGACCGGATGCACGCTGTCCTCGGCCATCGCGGCGCATCTTGCGCTCGGCCATGCGCTGCCCGAGGCCGTGCAACACGCGCGTGCCTACGTGATCGGTGCGATGACGGCCGGGGCCGACGTAAAGGTCGGCGCGGGCCACGGCCCGCTCAACCACGGTTTTGCGCCAGTGCCGACGCATCGCTTTCCGGTGTCGGCCGGCTGAGCCACGCGGTTACGAACGTCAGTGCCAGGGTCGGCAGCGCCGACCCCAATTGCGGCGCCCAGTCCGCGAGGCCATGGTACAGCGCGATGCCCACGATCCAGATGGTCGCGGCGCCCCAGTCGACGCGATGCGTGCCGATGCCGGACGGCGCGGCGCCTATGCCCAGGCGCCCGAGGATCACGCCGTAGAGCGGGACGAACACCGAACTGAGCAGCAACAGGAAGCGCTCCAGCGCATGCATGGGCAGCACCATTGCGAGCGCAATGCACAGCACGCCGATCAGAAGACCCCATTGCTTCACGCTCCGGCGCGGCAGCAGGCTGTGGGTGGAAACGGCGCCCGAATACACGTCGCCATAGGCGTTGTCGAGCTCGTCGATGAGGATCAACCCGAGGGCAAGCAGACCGCCCTGCGCCAGCAGCAGCGCCGTGACCAGGCCGGTGCCGGTGTCGGCCGCGCTCACGACCATCACGCCGAGCGCATAGCACCAGATGTTCGCCACCACGTAGCCGACCCACGTGCCGCTGAACGCGCTGCCGAGCGCGCCGGCGCTGCGCTTGCCATGCCGTGCATAGTCGGCCACCAGCGGCAGCCACGAGACCGGCATCGCTATCACCAGGTCCAGTGCGCCGAACATGCCCATGGTGCCGTCACCCGTACGCGACCAGAACGCTCCGAAGCCCTTGGCGGCGAGTTGCCCGCCAAACTGCCAGGTGAGCCAGGCCAGCGAGATCACCACCAGCGGCAGGCCGAAGCGTCTGACGAAGCGCCGCACCAACCTGACCATCGAGCCGGCGAGCAGCGCCAGCAGCACTGCACCCCATAGCAAGGTGGTGAGCAGCGTGCCCAGCGTGCTGTCGAGCGCAAGGCCGAAGGCCTGCTTGCCGATGGCCTGCGTGCCCTCGCGCATGATCACGATCTCGAAGGTGGTCCAGCCCACGAGCTGCACGATGTTGAGCAGCACCGGCAGCCGCGCAAAGGCACTCCCATAGGTCGCATGCATGAGCCCCGCGCTGGCCAATCCGCTTTCGCAGCCGAGCCGCGCGGTCCAGGCCAGCAGGCCAGCGCCGACGCAGGACCCGATCACGATCGCGGCGGCCGCGGCCTGCGTGCCCACGGCGGGCACCAGGTACGCCCCGACCTGCATCACGAGCAGGCCGACGCCGAGGCTGAACCACAGGGACACATGGTCGTGCCAGCCGAAGGCGCGGGCGGAATCCGGCAAGGGCGTAAGCGCCTCGTTGCGGGACGCCGAAGAAATGTCAGAAGGCTGCGCCATCCATTTGCTCCATTGCAAAGCGATTGGCAGGTCGCGGTTCGATGGCTGTGAATGCACGCGAGACAACGTGACGGCCGCCGGACCAGCTTCCCTGCGCGAGGATTACCTCAATCAGGTTCAAAGGGACTCTCTCAGCCAACCGTCTGGTGAACGGCCGGCACCCCTAGCGTGGCTGCGCGCGATGTGCGCAACTTTGTGGATTGTAGTTTCAGCCGACGCCCAGCAGCGTGTGCAACCGCGTGCTGGTCGTGGTGTATTGGAGCGGGATCGACTGTCCCGGGAAGACAACGGTCGTGGCGGCCCAGGCGGCCAGCGTGGCCTCGTGGAAGCCACAGACGATGAGCTTCTTCTTGCCGGGATAGGTGTTGACGTCGCCGACGGCGAATACGCCGCGCTCGCGGGTTTCGAAGCGCTCGGTGTCGACCGGGACCTGCTTGCGCTCGAGTTCAAGGCCCCAATCGGCGATGGGGCCGAGGCGTGGGGAGATGCCGAGGCAGGCGATCAAGGCGTCCACGGACAGGTCGACGGTTTGGGCGTCGGGTGTCGCAACCTGAACCCGTGTGCCGTCGAAACCGGTGGGCTGGCCGATGGCGAGCCTGATATCGCCCGCCGACACGGCTTTGCGAAATCGTGCAACCAGTGCATCGTCGGCGTTGAAGGCATCGCGGCGGTGCAGCAAGGTGACCTGCTTCGCCTGACCCGCAAGCGCCAATGCGGTTTCGAGGGCGGCATCGTCACCGCCGTGCACCACCACTGTTCGGCCGGCAAATTGCTCGAGCGCTTCAGGGTGGTAGAAAAGCTTCGATCCTTCGAAGCGCGCAATGCCTTCGACCGTCATGCGGCGCGGCACGAAGGCGCCGACGCCAGCCGCGATAAACACCGTCTTTGCCAGGAAGGTCGTTCCGCGGGAAGTGCCCATCAACAGCCTGCCATCCGGCTGCCGCGCCAGCGTGGCGACCTGCTCGTCGTAGTGAAAGGTCGGCTTGAACGGCGCGATCTGTTCGAGCAGAGATTCGACCAGCCCCTGCCCGGTTGTGCGTGGCGTGCCCGGTATGTCGTAGATGGGTTTGTCGCCGTACAACTCGACGCATTGGCCGCCCGCACGGGGCAGGGCGTCAACGATGTGGCAGGAGATTTCAAGCAGTCCGAGCTGGAAGGCCTGGAACAGGCCAACCGGGCCTGCGCCGATGATCAGCGCGTCGGTTTCGACGACAGCGGGGTCGGCAGCCGCGTTCAGCGGACCAGCTCCCCGATCTTGTCGGTCACGTCTTTCCACTCTTCGGCATCGGGCAGCGCGGGCTTGCGCTTGGTGATGCTCTTCCAGCCATCGGCCAGCGCCAGCTCGGCGTTCAGCTTGATGAAGGCGATCTGGTTGGCCGGCAGGTCTTCCTCGGCATAGATCGCGTTGACGGGGCACTCCGGAATGCAGACTGCGCAGTCGATGCACTCGTCGGGGTCGATCACCAGCATGTTGGGGCCTTCGCGGAAGCAGTCCACGGGGCACACGTCTACACAGTCGGTGTATTTGCAGCGGATGCAGGATTCGGAGACGACGTGTGTCATTTTCTTGGCGAAAGCAGGTAATCGGGGGAAACCGGATATTTTAGTTGGTTGTGACAGAAGGCTGCACGAGGACGGCGGCCGAGGTCTTGTGCGAGGCGGTGTCGACCAGCACCAATGAGCCGAGCGCGCGTGATTTCGCGAAAGGCAGGACAGCCAGCGGTTGCTGCAATGAGAGCACCACGTCGCCGATCGAATTGGCCTCGAGCTGCGTGGCGGGCTCGGATCCGAGCGTCGTGATGTTCACGCGATCGATGATGCGCGCAACCTTGGCCTTGACCCAGCGATGGCCCTGCAGCGCCCAGTAGACCCGGCCGGCCACGAGGGGCTCGTCGTCGAGCCAGGCGATGGTGGCGGTGATCTCGCGCACCGGCTCGAACGCCTCGGGCTCCAGCAGCCAGTCGCCGCGCGAAACGTCGAGTTCGCGGTCGAGCACGATGCCGGCGCTGTGGCCCGCATGCACGGCGTACTGCTGTCGCACGTGATTCAGGACCTGCGCCACCGTTGCCGTCTGCTTGCTCGGCAGCACGGTTACGCGCTGGCCCGGTTCGACGTGACCGCTGGCGACGCGGCCCCAGAAGATGCGGCGGCCTTGCGACGTGTCGGCCGACGCAGAGAACTTCTCGACCCACTGCACCGGGAAGGCGAAGGGCACCGCCTCGTCCTTTTCGGTCACCGGCAGTTGCTCCAGCAACTCGAGCAGGCTCGGGCCTTCATAGTTGCACCAGTTGGCATGGCGCGTGGCCACGTTCCAGCCCTTGAGTGCGGAGATCGGCACGATGGCCGCGACCTCCACGTTGGCTGCCTCGGCGAAGGCGTTCAATGCGGTCGAGATGCGCTCGAAGGCGACCTCGGCATCGTCCATTGCGTCCAGCTTGTTGACCGCGAACACGATCGATTGGACGCGTAGCAGGTTGCACAGCAGGGTGTGGCGACGGGTTTGCGGCAGCAGGTCTTGCTGGACGATTTCGCCATCGGGCACTTCGCCGGCCCAGGGCAGCTTGGTTGCGTCGACCAGCACCACCGCGGCGTCGGCGGCCGAGGCGGCCGTGACCATGTTGCGCGTGTACTGCTCGTGGCCGGGTGCGTCGCCGATGATGAACTTGCGCCTGGCGGTCGAGAAATAGCGGTAGGCGACGTCGATGGTGATGCCTTGCTCGCGCTCGGCGGAGAGGCCGTCGGTCAGCAGGGCCAGATCGGTTTCGCCGCCACGCTGCACGCCGGCCAGTTGGTCCTGCAGCACGGTCTTGCTGTCGACCAGCAGGCGGCCGATCAGCGTGCTCTTGCCATCGTCGACGCTGCCGCAGGTGATGAAGCGCAGGGCAGTGCCGGTGTCGCCATGGCCGTGCACTTCGGCCGGGACGTTCAGAACGTTCGTGGTCATCTCAGAAATATCCGTCTTTCTTGCGCTTCTCCATCGAAGCTTCGGAGGTCATGTCGTCCATGCGCGTCGCGCCGCGCTCGCTCACGTCCACGTTGAGTGTCTCGAGCACCACATCGCCGGCATCGGCGGCCAGGCTCTCGACCGGACAGGTGGTGGTGATGTCGCCGACGGTGCGGAAGCGCACGTCGCGCACTTGAATGGTTTCGCCGTCGCGCGCGGGGGTGAGACCGGTCACCGGCACCAGCAGGCCGCGGCGTTCGACCACTTCGCGCTTGTGCGTGTAGTAGATCGCCGGCAGGCCGACATGTTCGCGCTCGATGTATTGCCAGACATCGAGTTCGGTCCAGTTCGAGATCGGGAACACGCGGAAATGTTCGCCGGGCGCGAGGCGGGTGTTGAACAGCGTCCAGAGCTCGGGGCGCTGGTCCTTCGGTTGCCATTGGCCGAACGAGTCGCGGTGCGAAAAGATGCGTTCCTTGGCGCGGGCCTTTTCCTCGTCGCGGCGAGCGCCACCGATGAGCGCGTCGAAGCGGAATTCCTCGATCGCTTCGAGCAGCGTCACCGACTGGTGTGCGTTGCGCGATTCGCCGGGATGCGCCAGGCGCACGGTGCCGCGGGCCATCGAATCTTCGACGCTGCGCACGATCAACTCGGCGCCGAGTTCCTTTGCGCGCTGGTCTCGGTAGTCGGTCACTTCCGGGAAGTTGTGTCCCGTGTCGATCATCAGCAGCGGGTAGGGAATGCGGCCTGCGCCGAACGCCTTCTCGGCGCACTTCAGGAGCACCAGCGAGTCCTTGCCGCCGGAGAACAGCAGCGTCGGCCGTTCGAATGCGGCGGCCACTTCGCGCAGGATGAAGATGGTTTCTTCCTCGAGCGCGTCGAGGTGGGTATTGGACAGGCGCGCAGGGGAGTGCATTGGTTGCAGCAGTTCGATGTCGGTACGGGCGTTCATGGAAGAAGCTCTGTGGGCTCAGTTCGGGATGGCGCGGATGGGAATGACCGACACGGCGCCCAGCGGCTCGAACGCAGCGGGCTCTTCACCCTCGTGCGTACCGTCGGCCGCGACATGCAGGCCGCATTCCTTGGCGCTTTCCTGCTCCCACCACCAGCGGCCGGAGCGGAAGTCTTCGCCGAGCGTGACGGCGCGGGTGCACGGTGCGCAGCCGATGCTTGGAAAGAACTGGTCGTGCAGCGGGTTGTAGGGCACCTTGTGCGTGGCGATGTAGTGCCACACGTCGCCCCAGGTCCAGCGGGCGAGCGGATTGATCTTGGTCCGCGTGGACTCGACACCGTCCTTGCCGGTGTGCGGCGAGTGCTCGATGAATTCGACGACGGCGCGCGCACCCGATTGCTCGCGGCGCAGGCCGGTGATCCAGGCGCGCTTGCCCGACAGGGCGCGCTCCAGCGGCTCCATCTTGCGGATGTCGCAGCAATTCTTGCGCAGGCCGAGGCTGCGGTACATCGCCTGTTCGCCGTTCTCGGCGACGAAGGCGGCCGCGGCAGCCGGGTCGGGATAGTAGCGCTCGACGTCGCGGGCGTAGTGCGCTTGCAGGCGATCGATCAGTGCGAGCGTCTCGGGATGGAGCTTGCCCGTTTCCAGCACGAAGATGGCCGACTGCACATGGTGGCGCTGCAGCAGGTCGGTGACCACCATGTCTTCCGCGCCAAGGCTCGAAGCCTGGGTGATCGGCGCGTAGTCGCGCGCGGCACTCTGCAGCAATGCGACGCTTTCGGCAACCTTCGCATCGAAGTCGGCCGATGGCTTGGCGTAGAGGGAAATTGCGTTCATCTGGCGGCAATCAGCGGCTGAATACGGGCGCGGTCTCGACCGCGTCGCCCTGGTAGAAGGCTGCGAAACGGTCGAACTGCCGCTGCGCATCGGAGGCGTCCACGCCTTCCTTCAGCACCGCGCTGGAGAAGCCCGTGCGCTGCATCTGCACCAGTTGGTCGATCAGCACGTCGCCGGTCGCGCGGATGTCGCCCTTGAAGCCGAGGCGGCGGCGCAGCAGGAAGGCCTGGCTGTAGGCACGGCCGTCGGTGAACTTCGGGAAGACCAGGTCGATGCGCTCGATGTCGTTCAGGCACACCTCGATGGCTTGCGGATCGGCGTCGTTGGCGAGTTGCAGGACCTTCGGGTCGCCGTCGTCGATGTGCTCTTCCGCAGCGAGGATTTGCAGCTTGCGGTTCATGCCGCCACCTCCGCCTTGAAGCGCGCGCCGTTGGCCGAGACCTTGAACGGGTCGAGGCCGACGCGGCGCAGCGTGTCGATGAAGGTTTCGCCCAATTGGCGGGTGTCGCGGTAGGTGCCGAGCACGGCTTCGATCACTTCCGGCACTTCGGCCGCGGAGAACGAAGGGCCGACCACCTTGCCGGGTTGTGCCGCACCGCTGAGCTCGGAACCGTCGGAGCCGCCGAGCGTGACCTGGTACCACTCCTTGCCGTCCTTGTCGACGCCGAGGATGCCGATGTGGCCGCTGTGGTGGTGGCCGCAGGAATTGATGCATCCGCTGATGTGCAGGTCGATTTCGCCGAGGTCGTCGAGCTCGTCGAGGTCTTGATAACGCTCGGTGATGGCTTCGGCGATCGGGATCGAGCGGGCATTGGCCAGCGCGCAGAAGTCGCCGCCGGGGCAGGCGATCATGTCGGTCAGCAGGTGGACGTTGGCGCTGGCGAAGCCGGCCGCGCGGGCGGCGAGCCACAGCGCATGCAGATCTTCGGCATGTACCCAGGGCAGCACCACGTTCTGGTCGTGCGTGACGCGGGCTTCGCCGGCCGAGAAGCGGTCGGCCAGCGTGGCGATGGTGTCGAGCTGGTCGGCATCGGCGTCGCCGGGGGCCTGGCGCAGGCGCTTGAACGACAGCGTGACGGCGCGCAGCGCGGGATTCTTGTGCGGCGCGACGTTGCGGGCGAGCCAGCGTGCGAACAGCACGTCGTCGGCGGCCTGGGCGCGCAATTCGGCGTCGGTCTGCTCGGCGCTTTGCAGCACGCGGGTGGCCAGCGTCGGCGGCACGAAGCACGCGGCCACGCGGTCATATTCGGCTTGCGTGATGAGGTGAGGCGCTCCGTCGTGCTCGAGGATCTGCTTGTACTCGGCTTCGACGTCGTCGATGTAGCGCTGGCCTTCGGCCTTCACCAGGATCTTGATGCGCGCCTTGTAGATGTTGTCGCGGCGGCCGTAGCGGTTGTAGACCCGAATCACCGCTTCGAGGTAATTCATGATCTGGTTCCACGGGAGGAACTCGCGCAGGACGGTGCCGATGACTGGCGTGCGGCCCATGCCGCCGCCGACCTGGACGCGGAATCCGATCTCGCCGGCTTCGTTCTTGCGCAGGTTCAATCCCACGTCGTGCCAGCCGGTGGCGGCGCGGTCTTCGGCCGCGCCGGTGATGGCGATCTTGAACTTGCGCGGCAGGAAAGCGAACTCGGGGTGCAGCGTGCTCCACTGGCGCATGATTTCAGCGAAGGGGCGCGGATCAGCCACTTCGTCGATGGCGATGCCGGCACGCTCGTCGCTGGTGATGTTGCGGATGCAATTACCGCTGGTCTGGATGCCGTGCATGTCGACCGAAGCGAGCAGGTCCATCACGTCGGCCGATTTGCTCAACGGAATCCAGTTGTACTGGACGTTCTGGCGCGTCGAGAAATGCGCGTAGTGCGTCGGCAGCTTCTGCGTGCCGAGCTTGCCCTGGGTCTTGAGCGCGTTCCTGTAGACCTCGGCCTCCGGCTCGTCGTATTCGCGGGCAATTCTTGCGAGCACGCGCAGTTGCTTGCTGGAAAGCTCGCCATAGGGCACGGCCACGCGCAGCATCGGCGCGTAGCGCTGCACATACCAGCCGTTTTGCAGGCGCAGCGGACGGAACTCGTCCTCATGCAGCTTGCCGGCTTGCCAGCGTTCGAGCTGGTCGCGGAATTGCGCCGCGCGCTGCTGCACGAACTGGCGATCGAAATCTGTGTATTGGTACATCGTGAAAAGATCTTGAAGAATGGTGCGGCCAACGCCAGCCCAAGAAGGCGGGATTCTGAAAGCAGCGCTTATGGAAACAAACGATTTTTTGGTGCGCGCTTTATGCGGATAAGCTTATTCACCAGTGTTCATGCGGGTTTCCGAAGGGTTTTCACTCAAATTCGGATAAGAGAATGGCCCCGGGCAAACGGTCGCTGATGTAGCTTTGCCATCCCCCCGTTTCCTCGTCCGCCGCGCTGCTGCCGCCGGATTGGCGGCTTGTGCTGCAACTGGAAGCAGGTCAGGTCTCGCGCCGGCGCGTCAGCCGGCCAGCGCCTTGTCGACGATGGCCTGCGCTTCGCTGATGATCCGGCGCAGTTGCTCCTCGCCCTTGAAGCTCTCGGCGTAGATCTTGTAGATGTTCTCGGTGCCAGATGGTCGCGCGGCGAACCAGCCGTCGGCGGACATGACCTTGATGCCGCCGATTGCCGCGCCGTTGGAGGGCGCGTTCGACAGCACTTTCTCGATCTTCTCGCCGGCCAGGTCGGTGCTGGCGACCTGCTGGGGCGTGAGTTTCGACAGCCTGGCCTTCTGTTCCGGCGTGGCCGGCGCGTCGACGCGGTCGTAGGCCGGGTCGCCGAATTCCTGCGTCAGCCCCCGGTACAACTCGCTTGGGTCGCGCCCCATCACCGCCGTGATTTCGGCCGACAGCAGCGCGGGGGCGAGGCCGTCCTTGTCGGTGGTCCACACCGTGCCGTCGCGTCGCAGGAACGACGCTCCCGCGCTCTCCTCGCCGACGAAGCCAAGGCTGCCGTCCATCAGGCCGCCCACGAACCACTTGAAGCCGACCGGCACTTCCTGCAGCGGGCGCCCCAGCCGTGCGGTGACGCGGTCGATCATGGTGCTGCTGACCAGGGTCTTGCCGACGGCGGCGTTGGCGCCCCAATGGGGCCGGTGCTGGAACAGGTAGTCGATCATCACGGCGAGGTAGTGGTTCGGCCGCATCAGCCCGCCGCTGCGCGTGACGACGCCGTGGCGGTCATGGTCGGTGTCACAGCCGAAGCCCACGTCGAACTTGTCCTTCAGGCCGATGAGGTTCTGCATGGCATGAATCGACGACGGGTCCATGCGAACGCGGCCGTCCCAATCGAGCGGCATGAAGCTGAAGGTGGCGTCGACGTCCGGGTTGACCACGGTGAGGTCGAGCTTGTAGTGGTCGGCGATGCGCGACCAATAGTGCACGCCCGCGCCGCCCATCGGGTCCACGCCCATGCGCACCCCAGCCGAGCGGATGGCGTCGAAGTCGATCACGTTGCCGATGTCGGCGACGTAGTTGGCGATGTAGTCGTGCCGGTGCGTGGTGGGGGCGTGAAGCGCCTTGGAATACGGGATGCGCTTGACGCCCTGCAGGTTGGCCTTGATCAGTTCGTTGGCACGGTTCTCGATCCACTTGGTGACGTCGGTGTCGGCCGGCCCGCCGTTGGGCGGGTTGTACTTGAAGCCGCCGTCATCGGGCGGGTTGTGCGACGGCGTGATGACGATGCCGTCCGCCAGGCCCGCCGTGCGCCCCCGGTTGTAGACCAGGATCGCCTGGGAGATCGCGGGCGTCGGCGTGTAGTCGTCATCGGTGGCCAGCATCAGTTCGACGCCGTTGGCCGCCAGCACCTCGATCGCGCTCGCGGCGGCCGGCTCCGACAGCGGGTGCGTGTCGATGCCGAGATACAGCGGGCCGTCGATGCCTTTCCCGGCGCGGTATTCGCAGATGGCTTGCGAGATGGCCAGCACGTGCGATTCATTGAACGCGGCGTTGTACGACGATCCCCTGTGGCCCGAGGTGCCGAAGGCCACGCGCTGCGCGGCCACCCCCGGGTCGGGCGCGAGCGCGTAGTAGGCGGTGACGAGGCGCGGCAGGTTGGCGCGCATCGAGGCGGGTGCGATCTTGCCGGCGAGTGGACTGTCTGCCATGAAGCTTCTCCGTTTTGAAGTGTCTGTTCAGTGGGTGCGGCGGCCGGTTGTAGCGCGCCGGATCACGCCTCGCGCGGTGCCGCGGCAGTGGCGATCTGCTGTCGCCGGACGTCGCCTTGCCGCTCCAGCATCCAGGCCGGGTATTCGGCGGGCAGGCGGCTGACTTCGTCGAGCGCCTGCAGTTCGGCAGCGCTCAGTGCGACTTTGGTGGCGGCCATGTTGTCGGCGAGCTGCTCCGGCCGCTTGGCGCCGACGATCACGCTCGTTACTTGCGGCTGGTGCAGCAGCCAGGCGAGCGCGACTTGCGCCACCGACACGCCGTGCGCCACCGCGATGGGCCGCATCGCATCGACGCAGTCCCAGGCGCGCTCGCGGTTCACCGGCGGAAAGTCGAAGCTGGTGCGGCGGCTGCCCGCTTCGCCTTGCTGGCCGCGCCCGTACTTGCCGCTCAGCAGTCCGCCGGCCAGCGGGCTCCACACCATCAGGCCGACGCCTTCGCTCTGGAGCATCGGCACCAGTTCGCGCTCCAGGTAGCGGCCGGCGATGGTGTAGTAGGCCTGCAGCGACTCGAAGCGCGCGAGGCCCAGCCGCTCCGCAACGCCCAGTGCCTTGACGATCTGCCACGCAGCCCAGTTCGACACGCCGACATAGCGCACATGGCCATGTCGCACCAGTTGGTCGAGCGCGCGCACGGTTTCCTCGATGGGCGTGGCGGGGTCGAATCCGTGGATCTGGTAGAGGTCGATGTGGTCGAGCTGAAGGCGCTTCAGGCTCGCCTTGACCCCGTCCATGATGTGGCCGCGCGAGGCGCCGCGTGCGTTGGGGCCCGGGCCCGTCTCGCCGAAGACTTTTGTGGCGACCACCACATTTTCGCGGGGCACCTTCAGGTTCTTCAGGGCTTGCCCGGTGATCTGCTCCGATACGCCCTCGGAATAGACGTCCGCGGTGTCGATGAAGTTGATGCCGCCGTCGAGCGCGGCACCGATCAGGCTCTCGGCCTCGGCTTGCTGAAGCTCGCCGATCTTGTTCCAGATGCCGCTTGAGCCACCGAAGGTCATGGTGCCCAGGCACAGCTCGGAAACGTAGAGGCCGGTACGGCCAAGAGGGTGGTAGCGCATGAGTCGGGTTCCGTTCGCAAAGAGCCTGCCAGCATAGGGCGGCAGGGCAATCGAAACAATTCTTTACCTGGGCGAAAGGAAACGTTCAAGACGCGTGCCTAGTCTCTTGGGTGCCCAGCCACCGCCAAGCACTCCATGCAAGCCGACACCCGCGCCCGCTTCCCCTTGAACCTCGTTTCAACCACTTCGCGCGTGGCATGGTTCACAGGACTTTCGGGGGCGGGCAAGTCGACATTGGCGGCAGGGCTGCGCACACGATTCGTCTCGCATGGCGCGGCGGTGGCCGTTCTCGATGGCGACGACATTCGAGACGGCCTGAGTCACGGCCTCGGGTTTGGGCCGGAAGACCGGTTGGAGAACATTCGCCGCATCGCGCATGTCGCGCGCCTTCTCAGCGACCAGGGCATCGTCGTCATCGTTGCCGCGGTCTCGCCCCTGTGCGGGCAACGCAGCCTGGCAAAGGAAATCATCGGGCCGGCGTATCTGGAGGTCTACGTCAACACGCCGATGGCGGTGTGCGAGCAGCGCGACGTGAAGGGGCTCTATGCACGTGCACGGCGGGGCGAGATAGCGCGCTTCACCGGTGTTTCGGATGCCTACGAGCCGCCGCTTCATCCGGACTTGCTAATCGACACCTCAACATGCGAACTGCCATCGGCGGTAGATTTTCTCTTCTCCTCCATCAGCGAAGGAGGGCAGGCCGTTGCCTAGCGCGGTTCGCCCCTCATGAAACATCACTTGATCATCGGCGGTACCGGCCGCGCCGGCACGACCTTCCTGGTCGAATACCTGGACGGGTGCGGCCTGGAAACGCACATCGGCAAGCACGCAACCCCGACATACGACGAGAACGCCAACGCCGGGCTGGAAGACGTGCCCATGCAAGCGGCCGACCATCCCTACGTATTGAAGTCGCCCTGGCTCTACGAATACGCGGAGCGCTTGCTCGTCCGCGACGACATCGTGGTGGACGCGGTGATCCTGCCGATGCGCGGCATCGTCGAAGCGGCGGCCAGCCGGACCCTCAACGAGTTGCGTGCGCGCTGCGCGATCGAGACCGTGCCGGACGACTGCACGCTCTGGGAGTCGTGGGGCACCACGCCCGGGGGCATCGTGTACTCGTTGAATCCGCTCGACCAGGCGCGCCTGCTCGCGGTGGGGTTCCATGAACTCGTGCATGCACTGGTGAAGAAGGAAGTGCCGATCGTGCTGCTCGACTTCCCGCGCTTCGTCGAGGACGCGCAATACCTCTGCGCCAAGTTGCAGCCGGTGCTCGGCGACAAGGTTTCGCGTGCGCGGGCGCTCGAGGCGCACCAGCGGCTGGCCGAGCCGGGCAAGGTGCGGGTCGGCCGCGACCTGGCCGTTGACGCCAACGGCCCACTCGCGGGCGCTGGTGGAACGTTCACGCTCGGCCCGGGCTTTCCCGATCATGGTGCCTTGGACCGGGTGGCGCTGCGGCGCGAGCTCGACAGGGCTCGGGCGCGTGCCGCCGAGGCCGAGCGGCAATTCGCACAGTTGCAGCGTTCGATCGCGCAGGGTCGGATGGCGCGGCTGCGGCGCATGGCGGTCCGGATGCGCGACGGATTGCGGCGACTGGCGCGGCCCGACTTGAGCCTCTGACGCCAGGGGGCGATCGATCAGGCCTCGGCGTAAGCCTGCCGGAGCGCCGCAATGTCCAGCTTGACCATCTTGAGCATGGCCTTCATCACGCGATTGGCCTTCGCCGCATCCTTGTCCTGCAGCATCTCGCCGAGCGCCCTGGGCACGATCTGCCATGACACGCCGAACCTGTCGCTGAGCCAGCCGCATTGCGAGGGTTGCCCGCCTTCGAGCAGCCTGTTCCAGTAGTGGTCGACTTCTTCCTGTGACTCGCAGGTCACGAAGAGAGAGATCGCCGGCGTGAACTTGAACATCGGCCCGCCATTCAGCGCCATGAATTGCTGCCCATCGAGTTCGACGTTGGCGGCCAGCACCGAACCCTTGGGGCCGGGGCCGGCATCGCCGTAGCGCTTGACGTCGTAGACGCGCGAGTTCTTGAAGATGCTTGCGTAGAAGTTGAGCGCTTCTTCGGCGTTGCCGTCGAACCAGAGGCACGGGGTGATCTTTTGCATCGGACTTTCCTTTGTTGCCGTTCAGGGTTGATGGAGGTGGCGCGCGAGCTTTTCGAAGGTCTGGATCCAGCCGCCTTCATGGCCGTCGCGCGCGGCCTGGTCGAAGAACTGGGTGTGAATGAAGTCCATGTGCGTGCCGGTCGGCGTCTTCGCGAGTTCGATGGTGACCAGCGACTCGCGCTCCGGCGTGCTGCGCCAGGCCCAGCTGAACTGCAGGCGGCGGTACGGCGCCACGTCAAGGTAGCGGCCGCCCACGCGGTGCTGTTCGCCGTCGGGGGTGTGGAACTCGATGCGGAATTGCCCGCCCATGCGCACGTCGGTCTCGGCAAGCGTCACCGAGCCGGGCGCGCCGGTGCCGAACCATTCGACTAGCGCTTGCGGGTCGGTCCACGCGCGCCAGACCTTTTCTGGCGGGACCGGGTAGTCACGCTCGAGGCGGAGAGCGGGGCGTTCACGGGTGGTGGCACCGGAGTCTGGCTTGTAGTCGGGCATGGGGTGACTTCTTCCTGGCGGTAGAGATAGCGGCCCAGCGCATCGAGTCGCGCGGTCCAGAACTTTTCATAGTGGGACAACCACACCGCGGCCTCCTGCAATGGTCCGGCCGACAGCTCGCAGCGCACCACGCGACCTTCCTTCGAACGGGCAATCAGCCCCGCCGCTTCGAGCACGCGCAGGTGCTTCATGAAGCCGGTGAGCGACATGCCGTGTGGCTGCGCCAGCTCCGAGACGCTCCGGTCGCGTTGGCCCAGAGCGATCAGCACATCACGCCGCGTGCGGTCGGCCAGGGCTGCGAAGACCAGGTCGAGATCGGGATCCGATAACTGAACCATTTGGTTAAGTGTTGAGCCGAAGCACGCGGCTTGTCAAGCGCGCGGGTGTTTCTGGATCAGGGTGAATCAGGCACTGACGCGTCGGACCTGCACCGTCGCGGTCAACCCTTCGTAGGCATCGGGCTCGCCGAACCAGCTTCCCGAAATGGGCGTGGCCAGCGCCGGGTCGCGCGCCACGCCGACGCGGATCAACTGGCTGCTGCCCATGAGGTTGTTGGTCGGGTCGAAGGCGACCCAGCCGGCGCCGGGCAGGTAGGCATGCAGCCATGCGTGCGTGGAGCCCGCGCCCACCGTGACGCCGGCCTCCGCGGCCCCGTCCTCGTCCTCTGCATCCACCGAAGCGGCGGCCTTGTCCAGTGCCGCGTCATAGAGGTAGCCTGAGACGAACCGCGTGGCCACGCCGAGGCGCCTTGCGGCTTCCATCATGAGCAGCGCATAGTCCCGGCAACTGCCGGTGCCGAGGTTCAGGGTTTCGAGCGGACTCTGCGTGCCTTCCTCGTCGCGCGACTTGTAGATGAGGGTCTTTCCGATGTGCGCGTTCATGCGGGCGAGCACGTCGCGCGTGCCGTTGGGCTCGTCGGTGTAGAGGAATTGGTGCGCCCAGCGAATCAGGGTGCCGTCGGGGTCGGGGTGATGCGGTCGCAGGTAGTGCTCCAGGTCGGCCCGGTCTTCGAGGGAATAGGCAAAGGGCAGGAACTCGGCAGCCGGGTCCAGCTCGCTGAGAAAGTCCACAGGGGGCGGCACCTGTTCGATGGTGAAGGAGCACACCACCTTGAGTTCGGTCGCCTCGCCGAGCGGTTGCACCAGCGCGACCGAATTGGAATGCGGGTCCTGGATCAACCGCACATTGGCTTGCGGGCTGATCTGCAGATCGGTCGCGAGCACGCGCAGGTCGTGGCTTTCGCGCGGGCGGAACATTACACGATGCAGCCCGAAGGTCACGGGCTGGTTGTAGCTGTAGATGGTGGTGTGCTGGATGTCGTAACGGATGGCCATGCGGGATTCTCCACGCTTGGGCTGCGGTGCGCGCAACGGCAGAATGCGCGGCACCCACTGGCGGCACCCACATGACCCCTCACTTCCTGTTCAACCTGCTCGACTTCGCGGGCACCTTCGCGTTTGCGTTCAGCGGCGCGGTGGCGGCGCGCACCCGGGGGCTCGACGTTTTCGGCATTCTGGTGGTCGCGTTCATCGTGGCCTGCGGCGGTGGCGTGCTGCGCGACCTGTGCATCGGCGCGGTACCACCGGCCGGAATTTCCGACTGGCGATACATGGCGATCTCGTCGACGGCGGCCGTGATGGCGATGTATTCGCGCATCGTGCGGGAGCGGCTGGAGCTTCCGGTGGTGTTGTTCGACAGCCTGGGTCTGGGGCTCTTCGCCGTGTCGGGTGCGCAAAAGGCATTGGCGTACGGCCTGACGAACGAGGCATCGGTACTTCTCGGCATGCTGACGGCGGTGGGTGGTGGCATCCTGCGCGACATCCTGCTGAACCGTGTGCCGGCAATCCTCAAGGGGCAGATCTACGCGCTGGCGGCGCTGGCGGCAGCCTTCATCGAAATCTATGGCCGCAGCGCGCTGTGGTCTTCGGACTGGCGCACGGCGGTGGCGCTGGCCGTGTGCTTTGCATTGCGCTTCCTGGCGGTGCGATATGACTGGCACTTGCCGCGGTTTGCCAGCGTGGCGGACGACGACTAAAGCTAACGTGAGGTAGCTGGCAGCCCTGTCAAATCAGTTTTCCACCACGCTATTGCGTGACCCTCGACGCACGAAACCGGGTCAAATGCCAGGGATACCGCGGAACCGGCTTCGCCGGGCCGCTGGTATCGCCCCCCGAGGGGGAGGCGCCGCAGGCGCTTCGGGGGTGCGCAATCTCCACCACGCAATCGCGGGACCAGCGACGCATGAACCCAGGACGAGCACGGCGAAGTCTGTTCGTGGGCACCCGCGGAACCGGCTTTGCCGGGCCGCTGGGTGCGCCCCCTCGAGGGGGAAGTGCCGCAGGCGCTTCGGGGGTGCTTGATTTCCCCCGCGGAACCGGCTTAGCCGGGCCGCCGGGTGCGCCCCCTAGAGCCCTAGAGGGGGAGGCGCCGCAGGCGCATCGGGGGTGTTTCAGTTCATTCGGCGCGTATCGAGCGCCCTGGCCAGCGTGGCGGGGAGCGGCAGCGGCTCCGCGTGCCATTGCGCTGCCAACAGTTCCGCGCACAGCGCAGCGAAGCTCAGGCCGCGCGAGCCCAATGCGGTGCAGGCCCAGAGCCCAGGAGGGCCGGGCACGGGGCCGACCAGCGGCCTGCGGTCGGCGGAGGCGCAGCGCACGCCGGTCCAGGGCGCGTTGGCTTCGAAGCTTGCGGCCAGCGCCGATGCGGCTGCCGGATGCAGCCGGGCGAGGCGCTCGCGGTTGGCATCGGTATCGTCGCGGCGAGGTGCGACGTCGACGCTGTCGCGGTCGAAGGTCGCGCCCGTGAGCCACAGCAGGTCGTCGCCATAGGGCACGCCGGCGATCAGGTGGCCGTCGCCGTTGACGGGTGTCGTCGGCAACGTCGCGCCAGGTGGCACGGTTCCCCATTCGACCTGGCCGCGCACGGGTTGCAACGGAAGCGATGCGATGAAGCGGCCGCTTTCGAAGCCCGCAGCGATCACGACGCGGTCGGCCTCGCGCAGCAGTCGATCGTTGGCACCGAACAGGCACCAACCCGCCATCGAGGGCCCGATGCGCTCGACCTCGCAACCCGTGTGCAGATGAACGCCCGGCGATTCGAGCCACGCCGCCACGAGCGCATGTGGTCGCACCCATCCGGCGCGCCGGTGCCACAGCGCGGGGGCGTTTTCGGGCAACCGAATCCTGTCGACCTGCGATGCGCTCGCCGGCCAGGAGAGGTTGGGTCCATCGGCGTACCAGCCGGGCGGCACGCGCACGTCGCCGTCGGGGCGACGTTCCAGCACGCCGCTCGCGCACCAGTCGCTGCCCTCTGACAACAGGGTTTCCAACTGCTGCCAGGTCGCGCGGATGCCGGCGCGCGTCAGCCGCGAGAGCAGGGCGTCGTCGGACGAGACGTGCGGCGCGAGCATGCCCACAGGCAAACCCGAGGCGCCGGCCGCCGCGTGATGGGCCTTGTCGAATACGTCGACCTGCCAGCCACGCCGGGCAAGGCTTGTGGCCACGGCGGCGCCTGCGAGGCCAGCGCCGATCACTGCGCATCGGCCTGGCACGGCGCGTTCGGCCGCGGGGGTTCGGCGGCGTGGCGTCCACGCCGGGTCGAAGGTTCCGCGCAGGCAGTCGCGCTTGGGGGGCAGTCCGGGCGCTTTCTTCACCTGGAACCCGCATTGGGTCAACGCATCGCGCACGGCGCGCGCAATGGTCCAGGTTGCGATGCCGGTGCCGCGCCTGGCGAATCGCGAGACCGCCTTGAGCGTCTCTGGCGACCACATCGCGGGATTGCGGTCGGGGCTGAAGCCGTCGAGGAAGACGCTGTCGGCCTCGAAGCGCTGCGCGCGCAGCATGGCTTGCACGTCGCCGATGCACAGCGTCAGCAGGACGTGGCCGCCTTCGAAGCTCATGCGGTGAAAGCCGGGCAGCAATTCCACCCATTGCGCCGCCAGCATCCGGGCGAGGTCGGCCAGTTCGGGGTAGGCCGAAGCGGCGCGCAGCAGGTCTTCCGTGCCGACCGGATGCGCCTCGATCGATACGAAATGCAGCATGCGAGGTCGCGCCGGGTCAGCGAGCCAAGCCTGCAACGTTGTCAGGAAATTGAAGCCAAAACCGAAGCCGGTTTCGAGAATCAGCCATTGCGGCTGATGTGCCCAGGCTGCGGGAAGGCCGCAGCCGGCAAGGAACACATGGCGCGACTGGGCGAGGGCGCCGGTCTCCGTGTGATAGATGTCGTCGAATCGCTCGCTGCGTGGAACGCCGTCAGGGCGCCAGGTTATCGGTTCACCCATCGCCGGAGAGCGATCCGAAACGTGCGGAGCCCGCGGGAGTGCTCAGTTCGTCGGCGGAACGTATCCCTGCGCGACGTCTGCGCCGTCGCCGAAGAAGTGCTTTTCCATCTGGCGCTTCAGGTACTCGCGCGCCCGCTGGTCAGCAAGGTTGAGGCGATTTTCATTGACGAGCATCGTCTGCTGCTTGAGCCAGGCGGCCCAGGCTTCCTTGCTGACGTTTTCCCACAGGCGCTTGCCGAGCTCGCCGGGGTAGGGGGGGAAATCGAGTCCCTCGGCTTCCTTGCCGAGCTTTACGCACTGAACCATTCGCGCCATTTGGGGTTGCCTTTAGTTGATTTGGCTATTAAGAACTGAGAAAACGGTTGTTCCAGTTTTTTAAGGGGACTCTCAGAATCCGCAGTATTCAACCGCAGATTTGCTTTCGAAAGACCCCCATGAGCCTTCGCCGCGACTTTATCAAGCTTTCCCTCGGCGCCACTCTCGGCACTGCCATGGCCCTGACGGCGCTGCCGTCGTTCGCCCAGACCGTCACCCTGCTGAACGTGTCGTACGACCCGACGCGTGAGCTGTACGTGGACTACAACAAGGCCTTCTCCGCCTACTGGAAGGCCAAGACCGGGCAGGACGTGGTCATCAAGCAGTCGCATGGCGGTTCGGGCAAGCAGGCTCGCTCAATCATCGACGGCATCGACGCCGACGTGGCAACGCTGGCACTGGCCGGCGACACGGAGGCGCTGGTGACGCACGGCGGCCTGGTCAAGCCCGACTGGCAAAAGCGCCTGCCGCAAAACTCGGCGCCCTATACCTCGACCATCGTGTTCCTCGTGAAGAAGGGCAACCCGAAGGGCATCAAGGATTGGGACGACCTGGTCAAGCCCGGCATTCAGGTGATCACGCCCAACCCCAAGACATCGGGCGGCGCGCGCTGGAACTACCTGGCCGCGTGGGAGTTTGCGAAGCGCAAGTACGGCGGCGACGCGAAGGCGAAGGACTTCGTCGGCAGCCTCTACAAGAACGTGCCGGTGCTCGACGCCGGCGCGCGCGGGTCGACCATCACCTTCGTGCAGCGTGGCGTGGGCGACGTGCTGCTGGCCTGGGAGAACGAAGCCAACCTGGCGCTGAAGGAATTCGGCGCCGACAAGTTCGAGGTGGTGGCGCCATCGATCAGCATCCTGGCCGAGCCGACCGTGACGGTGGTCGACAAGGTGGTCGACAAGAAGGGCACGCGGGCCGTGGCCGAGGAATACCTGAAGTACCTGTATTCCGACGAAGGCCAGGACATCGCCGGCCGCAACTACTATCGCCCGACCTCGGACAAGGCCAAGGTGAAGTACGACAAGCAGTTTCCCAAGCTGACGCTGTTCACCATCGACGAGGCCTTCGGCGGCTGGACCAAGGCGGACAAGGCGCACTTCGCCGATGGCGGCTCCTTCGACCAGATCTACACCGCGAAGCTGAAGTAGGCCGCGCGCCTTTTCCTATCTACCGAAATGCGCCTGTGCAGCAGGCGTCGTGGGTGAACTCACCCTGAAATTCCAGGAAAGCAGCTTCTCGTGACCGTCCTCCTGATTGCCGGCAGCCCGTCGGCGCCGTCCCGTTCCACCGCATTGCTCGAAGCGGTGGGAAGCCGGCTCCTGAAGCGTGGTGCGCGCATCGAGCGCGTCAATGCCCGTGAGCTTCCGGCCCAGCCGCTGTTGCTGGCCGAGTGGGAGCATCCTGCCATTGCGCATGCCATCGCCCAGGTGGCACAGGCGCGCGTGGTGGTGGTTGCCACGCCGGTCTACAAGGCGGCGTATAGCGGCGTGCTGAAGGTGTTTCTCGACTTGCTGTCGCAAGGCGCGCTGAAAGGCAAGACGGTGTTGCCGCTGGCCACCGGCGGCAGCGCGAACCACATGCTGGCGCTCGACTATGCGCTGCGGCCGGTGCTGCAGGCGCTGGCGGCGCGGCACATCCTGCCGGGCATCTACGCGACCGATGCGCAGATCACGGCGACGCCGCAAGGTGAGTTTCGCGTGCATGACGACTTGGCGCACCGGCTCGACGACGCGGCTGAAGTGCTGGCCGCGGAAGGGCTGAAGCTGCCGCCGATGCGGGGTTTCGAGCCGGTGCATTTCTCGCGGGTGCGATGTAGTTTTTGACCCTGTGGCCGCGCCGATTCGTTGCGCGGCGGTCGCTGCCTCCCTCCATTCATCGTCCCGGTTTTTTCGCCGCCAGCGCGCGGCGCGGGACAACGCACGCCCGAAGGAACACTTCATGACCTCATCCGTTTCGATTCAACGCCGCCGCCTGATCCGGGGCGCGGCCACCGCCATCGCGCTGCCGTCGGCGCTGGCGCAGAGCCCGACCCGCACGCTTCGTGTCGGCAACCAGAAGGGCGCACTCAGCGTGCTCAAGGGGCGCGGGACGCTGGAGAAGCGGCTCGCGCCGCTCGGTGTCGCGGTGACCTGGACCGAGTTCAATGCGGGGCCGGTGCAACTCGAGGCGCTGAACGTCGGCTCGATCGACTTCGGCGACGTCGGCGAGGCGCCGCCGATCTTCGCGCAGGCTGCCGGCGCGCCGCTGGCCTACGTGGCTGCAACCGTGCCGCGTCCCGGTGCGGAGGCCGTGCTGGTGCACAAGGATTCCGCGATCCGCAGCGTTGCCGATCTCAAGGGGAAGAAGGTCGCGCTGAACAAGGGCTCCAACGTCCACTACTTCATCGTCAAGCTGGCAGAGCAGGCGGGGCTGCGATACAGCGATCTCAACCTGGTCTTCCTGCCGCCGCCCGATGCGCGGGCTGCGTTCGAGAAGGGCTCGATCGACGCCTGGGTGATCTGGGATCCATTCCTCGCGTCAGCCGAACTCACGCTCGGTGCACGCGTGCTGGCCGACGGCAAGGGCGTGGTCGGCAACCGGGGCTACTACTTCTCGTCGCTGCCGTATGTGGCAAAGAACCAGGATGTGATCAAGGTCGTGATCGAGGAGATCGACAAGCTCGACCAATGGGCCGTCGCGAACAAGGGGCCGTATGCGGCCGAACTGTCGGCGCTGTGGGGCCTGCCCAAGCCGGTGGTCGATGTGTCGGTGAATCGCGCGGCCTATGGCACGTCGGCGATCACCCGGGCCATCCTCGGCGAGCAGCAGCAGATCGCCGACACCTTCTTCGAGCTGAAGCTGATTCCGAAGAAGATCAACTTGCTCGAGGCCGCTGGCGCGGGGGTCGCATGAAGCGGCGCGAACTCCTGCGGTTGCTGGCGATCAGCGCAGGCGCGTGGGGCGTCGGCGGGCCGATCGCGTTGGCTCAAGCCGCGGGCCCATCGCAGCAACCGCTGCAGCAACTGCGCATCGGCTATCAGAAGTCCGCTGCCAACCTGGTCATCGTCAAACAATCGGGCTGGCTGGAAAAGCGCTATCCGAACGCGAAGATCGCATGGATCGAATTCCCTGCGGGGCCGCAGTTGCTCGAAGCGCTGGCGGTCGGCAGCCTTGAATTCGGGCTCACCGGCGACTCGCCTCCGGTGTTCGCGCAGGCGGCCGGCAAGGACTTGCTCTATGTGGGCGCCGAGCCTTCGAAGCCGGACAGCTCGGCCATCCTCGTGCTGAGGGATTCGCCGCTGAAGTCGCTGGCGGACCTGCGCGGCAAGAAGGTCGCGCTGCAGAAGGGTTCGAGCGCGCACTACCTGCTGGTGCGCGCGGTGGAGAAGGCCGGCTTGAAGTGGACCGACATCCAGCCCGTGTATCTCACGCCGGCCGATGCGCGCGCCGCCTTCGAGCGCAAGGCCGTCGACGCCTGGGCGATCTGGGATCCGTTCTATGCGGCGACTGAACTGGCCATCCAGCCGCGCGTGCTGACCAGCGGGCGCGGGCTGTCCGGCAACAACTCGTTCTATCTCGCGTCGCGCGCCTTCACCGAGCAGCATGCCGATGTGCTCACTGCGTTGTTCGAGGACCTCACGCGTGCCGACAGGTTGACGCAGCAGGACCGGGCCGGCGCGATCAAGCTCATCGCCGACTTCAGCGGGCTCGATGCGGGCGTCGTGAGTCTTTTCCTGCAGCGCCGCCCGCCGTCTCCAGCCGGCCCGATCCAGGGCGCCACGGTGCGTGACCAGCAACGCGTGGCGGACGCCTTTTTTCAACTGGGGCTGATTCCCAAGCCTGTGAACGTGTCGCAAGTCGTCTGGCGTCCGGCACAACCCTGAAAGCAATTCGATGAACATCTTCTGGTTCCTCCCCACGCACGGCGACAGTCGCTACCTCGGCAGCACCGAAGGTGCGCGGCAGGTCGACCTGGCCTACCTCCAACAGATCGCGGGTGCCGCCGACCAACTCGGCTATGAAGGCGTGTTGATTCCGACCGGCCGCTCGTGCGAAGACCCATGGGTGATCGCGTCGAGCCTGATCGGCGCCACGCGCAAGCTCAAGTTCCTGGTTGCGGTGCGGCCGGGCCTGCATCAGCCGAGCCTGGCTGCGCGGATGGCAGCGACCTTCGACAGGCTCTCGGGCGGGCGGTTGCTGGTCAACCTCGTTACTGGCGGCGACCAGGCCGAGCTCGAAGGCGATGGCGTGTTCATGGACCATGCGGCGCGCTATGAGCAGTCGGCCGAATTCATCCGCATCTGGCGCGAAGTGCTTGCGCGCAGCCACGATAGCCAGTCGTTCGACTTCGAGGGCAAGCACCTGAGCGTGAAGGGCGCGAAGCTGCTGTTCCCGCCGGTGCAGCGGCCGTATCCGCCGGTGTACTTCGGCGGCTCCTCGGAGGCCGCGCATGAGCTGGCCGCGGAGCAGGTCGAGGCCTACCTGACCTGGGGTGAGCCGCCGGCCGAGGTGGCCAGGAAGGTGGCCGACGTGCGGGCGCGGGCTGCGCGCAAAGGGCGCACGGTCGAGTTCGGTATTCGATTGCATGTGATCGTGCGCGAGACCGAAGCAGCCGCATGGCAGGCGGCCGAAGACCTGATCAGCCGAGTCGACGACGACACCGTGAATCGCGCGCAGGCCGCGTTCGCGCGCATGGATTCCGAGGGGCAGCGCCGCATGGCCGCGCTGCATGCGGGCGGCAGGAAGCGCACGCGTGCCGATCTGGAGATTTCCCCGAACCTCTGGGCCGGCGTGGGCCTGGTGCGGGGCGGTGCGGGCACCGCGCTGGTGGGTGATCCGAAGACCGTTGCCGCGCGCATCGAGGAGTACGCGGCGCTCGGGCTCGACAAGTTCATCCTCTCGGGCTATCCGCACCTCGAAGAGGCTTATCGCTTCGCCGAGCTGGTGTTCCCGTTGCTGTCGAAGAGGTCGAAGACGCAATTGCGCGGCGGCACGCTGGGCGGGCCTTTCGGCGAAGTGGTCGCCAATCTCGATGCGCCTTCGCGGCTGCATTCGCAAAGTTGAAAAAGCGCCGCACCATGACAGAACAAGTACAGACCTTGGCTCTCGGCGAAACGCCCTCCGCAAGCGGTGGCATCAAGGCATTTGCATCGGGCGTAGCCGTGCGACTCGTGCCGTGGCTGGTGCCGGTCACTCTGATCGTCACATGGCAGATCGCCTCGTCGCTGGGTTGGCTGTCGACACGCGTGCTGCCCGCACCCATCGACGTGGTCAAGGCGGCATGGACGCTGACCCTGTCGGGCGAGCTGTGGACGCACGTCAAGGTCAGCGCGGGAAGGGCGCTGGCCGGGCTTGCGATTGGCGGCGGACTCGGATTGGCGTTCGGGCTGTTGACCGGATCGGTGAAGTTCTTCGAGAAGCTGCTCGACTCGACCATCCAGATGGTGCGCAACATTCCCGCGCTCGCGCTGATTCCGCTGGTGATCCTGTGGTTCGGCATCGATGAAACGGCCAAGCTGTTTCTCATCAGCGTGTCGGTGTTCTTCCCGATCTACCTCAACACCTTCCACGGCATCCGCAACGTCGACCCGCAACTCATCGAGATGGGCCGCACCTACGGACTGACGCGCTGGCAGCTCTATCGCGAAGTGATCCTGCCGGGGGCGCTGTCGTCGATCCTGGTGGGACTGCGCTTTTCGCTGGGCCTCATGTGGGTGATCCTGATCGTGGCCGAGACCATTTCGGCGCAGGCTGGCATCGGCTACCTCACGATGAATGCGCGGGAGTTCCTGCAGACGGACATCGTGCTGGTGGGGATCCTGCTGTATGCATTGCTGGGGAAGCTGGCTGACTTGTTCGCACGGGGCCTCGAGCACTGGTGGCTGCGCTGGCACCCCGGTTATCAAAAGAAATCGACCTGAAGGAAGACCTGTGACAGAACAATCCTCCGCTATCGAAGGCGGCGTCAAGCTCGAAGCGCGCGGCCTCTACAAGCGCTATGGGCAGCGCGAGGTGTTGCGCAATACGCGGCTTGCCGTCGAGCCGGGCCAGTTCATCGCCATCGTCGGACGCAGCGGTTGCGGCAAGAGTACCTTGCTGCGACTCGTGGCCGGGCTGGAGCAGGCCAGCGAAGGCGCGCTCTTCACCGACGGCCGCGCCGTCGACGGGCTGCACGACGACACGCGGATCATGTTCCAGGAAGCGCGGCTGCTGCCCTGGCGGCGCGTGCTCGACAACGTCTTGCTGGGGCTGCCGGCGCAGGCGCGTGTGCGTGGCAAGGAAGTGCTGGCGCAAGTGGGCCTGGCCGATCGCGCGGGCGAGTGGCCGGCGCGCTTGTCGGGTGGGCAACGCCAGCGGGTCTCGTTGGCGCGAGCGCTGGTGCATCACCCTCGGCTGTTGCTGCTGGACGAGCCGCTGGGTGCGCTCGACGCACTGACCCGCATCGAGATGCACCGCCTCATCGAAGACCTGTGGCAGCGCCATCGCTTCACCGCGCTGCTGGTGACGCACGACGTGCAGGAGGCGGTGGCGCTTGCCGATCGCGTGATCCTCATCGAGGACGGTCGCATTGCGCTCGACGAGAACATCGCGCTGGCCCGGCCGCGCTCGCAAGGTGATCCTGAGTTTGCTGCCATCGAGAAACGCATCCTCGATCGCGTGCTGCAAAAGCCCGATGGCGAACCGGCCCGCAACGACCCGCATTGGGCCAACGGCCCCGCCCACGCATTGCGCTGGGCACTCTGATTTTTCTCAAACCAAAGGAGCTATTCCATGTCCATTCAAGCCATCAACGTCCGCAATCAGTTCCGCGGAAAGGTGAAGGAAATCATCCGCGGCGATGTCGTCTCCGAAGTCGACGTCGAGACCGCCTGGGGCGTCGTCACCTCGGTCATCACCACGCGTTCGGTCGATGAGCTGCAGCTCAAGCCCGGCTCCGATGTGGTCGCGCTGGTGAAGTCGACGGAGGTGTCGATCGCGAAGTTGTAGAGGGCGACCCCGCACGAGGTTTCAGAAAAGCCCCTGCCGATACATTTCGCTCGGCACGAAGCGCGCGATGATCAGGTGGCCCAGCGTCGATGGGTGATCCGCAGTGCACTTGCCGCTCGGGTCCGCATTGCATCCGAAGCCGGGTTGCCGTGGCACCCGGGCGCCGCCCTTTGCGAAGCCGGTCGCCGACGGTACGGTGATCTGCGATGCGCCGCCAAAGCCCTGGCGGACGGCTTGACAGAAGTGCCGAGCAACAGTCCCACGGTCTCGGGCCATACCGGCCCGGGTAACAGCGACACGGCAAGGCGTCGCAGGCTCGATCTCGTGAGTACGCCTTCCATGGGCTTCTTCTCTGAAGTCCATATTGGCTGGCTCGATTTGCGGTGCGCGGCACGCTCGCTGTCAAGGCATGTCCGGCAACAGAAGCAACCGATCCAAACATCCCGTGGCAGGCCCATTCAACGATCCCAGAATCAGCCTCTTTCCGACACTGAAGAACTTTCTTCCCTGTCATACCAGAGAGCGGTTGGCCCTTGAGAGTCTGCCCTCCTGGGAGGGCAATTGGCGCTTTTTCCTGTGATGCCGGAGGGCATCGCGCCACTCGGCTGCGGTCGCAAAACCCAGGAGGGACATGACATGAAACGAATGTCGGCCATGGCTCACTTCCGGCGCCTGTGTTGCCTCGGCCTGGACCCTCAGGCCGTGATGCCCAGTCTGCTGGCGACAGCGCACGAACTGCTTCCTCTGGAGACAAATGGATTTTTCTGGGCTGACGAAACCGGGCATCTGGCCGGCTTCACGCCGGAATACGTGATTCCCGAAGTAGTGACGACGCTGACGGAGAACTTCGCGGGGGTCGTGGAGCGCGCGCTGCCCTTCGACTTCGAGACGACGATGCGTCGTGGTCGCGAGGTCGGAAACCTGCTCCCGATATTTACGCGGGACTTCTACCGTGGAGACATCTATCACTTGATTTATCGGCCGTACACCCTGCATCACGTCATCGACGGCATCGTGCGTGATACGGCGAGCGGCAAGGGGCTGGGAGCCTTGATATTGGGACGATCGGCGCGGCAACCTGAATTCAGTGCCGCGGAAAAAGACACCCTGCGCCAGATGCTGCCGTACGTTGCGCATGCCATGCAGCCGCGCGACACGTGCAGTGCCGACGGCGCCACGACCGAGTTTGCAGACAGCGGCGACAGTGGACTGGTGATCCTCAATACGCATGCGGAAGTGGCGTTCATCAGCGCACGGGCCCGGGAGATTTTTTATCTTTCGGCACAGCCGGGCGCGTCGGCGAATGGAGGTCGGCGCACGAAAGCGGTGCACGTTCCGCCGCCGGTGCTGAACGTCTTCGCCAACCTGGTGCGCATATCCCAGGGACGCGATGCCGCCCCGCCTGTGGCGCATTGCGAGAGCCTTCTTGGGCGCTTTGTGTTCCGGGCCCATTGGCTTGACCCCGTCTCGGACTGTGCGAATGGATTGGTCGGCGTCACGGTGCAGCAGCAGGAGCCCCTGGTCCTGGTGATGATGCGCAACATGCATGCTGCCGGGCTCTCTGACAAGCAGAAGGAACTGTGCTTGCTCTTGCAGCAGAACCATTCATTTACCACCATCGCGGCGCGGCTACACATCAGTCTTGCAACGGCAAAGGACTATGCGGATCGTGTCTACCGCAAACTCGACGTACACACCCGTGAGGAGGCCCTGCGCAAGCTCAGCCGCTCGTGAGCGATTTCAGGTCGAGGGTGTCCATTTGACCAGCGAGACAACGCCCCCGTCGATGCGCAAGTCGATGCCGGACACATAGCTCGCATTCGGCCCGACAAGCCATTCGACCGCCGCCGCAATGTCCTCCGGCGTGCCGACGCGCTTCAGCGGCACCGCGGCGCGGAGCGCTGCGATCTGGGAGCTCGCCTTTTCCTCCCGCACGCTCATGCCCGTGCGAATGAGGCCGGGGCTGATCGAGACGATGCGCGCGCCGCGTTCGCCCCAGGCGCCCGCGGCTGCTTCGACGCGCAATTGATTGCCGCGCTTGGACACCGCATAGGCGCCATAGGAGTCGTCCTTGTGCAGTGTGCCGACCACGTCGAGCAACGTGTCGCTCGGCGCTGTGGCGAGTTGTCGTTCGAGCTCGACCGGCGTCGCCATGATCTGGGGTGCTGCGCTGGCGATGATGACCGCGACGCTGCCCTCCTGTGCGAGAGGAAGGAAGGCATCCATGACCAGCGCGGCACCGCGCAGGTCCACGGCATAGATGCGCTCGGGTGGCGCCATCGTCGGTGACAGCCCGGCAGTGTGCACAAGGACTCGCAGCCGGCCGGCCGCTTGTGCCGCTGCGGCGAGCCGCTGCACCGACTGCGGATCCGCCACATCCACCGCGTGCGTCAGGACGTCGTAGCCGGCGTCTCGCAACCCCGCTGCGGCCGATGCCAGTACGCCATCGTCGCAGTCGGCCAGCAGCAGTCGCTGTCCCGCACCCATACGGCGCGCGCAGGCCAATCCCATGCCCCCGACGCCGATGACTATCGAAACATTCATGACGGCGACGGGCGGCCCAGATCCGGCTTGCTGTAGTCGCACACGCCCTGCGGGAAGATCAGCTTGAGCTTCGCGACTGACGCGTCGTCCGGCTTCCACGGTTCATAGGTGCCATCGCCCAGTGCGGCGTCCACGCTCTTGAGCGCGCATTTGTAGACCCCTTCTTCGAAAGGCGCGCCCGCGACGATGCGCGAGTTGCTGAACAGCGGGAAGACCTTCGTGCATTCGCCCTTCGGCTTGTCGTCGAGAATCCCGTCCCAGACTGTTGGCCCACGAGCGATCAGATTGCCGCTGACGTCGAAGCAGCTGTCCACCGCATCGGCCGGCCGGTTCCCGGCGACGCCCAGTTCCGGATGAGCGCGGATGCTGGCCATCCATTGGTCCATGACGCTGAACGCGAAGAGGTTCTTGTCCACCTGCGGCGGGCTGCCCGGCGCGGCGGGCACCGTGTCGGTGAACCAGATCACCAGGTTGTCGGTGGTCCCGGTCTTCTGCAGCACGCGCTTGCGCACCGCGAACGACTGATGCGCGTCATGCATGTTGACCTCGCGCTCCAGGTACTGACGGTTGTCGATGGTCGGCAGCGGATCGTTGCCGCTGAACACGAGGCCGGAGGCGTAGGCCGCCTTCATGGCGTCAATGTTGCCTTCGGTACGCGGCGCCGGCACGTCGGGGGCCGGGGAGAAAGTCATGTTGAGATGGCTCCAGGGGTCGAACACCGGCGACGCGTCCACGACGAACGGATACTCCTCCTGCACCATGTCCTTCGGCTGCACCCAACCTCCCACCTTGAAGTTGAGGTCAAGGAACTCCGCCGTCGTGATACTGCCTTCCTTCATTGACTTCAAGCCGTACTGCACGCCGATGTTGTCCCACGTATGGCGAGCGTAGCCGTCCGCGCCGTGGCCGTAGATGTTGACCGCGTCGTTGAAGTGCGACCACTGGATGTGGGGGGGGCCATTGGTTTGTGTGGTGACGGTGTCGGTCATCGGTTCATAGAACGTCGCGTTGGGTACGCTCCCAAACCACGGGTTCATCACCAGCGGAAAGGCGCCACGCCAGCCTTTCACGCACTCGGTCGAGCCGGTGCTCGTGCTCGGAAAGACCAGGCCCAGGATCTGCTTCGACAGCAACATCGGATCAACCACCGCCGGCTCGCCGTTCATGCCCACCAGCAGCGTGCGATTCTTGACATTGCTCCACCGCGTGTTGTTTCGGTCGGTCATGTCCATGTAGTACTCCAGCAACTCGCAATCGCCGACGTGGGTCACCTGCGAAACCATGTCGGGGTAGGACTGGAGCGGCATCAGGGCGTCCAGAACGCCCGGATGGTTCTGCGCCAGGCTGTACTGCTGGACGGCACCGCCGGAGCCGCCCAGGCCCACGGTGAAGGTGGGCACGCCGTAGCGTTCAATGAAGCGCTCCTTGGTCATCATGGCGGTCTCGCCGGCCAACTGCAGGTTGTAATGGTTGCGTGTGCTGTTACCGCTCGAGTGCGCGATGGCGTAGCCCTGCGCCAATACTTCAGGCACGAGCGTGTCACTCACGGATCCTTGTGTATGGCCGATCCCGACGCCGCCGCCGAAATAGTAGCTGAGGCGGCCGTTCCACAGACTTGTGTCCGTGTGCTCAAGATTGTCTTTACGTGGCGCCAGCATGACAAAGCTGTAGAGGAATCGATTGATGGTGCCGACTTCACGGCGCACGATGAACTCCACCGTGCGTTTGTCTGGCAGGGTCACCTGAGTCATGTCGGCCGGCACTGAATCACCGGGCGGCAGCAGTTTCCAGGTGTTGTCGGAAGCCCGATACCAATAAGTAGTGAATCTTTCGATGGAGCAGTCGCGGCTGTAGCCAATGATGTGGCTTTCAGCGTCGAGCACCTTGTAGCCAGGCGAGGTCGCCGTGTCGACTTTCGGCTGCAGTCCGAACTGGCTCGTGGTGCAGACGAACGGAACCTGGTGCGGGCCCGAAAACATCGGGCCCTCGATCGGGTAGTTGGTGAGGCGCATCGACGCTGCGACGACCAGGCCATGCAGGAAACGGACCTGGAGCGTGTTGTCACCGTTGACGAAGCCGCTGACCACGCCCTCCAACCGGCGTCCATTGGAAACCAGGACCGGCGCCTGCGCAGGCTTCTGCCCATTGATCCAGATCTCCACTTTGTCGTGCAGGATGGGCGGCGCTTGCACCTCGATGCGTGCATCGCCACCCGAGACCCACTGCGGTGCACTCGACAGAAGCCGAATGGACACCAGCGTCAGTTTTTGGTTGCCCGCTTCCGGCTTGGCATTGCCGACGTCCGCCGTCTCCACGCCAGGAGCCGTTTCGTCGGTGGCCGGAAGTGCCGATGTCGACGATTCCGTCGCGGTCGATGACGGCTTCGCGGACGACGTGGACGGCGCGGATGCCGCGAAGCCGGACGTCTCTCCGCCTCCACCGCCACAGGATGCGATGGACAGTGCCGTGAGCAGCGACCACGCGAGGTGTCGGCAGCTCGATCCCAACAGGTTCCTGTTCATGAGCTTCTCCTTTGCTCGCGGCTGCGGCTACGCGACGGGCGCCACTTCGACGCGAACGGAGTTCCGTTCGAGGGGCCGTGGCCGCACGCGGCAGCCAACCGCTTCAAAAGTATGGGCGGCAAACGCAAGGGCGTCTGCCCTCCCGAGGAGGGCAAATTCGCCCCCGGATCGCTTCAAGGATCGCTTCAATATTCCGGAGCCGGCTGGAGATCCATGATGATCGGCCCTCCTTGCCGGCAGTGCTCAGCGTGTGTTCAAGTTGGCATGATCCCCCACGATCAGCAGGACCACGATGCCCAAATCCCCATTCGAACCCGGTGACCGGCCCGACAACTCGGGCATGCGCAAAGGCCTCACCAGCTACGGCGACCAGGGCTTTTCGCTCTTCCTGCGCAAGGCTTTCATCAAGGGGGCAGGTTTTACCGACGCGGCGCTCGACCGACCCGTGATCGGCATCGCCAACACCGGCAGTGCCTACAACCCGTGCCACGGCAACGCACCGCAACTCATCGACGCGGTGAAGCGCGGCGTGATGCTGGCCGGCGGCCTGCCGATGGAATTCCCGACGATTTCCATCCACGAGAGCTTTGCCGCGCCGACCAGCATGTACCTGCGCAATCTCATGTCGATGGACACCGAAGAACTGGTTCGCGCGCAGCCCATGGACGCCGTCGTTCTCATCGGCGGTTGCGACAAGACGGTGCCGGCGCAGCTCATGGGCGCGGCGTCGGCGGGCATTCCGTCGATCCAGCTGATCACCGGCTCGATGCTCACCGGCAACCACCGTGGCGAGCGTGTCGGCGCGTGTACCGACTGCAGACGCTATTGGGCCAAGTACCGCGCTGACGAGATCGACGTGGAGGAGAGCGTCGACGTCAACAACCAATTGGTGGCCAGTGTCGGCACCTGCTCGGTGATGGGCACGGCCAGTACGATGGCGTGCATTGCCGAGGCGCTGGGCATGACGATGCCGGGTGGCGCTTCTCCACCCGCGGTAACGGCGGACCGCATCCGCATCGCCGAGCAGACCGGCAGGCAAGCTGTGCAGATGGCGCGCGACCGCCTGACCATCGACAAGATCCTGACGCCCGAGGCCTTCGAGAACGCGATGACCGTGTTGCTGGCGATCGGCGGTTCGACCAACGGTATCGTGCACTTGACGGCGATCGCAGGCCGCATGGGCCTCGAGATCGATCTGGCCGCGCTCGACCGCATGGGCCGCAACACACCGGTGCTGCTCGACCTGAAGCCTTCAGGCCAGCACTACATGGAAGACTTTCACGGTGCCGGCGGCATGGCGACGTTGCTGCGTGAGCTCAAGCCGCTGCTGAAGCTCGGCGCCATCACGGTGACGGGCCGCACGCTGGGCGAAGAGATCGAACGCGCCGGCCCCGGGTTCAGGCAGGACGTGATCCGCCAGGCCGCCAACCCGATCTATCCGCAGGGCGGCATCGCGGTGCTGCGCGGCAACCTGGCGCCGGGCGGCGCGATCATCAAGCAGTCCGCGGCCGACCCAAGGCTCATGGAGCACGAAGGCCGCGCCGTCGTCTTCGAGAACATCGAGGATCTGGCGGCGCGCATCGACAGCGACGATCTCGACGTGACCGCGCAGGACATGTTGGTGCTGAAGAACATCGGCCCGAAGGGCGCGCCCGGCATGCCCGAAGCGGGCTACATCCCGATCCCGCGCAAGCTCGCACGCGCCGGCGTGAAAGACATCGTGCGCATCTCGGACGGCCGCATGAGCGGCACGGCGTTCGGCACCATCGTGCTGCACGTCACGCCGGAATCCGCCATCGGCGGTCCGCTGGCCCATGTGCGAAACGGCGATCGCATTCGCCTGAGCGTGGCCAACCGCGAAATTGCGCTGCTGGTGCCGGACGACGAAATGGAACGCCGCGCGAAAGAGTCGCCGGTGATCGAGCCGACCGCCGGGCGCGGCTATCGCAAGCTCTTCCTGCAATCCGTGACGCAGGCGGACAAGGGCGTTGACTTCGACTTTCTGCGTGCGGAAAAGATGGTGGGGAAGGCGCCGCGCGAGGGTTGACCCGGAGAGCGACGGTTGTCGTCGCGATATGATCTACGGAATACAACGCTCGTGAAAAGTTCTCGTGTGGGCAGCATTCACGGTCCAAGGTCCGCGCCAGTCGATACCCTCGATCCCCCTCATTGGAGTCGCAATGAAGATCAGCGCACGCAACGTCCTCGCTGGAAAAATCCTCAAGATCGTCCGTGGTCCGGTCTCCACCGAAGTCACGCTCGAGATCGCACCCGGCGTCGAGATCGTCTCGACCATCACCTCCAACTCGGCCGAAGCCATGAAGCTGGTCGAGGGCGCCAAGGCGTACGGCGTCATCAAGGCGTCGAGCGTGATGGTCGGTACCGACTGACCCTGCCGGTCGATTTTTCAGCCGTGCCGCAGGCACATGCGGAAGGCTGGTTTCGCCGGAGCCTCTTGCGCCGCGTGCGCGAGCAGGGCTGCTGCAAAGCACGTCACGCTCGCGGTACGCAGCGGCAGGAATGGCACCTCGTGCCGGGCGCACAGCCGCTTGAGATTGGTCACCGAGTCGTGATCGACGCAGTCCACCGGAAACACCACGATCTGCGCGCCGACCAGCATGCCCTTGCTCTCGCTGGTGGATTCGGCCACCTCGTCTTCGCAGCAAACGACCCGCCGGTATGCGTTCGGCACCGGGCCGATGGCAAGGCCTGAAGAGCGCGACAGATTGAGGGCGAAGGATGCTGACATGAATCGGACGCTCCATCGAACCCGGAGAAGAATCGCGCAAGCCTGCCACGGATTGAAGGCCGCGCGATATGTTTTGGTGGATATTACGATAACTGGGCCGGTTCCAGTTGCCGCCACTCCTCGTCGGTGACAAGCCGCGAGCGCGTGAGGAAGGGACGCCCCTCCGGCCCCTCGAGCAATCGAAGGACGACATTGTCCGGCTTCATGCGAACGCGGCGCTGCTCGGCAGCCCGCGCGAAGGTTAGCTCTGGTGGTGGCAACTGCAGCACCCTCTATCGGCACCTCGAGAGATTTACCCTGTCGCTCGGCTTCGGGGTAACCTGCGGTTCCCACGAAATCCTGCCTTCACGCCGACATGCCCATTGCCCCTGCGAAATCCGCGAAGATTGCGGGATCTGCAAAATCGCCTTCCATCAAGCCCGTCGTCCGCTTCCGCATGCGCATCACCGCGGGCGACACCATTGCGATCGGTCCGGGCAAGATCCGCCTGCTCGAAGCGATCCTCGAGACGGGCTCGCTCACGGCTGGTGCGAAGAGCATCGACATGTCTTACCGACGCGCCTGGATCCTGATCAACGAACTCAACGGCGCGTTGAAGAAGCCGGCCGTCGAATCGGCCAAGGGTGGGGAACACGGCGGCGGCAGCGTGGTCACAGACGTGGGCCGGCGCCTGATCGCGCACTACCGCAACATCGAGGCGACAGCGACGGCTGCCTGCAAAGCCGAGATCCGCTCGATGACCAGCCTGCTGGCGGTCGTCGACGCCTGATTGGAACGGCCCTTTTGATTGCAAAGGAATTGGCATGACGGATGTACACGGTGACAAGACGCGCCTGCCGGCGGCGGCGGTGGTGGAGCAGGTGCTGAAATGGAAAGACGCCGGCGCCGGCGTGGCGCTGGCCACGGTGGTGAAGGCCTGGTCCACCGCGCCACGGCGCGCCGGCACGCAGATGGCGGTACACGAAGACGGCACCCATTTCGGAACCCTGTTCGGCACGAGTGTCGACACGCTCGTGGTGTCGGCAGCGCTGGGCGCGCTGGCAGAGGGCAAGGACGCGATGGTGAACGTGTCGGTCGACGACGCCACCGCCTCGGCCGCGGGCATGGCCTGCGGTGGCGCGCTGGAGATCCGGCTCGAATGCATCGGCAGCGGGCAGGGTGCCCAGGTCGGCGTGCTACGCGAAATGCTCGAAGCGCTGCACAGCGGGCACAGCGTCGTGTTGTGCACGGCGCTGTCCGATGGGCGTCGCTTGCTTATCTCGGGCGACGGGCCTGCCTCGGGCGCGTGGGCGAGCGAGGCGCACAAGCGGGCGCGAATGGACGACACCGCCATCGCGCTGGTGGACGGGGAGGAGGTGCTTTTCCAGGTGTTCAATGCGCCGCTGCGTCTTTTTGTGGTGGGCGCGGTGCGCACCGCGCGCGCCTTGCGCGATGCCGCGCAATTGCTGGGCTTCGAGGTGACCATCATCGACCCGCGCGCCGAAATGGCCGGCGGGCCACAGTTCGTCGGCGCGGCGATGCTGGTGGGCGACGTGGCCGCGACGATGCGCGACCTTCGGCTCGACAGCCGGTGCGCGGTGGTGGTGCTGGCGCATGCGCCGGAGATCGACGACCCGGCGCTTATCGAAGCCGTTCGCAGGAACGTCTTCTATATCGGGGCGCTGGGGAGCCGCAAGTCGCATGCGGCACGGTTGGCGCGGCTGGAGCAGGCCGGCGTGCTGGCCGAACAGAGCGCCAGGATCCATGGCCCCGCCGGCCTGGATATCGGTGCGATCGGGCCGGCGGAGATTGCGGCGTCGATCGTCGCCGAGATGGTGGCCGTGCTGCGCAAGCCGCGCTAGTGCGGCACCGCGATGCCCAATTGGTGCACACCAAGTACCGTGGCTCGCCCCGCGTCACGGCGCACTGAAGTGCAACGTTTCCCCGGAGGCGGCGTGCTTGGGCGCACATCTAAACTCGCCCGGTTCCATCCAAAACCCGAGACATCCATGAACATCACGCGCCGCAATCTCGTCACCTCGGCCGCCAGCGCCATTGCCATTCCGACCCTCGGCATTCCGGGGCTTGCGCTGGCGCAGAAGGCTCAGTTCACGCTCAAGTACGCGAACAACCTGCCGGTGACGCATCCGTTGAACATCCGGGCGAAGGAGATGTCGGCGGCGATCGCGGCGGAGACAAACGGCCGCGTCGACATCCAGATCTATCCGAGCAGCCAGCTCGGGTCCGACACCGACACGCTGAGCCAGGTGCGCTCGGGAGGGGTTGAATTCTTCACGCTGTCGGGGCTGATCCTCGGGACGCTGGTGCCCGCGGCATCGATCACCGGCGTCGGCTTCGCGTTCGACAACTACGACGCGGTGTGGAAGGCGGTCGACGGCGAACTGGGCGCACACGTCCGCAAGGAAATCGAGAAGGCCGGCCTGGTCGTGATGGAGAAGAACTGGGACAACGGCTTCCGCCAGATCACGTCGTCGAGCAAGCCGATCCAGACCGCGGACGATCTCAAGGCTTTCAAGATCCGCGTGCCCGTGGCGCCGCTCTGGACATCGATGTTCAAGGCCTTCGGCTCCGCGCCCGCTTCGATCAACTTCAGCGAGGTCTACACCGCGCTGCAGACCAAGGTGGTGGACGGGCAGGAAAACCCGATGGCGGTGATTTCCACGGCCAAGCTCAACGAAGTGCAGAAGTACTGCTCGGTGACCAACCACATGTGGGACGGCTTCTGGTTCCTGGCCAACAAGCGGTCGTGGGAGAAGCTGCCCGAGGACGTCCGCACCATCGTCGCCAAGCACATCAACGCGGCTGGGGTGAAGGAGCGCGCGGACGTCGCCGAACTGAATGCGACGCTCCAGAAGGAACTGGCCGCCAAGGGCATGGTCTTCAACGAGGCGAAGTCGGACTCCTTCCGTGCCCGGCTGCGCGAGGCCGGCTTCTATTCCGAATGGAAGGGCAAATTCGGCGACGAGGCCTGGGCGATCCTCGAGCGCAGCACCAAGAAGCTGGCGTGAGCGTGGTGGCAGACGGCGCGATCGAAGGTGCGCAAGGGGAAGACCCGCACCTGCATGCGCCATCCACTGCGATCCAGGGGCGCCCGTGGGTGGGCCGGCTCGACGGCGCGCTTGGCCTGCTGGTCGAGGTACCCGCCGCAGTGCTCGTGCTGGCCGAAGTCATCGTGCTGTTTGCCGGGGTCGTTGCGCGCTTCGTGCTGCATGCCCCGCTGGTCTGGTCGGACGAGTTGTCGTCCATTCTTTTCCTCTGGCTGGCCATGTTCGGTGCCGCGGTCGCGCTGCGCAGGGGCGAACACATGCGCATGACCGCGGTCGTCAGCAGCGCCGGGCCGCAAGGCGCCGCGCTGCTGGAGGCCGTTGCCACGGGCGCATGCCTGGTCTTCCTGGCCATGGTGCTGTATCCGGCATGGGATTTCGCATCCGAGGAGGCGGCGGTCACCACGCCGGCACTCGGCATCTCCAATGCATGGCGTGCCGCGGCATTGCCGGTGGGGCTCGCGTTGATGACGCTTTTTGCGGTGCTCAGGTTGCTGAAGTACGCCACTTTCAGGCACAGCGTGCAGGCGCTCGTCGCCGTGGGCGCGATCGCGTTCGCTTTCTGGCTGTGCAAGCCGCTGTTCGAGGACCTGGGGCGGCTGAACCTGCTGGTCTTTTTCGTGGGCGTGGTCGCCGGTTGCGTGTTCGCCGGGATTCCGATCGGCTTTGCCTTCGGCCTGGGAACCTTCGGCTACATCGCGCTTGCCACCGACGCGCCCTTGCTGGTCATCGTGGGCCGGATGGACGAAGGCATGTCGCACCTGATCCTGCTGGCCGTGCCGCTGTTCGTATTCCTCGGGCTGCTGATCGAGATGACGGGCATGGCCCGTGCAATGGTCGCGTTCCTGGCCGGTTTGCTGGGCCATGCGCGTGGCGGGCTGTCCTATGTGCTGGTCGGCGCGATGTATCTCGTGTCCGGCATCTCCGGCTCGAAGGCTGCGGACATGGCGGCGATCGCGCCGGCTCTTTTTCCCGAGATGAAGCAGCGCGGCGCGGACGATGGCGAGTTGGTCGCGCTGCTTGCCGCCACCGGGGCGCAAACCGAAACCGTTCCGCCCAGCCTGGTGCTCATCACGATCGGCTCGGTGACCGGCGTGTCGATCGCGGCGCTTTTCACCGGGGGATTGCTGCCGGCGCTGGTGCTCGGGCTGTTCCTGTGCGGCGTGGTCTGGTTTCGCTATCGGCAGGAGGACCTGAGCCATGTCAAGCGCGTGACCTGGAAGGAAGTCGGCAAGCTTTTCGCGATTGCCGCGCCTGCGTTGGCGCTGCCGTTCGTGATCCGAGCCGCGGTGGTGGAAGGGGTCGCGACCGCGACCGAGGTCTCGACGCTGGGCATCGCCTATGCCATCGTTGCCGGGCTGCTGGTGTACCGGCAGTTCGACTGGAAGCGGCTCGGCCCGATGCTGGTGGCAACGGCTTCGCTGTCCGGCGCCATCCTGTTCATCATCGGCACGGCCACCGCGATGGCCTGGGGGCTGACGCAATCAGGCTTCTCTCGCTCGCTGGCGGAAATGATGGGGTCGCTGCCCGGCGGCGCACCGATGTTCCTGGCGGTGTCGATCGTGGCGTTCGTGCTGCTCGGCTCCGTGCTCGAAGGGATTCCGGCCATCGTATTGCTCGGCCCTTTGCTGTTTCCGATTGCGCGGCAGCTTGGCATCCACGAAGTGCACTACGCCATCGTCGTGGTGCTGTCGATGGGTCTCGGTCTGTTCGCGCCGCCGCTGGGCGTCGGGTACTACGCGGCCTGCGCCATCGGCCGCGTCAACCCGGACCGGGGCATCCGTCCGATCGTGGGCTACATGGTCGCCCTGTTGTTGGGCACGATCCTCGTGGCCGCCGTTCCCTGGTTGTCGATTGGTTTTCTTTAAAGGCGAAAGCGAATGAACGCAGCAAAGATCGAGCAGCACGATGATCGTCCGGCCATGCCGGTGGCCGTGGTGACGGGTGGGGCGCGCGGCATCGGGCTGGCCATTGCCAGATGGTTCCTGGACCACGCGCACCGCGTTGCGCTGCTGGACATCGACCGCGTCGAACTGTTCAAGGCGGCGGCGGGGTTGCGCGAAGCGGAACGCGTGCTGCCGATCCAATGCGATGTCTCGAACCCGGCGCAAGTGCAGGAGGCTGTGGAGCGAGTCGAATCGCAGTTCGGCCGCATCGACGCGCTGGTCAACAACGCTGGTGTCGCGGTGTTCAAGACCATCGGGACGACCAGCTTCGCCGAGTGGCGTCACGTGCTGTCGACCAACTTGGACGGTGCCTTCCTCTGCTCGCAGGCTTGCGTGCCGGTGATGCTGAAGACGGGTGGCGGCGCCATCGTCAACATCGCGTCCATCTCGGGCTTGCGGGCCAGCACGTTGCGCGTGGCCTATGGCACCAGCAAGGCCGCGCTGATCCAGTTGACCAAGCAGCAGGCCGTCGAACTCGGGACGGTCGGCATCCGCTCCAACGCCATCGCGCCCGGGCCGGTGGAAACGGAGATGGCAAAGCTGGTTCACTCCGTAGCCATCCGCGAGGACTACTACGACACCATTCCGCTGGCCCGATACGGCACGGTGGAAGAAATCGCGTCGGCCGCCGGTTTTCTCTGCAGCAAGGAAGCGGGCTATGTCAATGGACAGGTGCTGGCCGTGGACGGCGGTTTCGAAGCGTCGGGTGTGGGCTTGCCGACCTTGCGCCGGAACGCGGAGGCGCAAGGCAAGCCGGCGTAGTAGCGGCCGTAGCAGCGGCCATCCGGGCCCGGCCGCTGCGTCAATCGCTCACTTCATGTTGCGTAATTTCACGAAAGCAAGCCCCGCCATCACGGCGTCGTTCAGCGCATCGTGCGCATCGCGCAGCGGCAGCCCGAGATCCTTCATGATCGTCGAGAAGCGCAGGTCGATCGTGCCGCCGCGCTGAGGCGCGGGCAGCTGCCGGTTCTTGTAGTCGTAGTACATCGCCGAGACCTCGATCTTCGGCTGCGGGAGGCGCACGCCGAGCATGGGCCAGATCTCGCGGTTGAGCATGGCGACATCGAACTCGAGGTAGTAGCCCACCAGCGGCCGGCTGCCGATGAAGTCCAGCAGCCGGCGCATCGCGTCGGCGGGCGCCATGCCCATGGCGACGTCCTGTTCGCGCAACCGGTGCACGCGCACGCTCTCGCTCTTCAAGGCGCGCTCGGGTCGCACCAGCAGTTCGAGGCGCTGGCTGGTCAACAGCCGATTGCCGACGATGCGCACCGCGCCAATGGAAATGATCTGGTCGCGCCGCACGTCGAGGCCGGTGGTCTCGCAATCCAGCGTGACCCATTCCTCCTGGGGTGGTGCGTCGTACATGAAGGAAAAGCGCGTATCGGCCAGGTGATAGAGCATCCAGCGGCGGCGCACCGCATCGAGCCAGCGCGGCGTCATGCCATTTCCAGGTGGAACTGGTGCCGCACCAACACCTTGAAGCGCTTGACGACAGCCAGCGCATCCCTCAGCAGATCGCGCTCGAGGCTGCTCATCTGCCCGGTCGGGATGGCGCCGCTGACCGCATGGCCCGCGTCCAGTTCGGCCAGGCCGGCCGCCAGCTTGAGGCCCATCATGAAATGCAGGCTGTCGGCCAGGTCGTTCGCAAGTTCCTGCGACAGGCGGCCGAGTGCGACCAGGGCGTCGAGCCGGGCCGCCGTGCCGGTGGCTTGCACATGGTCGCGCAGGGCAAGGCTGCGCACGCCGTGCACGATCGGAAAGATGCCCGCCTTCTTCAGGTCGATTGCTTGTTTGTCGTGCTCGCCGAGGAGCAGGCGGTTCCACCAGCCGCCGCCTGCGTCGGGGAACGCATCGACCGCGGCGGCGAAGCGGCCGAGCCATGCGTCGTCGGCCGCGACGAGCTGATCGATCCCGGCCTGCACGCCTGCGAGCAGCGCAGCGTCGCCGGCCACGGCATGCGCGTCGATGAAGATGGCGAGCGCCATCAGGCCGTTGGCGTCGGGCTGCCGCAGCCAGTGGCGCACGACGGCCGCGAACTCGCTCGCGCCGCGGCGCCAGGCCGGGTTGCTGACCATGATGCCGCCGGGGCAGTCGGGGTAGCCGAAGTCGCGCAGCGCCGCGGAGAAGCGTTTGCACGCCGCTTCGACGACGGCGGGATCCACGCTGCAACCGTCGCGCAGGATCAGCCCGTTGTCCTGGTCGGTCTTGAGCAGTTGCTCGCCGCGTCCTTCGCTGCCCATGACGAACAGGCAGCTGTCGGCCAGCAGGTCGGGCGGGGCAATCAATTGCCACGCGCGCTCGAACAACTTGGCGTTGAGCGCCTGCACCAGGCTGCCGATCTGCCCGACACGGGTGCCGCCGCGGTACAGCAGGGCGACGAAGCGCGTGATCTTCTCTGCCTCCGCCCGCAGGGCATCGAGGTCTTGCGCCCGCACGATCTGCACAGTGATCAGGTAGGAGTGGTTCGACAGGAAGCTCAACAGGTCGAGTTGTTCCAGCAACCCGACGATGCGCCCGTCCTGCGATACGACCAGCCGGTGTACCTGGTGCTGGATCATGAGTGCCAACGCATCGAACAGCGGGGCGGCGGGCGCGATGCTCACCAGCGAAAACGTGGCCAGCTCACGCACCGGCCAGCCTGCCAGCGGGCGGCCGTCGACCACGGCGCGCTGGAGACCGGTGTTCGTGAAGATGCCGAGCCGCTCGCCGTCGCGAACCAGCACGCTGCTCGAATGGTTCGCCTGCATCACCCGGGCAACTTCGACGATGCTGGCGGCACCCTCGACCACATGCGCCGGTCGCAGGAACGCGTCTTCGACGCGCGACATCGCCAGTGCCTGCATCTCGCGCTGGCCGTGGCGCTGGGACAGGGCGCCGAGCTTGTTCGACAGGTCGGAAAACAGCAGGGCGCCAAATCCCGCGTTGCGCGCGATCAGGTCATTGACGGTCGCCTTGGCGAGCTGGTAGGCCAGCACCTCTTCGGCCGCGACGAAGCGGCTGCTCGCGCGTCCGGCCACCAACGCACGGCCGTCGAAGCAGTCGTTGGGGCCGTAGCTGGCGATGGCTTCGTTGCCGTCGAACTGCGAAACGTGGCCCTTGATGACGACGAACAGGTGCAGCGGCTCCATGCCGGGCGCCAGCAGCGTCTCGCCCGCGCGGAAGTAGGCGATGTCGACGCTGTCGCGAACCATTCCCTGCTCGGCGGCATCCAGGCAGTCGAAAGGCGAGGCCGTGAAGTCGAACGCGTTGGGCATGCTGCCGATGATCGCGCCGTTTGACGTGGTTGTCAGTGCCCGGACCGCCGGCTACTGCGCAGCGCCATCGCGCTCGCGTCGCCACGCGCCGGGCGGCTTGCCGACGACACGCTTGAACGCACGCGCAAACGCAGCTTCGGAGTCGTAGCCGACATCCAGTGCGACGGCCGCAACGGTGGCGCGCGTTTCGAGCAGCATGCGCGCCGCCGCCTGCATGCGCCACTGCGCCAGGTACTGCATGGGTGCCACGCCGACCAGTTGCACGAAGCGGTCGTGCAGTGCCGAGCGCGACAAGCCCACCAGGCGGCCGAGTTCGTCGACGGTCCACTCCCTCGACGGCTGCTCGTGCATCAGCGCGAGCACGCGGCCGACGAAGCGGTCGCGCAGGCCGGCGAGCCAGCCGGCGCTCTGCGCCGGCAGGTGGTCGGCATAGCGGCGCACCGCATTGACGAACATCATCTCGCTCATGCGCGCCAGCATGGCCTCTCCGCCGGGGCGCTGCGCATGCGACTCGGCCACGGCCTGCTGGGTGAACTTCGCGATCCAGGCATCGTCTTCGCTGGCGCGCAGATGAAGAAGGCGCGGCAGCGCGTCGATCAGCGGGTTGAAGGGTTGGAGGTCAAGGCCGAGGAAGCCGCATACGATGTTGACGTCGGCATCCTCGCTTTGCTGCGTCGCTGGCGGCAGCAGGACGTTGCTGCCGTTGTAGGCCACGCGCAGCGGCAACTGGCCCGCCGCCTCCACGCCGGGGAACCAGCTGAAATCGCCGTCGCCGCGCATGCCCGGCGCGCTCGACACGACGTGCGCGTCGCCGTGCGGAAACATCACGACGTCGCCGGCAAACAGTTGCACCGAGGGTCCGCCAGGAATGCCGGCCCAGCAGCTGCCCTGCGCGATTGCGTGGTATTCGATGACGTGGTCGACGCCGCGCATCAGCATCGGCACGAGTTCCTTGGCGGAAGGGGCTTCGGCGGCCCAGTCGCTGTTGCCGCTGATGTTGAAGAACACGGCACCGCGCAGGCGCACGCCGCGCAGCACGTCGGACAGCGTGTCGTGGCTCATGCGCAGATCATCGCGGCGTTTCGATCAAGTCGCGCGGACATCCGATCAAGCCGGCGGGCTGCACGTGCACAACGACGGATTCGCAATCAAGTGCGGTGGACGCGCGGTGAAGCGCGCAACGAGGCGAAGAAAAAAAATGGTGGCACCCGTCGAGAACCCATCGCGGTGGCTTGTTCTTCAACACGTTCGTCACAGGAGCACCTCATGCAATCAACGACCTACCTTACGCTGGACAAGGACGTCCGGCAAGTGTCTCAGCTCGACATTGCCGCCTTCGCGGCGCAGGTCAGCGGTGGTGTATTGACGGCCGCGGATGCGACGTACGACGAGGCGCGCAAGGTCTGGAACAGCACCGTCGACCGTCGCCCGGCGCTGATCGCGCGGTGCCTGACGGACAGCGACGTGCAGGCCGGCGTGCGCTTTGCCGCCGCACATCGCATGCTGGTGAGCGTGCGCGGCGGCGGCCATCACATCGCGGGCAATGCGGTGGCGGAAGGCGGGCTGATGCTGGACATGTCGGGCATGCGTTCGATCGACATCGATGCAGAAAAGCGCACGGCGCGTGTCGGCGCCGGCGCGCTGCTGGGCGATTTCGATCGCGCGGCACAGGCGCACGGGCTGGCCACGCCGCTCGGCATCAACTCCACGACCGGCGTGGCGGGGCTCACGCTGGGCGGTGGCTTCGGCTGGCTGACGCGTCGCTACGGCATGAGCATCGACAACCTGAGGAGTGCCACCGTGGTGACGGCCGATGGCGCCAGGCGCGTGGCATCGGCCACCTCGCAGCCGGATCTGTTCTGGGCGCTGCGCGGTGGCGGCGGCAACTTCGGCGTGGTGACTTCGTTCGAGTTCCAGTTGCATCCGGTCGGCCCCGAGCTCTACAGCGGCCTGGTCGTCTATCCGTTCGCGCAGGCCCGCCAGGTGATGCGGGCATGGCGTGACTTCACGGTCGATGCGCCTGATGAACTGAGCGTGTGGGCGGTGCTGCGCAAGGCGCCGCCGCTGCCGTTCCTGCCGGAGTCGGTGCATGGCAAGGAGGTGGTGGTGCTTGCGCTGGTCTACAGCGGCAGCCTCGACGAGGGCGAGCGCGCGGCGGCTGCGGTAATGAAGTTCGGCGACCCAGTCGGCGTTGCGGTGGGGCCTACGCCTTATGCCGGCTTTCAGACCGCGTTCGATCCGCTGCTGACGGCAGGCGGGCGCAACTACTGGAAGTCGAACAATTTCAGCAAGATGAGCGATGCGGCGCTGGATGTCGTCATCGCGTCGGCCGCCTTCCTGCCGGGGCCCGAGTGCGAGATATTCATTGCACAGCTCGGCGGCGCGATGGCGCGCGTGCGACCCACCGCCACGGCTTTCGCCGGCCGCGACGCGCACTACATCATGAACCTGCATGGCCGCTGGTCCGACCCCCAGGACGACGACAAGGTGCGCGCCTGGGCTCGCCGCGCTTTCGAGGAGGCCGCGCCGCATGCCACCGGAAGCGGGTACGTCAACTTCCTGACGGAGGACGAGGCCGAGCGCGTCAGCGCAAGCTACGGCGTCAACTACGCGCGCCTGCAGGAGGTCAAGCAGCGCTTCGACCCGGACAACCTGTTGCGCATGAACCTCAACATCGCGCCGGCGGCGCCTCCACATCGGCGGGTGGCGATATGACGAGCGTCGACGCCCGCGGATGCCGCATCACCGGCGCCACGCCCGCAGGCCTTGCCGCTTTCGAACGCGCGGTCGCCGCCTTCCAGAACTGGCGCACTGGTGCCGATGCCGAGGTGGACCTCGCCCTGCAGGAGGCGCCGGGCCTGGTGATGGCGCATGTGCTGCGCGCCTGGCTGCTCCTGTGCAGCCGCGACCCGCAGCGCGTGCGGCTGGCCCGGCCGGTCTTTGCGTGCGCGGCCAGCCTGCCGTGCAGCCTTCGCGAGCAGCGGCATCTGGCCGCCATCGCCGCGGTGCTGGGCGATGACTACGAAGGCGCCAAGTCCGCACTGGGCGCGCTGCTGAAGCTGCACCCGCGCGATGTGCTGGCCTTGCAGGTCGTGCATGCGCTGGACCATGTCACCGGCGACATGGCCGCGATGCGCGAGCGGGTGTCCGCCGTGCTGCCGGACTGGTCGTATTCCATGCCCGGCTATCACGCGGTGCTGGCCATGCATGCGTTCGCGCTGGAGGAATGCGGAGACTACGCGCGTGCCGAGGAGGCCGCCCACGCCGCATTGAAGGCGAATGCGCTGAACGCGCGCGCGCACCATGCCCTGGCGCACGTCTTCGAGATGACCGACCGTGCCGACGACGGCGTGCAATGGATGAACCGGCACATCGATGCATGGGGAAAGGACACGGTGGTCGCGACGCATTGCCGGTGGCACCTGGCACTGTTCCATCTGGCGCGCGGCGAATTCGATGTGGCGCTGGCGCTGTACGACCGGTACATGCGGGCAGGGTCGGGCGATATCGCCGACCTGATCGACGCGGCCGCCTTGCTGTGGCGCGCCGAACTGGCCGGCGGCGATCCGGGGGTGCGCTGGGCCGAACTCGCGCAAGCGTGGGAGCCGCGCATCGATGACGGCTTCTGCAGTTTCAACGACCTGCATGCAACGCTCGCCTTCGTCGGCGCGCGCGACTGGGGCAGGGCGCACCGCCTCGAACAGTCGCTGTCCCATGCGCAGCAACTGCCCACGCGGCACGGCGAGACCACGCGGCAACTCGGCCTGGCCTCGTGCCGCGCGCTGATCGCGTTCGGCACGGGCAACGATGCGCTGGCGATCACGCTGCTGGCCAGCCTGCCCGCGACGGCGCACCGGCTCGGCGGCAGCCATGCGCAGCGCGACGTGCTGCACCTGACGCTGCAGAAAGCCGTCGAGCGCATGCGACGCCCGGCCCGGAGGCCGCGCATCGGCGAGGCACTTGCGTGACTTCGCACATGCACGTATCGCCATAGAATTTTTGCGACCACTCCGGACCCGACCATGACCCAGCCCTTCGCCGAATCCCCGTTCCTCTGCGGCCCGCTGCGCAAGCCGCGCCAGATGCTGGCCGACCAGCGCTACGACGGCCACAAGTCCATCCACGACGACGCCATGGCCGAGGGGCTCGGCCTGCGGGCAGGGCCGATCGAAGGGCCGACGCACTTCAGCCAGTTCGATCCGCTGCTCTACAAGGTGTTCGGCCAGGCCTGGTTCGAGACGGGCTGCATCAGCGCGCACTACCAGAACATGGTGGTCGAGGGCGAGGAGGTGCGGGCGTTCGTCGAATCGACGCCGTCGCAACCACGCTTCGTGCGCATCTGGGCCGAGAAGCGCGACGGCACACCGGTGCTTACCGGCTCGGCCTCCGTGGGCGATGCGAACGGCCTGCCGCACGAGATCCGGCAGCGCATCGCGAAACTGCGCCCGGCCACGGGCCTGGTGATCAACCGCGACCTCAAGGTGGGACAGCGCGGCGCGGTCGTCGAGAAGATCCGCATGGGCTTCGACGATCACATGGGCGACCACTATCCGTTCACGCTGGCCGACAAGCTCGAGGTGATCACCGAGCCATGTGCCTGGTATTCACGCGATACCGGCAACCAGTCGCCCTGGGGTCGGCCGATCATCCCGACGGAGATGATCAGCGTGCTGCTCGGCTCGACCTCCGCCGAGTCCGGGCTGAGCGGGCGCAGGCCGGCCGTGGGGCTGTTCGCGGGCCAGGAAATCCGCTTGCTCAAGGGGCCGCTGTTCGTCGACCAGCCCTATGAACTGGAGCGCGAGATCATCGCGCTCAGCGAAAGCGCCCGGACCGAATCGGTCTGGGTGCGAACCCGCGTTTTCGATGCCGCCTCGCGCGAACTGGTGGCCGAGATGATCCTCAACGGCGCGGTGATGAAGGCCTCGTATCCGGCCTACGAGGACGAGGCCCGCGCGCTGGGCCTCGTCGCCTGAGCCTGGACCGCTGCCGCTACTTCTTGCGGCCGTATTTCGCCGTGAACGTGGCGGAGCCGATCTTGTTCGCGTTGACCATGTAGCCGACCAGCGCCGCGCTGCCGTCTGCCGGTATGTCGAGCTTGTCGGTCTTCAGCGCAAAGACAGTGAAGACGTAGCGGTGCGGCTTGTCGCCGGGCGGCGGGCAGGCGCCGCCGAAGCCCGGCGCGCCGAAGTCGGTGCGGCCCTGCACGCTGCCGGCCGGCAAGCCCTTGCCGTCGGCACCGCCCGCGCCTTCGGGCAACTCGTTGGCGCTGGCCGGAATGTTGTAGACCACCCAGTGCCACCAGCCCGAGCCGGTTGGTGCGTCCGGGTCGTACACCGTCACGGCGTAGCTCTTGGTGTCCTTCGGTGCACCGCTCCATTTCAGCGTGGGCGAAATGTTCTTGCCGGTGCAGCCGAAGCCGTTGAAGACCTGTGCGTCCGACAGCATGCTGCCGGGCTTGATGGTCGGGCTGGCGAGTTCGAAGCCTGCGCTGTGGGCGAGCGTTGCGCCGGCCGCCAGCGCGGCGGCGAGGGAGGTCGAGCGCAGGGTGGAGCGGAGTGTCATTGCCTTTCCTTTTTTTCGGAGTCGCGAGGAGCGCCATCATGCGCGGGACGGCGAGTCTTGTCATTCGGCAATGGCGCTGGGGGCCTTCGTTCCTGGCAAGTTGGTGAACTTGCCTTTCATGCGTGCGATGGCGCTTGCGTTGCGTTCAATACGAGCCCGCGGGACACTGGCGTCCCGCCGTGCCGGTGAAGGGCGAGCAGAAGATCCGCTCGCCTGCCGCCGCGCGTCCCGCCCGCCTGCAAATTCGACTGCTTCAACGCCGAGGATCGCACCATGTTCACCCGTCTCAAGGCGACGTTTCGCTATTTCAACGGGGCGGTGCCGTTCCGGCTCGGACCCGCACTGATCACCACGGCCGTCCTGGGGATCCTGCTGGTGATTCCATGTCCCGAAGGGCTCACACCCAAGGCATGGGGCCTGGTCGCGATCTTCCTGACGACGATCGTCGCGATCATTCTCAAGGTCATGCCGATCGGGGTCATGGCCATGATGGCGATCGTGATCGTCTCGTTGTCGCAAGTGACATCGGACTCGTCCAAGGGCGCCATCGCCGATGCACTGAGCAGCTTCGACAGCCCCCTGATCTGGTTGATCGTGGTGGCGATCTTCATATCCCACGGCCTGAAGAAGACGGGCCTGGGCAGCCGCATCGGCTTGATGTTCATCTCGCTGCTGGGAAGGCGCACGATCGGCATCGGCTACGGCCTGGCCGTCTGCGAGTTGGTGCTGGCACCCTTCACACCCAGCAACACCGCGCGGGGCGGCGGCATCGTGCACCCGATCATGCGGTCCATCGCGGCCGCCTTCGATTCGGATCCGGACAAAGGCACCGAGGGCAAGGTCGGCACCTACCTGGCGCTCGTCAACTACCATGCCAACCCGGTGACGTCGGCGATGTTCCTCACCGCCACCGCGCCCAACCCGTTGGTGGTGGACTACATCGCCAAGGCAACGAACCAGAGCCTGAATCTGTCCTGGACGGCATGGGCCCTGTGCATGCTCCTTCCGGGCCTGGCATGCCTGCTGGTGATGCCGCTCGTGATCTACCTGCTGTCGCCGCCGCAGTTGAAGGTCACACCCAACGCGGTGGAATACGCGCGCAGCGAACTCGCGCGGATGGGCCCGCTGGCGCCGAAGGAGAAGGTCATGCTGGGCACCTTCGGCCTGCTGCTCCTGCTGTGGGCCAACGTGCCGGCGATGCTGCTGGGGCCGGCGTTCACGCTCGATCCGACGGTGGTCGCGTTTCTCGGCCTGTTCGTGCTGATCATCACCGGCACCATCGACTGGAACGACGTGCTGTCGGAGAAAAGCGCCTGGGACACGCTGGTGTGGTTCGGCGCGCTGGTGATGATGGCCGAGCAACTGAACAAGCTTGGCGTGATCACCTGGTTCTCGGAGGCCATGAAAGACGCGATCGTGGCCAGCGGCATGGGGCGGCTGTCCATCGCCGCGACGCTGGTGCTGGCCTTCGTTTTCTCCCACTACCTGTTTGCCAGCACCACGGCGCACATCAGCGCCATGCTGCTGGCATTTCTCTCGGTAGGGGCACAGCTGATCCCGGCCGGCTACGTGGCGCCTTTCATGTTGATGATGGCTGCCGGCTCGTCGATCATGATGACGCTGACGCACTATGCAACGGGCACCTCGCCGATCATCTTCGGCAGCGGTTTCGTTACGCTGGGCAATTGGTGGCGCGTGGGCTTCGTCATGTGCATGGTCGAACTGCTGATCTTCGCCACGATCGGCGGTCTGTGGTGGAAGGCGCTTGGGTATTGGTGAACGGGAGGTGAACGGGACGTGCCATGGCGCAGGCGAGCCGGTCAGGCGCTGGCCGTGGGGCCGCTCATCGTGTCATCGGCAACGCCGCACCCATCGCCGCGAACATCCCCCCGCAGACCCGGTTGAAGTTGCGGCCCGCGCGTTCGAGCAGCGGGCGAATGCGGTGCGCCAGCAAGGCAAGCAGGTATTCGACGATGACCTCGATCGTCACGAAGACCACGGCCATGATCACAAGCTGGGTGGCGAGGTCGCGGGCGGGGTCGATGAACTGGGGCAGGAAGGCGCCGTAGAAGAGCAGGGCCTTCGGGTTGGACACCGCAGTCAGCAGGCCCTGGCGAAACATCGTGGCGCCGCGTGTCGCTTGTCGCGGCATCGGCACGCAACTGGATCGCCGGCGCGCGCCAGAGCTGGATGCCGAGCCAGATCAGGTAGGCGCCGCCGACGAACTTGAGAACGGTCAGCGCATGCGCCGACGCCTGGAGCAGCGCGCCGATGCCGAGCATCGACAACGCGATCAGCGCGACAAATCCAAGCGCCCCGCCGCCGACGGTGTACAGCGTTTTTCGATGGCCGTGCAGCGCGCCGTGGGTGAGCACGAGCAGGCTGTTCGGGCCAGGCGTGAGCGACAGGCCGGTGGCGGCGACGAGGTAGAGCAACCAGGTGTGGAGGGTCATGGGTGCATTGTCCGCAATCGGGGCGAAGCATGGAGCTCAGACCAGGTTCAGCGCGGTCTGGTACCTAGGCGGCATCCGGTTGCGGTGCATCCCCCGGCTGAGGCAGGTACGTCGGCATCGTGCCGCCGGAGGTCGCATCGCCCATGAACATCGCCGCATGGGCGCGGAAGAATGCCCCAAGCGCATCGGCCACCACGCGTATCCGCGGGGTATCGCGCGCCGCCTCGTGGTACACGACCCAGCCGGGGTTGACGGCCACGCGCTCGGCGAACACGCGCCGCAGGCCAGGTACAGCGTCGGCGATGAAGCACGGCAGCACGCCGATGCCGCCGCCGGCAGCAATGGCCTGGCAGGCGATCTCCAGGTTGTCCATGCGCGACAGCTTGCCTGCCGGGCCGCGGTAGCGTTCCATCCACTTCAACGGCACCACGTGGTGCATGTCCTCGGCGTAGAGCACCAGTTCATGCCCGGCCAGCTCGTCGAAGGTCGCGGGGTAGCCGCGTGCGGCCAGATAGGACTCGGCCGCATAGACGGACCAGCCGCAGTCGAAGACATGGCAAGCGACCAGGTCGGGCTCCTCGGGGCGGGCCATGCGCACGGCAATGTCGGCGTCGCCGCGTGCCAGGTCGACGCGCTGGAAGCCGCCGTCCAGTTCGACCCGCAGTTCCGGATGGGTCTCGCGCAGGGCGGGCAGCAGCAGGCGGATCAGCACCGGCACGAAGCCAGGCGAAACCGAGACGCGGACGTTGCCATCCACTTCGGCCTTGGCCGAGCGCACCGTGCGCAAGGCCTGCGTCAGGGTGGCTTCCATGGCCTGGCCGGCTTCGAGGAGGGTGCGGCCTTCGGCCGTGAAAGCGAACTCGCGTCCGCCGCGGATCAACAGCCTGGCGCCGACCGCTTCTTCGAGCGCGGCCAGGCGGCGGCTGATGGTGGAGTGGTCGACCTGCAGTTCGCGCGCGGCACCCGCCACCGAGCCCGCGCGGGCCAGTGCGAGCAGCACCTTGAAATCACTCCACTCAGGCGTCATGGGGCGGGCCCTTCGTGCAGGTGGTTGGCGGGCGGTCCGGAGGCCGGGCGCGACTGCCGATTTGTTGCGCCGCATTCTTGCACGCGGCGTTTGCAGCGGCGAGCATGGACAGCCGCGGCCGCAGCGCCTATCGTTCTTGCCGCGCACGGATGCCATATCGGCGCCCCATCCAACCATCGCGAGACACAAGCCATGAAGCTCTACTACCACCCGATCTCCACCACCAGCCGCCCCATCATGCTGTTCGCTGCGGAAGCCGGTATTCCGCTTGAGATGCAGGTGGTCGACATCTTCACCGGCGAGCACACGAAACTGCCCTACACGGGCCTCAACCCGAACAAGCTGATCCCCACGCTCGAAGATGGCGACTTCGTGCTGACCGAGAACTCGGCGATCCTCAAGTACCTGGCCGACAAGACCGATTCGCCGGCCTACCCGAAGGACTTGCAGAAGCGCGCCCGCGTCAACGAGCGCATGGACTGGGTCAACACGCAGTTGTGCATAGACCTGGTCTATGGCCTGGTCTACCCGCAGATCTTCGATACCCACAAGCGCCGAAGCGACGAAGCCCAGGCTGCGACGCTGGAGCGCGGGCGCGAGCGCGCGCAGGGCTGGCTGAAGGTGCTGGACGAGAACGTGCTGGGTGCGGGTAGCAAGTACCTGTGCGGCGACGCCATCACCATCGCCGACTACCACGCCGTGTCATACGTGGCACTGGCCGAGGTGATCGGCAGCGACCTGGCCGCCTTTCCCAACGTCCGGGCCTGGCTCGGCCGCATGAAGGCGCTCAAGAGCTGGGCACAGGTTTTCTCGGTGATCGATGGCTATGCGGCTTCGCTGAAGAGCAAGCCGATGATGGCCGTCTGAGAGTGCGCCTTCGTCAGTGCCTTCATCAACCAAGGAGTGACCCCCATGATCCGCAAGCTGCACCACAACGCCTACCGCTGCCGCGACTCGGAAGAGACGCGCGCGTTCTACGAGGATTTCCTGGGCCTGCCGCTGGTGACCACCCTGGAACTCGGGCGCACCAAGACCGGCCGCGAGACGCATGCGCTGCACACCTTCTACCGGCTGGACGACGGCTCGCACCTGGCCTTCTTCGAGGTCGACGACATGCCCTTCGAATTCAAGGCGCAGCATGATTTCGACCTGCACATCGCGCTGGAAGTCGGCGCCGAGGTCTTGCAGCCGATGATGGCCAAGGCCCGGGAAAAGGGCATGGAATGCCGGGGGCCATCGGACCACGGCGTCATCGACTCGATCTATTTCCGCGACCCGAACGGGTACGTGATCGAGCTGTGCGCCAAGCGGGCCAACCACGACGAGATGATGGACCCGGCGAAGAACGGCGCGCGCGAGATCCTGCAGCGCTGGACGGCAGCCAAGGCCGTTGCGCCGGCGTGACGAAAGGCTGGCTCTGCGCCGCGATCCGCACGGTGGCATGATCGCCGTGAAATTTGGAGCATCCCCATGATCGTCGAGCGCATCTGGACCGGCAACGCCTACCGCAACTACAACTACCTGATCGCCTGCCCCGAGACGGGCGAGGCGCTGGCCATCGACCCGCTGGACCACCAGAAGTGCCTGGCCGCGGCCAAGGACAAGGGCTGGGACATCACGCAGATCCTCAACACCCACGAGCACCATGACCACACCGGCGGCAACGAGGCCGTGGTCGCGGCGACGGGCGCCAAGGTGATCGCGCATCACCAGTCGGGCTCGCGAATCGCTGGCGTGGACCGTGGCGTGAAGGCCGGCGACATCATCAAGGTCGGCAAGACCGTCGAACTGGAATGCATGGACACGCCCGGCCACACCATGTGCCACATCTGCCTGCGCTCCCACACCGACCAGCCGGCGCTGTTCTCCGGCGACACCCTGTTCAACGCCGGCGCCGGCAACGTCCACAACGGCGGCAGCGCGGACAGCCTCTACACCACCTTCGTCGACCAGCTCGCGAAGCTGCCGGCCAACACGCGCGTGTATCCGGGCCACGACTACATCGAGAACAACCTGCGCTTCACGCTCGCCCGCGAACCCGACAACGCCGCTGCCAGGGCGCTGCTGCCGGAAGCGGCCGCACAAGACCCGGCGAAGGCCCGCGTGACCACGCTGCAGGAGGAGAAGGAGATCAACACCTTCTTGCGCCTGAGCAGTCCGAGCGTGATCGCCGTGCTGCGGGCGGAGTTTCCCGACCTGCCGGAGCAGCCGGACGCGAAGACGGTGTTCATCAAGCTGCGCGAACTGCGCAACAAGTGGTGAGCTGAAAAGAAGCACCCCCGATGCGCCTGCGGCGCGTCCCCCTCAAGGGCGCACCCGGCGGCCCGGCAAAGCCGGTTCCGCGGGGAGGTTCAACACCCCCCGATGCGCCTGCGGCGCCTCCCCCTCAAGCCCCTCAAGGGGGCGCACCCCGGCGGCCCGGCAAAACCGGGCCCGCGCGTGCCCACGAACAGACTTCGCAGTGCTGCTCACTCACATCGGAAATCCACGCCCGAATCGCCCGGCGCCTTGCGCAGGTTGACGGCGATCAACTGCTTTTTCTCGCAGTAGGTCGCAGCCCCGTTGTAGCTTGACGCACGCAGGTTGCCGTCACGCATCTGGATGACATCATTCGGCACCACGCCGCAGCCGGCGAGGGCGATTCCGAACACGAGGGCAGGGTACTTGAGGAGGCAGTTCATGAAGCCGGCAATGTCAGGCGGATACGGATGGGGGACCCGCATCGTACCGGACCGGCGTTGCGGGTGACTACTAAGGCCGCGACGGGAAGACGCCTTGCATGCAGATGCAGTAGATGGAACCGGGAACCGGCTCCTTGCCCTTCAGGTTGGGCAACCCGAAAGTCGTCATGCCATCGCCGCCGTACGTGGTCCCCACCAGCGAAAAGACCGCCGTGTACTGGCGGATCTGGACCAGTGACCCGTCGCACGACATCCAGTTCTGCGGGACGAAGTTGAAGGCGAAGAGCTGTATCGATCCCAGGATCGGGTCCATGGTGAGTCCTTTGTGGAGTGGCGGGGCATGCTACTGCCGGAGGTGGTTTTTCGGCGGACTGTTGCGGAGGCTTACAGATGCACCTGAACTCATGCGCCGCGCAGCCCCGAAGGCCTTGAAACAACTCGCGGCCCTCGGCTGCATTGCTTGCGTGGGGGCTCGTCGATCCGGTGATGTACCTGGTCCGCACCCGACCGGAACGCGGCCGGTCGGATCAGGCAGTCCTCCAGCTCCCTTGCCATCTCCGCATTGATCGCATTGCGTCGATCAGGCCTGCACATCGTCAGAACACGTATGTGCGGATCCAACGTCGCGAGCTGGATCGTCGACCACTTGCTGCCGTTCATGGCGAGTCTGTGCCCAGCACCATGACCATGTAGGCAGACATCACGAGTCCGCCCGCCTGCATCAGGCAGTTGCGCACGCCCGGCACCTGGCGGTCGCCGCAGTCGCCGCGCAACTGGCGCACCGATTCGATCATCAGTGGCATGCCGAACATGCCGCCGTGGTTGAAGGACAGGCCACCGCCCGAGGTGTTCATCGGGAACGCGCCGCCGGGCGCGATGCGTCCCCCTTGCACGAAGGCGCCGCTTTCACCGCGCCCGCAAAAGCCCAGCGCTTCCAGGCCGATCAGCACGCCGATGGTGAAGGCGTCGTAGATCTGCACCAGGTCGATGTCGGCGCGGCTCAGGTCGGCCCGCTCCAGCGCCAGGCGGCCCATCTCGGCGAGCACGCCGTTGTCGATCCAGTCGTCCATGCCGAAAGGCGTGCTGTGGTGGATGTAGCGCTCGGCAAAGCCCTGCACCAGCACCGGCTTGCGGGGCAGGTCGCGTGCGCGATCGGCCCGTACCAGCACCACGGCGCCGGCGCTGTCGGTGACCTGGCAGATGTCGAGCTTGCGCAGCGGGTCGGCGACCAGGGGCGAGGCCAGGTAGTCGTCCATCGTCAACGGCGTGCGGGCAATCGCATCCGGGTTGAGCTGCGCCCAGCGACGCGCCGCCAGCGCGACTTCGCCGAGGTCTTCCGCGCGCGTGCCGTGGCGGTGCATGTGCAGCCGCGCCTGCATCGCATAGAAACCGATGGGGCTCAGCATGCCGTAGGGCAGCACGAACTGCCCGCTGGGCATGCGCGCGTCCTGCGCGTGGCCGCCGCGCGCGCGGCTGCGGTCCAGGCGCTGCGTGCTGCCGTAGGTGATGAGCGCCACGTCGCACAGGCCCGCTTCCATCGCCGCCATCGCATGGGCGACGTGGGTCAGGTTCGACTGCCCACCGACGACGGTGCTGTCGACATAGCTCGGCGAGAGGCCCATGTACTCCGTCACCAGCAGCCCGGCGGCGCGGTCGTCCCAGTGCGCGAACACGCCGTCGACATCGGAGGGTTTCAGTCCGGCGTCCAGGATCGCCTGGCGCGCTGCTTCGCATTGCAGTGACAGCGCGGTATCGCCCGGCTGGGCCTTTCCCATGCCCGCCTCGCCGATGCCGGCGATGGCATAGCGCCCGCTCAAACTCTTGGGGTCCATTTCGCTCCCTTCAGGCGTGAGCCGCGGCGTCGGCCGTGAGCTTGGCGCGGACGTCCTTCTTCAACACCTTGCCCACCGGGCTGCGCGGCAGGGTGGGCCAGAACTCGATCTGCTTGGGTGTCTTCAGGCTGCCGAAGCGCTTCTTGCACATCTCGGTGATTTCCTCGGCCGTCGCGCTGCTGCCGGGCTTGAGCTCGATTACCGCGGTCAGGCGTTCGCCCCAGTCGGCGTCGGGGAGGCCGACCACGGCGCAGTCCTGCACCGCCGGGTGGCCCCAGATCACCTGCTCGATCTCGCTCGGGTAGATGTTGAAGCCGCCCGAGATGACCATGTCCTTCTTGCGGTCGACCACGTACAGGTAGCCGTTCTCGTCGAATACGCCGATGTCGCCGGTGTGGTGCCAGCCGAAGGCGCGTGCCGCCTCGGTGGCTTCGGGGTTGTTGTAGTAGCCGGGCGAGACCAGGTCGCCGCGCGCAACGATCTCGCCGCGCTCGCCGGTGGGCACGATGTTGCCGTCGTCGTCCATCAGCGCCACTTCGCAGGCACCGGACGGGCGGCCGGCGGAGGCCAGGTGCTTGTCGAGCTCGGGGTCGCCGTGCACGAAGTGGTCCTTGCGCGACAGGCAGGTGATGACGCCGGGCACTTCCGACTGGCCATAGCTCTGCATGAACACCGGGCCCCAGCGGGCGATGCCTTCGCGCAGCTTGTCGACCGACATCGGCGCCGCGCCGTACATCACGTACTCGAGCGAGGAGCAGTCGCGCGTGGCCACGTCGGGGTGCGCGAGCAGGCGGTAGATCATGGTGGGCGGCAGGAACATGTGCGTCACGCGCTCGCGCTCGATCGCCTCCAGGATCACCGCGGGGTCGGCCGAGGCCGCGATCACGTTGCGCGTGCCGAAGCGCGCCAGTGCGACCATGGTGGCGCCCGCGGCATGCGTCAGCGGCGCGACCACCAGGTGCACCGGGTCCTTCTTCGGCGGGGTGAACTGGTTGGCGATGCGATAGGCGGTCTCCAGCGAGCGGTGGCTCTGCATGATTGCCTTGGGGCGGCCGGTGGTGCCGCCGGACGACTTGATGAGCGCGACGTCGTCGGGTCCGCGGCGCACGTTCACCCGCTGGCCGGCAAAGTCGGCCAGCCACTGCGTGATGGAGGCGGCGCCGGGCTCCAGCGGCTCGGTCAGGCCGATGATGCGCTGGAGCGAGGGGATCTCCGCCTTCATGCGCTCCAGGTGCGGCGCATATTGCGAGTGGCAGACCAGTACCGCGATCTCGCAGAACTGGGCGAACCAAACGATGTCCTCGATCGGGTCGCGCGCATTGAGCGGCACGTACACCGCGCCGCTGCGCATCACGCCCAGCATGGCCGGCAGCACCATCGGGTGGTTGGGCGAGAGCACGGCCACGTGCGTGCCGGGCTTGACGTCGCGCACCAGCGCCGCGGCGACGGCGTGCGACGCGTCGGCCGCTTCGCGGTAGTTCATGTGCATGCCGCCGCCCTGCACGAAGATGCGGTCGGGAAACGCCGTGGCGCCGGCGTCGAAGGAATCGATGATCATGTTGTCTCCAGATATGTGAACTTGAGGGCCGCTGGGGCCTTCAGGCGGCCGGCGAATCGCCGCCCGTGAGGCGGAACATCGGCAGCGCGATCTCGTTGCCGACGGGTTCGAAGCACACCTCAACGGGTGCGTCGACGGCCAGGTGCCGGAAGTCCGAGCCGACGATGCCCGCGAGCATGCGAACGCCCTCGTCGAGCTCGATCATCCCGATCGCATAGGGAACGCGCGACTCGAATGCGGGATGCGCGGCGACGTGGCACACGGTGTAGGTGTAGACGCGTCCGTTGCCGCTGGCCTGCACCCACTCGATCTGCTCCGACAGGCAGGTGGTGCAGAAGCGGCGCGGGTAGAACTGGTGCCGGTTGCAGGCCGGACAGTACTGCACCTTGAGCCGGCCTTCGAGCGCCGACTGCCAGTAGTGCGTGGTCTCGGCGGTGGGAATGGGCTGGGGGGGCTGGATGGTTGGGTTCACAAGGTGCTCCTCGAATCGCTCTCTGACTCTGAATTGGCCACGGGTTCGTCCTCCGGTCAATTCGCGCTCAACGAGAAGCCGCCACCGGACACCTGCACATGCGACTTGCGTTTGCGCTGCGCCAGGCCGGACACGAGGTCGACGACCGGGTCGTTCAGGCTGTAGATGTCGCCTGTTCCGGTCGGCTTCAGCGCGTTGATCTTCTCGTCGCCATACATGTAGCGCAGCAGCAGTTCGTCGTCGCCGATGTTCTTGTAGCGCTGGCGCAGGCCCGGCAGAACCGGCTCGATGACCGGCGGCTTCAGCGCCACGTCCTTCGAGCCGTTGGCGATGACCTTGTCCTTCACGTTGCCCTCCACCGGCAGCGGCAGGTCGCCGAAATAGCCGCAGACGTACTTCTTGACTTCGTCGGGCACGACCTTGTAGCGCTCGCCGTTGAGCACGTTCATCACCGCCTGCGCGCCGACGATGGCCGGGTAGGGCGTGACCATGATGGGCGATCCCAACTCCACGCGCACGCGGCCGATCTCTTCCAGCACGGCCGGCATCCTGTCGGACATGCCAGCGAGCTTGAGCTGCGATTCCAGGTTGCTCATGGCGCCGCCCGCGTACTGCGTGATGTAGTGGCTGGGCTCGTATTCGGCCGGCACGCCGACCGGCTGGCTCTCGCGTTCGGCCAGCGCGCCGAAATAGTCGCCCACCTCGTCGAGCAGGCGGTCGTCGACGTTGACGTCGAAGCCGATCTCGCGCAGGTTGCGCGCGATCATCTGCGCGGCCGGCAGCGAGTTGCCGTTGGCGAGCGGGTCGACCGCCGTGAGCAGGCTGTCGGCGCCATGCACGGCCGCCTCGATGGCGAGCAGCGGGCCGAGGCCGGTCAGGCAGTGCGTGTTGAACTCCAGCCTGGCCCGGTCGCCGATCGCGGCCTTGATCGCCGGCACCAGCGTTCGCACGCGCTCGAGCGTCAGGATGCCCGCCGCGTCGCCGAGCGTCACCGTCTGCACGCCGAAGCGTTCGACGGCTTCGCGCGCCTTGCTCGCATACAGCGCGTCGTCGTAGCCGGGCGCGATGTTGTAGCCGAGCAGGTAGGTGACGTTGGCGCCGTGCCGCTTCGCCGCGGCGATGCTGGGGGCGAGGTTGTCGGAGCACATGAGCGCGTCGAAGATGCCGATTTCGCGCACGCCGTTGGCGATCTGACGTTCGACGAACAGTTCGGTGATGTCGTCGGCCACCGGGAAGAAGCCGCGCATCAGGTTGCTTCGGATGGCCGCGCGCAGGGGCGTGCGCGGCATGCGCTCGCGCAGCTGGCGGATGCGCTCGAACGGGTCCTGGTTCAGGAACAGCACGCTGGCATCGAACTGCACCAGGGCAATTGCCTGGATCGACAGGTAGCCCGCGCGGTCCATGCGCTCGGCGATCGGCAGCATCTGCTCGGTGCGCATGCGGGTGGCCCAGAGACATTGCTGGCCGTCGCGCAGGGTGTCGTCGGTGAGGTGGACGGTGCGGCGCTTGCCGGTGCGCGCGGTTTCCGCGGCGACGAGTTGTCTGAGATGTTCGAGCATGGCTTCAGTCCTTGGTGCCTTGAACTTCGATGGAAACGCCGGGGCCGCGCACGCCGAGCTGCGCGTAGCGCGAGGCACGTGCGGTGAGGGCGGCGAGGAGTGCATCCTCGGGCGTCGCGCCGAGATAGCGCAGGGCGTCGGACGATGCCGCCGCAGGCTGCGCCTGGGGTGCGACGCCGCAAACGTGCGCGAGCACGAGCTCGGCATCGGTGGCGCCGGGGGTTGCTGCGCGCAGCGTTGACAGCGCCGGCGCCGGCGTTGGCGGCAGCGCACCGACGCGCTTCATCAGCCTGTCGTCGACGGCGCCCGAGGCTGTGCCGTGCACTTGCTGCAAGGCGCTCCGCACGCCGGGCCGGAGCTCGGCGTAGCGGGGCATGCCCTGCAGATGCAGCAGCGCCTGTTCGGCAACGGGCTGCGCGAAGGGCGCGAGCATCGGCGGCGTGCCGATGTCGTTGCGCACACGCGCGCACTCGTTGGCGAAGGCGTGCAGCCGGTGCGACAAACCCGCTTCGGACAGGCGTTGCATGAACTGCGCGGCGACGTCGCCCGGCAATTGGTGGGCATACGGCGCGAGGTCGAAGACCCAGGCGCGACCCGACGCAAAGCCATGGCGGTCGGCGATTTCCGCGAGCAGCCGGTCGGCTTCGCGCACCGCATGCAGCCGCTGCTCGCTGGCCGGCGTTCCGATCTTCAGCAGTCGCAGCGACTTCAGCAAGGTGCCCAGCGCGGGCACCGAGGCGCCGTTGGCCAGCGGCGCAAAGGCGGTGTCCAGCCCGTCGACGCCGATGCGTACCGCTTCGAGGGCGATCATGGGCCCGAGCGCCGTCTGGCAGCGCAGGTGCAGATCGAGTGGGGTGGCGCCCAGGCCAACGCGCAGCGCCGGCAGCAGGGTTGCCAGGCGATCCGCCGTCAGCAAACCGGCTTCGTCGCGCAGCATGACGCGCGTTGCGCCTGCGGCCACGAGTGCGGCGGCCTGCGCCTGCAACGCTTCGTCGCCGTGCGTCGATCCGGACGCGCAGGGCAGTGCGGCGATGGCGGTCAGCCCGAGCGCCGTGGCCGCCTTCATCACCGGCGCGAGGCGCTGGATGTCCATCAACGGGTCGATCAGCACGACTTCGGTGAGGCCGCGCCGGGCGAGTTCGCCCAGCCACAGCGTGGCGACCTCGGTCGTGACCACGTCGGCGCCGCGCTTGCCGTGGGCGGTCAACAGCGAGAGCGATGCGCGCAGCGCGATACCGGCGCAGCGTTCGCGCAGCAGCTCGATGCGTTGCCACGGGTTTTCACCGCGAGCCACGCATTGCTGCATCGTGGCGCTGGAGACGACCTCGATGGCCGCGGGCTGGGCCGCCGCCAGCCGGGTGGCGACGGCCAGCGCCATCGGCGTCGTCATGGCGCCGGCCCAGCGCGCGCCCTGGCCGTCGGTCAGGCTGACGTCGGTGTATCGGATCGTGGATGCGCTCATGGCTGCTCCTGGGCGAGCGCCCGGGCCGCGGCCTTCTGTGCCGCCTTGCGCTGGGGCAGGAAGGTCTCCTCGACCCAGCGCGTGGTGACGTTGCCCTTGATGAAGTCCTCGTGCGCCAGCACCGAGTCATGGAACGGTGCGGTCGTGGACGGCCCTTCGACGCGCAGGCCGGCCAGTGCCTGGTGCATGCGCTGGATGGCCTGCTCGCGCGTGGCCGCATGCACGATCAGCTTGCCGAGCAGCGAATCGTAGTAAGGCGGCACGGTGTAGCCGGCATAGCAGTGCGAATCGACGCGGATGCCTTCGCCCGAGGGCACGTCCCACACCGAGATCAGCCCGGGACGCGGCAGGAAGTTGCGCTCCGGATCTTCGGCGTTGATGCGGCATTCGATAGCGTGGCCCTTCAATTGCACGTCGGCTTGGGTGAAGGACAGCGGCAGCCCGCCCGCCACGCGGATCTGCTCGGCCACCAGGTCGAAGCCGGTGATCATTTCCGTGACGGGATGCTCGACCTGGATGCGGGTGTTCATCTCGAGGAAGAAGTACTTGTTGTCGCGTTGGTCGACCACGAATTCGATGGTGCCGGCGCCGCAGTAGTCGGCATTGCGGGTGAGGCTCACCGCGCATTCGCCCATGGCCTGTCGCATGGCCGGATCGACGGCCGGGGAGGGCGCTTCCTCGATCAACTTCTGGTGGCGGCGCTGCGTGGAGCATTCGCGCTCGCCCAGATACACCACGTTGCCGTGCGAGTCGGCCATCACCTGGATCTCGATGTGGCGCGCGTGCTCGATGAACTTCTCCATGTAGAGCGTGTCGTCGCCAAAGGCGGACTTGGCTTCATTCGCTGCGGAACTCATCAGCGACTCGAGTTCGCTCTCGTCGCGCACGATGCGCATGCCGCGGCCCCCGCCGCCGGCGGTCGCCTTGATGAGCACCGGATAGCCGATCTCCGCGCCGGCGCGCTTTGCCTGCGCCACGTCGGCCAGCGCGCCCGTGCCCGGCACACGCGGCACGCCGGCCTTCTGCGCCAGGCCGACGGCGGTGATCTTGTCGCCCATGGCGTCGATCGAGTCCGCCGAGGGGCCGACGAACACCAGGCCCGCTTCCACGCAGGCGCGCACGAAGGAGGAGCGCTCCGACAGGAAACCATAGCCGGGATGCACCGCGTCGCAGCCGGTGCGCAGCGCCGCCTCGACGATCTTGTCGGCGCGCAAGTAGCTCTCGGCGGCCAGCGGCGGCCCGAGCACGACCACTTCGTCGGCCATCTTCGCGGCGAGTGTGTCGGTGTCGGCTTCGGAGACGCCGACCACGGCCTGGATGCCCAGCGTGCGGCAGGCGCGAATCACGCGCACGGCGATTTCGCCACGGTTGGCGACGAAGACGCGGCGGATGTCGCGCGTAGCGACGGGGATTGCGGCAGTCGTGTTCATGACTTCAAACTCCTTTCACAGGCTTGACCAACATCAGGATCTGGTCGTGCGTCACGGGCTTGCCGTTGCCCACCAGGATGCGTTCGACGGTGCCTGCGACTTCGGAGCGGACCGTGTTGAACATCTTCATGACTTCCACCAGGCAGACCGTGTCGCCGGCTTGCACGGCGGCGCCGACCGTCACGAACTCCGGCTGGTCGGGGCTCGGGCGCAAGTAGAAGGTGCCGACCATCGGCGCGCGCACCGCAACCAGGCCTTCGGGCACTTCGGTCAGCGCTTCGGATCCGGCAGTTGCGGCGGCAGCAGGGGCCGGAGGGGCCGCAGATGCGGCGGCGTCCGCGGCGCCTTGCGCCGAAGCGGCAGGGCGGCTTGCACTGGCCTGCGGTGCGCGCTCGCGGATGGAGGCCGAGGCCCCTGGCTTGCGTGCATGGAGTTCGAACTCACCAACTGTTACGTCCAGCGATTCGAGGTGTTCGGCGCTATCGAGGATCTCGAGGATGCGACGTACGTCGGTATGGGAAAGAGGCATGGATTTGTCTCCAGGGGGTTTGGGCGGAAGTGTCCGCTTTGACAGCGCAGCCGTCTGCTGCAGTGGAATGAATTAAAACATGCAGATATGCCTATTGTCAACAATCCAAATGTCGATTACAGTACGTTCATTCCGACGCAGGGTCGGGCTTAACGAAGGACTCGACATGACGACACAAACGACGATTCGATCGGACATCACCGGTACGGTGTGGAAGATCGTGGTGCAGGAAGGCGATGCGCTGCAAGCCGACGACACCATCATGGTCCTGGAATCCATGAAGATGGAAATCCCGGTACTGGCGCCCGAGAACGGCCGGCTGATCAAGCTGCTGATCGCCGAGGGCGCGCCGGTGCGCGAGGGCCAGGAAATCGCGATCTTCGAAGAGGAGTGAGCCTCGTGAAGCTGATGTCGCTGCCCGAGCAGATCGCCGAGCGCATCTTTGCGGCCATCGCCAACGGCGAATACGCGCCGGGCGATCGCATCCGCGAGGAAATGCTGGCCGAGCAGTTCGAGGTCAGCCGCGGACCGGTTCGCGAGGCCCTGCGCATCCTCGAAAAAGACTCGGTCGTGCGCATCCTGCCCAACCGCGGTGCCCACGTCACGCAACTCTCGGTCAAGGAGGTCGCCGACATCTTCGAGATCCGCAGCAAGCTGGTGGGCGCGATGGTCCGCAGCCTCGGGCGCCCCGACGACAAATTGATCGCCCACATCGAAGGCAGGGTCAGCGAGCTCGAAGCCCTGGCCCGGGATCCGGGTGCGGGCGACGACTACCTCGCCGTCACCTACCAGCTCGCCCGCGTGCTGGCGCAGAGCTCCGGCAACGAGCGGCTCGCGGAGATCCTCGGTTCGCTGGCGCGGCAGACGCGCCGCTATTCGAAGCTGGGCTTGGCGACAGCCGCCCGGCGCAAGGAATCGGCACGGCTCTGGCGCGCCATGGTCGACGCGATGAAGGCGGGCGATCTCGAGAGTGCCGCCGCGGCCACCGAAGAAATGATCGACGCGTCGGCACGCGAGGCCGCGCGGCAACTGCAGCCCAGGAAGGCCGCGGCACGCCGTTCGAACCCTGAAGAAACGCCTGCTGCGCCCGCAGCGGGCACCCAGCATCCACAGGACACACTCCAATGAGTTCCACCCGAATCGCAGGCCACGCCCTGACATGGGCCGCCCGCCAGTTCCGCGACCGCACCGCGATCGTGTTTCGCGACCGCAGCTTCACCTACACGCAGATCGAGCGGCGCAGCAACCAGCTCGCCAATGCGCTGATCGGCCTGGGCCAACGCCCCGGCGAACGCATCGCGGTCCTGCTCAACAACTCGGTGGAGAGCATCGAGGCCCAGTTCGCCGCCGAGAAGGCCGCGCAGGGCTACGTTGCCCTCAATGCGCGCCACACGGTGCACGAGCAGGCGGCGATCCTCAACGACGCCGAGGCCTCGGTGCTCATCGCCGGCCCCGAGTTCCGTGACTCGGTACTGAAGGCGCGCCTGCGGGTCCCCTCTCTGCGCGTGGTGATCGGCGTGGGCTGGCAAGACGCGAGCGTGCGCGAATACGACGAGCTGCTGGCGCGCGCCTCGGACCAGGCGCCGCATCTCACGGTGCCGGCCGACCTGCTCCTGCGCATCGCCTACACCTCCGGTACCACCGGCAAGCCCAAGGGCGTGGCCTACAGCATCGAGCGCTGGGAGGCGCGCCTGGCCAACCAGTTCGCCGCCATGGAATATCGCCTCGGCACCGATGACGCGATGCTGCACGTCGGCCCGCTCACGCACGCCGCCGGCGTGCACCTGCTGCCGTGCTACCTGCGCGGCGCACGCAACATCGTGGCCGACAAGTTCGATGCGGAGCACGTGGTGGCCCAGATCGGCAGCGAGCGCATCAGCCAGTTGATGGTCGTGCCCACCATGATGGGCCGCCTGCTCGAAGTGGTGGCGGCCAACCCGCGCGCCGACCTGTCGTCGCTCGACCGCGTGCACTACGGCACCGCGCCGACGCCCACGAACATGATCCACGAGGCGCTGGAACGCCTGGGCCCGATCCTGCGCCAGCAGTACGGCATGACCGAGGCCGTGCAGCCCCTGTGCGTGCTCTATCCGCAGGACCACCTGCAGGACGGCAAGCCCTCGCAGCGCACCACCTCGTGTGGCCGGCCCACGAAGGATGTCGAGATCACGGTGCGCGACGCCGACGGCAATCCGGTGCAAGCCGGCGAAATCGGCGAGATCGCGATCGCGCACCGCGGCATCGGCGAAGTGGCCTTCTGGCGCCGACCCGACCTGGAGCGTGAATCCATCCGTGGCGGCTGGTACTACAGCGGCGACCTCGGCCGCTTCGACGACGAGGGCTTCCTCTACATCGTCGGGCGCAACAAGGACATGATGATCAGCGGCGGCTTCAACGTCTATGCGCGCGAAGTCGAGGACGCGTTGCACGCGCATCCGGGTGTTGCCGAGGTGGCCGTGCTCGGGCTGCCCGATGCCGAGTGGGGCGAAGTGGTCGCCGCATTCGTGGTGCGCCGGCCCGGCGAATCCATCGATGCCGCGGCGCTTGCGCGGCACAGCGGCGAGTTGATCGCCGGCTACAAGAAACCCCGCGTGATCGAGTTTGTCGACGCGCTGCCGCGCAACCACGCGGGCAAGGTAACCAAGAACGACCTGCGCGATGCCTACCTCGCGCGCCACCCCGAAGGAGCCATTTCCAAATGAACACCGCGCTGACTTCCCCTCCCGCCGCGGCAGCAGCCGCAGCAACAGCAGCCGCAGCAACAGCAGCAACAGCAGCAGCAGCAGCATCAGCCACAGGCGACTGGGCCGAGGACCTCCAGGAACTCGCCGAGCGCCGCGCCATCGCGACTGCACTCGGCGGCGAGGAGCAGATTGCCAAGCACCGTGCGCTGGGCAAGCTCACCGCGCGCGAGCGCATCGACCATCTGCTCGACGCCGGCAGCTTCGGCGAGATCGGCGTGTTGGCAGGCTCCGTCAAGTACGGTGCGGATCGCAAGCGCGCATCCTTCACGCCCAGCAATGCCGTCGTCGGCATCGGCAAGATCGACTCGCGGCGCACCGTCGTCGCGGCCGATGACTTCACCATCCGCGGCGGCTCGTCCGAGGGCTCGGTGTCGGAGAAGTGGATCTACGCCGATCGCTACGCCTGGGAATACAAACTGCCGCTGGTTCGCATGATCGACAGCGCCGGCGGCAGCGTGAAGCTGCTCGACAAGCTGGGCCACACCAAGATCCCGGGTTATCCGATGCTCCCGATGACGCAACTGCTCGGCGTGGTGCCGGTGGTCGGCATCGCACTCGGGGCCTGTGCTGGCCTTGGCGCGGTGCGCGTGGGTGCTTCGCACCTGGGCATCATGATCCGCGGCAAGAGCCAGATCTTCGCCGGCGGCCCGCCGGTGGTGAAGCAGGCGCTCGGCATCGACATCGACAAGGAGTCGCTCGGCGGCTATGACGCGATGCACCGCTACAGCGGCGCCGTCGGCCTGGCCGTCGATACCGAGGAAGAGGCAATGCAAGTGACGCGCCGCTTCCTGTCGTACCTGCCCGGCAACGTGTGGGAGCGCCCGCCGGTCGTCGCCTGCGACGATCCGGTCGACCGCTGCGACGCGTGGCTCAACAAGGCGATCCCGGCGGACAAGCGCAAGATCTTCCAGCCGCGCAAGATCCTGAAGTCCATCTTCGACGAGGGCTCGATCTTCGAGATGTCGCCGGATTTCGGCGGCTCGACCATCACCTGCTTCGCGCGCCTGAACGGCCACGCGGTCGGCGTGATGACGAACAACCCCATGATCATGGGCGGCGCGCTGACGCGCTCGGCCGCGCTGAAGATGGCGCGCTTCGTCGACCTGTGCGATACCTTCCATTTGCCCATCGTCAACCTGGCCGACCAGCCGGGCGTGATGACCGGGGCCGATGCCGAGCGCGAAGGCACCATCTCGGCCGCGTTGCAGGCGATGCACGCGATCGAGCAGTCGGGTGTGCCGTGGCTGGCAATCGTGCTGCGGCGCTGCGTTGGGCTGGCTGGTGCGATGCTGAGCCCGTTGCATGGTCCTTCGGGCACCTCGCTACCGAATCGTTATGCCTGGCCTTCCGCGCGTTGGGGTTCGATCCCGGTCGAAGGCGGCGTCGCCGCGGCTTACAAGAAGGACATTGCCGCCGCCGAAGACCCGGTTGCGCATCGCCTCGACCTGGAAGCGCACTATCACGCGATCTCCTCGCCGATGCGCACCGCCGAACGCTTCGGCGTGCTCGACATCATCGAGCCGGCATCGACGCGACCGCTGCTGTGCGCCTGGGTGGAGGACGCGTACCAGGCAACCGGCCGGCGTCTCGGCCCGGTTGGTCGCACGATGCGCTGAGGATCAAGGCTGGAGGAAAACCGCCGCGGCAAGGAGCGCGATGGCTGGGTCGAGCCGGCGTTTGCTCGCGCCAGGCCCTTCCGGTTCGCGAATTCACGGACTGGCGTTTCGTCGCGCGGCCGCTGGCTCGGCCAGCGTGCCGCCCACATCCTTGAGCAAGCGCTTGAACTCGGGTGAATCCGCCATGATCTTCCCGCCCGCGGCGCGCAGGCGGTCGACGGCTTCGTCGGGCAGTACGAAGGTGGTGGGCTGCTGGTTCAGGTATTCCAGTTCCGCCTTGTCCTTCAGCGCTGCGAACGATACGTCGATGGCATAGATCTCCGCGTCCGGCCCGCGTATGGCAGCCGCAAGCGCTGGATCCTTGTTGGCGGCCATCGTGGACGAGGTGCGGATTCGGCGCATGGTGTTCCATCGCGCGGCCATGTCGCGCAGCAGTTCCACGGCCTCGAACGAGTAGCGGTCGATCGGAACGCCGCTCGACTTCAGCAGGATCTCCACGCTGCCGGGCGGCGACTCCGATTGATCCCAATTCGTGGGAGGCGACGACAGCGAATTGACGATGATGACGACGATGCGCTTGGCCTGGTCGAGTTGCGTCGGCACGCCGGCTTCCTGCATGGCTTCGAGGATCTCCAGCGAATCGAGCACGCCGCGCATGCCCACGTTGTCGGAGACGCCGCCGTCCACCAGGTGAAGGTAGGGCCGCTTGGCGCTGTCGCCGAAGTCGCTCAGGGACCGGAGTGAGCGGATCGCCCGCGCGGCCGGCCGCGGCGGGTTGTCCGTGTCGATGAATCGGTTCACCCATTGGGGAGGCGTGAGCTTGCAGGTGCCACCGTAGTTGTTGAGCGTGACGGGCGAGAGCACCACCGGCACCGCCGAAGAGGCCGCCGCGGCGCGCGACAACGGTACGGCATTCAGGTCCGAGCAAAGAATGTCGAAGACGCCCTGCTGGAACACGACACGCGAGCCGCTCGAGATGTCGGTCGCCGAGGCGAGGATCAACGGTCCCTTGCCGCGATTCAGGTCGCCGAAGGTGGCGCCTTTGAAAAGGTACTCGTCGTACATCTGGGAGGCGAGCTCCGAACGCCCCCAGGCGGTGGACGACAGCTTGGCCCAGTTGAGCGGGTTCAGCGACCGGGAGACGATCTCGCCCTGGATGTCGCGCTTGAGAAAGCGCTGCTCGTAGTCGTCGAACAGCTTGTCGCCGTACAGGCCGTAGGCCAGCGCGGTGAAGCTGCCACCCGAGACGCCCGTGATGATGTCGACCTGGTCGATCAGGCGACCTCTTCCCTTGGCGTTGACGATCTCGGTGCGCCGGAGGTACTCGAGCACGCCATAGGAGAACGCCGCGGCCCGCGTGCCGCCGCCGGAGAAGGCGAGGATGACCAGCGTGTCCTTGTCCTTGACCTCGGCCTGGCGCGTCTCGAACCGATAGCCCTTGCCCGGATCGGCCTGCGTGATCGGCGGGTTGATCGGGCGAGTGGCACAACCGCCGAGCAGCAGCGCACAGGCGGCAAGGCACCATCGTGAAGTTGGCAGTTGAATCATTGGACCTCTTTCGTTTGATCTGGCACAGCGCGAGCAATTCGTCTTCGCCTTGGGGTATTGCAAGGATCAGGCCGGCCCTGCGCCGGGTGGCCAGCCAACAAGCGAGATGTCATTGCTGGAGGCGGTGTCGTTGCAGATACCAGCGCTGTTGACGATAGCCGTCGAACACCAGGTTGGAGCCTACTTCAAGCCAGGTCCTCGCGCCAATCTTTCAACTTCAATCGGGAAGGATTTCATCCCCGCCAACATATGGGCACATTCCACTTGTCAACAATCCTAATGTCGAGTAAAGTTCAGCTCATCCGAATTCAACCCGGCAAATACATGAGACACCCGAACATGACCACACAGACAAGGATCCGCTCCGAAATCACCGGCACCGTATGGAAAATCCTGGCACGGCCGGGCGACACCCTCCAGGCCGAAGACATCCTCATGGTGCTCGAATCCATGAAAATGGAGATCCCGGTGCTCGCGCCCGAGGCCGGCCGGCTGGTCGAGCTGTGCGTCGCCGAGGGCGCGCCGGTGCGCGACGGCCAGGAACTCGCGCTCTTCGAAGAGGCATCCGCATGATGGCCACGTCTGCAGCGCCCAGCGCGTCTGTCCCCGTCGCGGCCGCCAGCCTCTGCGGCTACGAGGAGCAACGCGCCCACCTCGACGCCCGCGTCGGCATCGCCCTCGCTATGGGCGGCGTAGCCAAGCTCGCGAAGCGCCGTGCCACTGGCCACCTCAACGCGCGCGAACGCATCGAGCACCTGGTGGACGCCGGCTCGTTCAGCGAGACCGGGATGCTGGCCGTCTCGGTGATGGCGGCCGATCGCCAATCTTCGCCGGCCGATGCCAAGATCACCGGAACCGGACGCATCGAAGGGCGGCGTGTCGCCGTGGTGTCGAACGACATGACGGTCATGGGTGCGTCGTCCTCTGCCATCAACATTCGCAAGATCGCCCGCCTCAAGGAGACCGCCACACGCAACGGCATGCCGTTGGTCTTCCTCGGCGAATCGAGCGGTTCACGGGTGCCAGACAGCCTGGGTGCCGAAGCCATGGCCTCAGCCGGGCAAGACCCGCAGCAATACTGCCGGCGCCGCGAAATCCCCTGGGTCAGCGCCGTACTCGGCCCGTGCCTGGGCTCGTCGACCTGGTACACCTGCCTGTCCGACTTCGTGGTGATGCGCAAGGGCGCGTTCCTCGCGGTGTCGAGCGCGCGCGTCACGTCGTTGGCGATCGGCGAAGCCGTGGACCCCGAGGAACTCGGCGGCTGGAAGCTGCATGCCGACCAGACGGGGCTCGTGGACGTGATCGTCAACAGCGACGAGGAAGCGCTCGCGGCCATCCGCCGTTTCCTCAGCTACCTGCCCTCGCATGCGGGTGCCCGGCCGCCCAGCCTTCCCGCGGAAGAGGCGATTGCCCCTGACCCGGACAAGTTGCTCGAACTCGTGCCGTCCGCGCGCAGCAAGACCTACGACATGCGCAAGGTCATCGCCGGCATCGTCGACGAAGGCAGCTTCTTCAACCTGAAGGACCGCTTCGGTCGCGCCGCCGTGACCGGCCTGGCGCGCCTGAACGGCGAGAGCGTGGGCATCGTCGCGTCCAACCCGATGTTCAAGGGCGGTGCGATGGACCCGGAGGCCTGCCGCAAGGTCACCTCGTTCCTGGTGATGTGCGATTCCTTCAACATCCCGATCCTGTTCCTGGTCGACACCCCGGGCTTCCTGGTCGGCATCGAGGGCGAGCGCAAGGCCGCGCCGGCGCACATCATGAACATGATCCACGCGGTGCAGCTGTGCAGCGTGCCCAAGCTGTCGGTGATCCTGCGCAAGAGCTACGGGCAGGCCTACATCAACATGGGTGGCGGGCGCAACAGCGACGAGGTGGCGGCCTGGACGAGTGCCGACACCAGCTTCATGGACCCGCAGATCGGCGTCAGCGTGCTGCACGGCATCAAGCGCGAGGACGATCCCGAGCGCTTCGACCAGCTGAAGACCGAACTGTCGCGCGACACCTCGGCCTACGCATTGGCCGGCGCCTTCGGCGTGCAGGTGGTGATCGCCCCGCAGCAGACCCGCGGCTGGCTCATCGAAGCCATGGCCACCCATCGCCGCGAACGCAACGGCGGCATCGGCGAGCACGACATGCGCTCGTGGCCGACCTACATCTGAACGCATGCGCAGCACCAGCCCACCCAACACAACGCAAGACAAGACAAGCGGAGTCATTCATGACCTATTCATCCAACCGCCGCAAGCTCGGTGCCATTCTTGGCGCAGCTTTTGCCTTGCTCGCTGCGGCCCCTGCGTTCGCGCAGGCGCCATCGGACAAGCCGGTACGCATCATCGTGGCCGGGCCGCCCGGCGGCACGCTCGACGTCGTGTCGCGCCTGCTGTCCGACGGCCTGCAGAAAGAGCTGAACCAGACGGTCATCGTCGATTCGAAGCCCGGCGCGGGCGGCGCCGTGGCGGTCAGCGACCTGATGCAGTCGCCGCACGACGGCAACACGATGATCGTCACGCTCGATGCGATCGTCAGCGAGATCCCGCACATCGTGAAGCTGCGCTTCGACATGGCAAAGGAGATCAAGCCGCTGGTCGAGCTCGCGCGCGGCGGCCTCGTGCTGGTGGGCAACCCCGCGGTGCCGGCAAAGAACCTGGCTGGGCTGATCGCCTACGTGAAGTCCAATCCTGGCAAGGTGAGCTATGCCTCCTACAGCGCGGGCACGGTCTCGCACATCATGGGGCTGCAACTGAACCGGGCGGCCGGCATCGACATGGCGCACGTCGGCTACAAAGGCTCGCCACCGGCACTGGTCGACGTGGTCGGCGGGCATGTGCCGCTGATGTTCGCCGGCATCCCGAATGCCATCCCGCTGGTCAAGGCCGGCAAGGTCGTGCCCTACGCCGTCAGCCTGCCTCAGCGTTCGCCCAACCTTCCCAACGTGCCCACGTTTGCCGAGGTGGGCTATCCGCAGCTCGAAGCGCTGGCATGGGTCGGCCTGTGGATCACGCCTGACGTGCCTGCCGCGGCGCAGACCCGCCTGCGCGACGCCGCGCTGAAAGTGATGGCGCAACCGGCAATGCGCGAGCGCCTGCGGGAGTTCGGCCTCGATGCCGGCCAGCCGCGCACGCCCGATGAATTGGCCAGCACGCTGCGCGCCGACTTCGAGCGCAATGGCGCCGTCCTGAAATCGATCAACTTCCAGCCCGAGTGAGCCAGTCGAAACCATGAGCCACGCCTTGTCGACCGCGCCAGTCGGCGCCTTCTCGCCGGAGCCGGTCCGGTTCTCGCGCCTCTACGCCTGGTGCGTCTTCGCCCTCACTTTCGGCCTCATGATGTCCGACTACCTGTCGCGGCAGGTCATTGGGGCGGTCATGCCGGTCCTCAAGCTCGAGTGGTCGCTGCTGGATTCGCAGCTGGCGATGCTCGTGAGCGTTGTCTCGCTGGTTGTCGGCGTGCTGACGGTGCCGATCTCGCTGGTCGCCGACCGCTGGGGTCGCGTCAGGAGCATCACGCTCATGGCGTTCGTGTGGTGCCTGGCGACCATCGCCTGCGGTCTCGCACAAAGCCATGGGCAGCTGTTGTGGGCGCGGGCCTTCGTGGGCCTGGGTGAAGCGGCCTACGGCGCTGCCGGTGCCGCATTGCTGGCGCACGTGTTTCCTGCGAAGCAGCGCGCGGCCGTGCTTGGTGCCTTCCTGTCGGCGAGCCTGTTCGGCTCGGTGCTGGGTGTGGTCATCGGCGGCGCGGTGGCGGCCCAGGCGGGCTGGCGCATGGCCTTCTTCGCGGTGGGTGCGCCGGGCCTGCTTCTGGCCTTGATCTATCCCTTCGTCGTGCGCGACTACAAGACAGTCGCCTTGACGGCCGAGGTGCGGGGCGGCGGTGCCACGGCGCGCCTGAGTGCCCGCCAAGTCGGGCGTGAAGTCTTTGCCGCTCGCTCGGGCAATCTCGCGTACATCGCGAGCGGGCTGCAGATGGCGATGCCGGCGATGCTCATTGCCTGGCTGCCCACCTATTTCGTCCGCTACTACGGCATGGACGTGAAGCACGGCGCGCTCATGGCCGCCGTTGCCGTCATGGCGGCGGGCGTCGGCATGGTCTTCGGTGGTGGCCTGGCGGACCGGCTGAGCGCGAAGAATCCGCGGCTGCGGGCGCTGGTGCCGGCCGTCTATTCCGCGTTGACGGCCCTGGTGCTCATTGCCGGCTTCGCACTGCCGCCGGGCTCGTTGGCGATGGGCCTGATCTTTGCGGGTGCCTTGTTCGCTGCTGCGCAGGGTGGCTGTTCCGCCGCGATTGCCTGCGACGTCACGCATCCCGGCGTCCGCGCCACTGTGACCGCGACGATGGCCCTGGCCAACAACCTCATCGGGCTCGCGCCGGGCCCGCTGATCGTCGGCATGTTGTCGGACGTGTTGGGCCTGAAGCTCGCGCTGACCGTGGCACCTGCGATGGCGCTCGCGGCGGCCTTCTTCTTCGTGCTGACCTCGCGCAGCTACGAGGCGGATGCGGCGCGCATTCGTGCCCGGGTCGCGCAGAACGCCGGCTGAACGCCGCCAGCAAGATTCCCCAACTTTTCCTGCCGTGAATCTCTCTGCGACCTTGCCCGCCTGGCACGCGCCCGCGCGCACCGACTTCCACGGCATCCTCGTGTCTGTGGTGGCGTTTGCCGTGCTGGTCGCCATCAACAGCACCGGCGTGATCCCGGCCGTCGCACAGCAGTCGCTGCAGACGCTGTCGACCTGGCTGCTCGTGGTGTCCATGGCTGCCGTCGGCATGAAGTCGAACATGCGGGACTTTGCCAAGGTCGGCATGAAGCCGATCATGCTGATGGTCAGCGAGACCGTGTTCCTCGCGATCCTGGTGGTCGCGTTCATCCACATCGCGCGCTGAGTCCACTCGCGCGAAGGCATCCACAAACAGGAGATGACATCCATGATGACAGCACAGGAAGCATTGCAGCGCCTGCGGGAAGGCAACGAGCGCTTCGCCTCGGGCGTCGGGAACGAAGAGACATTCATGAAGCGCTTGCGACGCGCGCGGACCGACTTCCAGCAAGAGCCGTTCGCCATCGTCATCGGGTGCTCGGACTCGCGCGTGCCGGTGGAGATCGTGTTCGACCAGGACCTCGGCGACCTGTTCGTGATTCGCGTCGCGGGCAACATCGTCGCGCCCTCGCAACTGGGCAGCGTCGAGTACGCCGCCGCCGCATTCGGCACGCCGCTGGTCGTGGTACTGGGCCACTCCCACTGCGGCGCCATTCTCGGCACCCTGGAGCGCTTGCGGCGGCCGGCGGAAGCCCGTTCGCCGAACATGCGCTTCATCGCCGAGCGCATCGAGCCCGCCGTGGCCGGACTGCTGGCGCCGGAACTCGGCTACGACCGCGAGACGCTCATCTGCGAAAGCGTACGGGCGAATGTGCGCCAGTCGGTCGACCAGTTGCGCCACGGCTCGGCGATCCTCGAAGGCCTGATCGAAAGCGGCCAATTGAGCGTGGTCGGTGCAGAATATTCGCTGGGGACCGGCAGGGTCACGCTCCTCGATGATGCGCAACTGATGTCCTCGTAGCCGCGGCGATGATTTCCCAACGAGGCTAGGTCGTCATACGATGGAGGCGATGGCGGTTCTTGCGGGGCCTTCGAAGTGCCGGGACGTCTTGCCATCCCCCGCAATCTCAATAGAGGAGACAACCATGACTATCCGGATTGGACGTTGGCTCGGCCGCAATGGGAGCGGCCTCGAGATTCTTTCCATCGGGGAGGGCGGCCACCTCACGGGACGCTATCAGACGAAGGTCGGATTTCCCGATCCCGGCGCGTGGTTCGACGCGCACGGAATGACCGACGGCATGCTGATCGGGTTCACGGTGCTCTGGAAGAATCAGAAGGAGCAGCACGGCTCGCTGACAAGCTTTACCGGCCGCTACCTTGCCAAGGGCACGGAAGATGGCCTCGGCGACTCGTCGCGCGAGCGCATCGAGGCGCTTTGGCATCTCGCCCGACTCAACGACGGCGATGATCCCGCCAAGCCGCATGCAATGTGGGAGACCTTCCTGACGAATTCGACGGTCTGGTACTGGACGCCTTAGCGCATATGCCGCGGCGCGAGTCTTGAGCGGGCGGCGCCGGGGAGGGCACGCGCGCCCCAATGAAAATGTCCTGTGGTTTAATCGGCTGACTACAACGTGATTGTTGACAACATCGTTTCAACTCATGTAGACATCCAGAGTATCCGACATGACAAAACAGATGATTCGGCCCGATGCATCGATGCGGGGCAAGCCCACCCGCCAACTGATGACGCTGCCCGAGCAGATCGCCGAGCGCATCTTCAACGCCATTGCGAGCGGCGAATACGCGCCGGGTGATCGCATTCGCGAGGAGGCGCTGGCCGAGGAGTTCGCGGTGAGCCGCGGACCCGTGCGTGAAGCCTTGCGCATCCTGGAAAGCGATTCGGTCGTGCGCATCCTGCCCAATCGCGGCGCGCACGTCACGCAACTCTCGATGAAGGAGGTCGGCGACATCTTCGAGATTCGTCGCAAGTTGTCAGGGGCCATGGTGGGCCGGCTGAGTCCCGAGGAGGCGGTCGCTCTGGCGGCGAGCATGGAAGCGGACATCAAATCGCTGGACACGCTGGCCCAGGACCCGGAAGCCGCCGCTGCGTACTTCGATACCTCGTTCCGCCTGAGCCGCATGCTGCGCGACAGTTGCAGCAATGAACGCATGGCTGACATCCTTGCGTCGCTGGCGCGCCAGACGCTGCGCTACACACAACTTGGCCTGGCCACACCGGCGCGACGCAAGGAATCGGCGCGCAATTGGCGGGCCATGCAAAAAGCCCTGAAAGCGGGCAACGTGGAACTCGCCGCCGACGCGGCGGAGAAACTGATCGAGGATTCGAAGCGCGAGGCCGTCAAGCAACTCGAAGCGCGCCAAGCCGCCGCTTGAAGCGGACACCTCGTCCAGGAGCACCTTCATTTCCTGCGGCCGGGTTGAAGGCGCGGCGCCATGGTTTTATGCGGCGCCTCGTAGCACGGGCCGCGAAACAATGCGAGGATGCGCACGAATTTGCAGTGGCCAGATGCGCAGGGCGCGCGGAGAATTGATATGTCAGCTTTTCAGGTCGATGAGGTCGTTGCGGCGTTGCAAGGCGTGCGGCGCGAATGGCGCGACACGCAGCAGCGCATGCAGACCGGCGGCGAGCGCGAGTTGCCTTCGCGCGAGGTGGTGGCCGATGTGGTGGAGGCGCTCACCGGCGCGCTGTTTCCGATGCGGCTCGGCCCGACCGACCTACGCCAGGAGAGCGAGGACTTCTACGTCGCCCACACGCTCGACAACGCGCTGCACCACCTGCATGCGCAAGCCACGCTGGAACTGCGGCACGAGCGTCGTCGCACAGCGGCCGAACTGGCGGAACTGAGTGCCGAAGCGCAGCAGCGCGTGCGCGAATTCGCCGCCGCCTTGCCCGGCATCCGGCAGTTGCTGGACACCGACGTGATGGCCGCCTTTCACGGCGACCCGGCCGCGCGCAGCGTCGACGAAGTGCTGCTGTGCTATCCGGGCGTCCTGGCGATGATCCATCACCGCATGGCGCACCGGCTTTACAAGCTCGGCCTCACGCTGCTGGCCCGCATCGTGGCCGAGCGCGCGCATGCGCAGACCGGGATCGACATCCACCCCGGCGCGCAAATCGGCGCGGGCTTCTTCATCGACCACGGCACCGGCGTGGTCATTGGCGAGACGGCCGTCATCGGCGAGCGCGTGCGGCTCTATCAGCACGTCACGCTCGGCGCCAAGCGCTTTCCGATCGAGAGCGACGGCCACCTCATGAAGGGCCTGCCGCGTCATCCGGTGCTGGAGGACGACGTGGTGATCTATGCCGGCGCCACCATCCTCGGTCGCGTCACGATCGGCAAGGGTGCAACCGTGGGCGGCAACGTGTGGGTCACGCAGGACGTGCCGCCGGGCTGCAGCGTCACCCAGGCCCTGTCGCGCGAACTCGCGCGCGACCCCAATGCGGTGCCGGCCGCGGTATCCGCCAAATAGCATCCACACGATCCATCGCGAAAGGAACTGCCATGGCCCATCCTTTCAACCCGGCGGCTCTGCTGGCCGTCGACCCGGCAACCGACCATGTGCGCGGCCCGGCGTCGGCCCGCGTCACGGTGGTCGAATACGGCGACTTCGAATGCCCTTCATGCCGGCAGGCGCAATCTGCGCTGAAGATCGTGCTGGGGCATTTCGGCAATGACGTGCGCTTCGTGTTCCGCCACTTTCCTCTGCGCGAAGTCCATCCGCATGCCGAGATCGCGGCCGAGGCCTCGGAGGCCGCCGCCGCGCAGCACAAGTTCTGGCAGTTCCACGACTTGCTGTTCGCACACCAGCTCCAACTCGACGCGAAGCACATCCGCCAGTACGCCACGCAGGCCGGCCTCGACATGCCGCGCTTCTCCAATGAGATGAGCGACCACGTCTACCTGCAGCGCGTGCAGGCGCAGCTCGAAAGCGGCCGCCGCCTCAGCGTGCGGTCCACACCTACCTTCTATGTCAACGGCGCGTTCTGCGACGTGTCGTTCGGGCTCGATCACCTGCACAAGGTGATCGACACGGCGCTGGCCGAATCCGGCCAATGAGTCAGTCGTTTCTTCAACTCACCAACGAGGAATTCATGAGCACATTCAAGATCGGCGTTGTCATCGGCAGCCTCCGCAAGGACTCGTTCAACCGCAAGCTGGCCCTCGCGCTGGCTGCCCTCGCACCTGACGACTTCGTGCTGGAGCACCTGCGCATCGACGACCTGCCCCTGTACAACCAGGACCAGGACGGCAACCAGGCCGAGTCGGTCAAGCGCTTCAAGACCGAGATCGTGTCCTGCCAGGGCCTGCTGTTCCTCACGCCCGAATACAACCGATCCATTCCCGGCGTGCTGAAGAACGCGATCGACAACGCCTCGCGCCCCTATGGCCAAAGCGCCTGGGCCGGCAAGCCCGCCGGCGTCGTCGGAATCTCGGTCGGCGCCATCGGAACCGCGATGGCGCAACAGCACCTGCGCAATGTGCTGGCTTACCTCGACGTGCCGACGATGGGCCAACCCGAGGCTTTCGTGCAGAACAAGGAAGGTCTGTTCGACGACAAGGGCCACATAGGCATCGAGTCCACGAAGAAGTTCCTGCAGGGCTGGATGGACAAGTACGTGGCCTGGATCAAGACCCATAACGCCTGAGGCCAGGCCATGCGTCCTGTGTTGATCGCCGCCTTGTGGTTATGCGCAGCGGCCGCTGTGCATGCCGAGGAGGCGTTCGACTTCAACCGCGATTGCGCGAAATGGATCGAGCAGCACGGCTACTCGCTGGACTACATCGTCCTGAAGACCGGCAAGCGGCAGCGCGGCCAGCCGAAGGCATGGCGCGGCAATGTCGAGCCGAGGGACGTGCAGCCCGGTGACGTCGTCATCATGTACATCCAGGACCGTGGCAACAGCGAACGCGTGGCCTATGTCGAGGAAGTGCGCCGCAATGCGGACGGCACGGCTGGCGCTGTCTTCGTCACCGAGTGGAACCGGGGCAAGTACATCGACCGGGCCTGTTTCGTGACGGACCACTTCGGACGCCTCTCGGAGTCGAAGCCGGTCACTGTCGACACCATCGACAAGGTGTGGCGGCCGAGCCTGCCGTTGAAGGGCGCGGCGGCGGAGTGATCAGGTGAACTCGAGCACGCCATCGGCGACTGCCCCGAAGCGCATCGCGAACAGGTCGGCAATGTAGTTCTGGTTGAGCTTCCACGGCTTGGTAGTGCCCTGCTTGGGCAGCATTTCCGCAGCGCGCTGGAAGTAGCCAGAAGAAAAATCCACCCACGGCATCAGCGGTGTATCCGGTCCCGTCGGGGGGACGATGCACCGGCGCGCACCTGTCTTTCGCATGTGGTTGAGCAGCCTGCAGACGTACTTCGCGGTGAGGTCGGCCTTCAGCGTCCAGGAGGCATTCGTGTAGCCGAACGTGTTGGCCATGTTCGGCACGCCGGTGTACATCAGCCCCTTGTAGTTGACCGTGCGCGCCGGTTCCACGCGCTGGCCGTCGACATACAGCGCGGTGTTGCCGAGCATGGCCAGCTTGAGACCCGTGGCGCTGACGACGATGTCGGCGTCCAGCGCGGCGCCGGACTTCAGCTTCAAACCGGTTTCGGTGAACGACTCGATGTGGTCCGTGACCACGGATGCGCGCCCGGTGTTGATGGCCTTGAAGAAATCGCCGTCGGGCACCAGGCACAGGCGCTGCTCCCACGGGTTGTAGCGTGGCGTGAAATGCGTGGCGATGTCGGCCTGGGGTCCGAGCGCCCGGCGCACGCCGCCCAGCAGGAGTTCACGCATGCGCTGCGGCCTTCGCTTGCACAGGCGGAAGATGAACATGCCTAGCAACACGTTCTTCCAGCGCGTCAGCGTCAGCGCCATCCGCAAGGGCAGGCGCCGCCGCAGCCTGGTGTCGAGCGGGTCGACCGAAGGCCGCGCCACCATCCACGTCGGCGAGCGCTGCAGCATGGTCACGTGGGCGGCCTTCCCGGCCAGCGCCGGCACCAGCGTCACTGCCGTCGCGCCGCTGCCGATCACGACGACCTTCCTGCCTTCGTAGTCCAGGTCCTCGGGCCACTCCTGCGGATGCACCATGCGCCCGCCGAAGCGCTCCCTCCCCGGAAAGTCGGGCTGGTAGCCGCCGGCGTAGTCGTAGTACCCGCTGCACATGAACAGGAAGCCGCAGCGCAGGTTCACGATGCTGCCATCGGTCTCGCGGCGAACCTCGACGGTCCATTGCGCATCCGGTGTCGACCAGTCCGCGCGAAGCATCCGATGGCCGAAGCGGATCTTGCGGTCGATGCCGTACTCCCGCGCCGTCTCGCGCAGGTAGTTGAGGATGGTCGGCCCGGCGGCGATGGCTTTCAGGTCGGTCCACTGGCGAAAGGAATAGCCGAGCGTGTGCATGTCGGAATCCGATCGCACGCCCGGATAGCGGAACAGGTCCCACGTCCCGCCCAGGTCGTTGCGCGCCTCGACGATGGCATAGCTGCGGTCCGGGCAAAGCGTTTGCAGGTGGTAGCCGGCGCCGATGCCGGACAGTCCCGCACCAACCACCAGCACGTCCACAAATTCATCGCTCATGCAGCCGAACCTCGAACCGGCGACACCGGCAAGTGCACCCTGCGCGGCAGGAATTCGGCGGACGGCGTTCCCGCGCGCATGCGGGCGATCCAGTCTTCAGGATCGAACTCGACGCCGATCGGATTCGCCGCAAAGTGCGGGCCTTCCATGAAGGCATTGGCCTCGTCGTTGTTCGCGCAGGCGTCGACCTGGAACTCCATCTGGTTGCCGTCCGGGTCGGCGTAATACATCGACACCGTCACGCCGTGGTGGATGCACCAGTAAGGCGCAATGCCCTTCTCCTTGAGTTGCGCGTAGTTCTCGAACAGGTCGTCGAGCGACGCGTAGGTGTAGGCAACATGGTCCACACCGATGATGCCGGTGCGATCGGTTTCGGTGCCTTCGGGCTGCAGCACCGCGAGGTTGATGAATGCGAAGCGATGGTGTTCGTCGTCGTAGGTCAGGAAGGCCAGCACCGGATTCTGGTGCTGGACATGGGCATCGAAAACCGTCGCGTACCAGCGAAGCATGGCCTCGAACCGGCGCGTGCGATAGACAACATGGACGAACTTCTGCGGGCGGATGCGCGGCATGACTTCTCCTGGGACGCGAAGCGACGGAGGCCATCTTTTCATACGCGCGGGCCGATGGCGACAGGGATATCTCGAGGTTGGCCTCTCATGGCGCCGCCTCAAGCCGTGCGACCGATTTCCCGGGGTTCACCCACCTCGGGCCGACGATTCCGCCGGCCACCAGCAATACGCCGTTGACCGCAAACTCATGCTCGTAGCCCGACGCGATGGCGAAGCAGCGCTGCGTCAGGCAGCCCGTGCGGCTTCTTCGCGAGATCGGCGCGCTTCGTAGGTCTTCAGGTGCGCGTAGGCGATGCGCAGCATCGACGGGCCAGGATCGGCTTGCGGCCCGCGGCTCAGCAGATCGCCAAGTATGTGGTCGGCCTCGGTAGGCGCACCGCGCTCGATGTCTTTCAGCATCGAAGCGGTGATCGGCGAGCCGGCGGCGCTCACCATCGCGCGGCCACGCTCGACCGCCTCGGCGCTTGGCGCAAAGCCGTTGTGCGCGGCGACGGCGCGGCACTCCTCGAACAGGGCCAGCGCCATGTCTTGTGCACCGGCGCTGACGATGTCGCCGATGCTCGCGCGCATCAGCGTCGTGATGCCGGCCATCGAGGCGATGAACACCCACTTCTCCCACATCGCCTGCATGATGTTGTCGCTCGCGGTGCTGGTGAAGTTGGCCGGCGCAAAGGCTGCTGCGATGGCGTCGACCCGCGCCGACCGGCCGCCGCCACGCTCGCCGAACGTGAGGCCGTGCATGTCGTTCAGGTGCAGCACGCTACCGGCTTCGTCGAGCACTGCGGAGATCAGGCAAAGTCCGCCCAGCACACGCTCGCTGCCGAAGCGCTCGGAGATGACGTCCAGGTGCTGGATGCCGTTGAGCAACGGCAGCACCACGGAATCGGGCCCGACCGCTGCCGCAAAGGACTCGATGGTGTGCGCGAGGTCGTAGGCCTTGCACGCGACGATGATCACATCGAATGGTGCGCCGATGTCGTCGGACAGGACATGTGGCGGATCGGGGATGCGTGCGTTGCCCGCGGGGCTCTTGATGCACAGCCCGTTGGCCGCCAGTTGCGCCGCACGACGCGGCCGCAGCAGGAAGGTCACGTCCTGTCCGGCCTGCAACAGCCGCCCCCCAAAATACCCGCCGAGCGCGCCAGCGCCCACCACCAGAAATCTCATTGGCTTGCTCCTCGGGCATCCGATTGCCCGAGGACGCTTTTAGTCGATTGCCGGAGATGGCGCAGGGGCGCGAAGGCAAGGGCCTATGGGCAGGCCCTCTATGCTTGTTTCAGGCTGCGATGGCCGCCAGATCCTGATTGGCAGCGGCACCCACTGCAATCTGGATATCCGACCGTGCTGAAGCCAGCGCGGCATCCTTGGCTGCTTCGCCCATGCTCAGGCCTTCAGCGCGCACGAAGCGCACGTCGGTGATCCCGAAGAAACCGAAGACCACCTTGAGATAGCTCTCCTGGTGTTCCATCGCGTTGCCGCCTTCGCTGGTCGAGTACAAGCCGCCGCGGCTGGACGCCACGATCACCGTCTTGCCACCGGCCAGGCCGACCGGGCCCTTGTCGGTGTACTTGAAGGTGCGGCCCATCTGCGCGAGGCGGTCGATCCAGGCCTTCAGTTGCGTCGGGACGCTGAAGTTGTAGAGCGGTGCGCCGACGACGATCACGTCCGAGGCGAGGAACTGGCTCACCAGGCGTTCCGACACGGCATTCTCCAAGCGCTGGGCTTCGGTCGGCTCCTCTTGCAGGCCGGTCTTGATGCCGATGGCGTCAGCGGTGAAATGGTTGGGGGTGTCCACGGCCAGGTCGAGGTAGTCGACGGTGGCTTGCGGATGCGACTTGCGCCATTCGGCGACCACTTCGGCCGTGAGCAGCCGGGAAACGGAATTCGTGCCCAGAACACTGGAATCAACGTGCAGCAGTTTCATGATCTTTCGCTCTCTTTCAGTAAGTGAGCCGGCAAACGCGTCGGCATGGGGAGAAGTCTAAATTTGTGGCGATTGATTGATAAGTAGCTGAAAATGGCCTACATCGTTCCAAATTCAGGACAATCCCAATGCAAGACCTCAACGACATGGTCTATTTCGCCGAGGTGGCGGAGCGGGGTGGTTTCGCAGCTGCGGGTCGCGCGCTGGGAATCCCGAAGTCGCGCCTGTCGCGCCGTGTGGCGGAGCTGGAGACGCAATTGGGCGTGCAGCTCCTGCAGCGCAGCACGCGCAGCCTGTCGCTGACGCCGGCCGGCGAGCTGTACCTGCGCCACTGCGCCGCGATGCGCGACGAGGCCCAGGCGGCAGCCGAGTCGGTGGCGCGCATCCAGACCGAGCCGCGCGGCACCATCCGCATCAGTTGCCCGGTCACGCTGGCACAGAGCAGCCTGGGGCCGCTGCTGCCGATCTTCATGAGTCGCTATCCGGCGGTGCGGGTGCAGATGATGGTGCTGAACCGTCCGGTCGATCCGGTCGAAGAGGGCGTTGACCTGGCGCTGCGCGTGCGGCCCGTCATCGAAAACAGCGCGACGCTGGTGGCGAAGAGTTTCGGAGTGAGCCGCGGCCTGCTGGTCGCGAGTGTCGACCTGCTGCGCAGGCAGGGGCCGGTCCTCGAGCCCGAGGACCTGGCGCGGCTCGACACGGTCGCGATGGCCTCGGATGGCGATGGCCGCGAGAACTGGCGGCTGGAAGGACCGAACGGCGCGGTCTACGTGCACCAGCACTCGCCGCGCTGTGTTGTCGACGACCTGGCGGCGGTGCGGTTTTCGGTGCTCGGGGGAACGGGTGCTTCGGTGCTGCCGGATTACATGTGCCGCCCGCAGATCCGCAGCGGCCAACTGGTGGAGGTGCTGCCCGGCTGGGGCCCTGCACCGGGCATCTGCCACGCCATGTTTCCAGCGCGCCGCGCGTTGGTACCGGCGGTGCGCAAGCTGATCGACTTCCTTGCCGAGAACCTCGACGGCGCCGAGCCGCACGAGGTCGTCGTCTGAGTGCCGTCCGGATGGCCAGCGACTGCCATCAACCGGCCTCGGCCGAAGCCGCGTCCTCTCCCTCCGGAAGGTGGATCAGGCCGGTGTGAAAGTCGTATTCGAAGGCTTCGCCGTAGCGCCCCCATTCGATGGCCGTGCGCAGGACGCGCTCGGCGATGGGCGCATCCAGGCTCTCGCGCAGCAGTTCGAGGAAGGGCTCTTCCGGCAATTCGCCGGAGGCCGCCTGTTCGAGGCTGTGCCGGATGTGCGCGGCCAGCGGCACATGGGCGAGCAGTTGCTGGCCGAACAGTTGCTGGCGAAGCGTGTGGGCGCCCGCAACGTAGCGTCGGCCGAGTTCGGTCAGGTGCAGGTCCGCATCGGCCAGGTGCGCAAAACCGAGCAGCGTCAGCGCCTGTGCGAGCGGCAGCAACTCATGGTCGGTGAGTTCGGCTTCCTCGGCCAGTTGCGGCAGGTCGGCGCGGCCATCGCGGTCATCGTCGACCAGCATTTCGAGCAGCGCTTCCATGCGGCCGACGTCGGCATCGGGCAGGCGGTCGGTCAGGTGGATGACCGTGGGTTCGGCGCGTGCCGGGCCGCCGACCGGCGCGGTCTGGGTCATCAGCGAGTAGACCTCGTCGATGAGGGCGCGCACTTCAAGGCTGTCCGCGTCGCGCGGGCGCTTCAGGTGGATGGGCAATTCGGCGCGCACACGTCCCGGATCGGTCGCGAAGATTAGCACGCGGTCGGCCATGAGCACCGCTTCCTCGATGTTGTGCGAGACGATCAGCATGGCCTTCGTCGGCATCGAGCCGCCATCCCACAGCTGCAGGATGTCGTCGCGCAGGCGTTCGCCGGTGAGCACGTCCAGCGCTGAAAACGCCTCGTCCATCAGCAGCACTTCGGGCTCGACGACCAGCGCCCGCGCGATGCCGACGCGCTGCCGCATGCCGCCCGACAACTCGCGTGGGAGGGCGCCTTCGAAGCCCGCCAGTCCGATGAGTTCTATGGCGGCCTCGGCACGGCGTGCGCGTTCGGCCGGGTCCACGCCGCGGGCCTCCAGACCCAGTTCGACGTTCTGCTGCACCGTCAGCCACGGGAACAGCGCAAACGACTGGAACACCATCGCAATGCCGCGCGCCGGCCCGTAGAGCGGCTGGCCGCGATAGCGCACCGAGCCGCCATCGACGCTGATCAGGCCGGCCAGGATGCGCAGCAGGGTCGACTTGCCCGAGCCCGACTGGCCCAGCAGCGCAACGATCTCGCCCTCGGCCAGGCGCAGGTCCACGCCCTCGAGCACCGACCGCGCAGCGCCGTCGGAGGCGCGGAATGACTTGCCGACGCCCTTCAGTTCAACAATGCCTTCGGCCATCCAGAGCTCCTCAAAAATGCATCCGGTTCTCGGCCAGGTCATAGAGCCGGCGCCAGACGAAATGGTTCATGCCCATGACGAACACGCACATCACGCCGATGCCCAGCGCAATGCGCGGGAAGTCGCCGATGGCCGTCATCTCGGCGATGTAGCTGCCGAGTCCCGCGGCCTTCAGCGTGGTGTCGCCCCAGGTCACGTATTCGGCCACGATGCTTGCGTTCCACGAGCCGCCGCTGGCCGTGATCGCGCCCGTCACGAAGCTGGGGAACACCGCCGGCAATAGGTAACGCTTCCACATCAGCCAGCCGCGCAGGCCCAGGTTCTGGGCCGCAAAGCGCAGTTCGGTCGGCACGCTCGACGCACCCGCGATCACGTTGAAGAGCAGGTACCACTGCGTGCCCAGCACCATCAGCGGCGCCAGCCAGATGTTCGGGTTCAGGTGCCAGCGCACGATGAACAGCACTGCCACTGGAAACATCAGGTTCGCCGGAAACGCAGCCATGAATTGCGCCACGCCCTGCAGCCGCCCGGCCCAGCGTGGATTCATGCCGATCCAAACGCCGATGGGCACCCACACCAGCGCCGCCAGCGCGATCAGCACCAGCACCCGCAGCATGGTGAAGAAACCCAGCAGGAACACGTGCCCGACCTCGCTCCAGCCGACTTCGGTGTGAATGAAGCGCGTGAGCCACAGCACCGCGATCAGTACCGCCGCGGCAATGATCGCGTCCCACACGCGCATGGCGGTGGCGTTCGCCGGGCGCGGGCGAGCCTTGATCGACGTGCCGTCGTGATCCCTGCGAAACAGCGTCACCGTGCGATCGAGCAACGCCGTCACGCGATGCACGGCGTGCTTGATCCGGTCAGTGCGCCGCAGCCAGGTCAGCAGCCAGGAGTTGGGCGAATCCTCGCTGCTGCCTTCCTCGAACTTGAACTTGTCGGCCCAGGCGATCAGCGGCCGGAAGAAGAGTTGGTCATACAGCGTGATGCCGATCAGCATGCCGACGATGGCCCAGCCGATCGCGCCGAGGTCCCGCGCCTCGATCGCCATCGCGATGTACGAGCCGACGCCCGGCAGCTTGATGTTCTGGTTCGACACCGAGATGGCCTCCGAGGCCACCACGAAGAACCAGCCGCCGGACATCGACATCATCATGTTCCACAGCAGCCCCGGCATCGCGAACGGCAACTCCAGCCGCCAGAAGCGCTGCCAGCCGGACAACTGGAATACCTGCGCTGCCTCGCGCAGTTCGGCCGGCACCGTGCGCAGCGACTGGTAGAGGCTGAACGCCATGTTCCAGGCCTGCGACGTGAAGATCGCGAAGATGGCGGCGCATTCCACGCCGAGCAGGTTGCCAGGGAAGAGGGCGATGAAGCCGGTCACCGTGATCGACAGGAACCCCAGGATCGGGATCGACTGCAGGATGTCGAGCAGCGGTACCAGCACCTTCTCGGCCGCGCGGTACTTGGTCGCCACCACCGCAAAGACGCAACTGAACACCAGCGATGCCGCCAGCGCCAGGAACATGCGCAAGGTGGTGCGCAGCAGGTAGTACGGCAGCATCCACGGGTCGAGGCTGATCGGCAGCGTCTGGCCCAACTCGTAGGGCCGCGCCATCTGCGACCCGCCGTACGCGAGTGCAAAAAGCAGTGCCAGCACCAGCGGCAGCAGGGCCCAATCCCATCGGTTGCCGCCGGATGCGACGACCTGGCGGGGAAAAGAACGTTTGTCGAACATCGGTGCGGACGCGAGAAAAGTAACGGACCCGGTCCGCAAAGGCGCCGATTGTGCCGAGGGTATATGTCATCCAACTGACTTCTTATGCTTAATTCGCCATATTCATACAAGCAGATATTCGTTTGTTATCTGAAGCGAGGTCCGGACAATCGCGGGTCCGATTCCCGATGGGCCGACCCCACCAAGTGACCTCAAGACTCATCATCGTTCCCGGCTGGCGTGATTCCGGCCCCGGCCACTGGCAAAGCCTGTGGGCGGAGCAATTGCGCGGCGCCGAACGCGTAACGCAGGACGACTGGATCGCTCCGACGCGCAAAGCCTGGGTCGGGAGCCTCGAAAAGCTGATTCTTTCGCGCCCCGAGCCGGTCGTGATTGCCGCGCACAGCCTTGGGTGCATTGCGACGGCGCATCTGGGCAATGAAGCGGTCGAGCGTGTCGCAGGCGCCTTGCTCGTGGCCCCGGCCGATCCGGAGCGCCGGGCGGTGCTGCACGATTTCGCACCCGTTCCTTACGCGCCGTTGCCCTATCGCAGCATCGTCGTGGCCAGCAGCAACGATCCTTTTTGCCCGATCCGCCTGGCGGGCGCCTATGCTCGCGCCTGGGGCAGCGAATTCGTCCGCATGCAGAATGCAGGCCACATCAACATCGACTCCGGACACGGCGACTGGCCCCTTGGCCTCGCATTGCTGCAGTCGCTGACAGGCACGCCGGCACATCGGTCGGCGCGTCGGGATTCCATTGAACCTCTCGCATCCTTATGACTTCTCCGATCCAGTATTCCAAGTTCCTGCTCGCCAGCCTCGCGCTGTTTGCAAGCGTCGCCAGCTACGCACAGAGCAACACGCTGCTCAATGTGTCGTATGACGTGGCCCGCGAGTTCTACAAGGACTACAACACCGCCTTCGTGGCCTACTACAAGAAGACCACGGGCAAGGACGTGAAGATCGACCAGTCGCACGCGGGCTCCAGCGCGCAGGCCCGCGCCGTGGCCGACGGCCTCGACGCCGACGTGGTCACGATGAACACCACGACCGACGTCGAGTTTCTCGCCGACAAGGGCATCGTGGCCAAGGACTGGGCCAAGCGCTTCCCCGACAACGCAGCGCCGACCACGTCGACCATGCTGATGCTGGTGCGCAACGGCAACCCGAAGGGCATCAAGGACTGGGACGACCTGGTCAAGCCCGGCGTGCAGGTCGTCATCGTCAACCCGAAGACCGGCGGCAACGGGCGATACGCCTACCTGGCCGCATGGGGCTACGTGAAGAAGAAGGGCGGCACCGACGCGCAGGCGGCCGAGTTCGTCGGAAAGCTGTTCAAGAACGTGCCGATCCTGGCGCGCGGCGGCCGCGATGCGACCACGGCCTTCCTGCAGCGCAACATCGGCGATGCGCTGATCACGTTCGAATCCGAAGTCGTGTCGATCGACCGCGAGTTCGGCGCCGGCAAGGTCGATGCGGTGTATCCGTCGATCAGCATCGTGGCGGAGAACCCGGTGGCCGTCGTCGAGCGCACGACCGCCAAGAAGGGCACCGGCGAACTCGCCAAGGCCTACCTCGACTATCTGTATTCCGACGAAGCGCAGGAGATCGCCGCCAAGCACGCCCTGCGCCCGCGTTCGGCAGCGGTGCTCAAGAAGTACGCATCGACCTTCAAGCCGGTGCAACTGTTCACCGTGCAGGAACTGTTCGGCAGCCTGAGCGAAGCGCAGAAGGTGCACTTCAATGACGGTGGGCAGTTCGACAAACTCTACGTACCTGGCTCGAAGTAAATGAGCAGTGGTGTTTCTTCGGCGCTGCCGTCCGCGGTGGCGCCGCTTTCGCTTGCCGGCGCCCCAAGGGCGTCGCGTCGTGTGCTGCCCGGCTTCAATCTCACGCTCGGCTATACGATCCTGTACCTGAGCCTGATCGTGCTGTTGCCGCTGTCGGCGCTGGTGCTCAAGACTTTCACGCTGACCTGGGAGCAATTCTGGACAGCGGTGAGCGCGCCACGCGTGGCGCATTCCTATCAGCTCACTTTCGGCGCCTCGTTGATTGCGGCGTTGATCAACCTGGTGTTCGGTTTGCTCGTGGCCTGGGTGCTGGTGCGCTACAAGTTTCCGGGCAAGCGCATCGTCGACGCGCTGGTTGATTTGCCTTTTGCGTTGCCGACCGCGGTGGCCGGCATTTCGCTGACTGCGCTGCTCGCGGGCAATGGCTGGGTCGGCCAGTTCCTGGAGCCGCATGGCATCAAGCTCGCATTCACGCCGGCAGGTATCGTGATTGCGCTGATCTTCATCGGATTGCCGTTCGTCGTGCGCACGGTGCAGCCGGTGCTCGAAGATACCGAGAAAGAACTCGAAGAGGCTGCAACCTCGCTCGGCGCCACCCGATTCCAGACTTTCACCAAGGTCATCCTGCCGTCGATCACGCCGGCGCTGCTGACCGGCTTTGCGATGGCCTTTGCGCGCGCCATCGGTGAATACGGTTCGGTGATCTTCATCGCGGGCAACATGCCCATGGTGTCCGAGATCACCCCGCTGATCATCATCGGCAAGCTCGAGCAATACGACTTCGCGGGTGCGACGGCGGTCGCGCTGGTGATGCTGATCTTCTCGTTCGTGCTGCTGCTTGTGATCAATGGGTTGCAGGCGTGGCAGCGTCGTCGGTCGTCGGGAGCACTGGCATGAGTGCCGCTCGGCACCGCAGTGCGAAGCACGGAGGATTTCAGATGAGCGCCGCCCGGCCGCCCGAAGGTGCTCGGCACCGCAGTGCGAAGCACGGAGGTTTTCAGATGAGTGCCGCCCGGCCGCCCGAAGGCACCCGCACCGGAGTGCGAAGCATGGAGGTTACCGAATGAGCGCGCCGGCAAACGTCATTCGCCGCGCCAGTGCTGGCACCACCGAGTCGAAATGGGTCCGCTGGACCCTGATCACGGTCGCGCTGCTGTTCATGCTGTTGTTCCTGGTGCTGCCACTCGCCGCCGTCGCAGCCGAGGCGCTGCGCAAGGGCTTTGGCGCGTACCTCGAAGCGCTGCAGGAGCCCGATGCGTGGAGCGCGATCCGCCTCACGTTGTTGACGGCTGGAATCGCGGTGCCGTTGAACCTGGTGTTCGGCGTGGCAGCCGCATGGGCGATCGCCAAGTACGAGTTCCGCGGCAAGGCGCTCCTGACCACGCTGGTCGACTTGCCGTTCGCCGTGTCGCCCGTGGTGTCGGGCCTGATCTACGTGCTGGTCTTCGGCGCGCAGGGCTGGTTCGGGCCGTGGCTGGCGGATCACGACATCAAGATCATCTTCGCGGTGCCCGGCATCGTGCTGGCCACCGTGTTCGTGACCTTCCCGTTCATCGCGCGCGAGTTGATCCCGCTGATGCAGGCGCAGGGCAGCGACGAGGAGCAGGCGGCGATCGTGCTTGGCGCCACCGGCTGGCAGACCTTCTGGCGCGTGACCTTGCCCAACATCAAGTGGGGCCTGCTGTACGGCGTCATCCTCTGCAACGCACGGGCCATGGGCGAGTTCGGCGCGGTGTCGGTGGTGTCGGGCCATATCCGCGGGCAGACCAACACGATTCCGCTGCACGTCGAAGTGCTCTACAACGAGTACCAGTCGGTGGCTGCCTTTGCGTGCGCCTCGCTGCTGGCCATCCTGGCGCTGGTCACGCTGGTCATCAAGTCGGTAATCGAGTGGCGGCACGAGCGCGAGATGAAGGCGATTGCGGATCTTCCGCCAGAGCGGCCGACCGCCTGAAGACAGAGAGAAACATCATGAGCATTGAAATTCGAAACGTCAGCAAGCGATTCGGCGATTTCCAGGCGCTGCGCAACGTCAACCTCGACATCGAGTCGGGCGAACTGGTCGCGCTGCTCGGACCTTCGGGTTGCGGCAAGACCACGCTGCTGCGCATCATCGCGGGCCTGGAAACGGCTGACACGGGCAACATCCTGTTCTCCGGAGAGGACACCACCGACGTGCATGTGCGCGAGCGCAACGTCGGCTTCGTGTTCCAGCACTACGCGCTGTTCCGCCACATGAGCGTGTTCGAAAACGTGGCTTTCGGTCTGCGAGTGAAGCCGCGCAGCCTGCGCCCGGGCGAATCGCAAATCAAGCAGAAAGTCATGGACCTGCTGAAGCTGGTGCAACTCGACTGGCTGGCCGACCGCTATCCGTCGCAGCTCTCCGGCGGCCAGCGCCAGCGCATCGCATTGGCGCGCGCACTCGCGGTCGAGCCGAAAGTGCTCTTGCTCGACGAGCCCTTCGGCGCGCTCGATGCCAAGGTGCGCAAGGAACTTCGCCGCTGGCTGCGCCGTCTGCATGACGAGTTGCACGTCACCTCGATCTTCGTCACGCACGACCAGGAAGAAGCGCTCGAGGTGGCCGACCGCGTGGTCGTCATCAACAAGGGCCAGATCGAGCAGGTCGGCTCGCCGCAGGACGTGTGGGATCACCCGGCCAGCCCGTTCGTCTATGGCTTCCTTGGTGACGTGAACCTTTTCCACGGTCGCGCGCACGAGGGCGAAGTGCAGGTCGAGGGTATTCGCCTCCAGGCGCCCGAGCACAGCGCAGTGCAGGACAGCAAGGCGCTGGCCTACGTCCGGCCGCACGACCTCGACATCTCGCGCTTCACGCCAGGCGCCAGCGGTATCGTTGCGACGCTCACACGCGCAATCGTCGTCGGCCCGATCGCGCGGCTGGAACTTGAGCCCACGGATTCGAATCCAGATAATCCGGGCTCCGGAACCATCATCGAAGCGCAACTCCCTGCGCAACAGTTCCGTGACCTGGGCTTGCACGAGGGCGACACCGTTGTTGCCCAGCCGCGCAAGGCCAGGGTGTTCGTAGAAGACTGGGTTTCTCCTTGATAGATTGGTATTTCGGCGCACCGCGCCGCGCTTTCGCGCTTATCTGCATCGCCTGCATCGGCATGCTTGCTTTCGGCATGTACTTGCAGCACGTGGTGGGACTCGAACCTTGCCCGATGTGCGTGGTGCAGCGCTATGCGCTGGTGCTGGTTGCCGTGTTCGCCGCCGTGGCCGCGGCCACGGGCCGCAAGGCCTTGCAAGTGCCGGCCGCACTCCTGGCGCTGCTGGCGGCCGTGGGCGGAGGATTTACCGCTGCACGCCAGAGCTGGCTGCAATGGCATCCGCCCGAATTCATCAGCTGTGGCCGCGACATCTACGGGATGATCGAGACCTTTCCGTTGCAACGCGCGCTGCCGATGATCTTCAAGGGCAGCGGCGATTGCTCCAAGGTCGACTGGACCTTCCTCGGCTTGTCGATCGCCAACTGGTCCTTCGTCGCGTTCGGTGTGTTCGGGCTGCTGCTGATCGTGCTGATGGTGCGCCGACCAGCTCGGCCATAAGCCTGGCGCCATTGGCCAGCGCCGCGTCGCGCTGGTTTTTCGGACCGTCGGTTTCAGCCAAGTAGTCCGACACGGGCTGGCGCGCAGGCGAGTCTCACCGGTGGTGTTGGCGACCACCCAGGCGGCCAGCCGCTTGGTGGCGAACGACCAAAACATCCTGCCGCGCCGCGGCTTGCCATCCGCGAGAGCCGTGGGCGTCATCCACGGGATCGTACGCGCGCTCAAGTACGTCCTGCGCGGTGACGCCTGATGCAGCATCAGCAGCAGGCGCGCCTTTTTGAAGAGTCAGGTCGCCAGCTATCACGGCCTCGCTTCAACTGTCGTCTTGCCGCCACCAACAAAGGCATAGACGAGGGCTGCGCCCATCAGGACCAGTGGCGAGGAGCGCAAAGCGGCGGCTCAGCTTGTCGCCGCGATGCCCAAAGACGAAGCCTCCGGAGGGCCGTGAGATGCATTTCACCGTATAAGAGCGGCCGAGAAAACCGTCTCATCGCTAAACAAGGTACGTGCGATTGACGATCGATGGGACGATTCAAAAGCAAAGAAATCAAAGCGGCAGCGTGTCGAAAGCGGCGTACGCCGTTGCCAGCCAGGTCTTGACGCGCTGGCGCTCGAGCAGGCCGAGCGCATTCGGCCCGGCCTTGTCGTTCACGGCCTTCCAGAAGCTGGTGTTCTGCGCGTCGATCTTGCGCATGCTGGTTTCGTGCAGGCGCGGCATGGCGATGACGTGGGCGCCGGCCGCAGTCGCCTTGGCCAGTGCTTGCGAGCCGAGCAGCATGCCGAAATCGCTGCCGCGACCGTAGTTCTGCACCACGATGTAGTTCGGCTGTGTTCCGAAGGTGTCGATCAGCTTGCCGAGCAGGTCGGTGGAATCGCGGCCATCGTCGAGCACGTGCCAGAAGTTCACGGCGACGCCGAGTTCCTTGAACACGTCGAACAGGTCCGATTCCTTGATCCAACTGGACAGCGGCGCCAGCGTCTGCGCGGCCAGGTCGACGATCACGCTTTGCTGCGGTTGGGTCTCGAAGCCGTTCACGACGGTGTCGAGCCCCTCGAAGCTGTCCACCACCACCGGCGAGGCAAAGCCCTCGTAGAAGCGCGTGAAGGAACTGTGCGAACGGTCGGTGTCGAAGCCCACGAAAGGCCGGCTGCGATCGATGAAGTACTGCGCGAGCACCCGCGCCGTAACCGATTTGCCGACGCCGCCTTTTTCGCCGCCGATGAAATTGATGGAGCTCATGTCGTGGTGCCCGGGAAGAGTGGAGGGGAGAAAGCGCGAAGCATTTTAGGTGCCGGGTCTTGCGGAAATCACGGCTTGATCATGGCCAGGAACGGCGTCAGGCTCCCCAGCACGAAGTTCTGGCCGAAGTCCAGTGCCGCGCGCCGGTATTTTTCGTCGGCCTGCGCGGCCATCAGGTCGAGCCGCGCAACGACCTTCGACAACTCGCGGTCCGCCACCAGATTGCGGCCGCGGTCGCTGATCTCGGTGGACAGCAGCAACGGCTGGCCGTCCGGGCCGGTTTTCGAGGAGATGAGCCAGAGCGAGATCTCCACGTTGCGCGCCGCGCGATAGCTGTTCTCGGCATTGACGCCGTCGATCATGGTCTGGTCCCAGGTGTTGCCGTTGGCTTCCTTGAGCATGCTCGCCCAGCCGACCGCCAATGCGGCCACGCGGTCGCCCTGGTAGCCCTGCGGGCTGGTCTCGAAGGCCATGCGGATGGCGTCGATGCCGGTGGCGCCACGCAATTCGGGCAGCGGCGTGCCCTGCATGATCGTTTCCCAGGTGCGCTGGATGGCGTCCTCCGGACTCTGCGCCCACTTGCGCCACTCGCGCGGGTTGCGGCGGTAGAGCGACAACTGCACCCGTCGGATCGACTGCAGGTTGTCGCGCAGGGCCAGGTTCGCGATGCGGTTGGCGCTGGACTGGATGATTTCGTTGTTGGCATACGGCTCGGCCCGTTCCGTCGAATGGAGCACGCTGCTGCAGCCCGCCAGGCCAAGCGACAGCGCGGTCGCGCCCCACAGCACGGTCCAGCGGCGAAAGGTGGTTGAACCGGCGGGCGAACGGGGCATATCACTCATCAGTCGCACGTTATCATCGCCCCCTTGCGAGACAGCCTCTCGAGCTGTGCATTTTTCCTTACAAATCAACGCCTTGGCCGACTCGTCGTGCGCCTCAATTCCATCAAACTTTCCGGCTTCAAGTCCTTCGCCGAACCCACCAACTTCATGCTGCCGGGCCAACTGGTCGGCGTGGTCGGGCCCAATGGCTGCGGCAAGTCGAACATCATGGACGCCGTGCGCTGGGTGCTCGGCGAATCGCGTGCATCCGAACTGCGCGGCGAATCGATGCAGGACGTGATCTTCAACGGCACGACCACCCGCAAGCAAGCCAGCCGTTCCAGCGTCGAACTTGTGTTCGACAACGCCGATCATCGCGCCGGCGGCCAGTGGAGCCAGTTCACCGAAATCGCGGTCAAGCGCGTGCTCACGCGCGACGGCACCTCCAGCTACTACATCAACAACCAACCGGTGCGCCGCCGCGACGTGCAGGACGTGTTCCTCGGCACCGGCCTCGGACCGCGTGCCTACGCCATCATCGGGCAGGGCACGATCAGCCGCATCATCGAATCCAAGCCAGAAGAACTGCGCCTGTTCCTCGAAGAGGCGGCAGGTGTTTCCAAGTACAAGGAGCGCCGCCGCGAGACCGAGAGCCGCCTTGGCGACACCCGTGAAAACCTCACGCGCGTGGAAGACATCCTGCGCGAGCTCAACACCAACCTCGAACGCCTCGAGAAGCAGGCCGAAGTCGCAGCGCGCTACAACGCGCTGAACGGCGACGCCACGCGCAAGCAGCACCAACTCTGGTTGCTGAAGCGCACCGAAAGCGAAGGCGACCAGGCCAAGGTCAAGGCCGAGGCCGAGAAGGCGATCAATGATCTCGAGAGCCGCACGGCCGATCTGCGCCGCATCGAGTCCGAACTCGAAACCGTGCGTCAGGCCCACTATGCGGCCGGCGACCAGGTCAACCAGGCCCAGGGCAAGCTCTACGAAGCCAGTGCGGAAGTGGGCCGGCTCGAAGGCGAAATCCGCTTCGTGGTCGAAGGCCGGGCACGCGTCGAACAGCGCCTGGTGCAGTTGCGCGAGCAGATCGGGCAATGGGGCACGCGCCGCGAAGACGCCGAAGCCGAAATCGAAACGCTGGCGGGGCAGGGTATCGATGCCGAAGAACAGGCCGTCTTGCTGGCTGCGCAGCTCGAGGAGCACGACGCGCGCATGCCGGAGCTGGAAGAGGCCCAGCAACGCGCGCAGGACCAGGCCAACGCACAGCGCGGGAGCGTCGTGCAGGTGCAGCAGCAGATCCAGGTGCTGGCCGCCGACCAGCGCAACATCGAAGAGCAGACGCGCCAGTTGCAGCAGCGCGCAGAACGCCTGCGCAACGACCAGCGCTCGCTCGATGCGCCCGACGAAGCACGCCTCGCCGCGTTGCGCGAGCAGTTGGCCGCGGGCCAGGAAGCCGCGAGCGAAGCCGAGGGCCGGCTGCACGATTTGCAGGAAGCGGTACCGCAACTCGACGACGACCGCCGAACGCGCCAGCAGGCCGTCAACGCCGAGGGCGGCCGGCTCACCGAGCTCTCCGCCCGCCTGGAAGCGCTCAAGGCGCTGCAGGAAAAGGTCAAGACCGATGGAAAGCTCGCGCCCTGGCTCGCCAAGCACGGCCTCGACGGCCTGCAGGGCCTGTGGAGCCGTATCCACATCGAGCAGGGTTGGGAAAGCGCACTCGAATCAGCGCTGCGCGAACGCATGGGCGCGCTGGAGGTCAGCCGCCTCGACATGGTGCGCGCCTTCAGCAACGACGCGCCGCCGGCCAAGCTGGCCTTCTACAGCCCGCCGAGCGCGGGCGTTGCGGCGGCCCCATCGGAACTGCCGCGCCTGTCCGACCTGTTGCGGCTGAACGATGCCGGCTTGCAGGCCTTGCTGGTCGACTGGCTGCACGATTGCTTCACCGCGGAGAACCTCGATGAAGCCCTGGCGCAACGTAATCGCCTGAAGGCCGGCGAGGTGATCTACGTGAAAAGCGGCCATGCGGTGTCCGCACACGGCGTGAGCTTCTATGCGCAAGACTCCGAGCAGGCCGGCCTGTTGGCTCGCCAGCAGGAAATGGAAAGCCTGGAACGCCAGATTCGTGCGCAGGCACTCATCAGCGACGAGGCCCGAACCGCATTGGTGCGCGCCGAGGCCGCCTACGGCGATGCCGCGTCGCGCCTGGTCACTGCCCGCCGTGAAGCGGCCGAGACCCGATCGCGTACGCATGAACTGCAGGTCGAAACGCTGCGACTGACCCAACTGGCCGAGCAGACCCGAGCCCGCAGCCAGCAACTCGCTACCGACCTTGGCGAAGTCGATGCGCAGCTTGAAGAACTGCACGAGCGCCGTGTCGCCGCCGAGGCGCGATTCGAAGAACTCGACATGCAGCTGGCGGACAGCCAGGAGCGCCACGCACAGCTGGACGAGCGCGTCATCGAAGCCGCGCGCCTGCTCGCAGCCAGCCGCGAGCAGCATCGCAGCCTGGAACGCCAGGCACAGGAAGCGACGTTCTCGCAGCGCACGCTGGAAGCGCGTCGCGGCGAATTGAACCGCGCGATCGAAACCGCCACGCAGCAATCGGTCGCGCTGGCCGAGGAACAGGAGCGTGCTCAGGGAGAACTGACCCGGCTTTCCGACGCGGCGGCGCAAGCCGGCCTGCAGGACGCACTGGCGCTCAAGCTCGAACGCGAAGCTTCATTGGGGGCCATGCGCAGCCAGTACGACGACCTCACGATCAAACTGCGCGCCAGCGACGAACGCCGCCTGCAGCTCGAACGCGAGCTGGAGCCGCTGCGCAGCCGCATCACCGAATTCCAGCTCAAGGAACAGGCCGCGCGCCTCGGCTTCGAGCAATACGCCCAGTTGCTGATCGACGCGCAGGCCGACATCGAAGCGGTGGCCCTGTCGATCGAAACCGACAAGGTGCGCCTCACCGGCCTGCAAGGTGAAATCGACCGGCTGCATCGTGAAGTTGCGGCGCTCGGTGCAGTGAACCTCGCGGCGCTCGACGAACTGGCCCTTGCCAGCGAACGCAAGACCTTCCTCGACGCGCAATCGGCCGACCTGAACGAGGCCATCGGCACGCTCGAGGACGCCATCCGCAAGATCGACGGCGAAACTCGCGAACTGCTGGGCGGCACCTTCAAGATCGTCAACGACCATTTCGGCCGCATGTTCCCCGAGCTGTTCGGCGGCGGCACCGCCCGGCTCATGATGACGGGCGACGAGATACTCGACTCCGGCGTGCAGGTGATGGCCCAGCCGCCCGGCAAGAAGAACCAGACCATCCATCTGCTCTCGGGCGGCGAGAAAGCGCTCACGGCCATCGCGCTGGTGTTCGCGATCTTCCAGCTGAACCCCGCACCGTTCTGCCTGCTCGACGAAGTGGACGCGCCGCTGGACGACGCCAACACCGAGCGCTATGCCAAACTCGTTACCGCCATGAGCCGCGAAACCCAATTCCTCTTCATCAGCCACAACAAGATCGCCATGGAAATGGCCGAGCAACTCATCGGCGTGACGATGCAGGAGCAGGGCGTTTCGCGCATCGTCGCAGTCGACATGGAGGCCGCGAAATCGATGGCTGAAGCGGCATGAGCAATCTGACGGTTGCCCTTGCCATCCTTGGCGGCCTCGTGCTGGCCGCAGTGATTGGCTACAACGCCTGGATGTCGCGCCGCAATGCGCCCAGGCAGCCCGATGCGGCATCGCAACCGGCGCCGCTCGAAGCCGCGTCATCGTCGGCCTTCGGCACGGAGCCGGTGCTGCATCTCGATGCGCATCACCAGCCAGGCAGCGAGCGGCACGAGCCCCTGTTCGACCCGGACCTGCCTGCGCCAAGCGGCTCGACCCTCTCCGCTGCCGACAAACGGGGCGGCCTCGATCCGCTGATCGACGTGATCGCACCGGTATCGCTCGACGGACTGGCCTCGGGCGATGCGGCACTGGCGGCAATGCCGGCGACGCGACGCGCCGGCAGCAAGCCGGTGGCAATCGAAGGCCTCAACGAACACACGGCCAACTGGGAGCAGCCGGTGCCCGGTCAGCGCTACGGGGCGTTCCAGGTGGGTGTGCAGTTGGCCAACCGGACCGGCGCGCTCAACGAAATCGAGTACTCCGAATTCGTGGTCAAGGCGCAGGCCTTTGCCGACATGGTCAACGGAGCGCCCGAGTTTCCCGAGATGCTCGACGAAGTGGCGCGCGGCCGCGAACTCGACCAGTTCGCCAGTGCGCACGATGCCCAACTCGGCTTCGTGCTGCGCGCCCTGCATGCGGCATGGAGCCCCGGCTATGTGCAGCAGAGCGCGGCACGGCACGGCTTCGTCGCGGGCATGATTCCTGGCCGCATGGTCCTGCCGACGAGCGAACCCGGCATGCCGCCGATCCTCGGCCTCTCGTTCGATACGCAGGCCGCGCTGGCCGATGACCCGGCGCAATCGGCCATCCGCGAGCTGACGTTGAGCCTGGACGTGCCGCAGGTCGATCGCAGCGAGCGCCCGTTCGAGCGCATGCGCGAAGTGGCTGCGGCCCTGGCGGCCGAAATGGATGGGGTGGTGACCGACGGCGACGGCCAACTGCTGCGCGACGAGGTCATGGACGTGATCGGCGCCGACCTCCAGCAGCTCTACGACACGCTCGATTCCCGCGACCTCTCAGCCGGCTCGTCGCTGGCACGGCGCCTGTTCAGCTGATTGCCGCGCGCCTGTCGCGGCGAAAGGAGACTCACTTGAAGCGATTCACCTTGCCTGCCGCCCTGTGTGCCGCGACGCTCACCCTCCTGGGCGCATGTACCTCCGCCCCGACCACCCCGTTCACTCCGTCCGCCGCGTCCACCGCGCCGCCGACGCGGCCGGCGGCCTGGGCCGCGCCAGAGGTCCTTGTCCTGCCTTCAGCCTTCTCTGGCGTGCATGGCCTTGCAGTCGACCAGAAGGGCCGTCTGCTGGCAGGGTCCGTGGTCGGCAATTCGATGTGGGAAGTCGATCGCCTCACGGGGACCGCAAAGGTCTTCGTTCCTTCGCCTGAAGGGCAGGCCGACGACATCGCCATTGGTCCGCGCGGCGAGATGGCGTGGACCAACTACCTGATGGGCGTGCTGCGCTACCGCGAGAGCGACGGCGCGCCGATGGAGGTGCTGGCCAAGGACCTCCCGGGCCTCAATTCGCTCGATTTCGACCGCCGCAACGGCAAGCTCTATGCATCGCAGGTGTTCCTCGGCGATGCGCTGTGGGAAATCGATCGTGCCGGCAAGGCGCCGCCGCGGCTCATCAAGAAAGACATGGGCGGCTTCAATGGATTCGAGGTCGGACCCGACGGCATGCTCTACGGGCCTCTGTGGTTCAAGGGGCAGGTGGTCAGGATCGATCCGGCCAACGGCAACATGACCGTGATCGCCGACGGATTCAAAATCCCGGCGGCGGCCAACCTGGACGGCAAGGGCAACCTCTGGGTGGTGGATACGCGCTCGGGCGAATTGGTCCGGGTCGATCTGGCGACAGGTCGCAAGACGGTCGCCAAGCAACTCGAAGCTTCTCTCGACAACCTCGCGATCGCGCCGGACGGCACCATCTATGTGTCGAACATGGCCAACAACTCGGTGCAGGCTTTCAACCCCGCCACCGGTGATCTGCGCACACTCACCAGCGGCAAGGTCGCCGTGCCCGCGGGCATGAAGATCGATGGCGACACCCTCTGGGTGGCCGACATCTTCGGCTTTCGCCAGGTCGACGTGCGTTCGGGCGCAGTGCGCGACGTGTTTCGCATGCAGCGCGAGCCGGAGCTGGACTATCCCTTCTCCGTGGGACTGTCCACGAAGCAGATTGCGCTGGCATCGTGGTTCACCGGCACGGTACAACTGGTAGACCGTCAGACGTTCAAGACCGACTACATCATCCACGGCCTGAAGGCACCCTACGACGCCATCCCGATGGCCGATGGCAGCGTGATCTATGCCGAGATCGCCACCGGCTCCATCACGCGTGCCAGCGGCAAGGACTTCGCGAGGAAGACGGTGCTGATCAGCGGGCTGGGAGGTCCGGTGCAAATGGTGATGGGCCAGGACGGCGCGCTGTATGTCACCGAGGCTGCCGGCAAACTCACGCGTGTGCCGCTCGATGCCAGCGCGCCATTGCGTGCGGTGGCCGAAGGGCTGGCTTTGCCCGAGGGGCTGTCGCAGACGCCGTGGGGCACCTTTATCGTGGCCGAGGCGGCAGCACGCCGCCTGGTGGAGATCGACCCGGCCGATGGCAAGCGCCGCGTTGTCGCGGAGAACCTGCCCATCGGTATTGCCGGCGGCCCCGGCATGCCGCCGCCCTACGTCGTGACCGGCGTCGCGGTCGGCCGCGACGGCACCATCTACATGAGCGCCAACGGCAACAACGCGATCTACAAGATTCGCCCGCAGCGCTGACCTATCATTGACCCGACCCGCCCGCGCGCCGACTCCTGGCCACGGGCGACCCCATGACACACCGGCCACTGGCCGTTCCAGGATCCACAGATGACGACGCGGGAGCAGGCGGCACGCGAAGCCGCTGCATTGAGCGAACAACTGCGCCACCACGCGCACCTTTACTACGTGCTCGACGCACCCGAGCTGCCGGACGCCGAGTACGACAAGCTGTTCCGGCGGCTGCAAGCGATCGAAGCCGACCATCCCGAATTGCGCATGCCCGATTCACCCACCTTGCGCGTGGGCGGCAAGGTGCTCGACGGTTTCGTCAAGGTGCGGCACAAGGTGCCGATGCTGTCGATCCGCACCGAAACTGACATCACCGCCAGCGGCGCCAGCGCCTTCGACGCGCGCGTGCGTCGCGAACTTGGCCTGGCGGAGGATGCGCCGCCCATCGAGTACGTTTGCGAACTCAAGTTCGACGGCCTGGCGATGAACCTGCGCTACGAAGACGGTGTGCTGGTGCAGGCCGCCACGCGCGGCGACGGCGAAGTGGGCGAAGACGTCACGCAGAACATCCGCACCATCCAGCAGATTCCCTTGCGGCTCAGCGGCAAGGCGCCGCCCGTGGTGGAAGTGCGCGGCGAGGTCTACATGCGCCGCGACCACTTCGAGGCGCTGAACGAGCGCCAGCGCGAGAAAATCGCAGCCGGGCAGAAGAACGAGAAGGTGTTCGTCAATCCGCGCAATGCAGCGGCCGGCGCAGTGCGTCAGCTCGACCCGGCGATTGCGGCGGCCCGACCGTTGAGCTTCTTCGCCTACGGGCTGGGCGAAGTCACGCCGGCCGAGCAAGGCGGTCCAGATTGCGCGACGCAATTCGATTGGTTGAAGCAGTTTTCGTCATGGGGTTTTCCGGTCGCGACGCAGACGCAACGGGCCTTGGGCGCTCCGGCGCTGGTGGCGTTCCACGAGGCGATGGGCCGGGCGCGCGACGGCTTGCCTTATGACATCGATGGCGTGGTCTACAAGGTCGACAGCCTGGCGCTGCAGCGGCAACTCGGCTTCGTGTCGCGCGAGCCGCGCTGGGCGGTGGCGCACAAGTACCCGGCGCAGGAGCAACTCACCGAAGTGCTGGCCATCGACATCCAGGTCGGCCGTACCGGCAAGCTCACCCCGGTAGCCAAGCTTGCGCCGGTGTTCGTCGGCGGCGTCACGGTCACCAATGCCACCCTGCACAACGAAGACGAAGCACGGCGCAAGGACGTGCGCGTAGGCGACACGGTCATCGTGCGGCGTGCCGGCGATGTGATTCCGGAGGTCGTCGGCGTCGTGCCCGAAAGCATCGCCAAGCCGGCCGACCAGCGCGGCCCGGTCTTCACGATGCCGCACAAATGCCCGGTCTGCGGCTCCGACGCGGTGCGCGAGGAGGGCGAGGCCGACTATCGCTGCACCGGCGGGTTGTTCTGCGGCGCACAGCGCAAGGAGGCGATCCTGCATTTCGCGGCGCGCCGCGCGGTGGAGGTCGAAGGGCTCGGCGACAAGCTGGTCGAACAACTCGTCGACGCCAACCTGATCCGCACCTTGCCCGATCTCTACAAGCTCGGCTTCGTGACGTTGGTCGGGCTCGATCGCATGGCAGAGAAGTCGGCGCAGAACATCGTGGCAGCGCTCGAAAAATCGAAGAAGACGACGTTGCCGCGCTTCCTGTTCGGCCTCGGCATCCGGCACGTTGGCGAGAGCACGGCCAAGGACCTGGCAAAGCACTTCGGGAAGCTCGACGCCATCCTGGATGCGAGCGAAGAGCAACTGCTGGAAGTCAACGATGTAGGCCCGGTCGTCGCGCAGAGCCTGCGCACCTTCTTCGACCAGCCGCACAACCGCGAAGTCGTCGAGCAACTTCGCGCCTGCGGCGTGCATTGGGAAGAGGGCGAGCCCGCGGCGCGCACGCCCAAGCCGCTCGCGGGCAAGACCTTCGTCATCACCGGCACTCTTCCTACGCTGGGCCGCGACGAAGCAAAGGACAAGTTGGAAGCAGCCGGTGCCAAGGTTTCAAGCTCCGTGAGCAAGAAGACGACATTTGTCGTTGCAGGGGCCGAAGCGGGCAGCAAGCTCGATAAGGCGCGCGAACTCGGCGTCGAAGTGATCGACGAGGCAACAATGCTCGAAATGTTGGAAAAGCCGGCTTGAGGTTTACCTTGGGTTTACCTCGGGTCGTCCTGCTGCGGTCAACACGCATCGCGGTGGGCCGTTGTTCAAGGTAACCAGGAGGCATTTGCCATGACCAGATTTCGTTTGCTCAGTGTGCTGGCCGCGGTCGGCGCCGTGACCGCGGTGACAGGATGCGTCGCGCCAGGCTACTACTACGGTAACCAGGGCTATGCGCAACCCTACTACGCGGACCCTGGTCCGGTCGTCGTTGCACCGCCGGTGTCGGTGGGCATTGGCGTCGGCGGGTATTGGGGCGGCAATGGTTATTACGGTCGCCCCGGCTATTACGGCCATCCTGGCTACTATGGGCGACCGGAGGCGTACGGGCCGGGTCCGGCCCACGGGCCCCGTCCTGGCTATGAACAGCGCCAGGGTTCCGGGCCTCGTCAGGCTGCACCGGGTGCAGGCGCACCAGGAAGGCCGGATTGGAGGACAGGCGGCGAGAGAGTCATCCAGGGTCCGCCAGGCGCCCCGGGCCCCACCGGCCCCTGACGTGCTGAAGTAACGCTCGCGATAATGCCCCATGACCATTCGCGAGATCCTGAAGATGGGCGACCCGCGCTTGTTGCGCGTCGCGCAACCCGTGGCCGCATTCGACACCGATGCTTTGCACTTGCTCGTGCGCGACATGTTCGAGACCATGCAAGCGGTGAACGGCGCCGGCCTCGCTGCCCCTCAGATCGGCGTCGACCAGCAACTCGTGATCTTTGGCACCGACGTCGTCAACCCCCGTTATCCGGATGCACCGCTGGTGCCGCGCACGGTGTTGCTCAACCCCGTCGTCACGCCCATCGGTGATGAAGAGGAAGAGGGTTGGGAGGGCTGCCTTTCGGTGCCCGGCCTGCGCGGCGTGGTGCCGCGCTTCGCGAACATCCGCTACACCGGCTTCGACCCGTACGGTGACGCCATCGACCGCACCGTGAGCGGCTTCCATGCGCGCGTGGTGCAACATGAAGTCGACCACCTGCTGGGCAAGCTATACCCGATGCGCGTGCGGGATTTCTCGCGCTTCGGTTTCACCGAGGTCTTGTTCCCGGGCCTCGATGCAGTGCAGGACGACTAGGATAAAACACCCCCCCGAAGCGCCTGCGGCGCTTCCCCCTCCAGGGGAGCGCACCCAGCGGCCCGGCAAAGCCGGTTCCGCGGGTGCCCACGAACAGACTTCGCCGTGCTCGTCCCGGGTTCATGCGTCGCGCAAGACGCTGGGTGTCATGGCGCACTGAAGTGACGTGCCTCAGTTGTACCTGCCGCTGGTCCCGCCAACGCTGAACCGGCCTGCGCCAAGGAATGCCACGGCAAGCGCGGTGAACAGGTACATGCCCTGGAGTTCCAGCGCCCAGCCGCCACTCTTGCCGAAAGACTGGATGTCCTTGATGTGGACCAGCGAAATGGCGACCAGCATGTTGATCACGGTGATCCATGCGGCTGGCCGGGTATAGATGCCGACGATGAGCAGCACCGGCGCAACGATCTCGCCGACATACACCAGATAGGCCAGCGCGGTAGGCCAACCGTGCGCGGCGAGCATGTTGGAGACAAAGCCGACGCCGGTACTGAGCTTGGATATACCGTGCAGCAGAATCAGCACGCCCAAAACCAGGCGGAGAATCAGCTTGCCAGTGTCATCGGAACGGATCATGCGGGGAAACCTCTTGACTTGGATTGAAGATGGGCTGCGATTGTCTGTCATGTCAGTTCTCCATGACGCCGAGCGTCTTGCGCGACGCATGAAACCAGGACGAGCACGGCGAAGTCTGTTCGTGGGCACCCGCGACGAATGAAACCGGCGCCGTCAAAAGCCAGGGATATCGCGGAACCGGCTTTGCCGGGCCGCCGGGTGCGCCCGCTTGAGGCCCTTGAGGGAGAGGCGCCGCAGGCGCTTCGGGGGTGTTTCATTTCAGTTTTCCACCACGCTATCGCGTGATCCACGCCGCATGAAACTGGCGCCGCCGGATACCAGGGATACCGCGGATCCGGCTTTGCCGGGCCGCTGGTATCGCCCCCTTGAGGGGGAGGCGCCGCAGGCGCATCGGGGGTGTTCAATTCTCTCCTTTGCAGCGACAAGGGGCATCCCCGTAAACTGCCCGCTGCTGACACCCGAGGAACCAATATGACCCATCGTTTTCGACCCGCCCTTGCCGCTGTTTCCGCTGTTGCGGCGACCTTCGCGCTCGTTGCCGCCACTCCGGCCTTCGCCGGCAAGACGCTCGACGCCGTCAAGCAACGCGGCACAGTCAAGTGCGGCGTGACCAATGGCGTGGCCGGCTTCTCGGCGCCGGACACGCAGGGCAACTGGTCGGGCCTCGACGTGGACACATGCCGAGCCATTGCCGCGGCGGTGCTCGGCGATGCGAAGAAGGTGGACTTCGTGCCGCTGAACTCGCAGCAGCGCTTCGCCGCATTGCAGGCCGGCGAAGTCGACATTCTTGCGCGCAACACCACCTGGAACCTGACGCGCGACGCTTCGCTGGGCTTCAACTTCACCACCATCAACTACTACGACGGCCAGGGCTTCCTGGTGCCGAAGAAGATCAAGGTGACCAGCGCCAAGCAACTCAAGGGCGCGACCATCTGCACGCAGTCCGGCACCACCAACGAGAAGAACGTGGCCGACTGGTCCAAGGCCAACGGCATTGCGGTGAAGACGGTGGTGTTCGAGAGCTTCGAAGCCTCTTTCAAGGCCTTCTTCGCGGGTCGTTGCCAGGCCTTCACCACCGACACGTCGGCGCTGGCGGGCCTGCGAAACAAGGAAGCGACGAACCCTGACGACTACGTCATCCTGCCGGAGCTGATCTCGAAGGAGCCGCTCGCGCCTGCCGTCCGGCGCGGCGACGACGAATGGTTTGCCATCGTCAAGTGGGTGCCGAATGCGCTGATCGAAGCGGAAGAGGCCGGCATCACGCAGGAGAACATCGATGCGCTCAAGGCCACCAGCACGGACCCGGCACAACAACGCCTGGTCGGCAGCGGCGACGACCTCGGCAAGCTGCTTGGCCTGGACAAGGACTGGTCGTACCGTGCGATCAAGGCCGTGGGCAACTACGGCGAGATCTTCGAGCGCAACGTCGGGCCGAAGTCGGTGCTGAAGTTGCCACGCGGTGCCAACAATTTGTGGAACAAGGGCGGCCTGCTCTACGCGTTGCCGGTGAAATGACTCGCGCAGCGCCGGGAACCCGGCGCGCAGTTTGGCTGGCCTGGGCGCTGCAAGCGTTGCTGGTGATCGCCGTGGTGGGCGGCGCGTTCTGGCTCGTTCACCATGCGCTCGAAACGCTGCGTGCGCGGGGTGTGCGTTCCGGCTTCGATTTCCTGATGGATCCGGCCCGCTTCGAAGTGGCCGAGGGCTGGCTCGACTTCGAGGGCAGCCAGCCGCTGTGGCGCGCATTCCTCGCAGGCCTGATCAACACGGTGCGTGCATCGGTGCTCGCGGCGGCGATCTCCGTGGTGCTCGGCACGTTGCTGGGCATCGGCCGGCTGGCGCCGCACATGCTGGTTCGTTGGCTGTGCGCAATCTATGTGCAGACGATTCGCAACGTGCCGTTGCTGCTGCAACTGCTGATGCTGTACTTTGCGATTACGCAACTGTTGCCCGACTCGACCGAGGCCATCGAACTGGTGCCCGGTGTCTGGCTCAGCAAGGGCGGACTGGCGATGCCTTGGCCGGTGAGCGAGCCGGGCACTCTTTGGCCCAGCCATCTCGAATGGCCCGAGCACGGGAGCTTCAGCGTCACCGGCGGCGCGGCGCTGAGTCCCGAATTCCTGGCGGTGGTGCTGGCGCTCGCGCTCTACAACGCGGCCTTCATTGCGGAGATCGTGCGCGCGGGCATTGGGTCGGTGTCGGCTGGCCAAAAGCTCGCAGCGCAGGCGCTTGGCCTCACGCCGGGGCAGCAACTGCGCATCGTGGTGCTTCCGCAGGCGCTGCGCGTGATCGTGCCTTCCCTGACCAACCAGTTGCTGAGCCTGACGAAGAATTCTTCGCTTGCGGTCGCGGTCGGCTATCCGGAACTGGTTTCGATCGCCAACACCTCGCTCAACTCGACCGGCCGGGCGTTCGAATGCATTGCGGTGATCATGGCCGTGTACCTCGCGCTGTCGTTGCTGATCTCCGCGCTGATGAATCGCTACAACGCGCGCGTGGCATTGCGAGGGTGGCAATGAACGCCGGCGCCGGCGCAGGCGTGCGCACCGAGCTGTTCGGTTCGCCGTTGCGTGCCGTCGCGACCTTGCTGCTGCTGGCGTTGTTCGCATGGGCCGGCGTGCATCTGTTCGATTGGGCCGTGCGGCATGCTGTCCTTCGTCCCGATGCCGATGCATGCCGTGCCGCGCAGGGTGCGTGCTGGGGCGTCGTCGCGGAGAAGTGGCGGCCGATGCTCTTCGGTCGCTATCCTTACGCGGACCAATGGCGTCCGGCCGTCGCCGTGACCGTATTGTCGGCCGTGACGCTACTGAGCGCCTGGCCCCGCTTCTGGCGGTGGTGGTTGCTGCCCCTGTGGATGATGGCGCTGGCCGTGTTCGTCGTGCTGATGCGCGGCGGCGTGTTTAGCCTGGCGCTGGTGCCGACGAGCCAATGGGGCGGCTTGCCGCTGACCATCGGCTTGGCCGTCGTGGGGCTGGCGTTGGCGTTTCCGCTGGCCTTGCTGCTCGCGCTGGGACGGCGCTCGCTGTGGCCGGCGGCGCGCACGCTGAGTGCGACGTACATCGAACTGGTGCGCGGCGTGCCGTTGATTTCGGTGCTGTTCATGGCGTCGTTCCTGTTGCCGTTGCTCTGGCCGGCAGGCTGGCAACCGGATGTGCTGGTGCGCGTACTGGCCGGGCTCAGCCTGTTCGTGGCGGCCTACCTGGCCGAGATCATCCGCGGCGGGCTGCAGGCCGTGCCGCGCGGCCAGACCGAGGTGGCCATGGCACTCGGATTCGGCCGCTGGCCGGTGCAGCGCGACATCATCCTGCCGCAAGCCTTGCGGCTTGTCGTGCCGGCGCTGACCAACAACGTCGTCGGCACGCTGAAGGACACATCGCTGGTGACGGTGGTTGGCCTGTTCGAACTGACCGGCGCGCTGGGCCTGGCGCTGGGCGGCGACCCGACCTGGCGGCCGTTCTACCTCGAGGGCTACCTGTTCCTGGCGCTGGTGTATTGGGTGATGTGCTTCGGGCTGTCGCGCTACAGCGCCTGGCTTGAGCGCAGGTTGGGCACTCAGGCGCGGTAACAGGAACTACGTGCGAGGCGGCAGCCGGTGGGTTTCGCCGATCGCAAGCGTGAAGAACGCATCGTCGCTGATTCGCCGCGCCTCGCGTTCGGTGGCGAGCTTTCGTGGCGGTTCGTCCAACGGCTCGTCGGTCAACTCGAACGTGCCCCAATGGATGCCGAGTGATCGCTTGGCGTCGAGGTCCAGATGGATCTTCACGGCTTCGGCCACGTCGATGTGCTGCGCCGACATGAACCAGCGCGGCGCGTAGGCGCCGATCGGCAGCAGCGCGATGTCGAAACCACCTCCCAGCGCCGCGGTCTGCCGGCTTGCGAGGCGCTCGCGGATGTCCATGAAATCGCGCGAATAGCCGGTGTCGCCTGCAAAAAACAGATGACAGTCCGGCGCCAGGACCGCGAACCCGCCCCACAAGGTCAGCATTCGATCGCGCATGCCGCGCGCCGACCAGTGTTGCGCGGGGACCAGCATTACCTCGACATCCGCACGTCCGGGCACTGCCAGGGGATGGCTCTGCCACCAGTCCAGTTCGACGACGTTCCTCAGGCGGAGGCCGGTGAACCATGCCGCAAGCCCCAATGGCACCACGAACAGGGGCGAACCGCCGGGTTGCCGCCGAAGCGCCTCCACGCTCGGGCGGTCGAGGTGGTCGTAGTGGTTGTGCGACACCACCACCAGGTCGATGTGGGGAAGGTCCACCAGCGCCACGGCCGGCGGCTGGCGGCGCTTGGGCCCGGCAAAGCCGAACGGAGAGGCGCGATCCGAAAACACCGGGTCGGTGAGCAGCGAGACGCCGCCCATCTGCGCCAGCACGGTGGAGTGGCCGATCCAGGTGACCGCCGGCTGCTGCGCCGGACCGCGCGCATTCGTACGCAGGAAGTCGAGCATCGGCGGCACCTGTGGAATCGGCGCGGTCGGGGGCCGCGGAAGGCCCTCGCGCGCCGCTGCCATGCGCCAACGCAAGACGTCGGCGAGCGACCGCGGTTCGAACTCGACGTAGTTGTTCTGGAAGCCCCGCGCGCGGTGATGAGGCGCGGCGGCCATGCGGTCAGGATGCCAACGCTTCGAGCAACTCCGTCTCGATCGCCAACTGCGCCCGTTGCCCCTGCAGCTCCGGCCCGCTGATGAGGAAGGTGTCTTCCACCCTTTCACCCAGCGTCGTGACCTTGGCGAGCTGCAGGTTGAGGTGATGCCGAGCGAGCACGCGCGCCACCGAATACAGCAAGCCGGCGCGGTCGCTGGCCGAGATGTTGAGCAGCCAGCGCTGCGCCTTCTCATCGGGCAACAGGCTGATGCGCGGCTTGATCGGGAAGCTGCGCACCCGGCGCGACACGCGGCCCTTGCCCGGCGGGGGAAGAGCGCCGGCTTCGTCCAGCGTCTTGCTGAGCCCGGATTCGACCAGGCTGATCAGGTCGCGGTAGTGCTCGGGAATGAAGGTGGCAACCACCTGGAAGGTGTCCAGCGCATAGCCGTTGGTGGTGGTGTGCACCTTTGCATCCAGGATGCTGAACGATGCCTGCTCGAAGTAGCCGCAAATGCGCGCGAAAAGGTCCATCTGGTCGGGCGTGTACACAACGACCTGGAGGCCCTCGCCCACCGGTGAAAGGCGTGCGCGCACCACGGCCGCCGCATGCGGGTCGATCGGCACGCCGGCCATCGGCACGCGGCGCGACAACTGCTTCGCATGCCACGCGATCTCGCCCGCATCGTGGCGCATGAAATAGCCGATGTCGAGCGTCTCCCACAGGGCCTTGTGCGCATCGGCCGGCTGCGCGTAGAGCGCCAGTTCGACCAGTGCGTCGTGCTTGCGCGCCTCGATTTCGGCACCCGCATCCGGCATATGGCCGCCAAGGGCGCGCAACGTGACCCGGTAGAGGTCTTCCAGCAGCTTGCCCTTCCATGCATTCCAGACGCGTGGCGAAGTGCCGCGGATGTCCGCGATCGTCAGCAGGTACAAGGCGGTGAGATACCGCTCGCTGCCGACTTTCTTCGCGAACGCGCTGATGACCTCGGGGTCGCTCAGGTCCTGCTTCTGCGCGACCGTGCTCATGGTCAGGTGCTCGCCCACGAGGAATTCGATGAGCCTGGCATCTTCGCGCTCGATCTCGTGCCGGGCGCAGAAGCGCCGCACGTCGAGCGCGCCGAGCCGCGAGTGGTCACCGCCTCGACCCTTGGCAATGTCGTGGAACAGCGCCGCCACATACAGGATCCACGGCTTGTTCCAGCCAGCCGCCAGCTGCGAGCAGAACGGGTATTCGTGCGCATGCTCGGCGATGAAGAAACGCCGGATATTGCGCAGCACCATCAGGATGTGCTGGTCCACCGTGTACACGTGGAACAGGTCGTGCTGCATCTGCCCGACGATGCTGCGGAAGGCGCGCAGGTAGCGCCCGAGCACCGAGGTCTCGTTCATCAGCCGGAAGGCGTGCGTGATGCCGCGCGGCTCCAGCAGCATGCGCATGAAGGTGATGTGGTTCACGCGGTCGTTGCGGAACTTGCTGTCCATCACATGCCTGGCGTTGTAGAGCGCACGCAGCGTGCGCGCCGACAGGCCCTTCACGCCGATGGTCTTCTGGTAGAGCAGGAAGGTCTCGAGGATGGCGTGCGGGTCGCGCACGTACAGGTCGTCGCTCGCCACCTCGATCAGGCCGGCCTTCTCGAAGAAGCGATCGTTGATGCGCACCAGTTCTTCGCCAAGCGGTTGCAGCCGCTCCGAGATGTTCAGCAGCAGGATGTGGTTGAGCTGGGTCACGGCCTTGGCCGCCCAGTAGTAGCGCCGCATCAGGGCTTCGCTGGCCTTGCGCTGCGATTCGCCTTCGTAGCCGAAGGTGGCCGCCACGGCGGTTTGCATGTCGAACACCAGGCGGTCTTCGCGCCGGTTGGCAATCACGTGCAGGCGCGCGCGAACGAGGCTCAGCAGGGCCTCGTTGCGCTTGATCTGCCGCACCTCGAAGGCGGTGGCCAGGCCGTTCCTCGCGAGGTCGTCCCAACGCTGGCCAAAGCCTGCCGCCTTGGTCATCCACAGAATGCATTGCAGGTCGCGCAGGCCGCCCGGCGACTCCTTGCAGTTCGGCTCCAGCGCGTAGGGCGTGTTGTCGAACTTCTGGTGGCGATGCCGCATCTCCTGCGACTTCGCGATGAAGAAGGCCTGCGGATCGATGGCGGCCTGGAATTCCTTGCGGAAGGCCGCATACAGCTTCTTGTCGCCCGCGACCACACGCGATTCGAGCAGCGAGGTTTGCACCGTCACGTCCCTGACGCTTTCCGCGAGGCATTCGCCGAGCGTGCGCACGCTGGAGCCGATCTCGAGGCCTGCGTCCCAGCAACGGCTGATGAAAGCCTCCAGGCGCCCCGGCGCGACTTCGCCCTCGTGCGGTTCGGGCAACAACAGCAGCACGTCGACGTCGGAGTAGGGGAACAGTTCGCCCCGTCCGAAGCCACCCACCGCCACCAGCGCCAACTGGTTGCCGAAGTCGGCGTCGTTCCAGAGGGCGCGCAAGGTCTCGTCGGCCAGCGCCGACAACTGGCGCAGCACGGTATGGACGCTGCGCGTGGGGGCACGTGCAAATCGCAGTGTGTCGAACAGTGCTCGCTTGTGCGCGCGATAGGCCTCGCGCAACATCGGCACGTCTACCGCGGCGGTTTCGATCAAGTGGCTGTGGCTTTCACGAACGATGGCAGCGGCGGGCTGCCGGCCGACAAGGTCAACACCTCATAGCCCGTTTCGGTGACCAGCACCGAGTGTTCCCACTGCGCCGAGAGCGAATGGTCGCGCGTGACGATGGTCCAGCCGTCGTATTGCCCGCCCTTGGCGTCTTCCTTGATGTCGCGTTTGCCGGCGTTGATCATCGGTTCGATCGTGAAGATCATGCCGGGCTTGAGCTCTTCCATGGTGCCGGGCCGGCCATAGTGCAGGACCTGCGGCTCTTCATGGAAGTGCCGGCCAACGCCGTGCCCGCAGAACTCGCGCACCACCGAGTAGCCGTTGCCTTCCGCGAACTTCTGGATCGCATGGCCCACGTCGCCGAGGCGGGCACCCGGCTTGACTTGCAGGATGCCGTGCCACATCGCCTCGAAGGTGACTGCGCACAGCCGCTTGGCCGCGATCGAGGCGTCGCCGACGATGAACATGCGGCTGTTGTCGCCGAACCAGCCATCCTTGATGACCGTGACATCGACGTTCACGATGTCGCCCTTCTTGAGCGGCTTGTCGTTGGGAATGCCGTGGCACACCACGTGGTTGACCGAGGTGCACAGCGATTTCGGGTACGGCGTGCTGCTCGCGCCCATGTAGCCGACCGTGGCCGAGGTGGTGCCTTGCTTCACCATGTATTCGGCTGCCCAGCGGTCGATGTCGTTGGTGGTGATTCCGGGCTTGATCAGCGGCGTGAGGTAGTCCAGCACCTCGGAGGCAAGGCGGCACGCGACTCGCATGGCTGCGATGCCGGCGGCGTCGTTGTAGGTAATGCTCATAACTGTCAATTATCTCTCTGTGCTCGACTAAAATCCCTGGCCTGCGCGGATGGCCCCAGTCAGCGGCCAGCCGCCTTTTTTGCCCCCCGTCTGTTCCATTTCAAACCAGGTCTTCAAGGCCTATCCCGACCCGTGACGCAGCCCGTGACCCCGCACCATCCCCTCGTCGTAACGCGTTTCGAAGGCGGCGACGCACTCAGCGATTTCCGGGCCCGCCAGTTGCTGCCCCGCCTGCAGGCGGTCGATGAGCGCATCGATGGCGTTTCGGCGCGTTTCGTCCACCTGGTTGCCACCGATACGGCGCCCGACGCCGCGCAGCAGGCACAGTTGCAGGCACTGCTGACCTACGGCGAGCCATTCGAGGAGCGGGGCGCAGGGGCTTCGGTCGTCGTTGCGCCGCGCCTTGGCACCGTGTCGCCGTGGGCCTCCAAGGCGACCGATATTGCCCACAACTGCGGCTTTGCGGTGCGGCGTATCGAGCGTGTCACCGAGTACCAGTTGCTGTTGAAAAGACCGCTGCTGGGCAAGGCGCCGGTGCTCGGCACCGACGCACTGGTGGGCGTGTCGGCCATGCTGCACGACCGCATGACCGAATCGGTGCTGCCGACGCTGGACAGCGCGGCCGCGCTGTTCGCCGAACTGCCGGCGCAGCCGATGGCGCATGTGGATGTGCTCACCGGCGGGCGCGCAGCGCTCGTCGCAGCGAACACGCAATTCGGCTTGGCGCTGGCGGAGGACGAGATCGACTACCTGGTCGAGGCCTTCACCAGACTCGGCCGCAACCCGAGCGACGTCGAACTCATGATGTTCGCGCAGGCCAACAGCGAGCACTGCCGGCACAAGATCTTCAATGCCGACTTCGTGATCGACGGCCAGCCGCAGTCGCACAGCCTCTTCGGCATGATCCGCCACACCGAACGGCAGAACCCGCAGCACACGGTGGTCGCCTATGCCGACAACGCGTCGATCATGGAAGGCACGCAGGTCGAGCGCTTCGTGCCGCGCGGCGAGGGCGGCTACACGAAGGAAAGTGCGCTCAGCCACGTGCTGATGAAAGTCGAGACGCACAACCATCCGACCGCGATCTCGCCGTTTCCGGGTGCGTCCACCGGCGCAGGGGGCGAGATTCGCGACGAGGGCGCCACCGGCCGCGGCTCGAAGCCCAAGGCAGGGCTGACCGGCTTCACGGTGTCGAAGCTCTGGCCCGAGGACGGCCAATACGGCAAGCCCGAGCACATTGCCAGCCCGTTGCAGATCATGACCGAGGGCCCGCTCGGCGGCGCTGCGTTCAACAACGAATTCGGCCGGCCCAATCTGCTCGGCTATTTCCGCGAATACGAGCAGGCTGTCGCCTCCGACGACGGCACGGTGCAGCGCGGCTATCACAAGCCGATCATGATCGCCGGTGGCCTGGGCAGCATCGACGCCGGCCAGACGAAGAAGGTCCGGTTCCCGGCCGGCTCGTTGCTGATCCAGCTGGGCGGCCCCGGCATGCGCATCGGCATGGGCGGCAGCGCTGCGAGTTCGATGGCGACCGGTGCCAACGCGGCCGAGCTCGACTTCGACTCGGTGCAGCGCGGCAATCCCGAAATCGAGCGCCGCGCGCAGGAGGTCATCAACCATTGCTGGCAGCAGGGCGAGTCCAATCCCATCCTGGCGATCCATGACGTCGGCGCCGGCGGCTTGAGCAACGCATTCCCCGAGCTGACAAACGACGCCGAACGCGGCGCGCGCTTCGACCTGCGCGCCGTTCCGCTGGAAGAGTCGGGCATGGCGCCGAAGGAGATCTGGTGCAACGAAAGCCAGGAGCGCTACGTGCTGGCGATCGCGCCGGAATCGCTGGCGCAGTTCACGGCGTTCTGCGAGCGCGAGCGCTGTCCGTTCTCGGTGGTCGGCGTGGCGACCGAAGTGCGGCAGCTTGCGGTCGTCGACGAGGGGGGCGATACGCCCGTCGACATGCCCATGAACGTGCTGCTCGGCAAGCCGCCAAAGATGCTGCGCGACGTGAAAACCATTGCACGCAAGTTCAAGCCGCTGGACCTCACCGGTGTCGACCTGCAGAAGGCCGCCATCGATGTGCTGTCGCATCCCACGGTCGCATCCAAGCGCTTCCTCATCACCATCGGTGACCGCACCGTGGGCGGCATGAGCCATCGCGACCAGATGGTCGGCCCGTGGCAGGTGCCGGTGGCCGATTGCGCGGTCACGCTGGCCGACTACAAGGGTTTCGCCGGCGAGGCGATGAGCATGGGCGAGCGCACCCCGCTGGCCGCGCTGGATGCGCCGGCGTCGGGCCGCATGGCGGTGGCCGAGGCCATCACGAACCTGCTGTCCGCACCGATCGAGTTGTCGCGCGTCAAGTTGTCGGCCAACTGGATGGCCGCTTGCGGCGAGCCGGGCGAAGACGCTGCGCTCTACGAGACGGTCAAGGCCGTCGGCCTCGAACTGTGCCCGGCGCTCGGCGTGTCGATCCCCGTCGGCAAGGATTCGCTGTCGATGCGCACCCAGTGGTCCGACGGCGAGGACAAGAAAAAGGTCACCTCTCCGGTGAGCCTGATCGTCACCGCGTTCGCAACGCTGGCCGACGTGCGTGGCACGTTGACGCCGCAACTCGACGCCGAAGAAGCCGATACCACGCTGGTGCTGGTCGACCTCGGCCGCGGCCAGCACCGCATGGCGGGCAGCATCCTTGCGCAGACGCTCGGCCAGAGCGGCGACACGGTGCCCGACCTCGACGATCCGGCGCAGTTGGTGAGCCTGGTCGACGCCGTGAACGCACTGCGCGCCGACGGCAGGATCCTCGCGATGCACGACCGCAGCGACGGAGGCCTCTTCGCCGCTGCGTGCGAAATGGCCTTCGCCGGTCACGTCGGCGTGGCGCTGAACGTCGACATGCTGGTCACGGAAGGCGACGGCATCAGTGACAGCCGCGCCGAATACGGCGATGCCAAGAACTGGGCCAGCCAGGTCAGCGCCCGTCGCGAGGAGCTCACGCTCAAGGCGCTGTTCAACGAAGAACTCGGCATGCTGCTGCAAGTGCGCACTGCCGATCGCAACGACGTGATGCAGGTGCTGCGCGCCCACGGCCTCAGCGCCCACAGCCATTTCGTCGGCAAGACGCGTCCCGCGTCGTCCACGATGGATGCGGGCAAGGGCAAGCTCGAAGTCTGGCGGGATGCCAAATCGGTCTTCAGCGCCAGCCTGCACGACCTGCACCAGGTCTGGGATTCCGTCAGCTGGAAAATCGCCCGCGAGCGCGACAACCCCGCCTGCGCCGACACCGAACACACCGCCGCCGGGGTGCCGCTGGACCCCGGCATGCACGTCTTCCTCCCTCTCCCGCAGGCGGGACAGGGCTGGGGCGAGGGCAACAACCCCGGCACACCTGCGATCCTCAATGCGCGCCCCAAGGTCGCCATCCTCCGCGAACAAGGCGTGAACTCCCACGTCGAAATGGCCTACGCCTTCACCGAGGCCGGCTTTGAAGCCTTCGATGTCCATATGACCGACTTGCAGACGGGCAGGGTGGACCTGGCCAATTTCCAGGGCATGGTCGCCTGCGGCGGCTTCAGCTACGGCGACACCCTTGGCGCCGGCATCGGCTGGGCCCGCAGCATCACCTTCAACCCCAGGCTTTCGGCCCAGTTCCAGGCCTTCTTCGCCCGTGGCGACACCTTCGGGCTCGGGGTCTGCAACGGCTGCCAGATGTTCGCCGAACTGGCCGACATCATCCCCGGCGCCGAACACTGGCCGCGCTTCACCACCAACCAGAGCGAGCGCTTCGAGGCACGCCTGTCGATGGTTGAAGTTCTCGATTCGCCCAGCATTTTCTTCGGCGGCATGGCCGGCAGCCGCCTTCCCATCGCGGTGGCGCACGGCGAGGGCTATGCCAACTTCAAGCACCGCGGCAACCCGGCAAGAGCCATCGCCGCGATGCGCTACGTCGACAACCACGGCAAACCCACCGAGCAGTACCCGTTCAACCCGAACGGCAGCGCCGGTGGCCTCACCTCGGTGACCACCGCGGACGGCCGCTTCACTGCGGTGATGCCGCACCCCGAACGGGTCTTCCGCAACATCCAGATGAGCTGGACGTCCGGGGACAAGGATGCGTTCAGTCCGTGGATGCAGATCTGGCGCAATGCGCGCAGGTGGGTGGGGTGAAGCCGTGACTGTCGGCCGCCGCGCGTTCATCGCAAGCGCCCTGGGCGCCGGTTTTCCGTTGACGGACGTCGCGGCGGCGGAAGCCTTCGGCTCGCTCAGGAAATCGCCGCGCATGCCGGTGCTTTTCGTGGGCCACGGCAGCCCGATGAACGCGATCGGCGACAACGCCTACCGGCGCAGTTGGCAAGCACTGGGAGCGGAGTTCGGCGCGAAATACCCGGCACCGCAATTGATCCTCTGCATCTCCGCGCATTGGCTGACGCGCGGCGGCTGGTATCTCACCGGCATGGCCAGGCCGAAGACCATCCATGACTTCGGCGGCTTCCCGCAGGAACTGTTCGACCAGCAATACCCTGCGCCGGGCGCACCGCAGGCTGCGGCGGACATCGGCCGGGCGCTCCACCAGCCGTTCAGCGGCGCGGCCGTCGCGCTCGACGAATCCGAATGGGGATTCGACCATGGCACCTGGTCGATTCTGAAGCCGATGTTCCCGAAGGCCGTGACTCCCGTGCTCCAACTCAGCATGGACTACAGCCGCTCGCCGACCGAGCACTACCAGCTCGGCCGGCAATTGAAGGCGCTGCGCGAGCGCGGGGTGCTCATCGTCGGCAGCGGCAACATCGTGCACAACCTGCGTGCCACGCGCCGCGATTCGTCGCCAAACCAGGCGTACGACTGGGCCATCGAGTTCGACAGGTTGGTCGCCGCGCAAATCGAAAAGGGGCAACTCGCCGCGCTGCCTGATTTCAAGTCGCTTGGCGCGGTCGCTACGCAAGCGCACCCGACGCACGATCACTACCTGCCGTTGCTCTACGCGGCCGGCGCCGTGGAGGCAGGGGAGTCGCCGCGCTTCTTCAACGCCGACTTCCAATCGGCGTCGATCTCGATGCGCTCGGTGGTCTGGGCATAAAAAAAGCGCCCCGCAGGACGCTCTTTTTTTTCCATGAATCACCGCTGAACCGGCGGTTTCGCCGGGCCGACGGTGATGTCGCCGGCAGGTTTACTCCACCTTTGCGCCGGCGCGCAGGCTTTCCTGGTACTTCTGCAGTTTCTGCTGCGACAGTTGCTGCACGATCTGCGGCTTGGCTTCCTCGAGCTTCGGCAGTTGCGCCTGGCGAACATCGTCGAGGCGTATGACGTGGTAGCCGTATTCCGTCTTGACAGGTGTCGGCGTGGTTTCGCCCTTCTTGAGGGCGATCATGGCCTGCGAGAACTCGGGCACCAGGCTGGAGGCGCTGGCCCAGCCGAGGTCGCCGCCTTGCGCGCCCGACCCCTTGTCGGTGCTCTGCTTCTTGGCGATGTCCTCGAAGTTGGCGCCCTTCTTCAGGTCGGCAATGATCTTCTTGGCGTCGGGCTCGGTCTTCACCAGGATGTGGCGCGCCTTGTATTCCTTGCCGCTGTTGGCGGCGACGGCCTTGTCGTATTCGGCCTGCACTTCGGCGTCGGTCACCGGATTGGTCTTGCGGTAGTTCTCGAACAGGCCGCGGATCATGATGGCCTGGCGGGCCAGCTCGATCTGGGTCTTGTAGTCGTCGGTCTTGTCGATGCCCTGCTTTTGCGCTTCCTGCATGAACACTTCGCGCAGGATGACTTCCTCGCGCAGTTGCGGCTGCATTTCAGGTGTGACCGGGCGGCCGGCAGCGGCAAGCTGGGTGGCCAGCGAGTCCATGCGGGCCTTGGGCACGGCCTTGCCATTGACGATGGCGGCGTTTTGCGCAAGCGCGGCCAGGGGAACCAAGCCAACGAAGACCGTGGCAGCAACGGCCTGCAAGATTTGTTTTTTCATGAAAAATGGGAGGTCAAAGTAGGGCGCATCGGCCCGGAGAGAAAGAGCCTCAGGAGGCCTCGATGGCAATGGCGTGAAGGCCCTGTGCGATAAAAACGTGCAGCGCATCATACACAAGCCGGTGCCGCGCCACGCGGGCTTTACCCGCGAAGAGCGGGCTGGAAATCCGGATGCGGAAATGGGTGCCATAGCCCTCGGCGCCAGCGCCGGCATGCCCCGCATGCGCCGCGCTTTCGTCGATGACTTCCAGCGAAGTCGGCTGCAATGCGGCGCGCAGCGCAGCCTCCAGATCAGGTGCAGTAGGCAGGCTCATGCCGCAGGCTCGTCGTCCGACTTGAGGTGGGGCGAAATGTAGAGCCCCTGCGCGATCAGGAACGCGATCGGGAACGCATAGCCCCACAGCTTGAAATTGACCCAGGCCTCAGTGCTGAAAAACGCGGCCACGTAGCCGTTGGCAACGGCCATGAACACGCAGTAGCCGATCCATGCCACGTTCAGGTGCGTCCAGATGCGATGCGGCAATTTCAATTGCTTGCCCAGCATCGATTCGAGGAAGTTCTTGCGAAAGCCCCAGAAAGTCACGGCCAGCGCGAAAGCCATCGCACCGTAGAGCACGGTCGGCTTCCACTTGATGAAGCGGTCGTCGTGCAGTGCCAGCGTAAGGGAGCCGAACAACAGGATCAGCACCAGCGTGGCCTTCTGCATCGGCTGCAAATGGCGCTGGGTGAACCAGATGATCGTCATCTGCAGCACCGTCGCGGCCATCAGCACGCCGGTCGCCGTGTAGATGTCGTACAGCTTGAAGGCGCCGAAGAACAGAAGGATCGGGAAGAAGTCGAGGAGCAGTTTCATTCGGTCGGGGGTTTGAAGTCGAGCGATGCCGAATTCATGCAGTAGCGCAGGCCGGTATCGGTCGGGCCGTCGGGGAAGACGTGACCCAGGTGCGCGCCGCAATTGGCGCAGACATTTTCGGTGCGCACCATGCCGTGCGAGCGGTCGACGATGTTCCGGATCGCGCCCGGCACCGCCTCCGAGAAGCTGGGCCAGCCGCAGCCGGCGTCGAACTTGGTGTTCGATTCGAACAGCTTGGTTCCGCAGCAGATGCAGTGGTAGGTGCCGTCCGCCCAGTGCGCTTCGTACTTGCCGGTGAATGGGCGCTCGGTGGCGGCGTGGCGGGTGATCTCGAAGGCGCCGCGTTCAGCGCCTTTTTCGGCGAGCAGCGCTTTCCATTCGGCCTCTGTCTTTTGCACGGGTTCGGTCATGATGAACAGCTGATTTCGATGGAGGATGCCCAATCGGGCGGAAAACCGGCGTAATCGTCGAAGCCGGGGTGTTCTTCAAATGGGGTTTCGAGCAGCGTCAGCAAGGTTGCGACGCCAGCGTTGTCCTTGCGTTGCGCGGATTCGATCGCCTGTTGCCCCAGGTGGTTCCGCAACACGAACTTCGGATTGGACTTGCACATCAAGTCTGCCGCCAGCGCCGGGGAAACGGAAGCGTGCCGCGCCGAAAACGACACCAGCCAGGCATCGATGCCGGTCGGGTCGACAAACAGGTCGCGGACCGTTTGAACATTGGCGCCGGCCCTGTGCTGCGAAAGTCTGCGCCAGAAGATGGTCCAGTCGGTCTGTTCCTTGAGCAGCACGGTCAGCAAGCCTTCGATGAGCTGGCGGTCGCTGTCCTGCGCATCGGGCAGTCCGAGCTTGGCGCGCATGCGGCCCTCGAACTCTCGCGGGAAAACGGTTTGGTAGGACTGAAGCGCGGCGACGGCCACCTCCTTGTCGCCAATCAGCGGCAGCAGCCCCTGCCCCAGGCAATAGAGATTCCAGTAGGCCACGTTCGGCTGCTGGTTGTAGGCATAGCGGCCGCCGGTGTCGCTGTGGTTGCAGATGTGGCGCGGGTTGAAGCCATCGAGGAACTGAAACGGGCCGTAGTCGATGGTGAGCCCGAGGATGCTCATGTTGTCGGTGTTCATCACGCCGTGACAGAAACCCACCGCCTGCCATTGCGCCATCAGCGCGGCGGTGCGCTCGCTCACGGCCTCCAGGAACGCCGCGTAGGCGTTGCAGCCAAAGCGCTCGGTGAGCCGGCACTCGGGATAGAAGCGGTCGATGACGAAATCGGCCAACGCGCGCAATTCGTCAAGGCGGTCGTTGGCCCAGAAATGCTCGAAATGGCCGAAGCGGATGAAGCTCGGCGCGGTGCGCGTGACGACTGCGGCGGTCTCGATTTCCTCGCGGCGAACGCGTGCGTCGGAGCCGGTCACGCACAGTGCACGGGTGGTCGGGATGCCAAGGCTGTGCATCGCCTCGCTGCAGAGAAACTCGCGGATGCTGGAGCGCAGCACCGCACGGCCGTCTCCCATGCGCGAATAGGGCGTCATGCCGCAGCCCTTGAGTTGCATTTCGTAGCCGGTTTCGGTCTGGCCGAGCATGATGGCCCGTCCGTCGCCCAGCTGCCCGGCCCAGACGCCGAACTGGTGCCCGCTGTAGACGCTGGCCAGCGGATCCATGCCCGGCAACAAGGCATTGCCTGTGAGCACCTCCAACGCCTCGGCAGACGCGAACCAGTCGGGGTCGAGTCCCAATTGCTGCGCCGCCGCATCGCTGCGGCCCACCCAATAGGGATCGGGCAGTGGCGTGGGTTGAAGGCGGGTGAAGAAACTCGGCGGCAGCGTCGCGAAATCGTTGCGCCAGCGCAGGCCGGATTCGTCAGCAACCATCGAATCTGAAGGGACATTCATGGGCTCGATTGTCCGTGACTTCGTGACGCGGGGCGCCGGTGCGGGCATTCCCCCAAACGGGCAGGTGCTGCGCCGCGCAATACTGCGCGCTGGTCCGATTGATCGACTGCCGGAACTAGGAGGATTTTCGATGCTGGGTTTGATGCAAGACCAACCGCTGCTGATCTCGTCGTTGCTCGAGTTCGCAGAGCGCCATCATCGCGACGCGGAGATCGTCTCGCGCCGTGTCGAGGGCGACATCCACCGCTACACCTGGGCCGACATGGCCGTGCGCGCCCGCAAGGTCGCCAACGCACTGGACCAGGAAGGGCTGCTGTTCAGCGACCGCGTGGCCACGCTGGCCTGGAACGGCTATCGGCACCTGGAGGCGTACTACGGTGTCAGCGGCACGGGTCGCGTGCTGCACACCATCAACCCGCGCCTGCATCCAGACCAGATTGCATGGATTGCCAACCATGCCGAAGACCAGATCCTGATTTTCGACCTGAGCTTCCTGCCGCTGGTGCAGGCGGTGCATGCGCGCTGCCCGACCATCAAGAAGTGGATCGTGCTGTGCGATGCCGACAAGGTTCCGGCAGACACCGGCGTTCCGGGTCTCGTCAGCTATGAGGCCTGGCTCGCGCCGCACTCCGGCGACTATGCCTGGCCGAGCTTCGACGAGAACTCCGCTTCGAGCATGTGCTACACGAGCGGCACCACTGGCAACCCGAAGGCCGCGCTCTACAGCCATCGTTCTTCGGTGCTGCATGCCTACGCCGCCGCGCTGCCCGACGTGATGTGCCTGTCGGCGCGCGACTCGGTCCTGCCGGTGGTGCCGATGTTCCATGTCAATGCATGGGGCATTCCGTACTCGGCCGCGCTGACCGGTTGCAAGCTGGTGTTTCCGGGCGCATCGCTCGACGGCAAGTCGGTCTATGAACTGATCGACACCGAGAAGGTGACCTTTGCCGCAGGCGTGCCCACGGTCTGGCAAATGATGCTGAGCCATATGCAGGCCAACAACCTGCGCTTTGCCACGCTCAACCGCACGGTGATCGGCGGCTCTGCCTGCCCGCCGGCGATGATCAAGGCGTTCCGGGAGACCTACGGGGTCGAGGTGCTGCACGCCTGGGGCATGACCGAGATGAGTCCGCTCGGCACGCTGTGCACGCTCAAGAACAAGCACCTGGCGCTCTCGCCCGAGGAGCAAACCGCCATCCGCCTGAAGCAGGGCCGTGCCATCTTCGGCGTCGACATGAAGATCGTCGATGGCGACAACAAGGAGCTGCCCTGGGACGGCAAGGCCTTCGGCGACCTGCTGGTGAAAGGCCCCTGGATCGTCAAGGAATACTTCAAGGGCGAGGGCGGCGACCCGTTGATCCCCGACGAGGCCGGCCGCGGCTGGTTCCCCACCGGCGACGTGGCCACCATCGATGCCGACGGATTCCTGCAGATCACCGACCGCAGCAAGGACGTGATCAAGTCCGGCGGCGAGTGGATCAGCTCCATCGAGATCGAGAACATCGCCGTGGCGCATCCCGCGATCGCCATGGCCGCTTGTGTCGGCGTGTTCCATCCGAAGTGGGACGAACGCCCCATCGTCACCGTGGTCAAGCGCCCCGGTGCCGAGGTCACGCGCGAGGAGTTGCTCAAGTTCTACGAAGGCAAGACGGCCAAATGGCAGATCCCCGATGACGTGGTATTCCTGGACGCCATTCCGCTGGGCGCGACCGGCAAGATCCTGAAGACCAAGTTGCGCGAGCAGCTCAAGGGCTACAAGCTTCCCGGCCTTTGAGCGGTGCGCGCCGCGGGGCGCCGGCGCGGCGCGATGCTACCGGCCGGTAGCACCGCGTGTCGCATGGGCGATAGAAACGTGCGTTTCGGCCGGGCGCTTACGGGCATTCCCTGTGCATCGCAGCAGGAAAGGCTCGTACTCTCGCATCCACTTTTCTGAACCCTTGTGGAGACTTTCGATGAAATTTGCCCTGAAGTTCCTAGCCGGCACGGTCATGTTGGCCGCCGCGGTCGGTGCATTTGCCCAAAAGGGTGAAACCGTCAAGATCGCAATGATCGAAGGCCTCTCCGGCCCCTTCGCCAATGTGGGCCAGAACCAGCTCAAGAGCTGGCAGTTTGTCGCCGAGAACCTCACTGCCGCCGAGAATCCGGCCGGCGTCAAGTTCGAGATCGTCGGCATGGACAGCAAGAGTTCGCCGCAAGAGGCGCTGAACCTGCTGAAGGCCGCCAGCGACCAGGGCTTCCGCTACGTCACGCAAGGCAACGGCTCGAACGTTGCCGTTCCGCTGTCGGACGCCGTCGGCAAGGCCAACGAGCGCAATCCGGGCAAGGAAATCGTCTACCTCAACTACGCGGCGGTCGACCCCGTCCTGACCAACGACAAGTGCAACTACTGGCACTTCCGCCTCGACGCCGACACGTCCATGAAGATGGAAGCCCTGACCAGCTTCATGAAGGACCAGCCCAACATCAAGAAGGTCTACCTGCTGAACCAGAACTACTCGCACGGCCAGCAGGTCGCCAAGTATTTCAAGGAAGGCCTGGCGCGCAAGCGGCCCGATGCGCAGATCGTGGGCGACGACCTGCATCCGCTGGGTCAGGTCAAGGATTTCGCACCCTACGTGGCCAAGATCAAGCAGTCGGGCGCCGACACGCTCGTGACCGGCAACTGGGGCCAGGACATGACCCTGCTGATCAAGGCGCTGAACGACGCCGGCCTGAAGATTCCGGTCTATGCCTACTACGCCGGTGTGTCGGGCACGCCCACGGCGCTGGCATCGGGCGGCGATCTCGAGGTCTATCAGATCGCTTACAACCACTCGAACTACACCGGCCGCATGAACCAGTTGATGGTCGACTTCCAGAAGAAGTTCAGCGACGACTTCTATACCTTCTCGGTCTACAACGGCCTGGTGGCGCTGAGCAATGCCATGGCCAAGGCCAAGTCGACCGATCCGATCAAGGTGTCGGCGGCGCTGGAAGGCCTGAAGTTCAGTGGCTTCAACGGCGAGAGCGAAATCCGCAAGACCGACCACCAGATGCAGCAAGGCCTGTGGATCTCCAAGTGGCAGAAGGTTGACGCGAAGAACAAGTACAACGTCGAGAAGACCGGCTACACCTTCGTGCCGGTGAAGTACCTCGAGCCCTACGTCGCGAGTACGCCGACGTCGTGCCAGATGAAGCGTCCCAACGCAGGCTAAAGTTCCGTGAACCTGAACGCCGGCGGGTGATGCAAGTCGCTCCCCGGCGTTTTTTCATGGGTTTCCAATAACAATTGAACGAGGGTGGCGTGCAATGGAATTCTTCGTCATTTCGCTCCTGAACGGCCTCAGCTACGGGCTGCTGCTGTTCATGTTGAGTTCCGGGCTTACCTTGATTTTCAGCATGATGGGCGTGCTGAACTTTGCGCACACCAGTTTCTACATGCTGGGTGCCTATTTCGCATTCACGATTTCCGGAGTGGTGGGCTTCTGGCCGGCGCTGGTGATTGCGCCACTGGTCGTGTTCGTGCTCGGCGCAGCCTTCGAGCGCTACTGTCTGCGCCGCGTGCACAAGTTCGGGCATGTGCCTGAACTGCTGGTGACCTTCGGCCTGTCGTACCTGATTCTTGAAGTGGTGCAACTGATCTGGGGCCGTTCGGTGGTGCCTTACGGCCTGCCGCCCCAATTGGAAGGGCCGCTGTTCACGATCTTCGGCACGCAGTTTCCGAAGTCGAAGTCGTTCATCATGCTGGTGGCAGTGCTGATGCTGGTGTCGGTGTGGCTGCTGCTGACGCGCACGCGCATCGGGCTGGTGATCCAGGCGGCGCTCAAGCATCCGGAGATGGTGGAGTCGCTCGGCCACAACGTGCCGCGTGTGTTCATGCTGGTGTTCGGCGGTGGCGCTGCACTGGCGGGCCTGGCGGGTGTGATCGGCGGCAATACCTACGTGACCGAGCCGGCGATGGCCGGTGCCGTGGGCTCCATCGTCTTCGTGGTGGTGGTGGTCGGCGGCATGGGATCACTGGCTGGCGCTTTCCTGGCGTCGCTGCTGATCGGCGTGCTGCAGACCTTCGCGGTGGCGATGGACCAGTCGATTGGCGGCGCGTTCCAGTCGCTGGGCGTGGCGGTGACCGACAAGACCTTCGGCTATGAACTCCTGCAACTCAAGATCTCGCAGATCGCGCCGATCCTTCCTTATCTATTCCTGGTGCTGATCCTGATATTCCGCCCCAAGGGCCTGCTCGGCACGCGGGAGGACTGACGCATGGACAACTCGATTTCCAATCGCTCCAAACCGATGAACGTCAGCCGCGTGGTGATCTGGTCGCTGTTCGCGATCGCGATGATCGTCGCGCCGCTGATCTTTCGCAGCAGCCTCGCGCTGACGATCCTCTCGCAGATGGGCTATCTGATCATCATCTGCCTCAGCTACAACATGATCTTCGGGCAGGGCGGCATGCTGAGCTTCGGTCATGCCGTCTACACCGGCATGGGCGCTTTCATCTCCATCCATGCAATGAACCTGGCAGCCGAAGGCAGCTTCAAGGTGCCGCTGGTATTGATTCCGCTGGTGGGCGGCATCGGGGGCATGTTCTTCGCCATCCTGTTCGGCTTCGTGACCACCAAGAAGGCGGGGACGACATTCGCCATGATCACGCTGGGCATCGGGGAACTCGTGGCCTCGATGTCGCTGATGTTTCCAGGCTTCTTCGGGGGCGAGGGCGGGGTCACGAGCAACCGGACCTACGGCACGTTCCTGGGCGCGACGTTCGGCCCGCAGATACAGGTGTACTACCTGATCGCGGTCTACTGCTTCATCTGCACGGCGTTGATGTTCGCCTTCACCGGCACGCCGCTCGGCCGCATCCTGAACGCGGTGCGCGACAACCCGGAACGGGTCGAATTCATTGGCTACAACACGCAGCGCGTGCGCTACTTCGCGTTCATCATTGCGGGCTTCTTTGCGGGCATTGGCGGCGGCCTGGCGGCCATCAACTTCGAGATCGTGAATGCGAGCGACAGCCTGAGCGGCGTGCGTTCCGGCGGCTATCTGCTGTTCACGTTCCTCGGTGGTGCCACCTTCTTCTTCGGCCCGATCATCGGGGCGGTGTTGCTGGTGCTGGCGTCCGTGCTGCTGTCGGAACTCACCAAGGCCTGGTTGCTGTACCTGGGCCTGGTGTTCCTGCTGATGGTGATGTTTGCGCCGGGCGGCGTGGCCAGCCTGGTGATGATGAACCTCCGCGTGGCCAGGTTCGGCAGGTTCAAGCCGTTCTGGATCCTGTACGCGGGATTGATCGTCACGGGCGCGTTCCTGGTCGTCGGTGCGGCTGCGCTGGTGGAAATGGTCTACCACGTCCAACTCAATGCGGCACTCGGGCCGGAAGTGCACTTTGCAGGTTTGACGCTCGACACCTCCAGCCTGGGCAGTTGGCTCGGCGCGGCGGCCGTCGCACTGGTCGGGCTGGGCCTGATGGAAATCGTCCGTCGCAAGTTCGCGCGCGCCTGGGGCGCCGCGCAGGAATTCATCGAGGCAGAAATCAAACGCAGGGAGGCTGCATAAGCAGGGCAACGGCATGACTTACGCACTCGAAATCAAGGACTTGCGCAAGAGCTTCGGCAAGACCGACATCATTCGCGGCATCAACCTCGCGGTGAACACCGGCGAGCGCATTGCGGTGATCGGCCCGAACGGGGCAGGAAAGTCGACGCTGTTCAATCTCATCAGCGGCCGACTCATGCCGAGCAGCGGCGAGGTGTTGCTCAATGGCCAGCTCATCAACGGCAAGAAGCCATATGAGATCAACCGGCTCGGCCTGTCGCGCAGCTTCCAGATCACCAACATCTTTCCGAAGCTCAGCGTGTTCGAGAACCTGCGGTGCGGGTTGCTGTGGCATCTGGGTTATCGCTACAGCTTCCTGCGCTTCTTGTCGAACCTCGACGATGCCAACGCGCGGACGGAAGAACTGGTACGCCAGATCGGGCTGGAGAAGAAACGCAATGTCGAGGCGGTCAACCTGACCTATGCCGAGCAGCGCGCGCTGGAAATCGGCGTGACCATTGCCGGCGGCGCGAACGTGATCCTGCTCGACGAGCCGACGGCCGGCATGAGCAAGACGGAGACTTCGCACTTCATCGCGCTGATCAAGCACGTGACCGTCGGCAAGACGCTGCTGACCGTGGAGCACGACATGGGCGTGGTGTTCGGCCTGGCCGACAAGATCGCCGTGGTGGTGTATGGCGAGGTGATTGCCTTCGATACGCCGGCGGCCGTTAGGGCCAATGCGCGGGTGCAGGAGGCCTACCTGGGGTCCTCTGTCGCTGACGCGCAGGGGGCAGGGCACTGATATGCTGAAACTACAAGACATCCACGCCTACTACGGCAAGAGCCATGTGCTGCATGGCGTTTCCTTCGAAGTCGGCAAAGGCGAGATCGTCGCCCTGCTCGGCCGCAATGGGTCCGGGCGTTCGACCACTGCCAAGGCCATCATGGGCCTGGTGTATGCCGAAGGGCAGATGGAATGGAAGGGCCAGGACATCCTGCGCAAGAAGGCCTACGAGATCGCGCACCTGGGCCTTGGCTACGTGCCCGAGAACCGCGACATCTTTCCCAAGTTGACGGTCTCGCAAAACCTGCTGCTGGGGCAGAAAGGCAGTGGCAAAGGCAGCCGTTGGACCTTCAAGGACATGTACGAAATGTTCCCGCGCCTGAAGGAGCGGGAACACACCGAAGCCGGCGTGCTCTCGGGCGGCGAGCAGCAGATGCTGACGCTGTGCCGCACCCTCATGGGCGACCCCGACCTGATCATCATCGACGAACCGACCGAGGGCCTGGCGCCCAAGATCGTCGAGCTGGTGGGGCAGTATCTGCAGACGCTCAAGAGTCGCGGTATCTCGGTGCTGCTGATCGAGCAGAAGCTGACCATCGCGATGCACATCTCCGACCGGGCATTGGTCATGGGTCATGGCAGCATCGTGTTCGACGGTACGCCGGACAGCCTGCGTGCCGATGCCGCCATTCGAAAAGAGTGGCTTGAAGTCTGAATCCGCGAACGGCGATTTCAGGGGGTCTTTTGGCTTTTGTCCCGATAGCGACTGGACCGAATTTCGGCGGTCATCGGAAACGCCTAGAATTTCAAGAAAAAAGAACACTCGTGCTTTTCGGCGACGGGTGAGTGCGTAGCTCGACAGGCGCGGGCTCGCGCTCATCTGCTCACACTTCGATTTTTCACCTTCCCATCCAAAGGAACGCAGCATGACGGCTGAATACAAGGTGCTCGGCGAAATCGCCGTGATCACCATGACCAATCCCCCGGTCAACGGTCTCGGTTCTTCGACTCGCGTCGGCATCACCGACGGGCTGAGCAAGGCCAACGACGACCCGGCCGTCAAGGCCATCGTCATCACCGGCGCCGGCAAGGCGTTTTCGGGTGGGGCGGACATCAAGGAATTCGGTACGTCCAAGGCGCTGCAGGAACCCAACCTGCTGAGTGTCATCCTCGCGCTCGAAGCATCGACCAAGCCCATCGTGGCGGCGATCCATTCGGTGGTCATGGGCGGCGGCCTGGAACTGGCCCTCGGCTGCCACTACCGCGTGGTGGCTCCGGGCACCAGCGTCGCGCTGCCGGAAGTCAAGCTCGGCCTGCTGCCCGGGGCGGGCGGCACGCAGCGCCTGCCGCGCGTGCTCGGCGTGGAGACCGCCCTCAACATGATCGTCAGCGGCGAACCGGTGAAGAGCGAATTGCTCGCATCGGCGCCTGGCCAGAAGCTGTTCGACAAGCTGGCTGCATCGGCCGAATCGCTGTTCGACGAAGCCGTCGAGTTCGCGAAGTCGGTCGCCGGCAAGCCCGCCGCCGAGTTGCCGCTGGTGCGCAACCTGCCGTGCAAGCATCCCCAGGGCGATGCGTACTTCCAGTTCGCCAAGAACATGGTCACCGGCATGTCGAAGAACTATCCCGCACCGCTGAAGTGCCTGGAGGCCGTGCGTGCCGCCACCACGATGAAGTTCGACGACGGCATGGTCGAGGAACGCCGCCTCTTCACGCAGTTGATGCTGTCGCCCGAATCGTCGGCGCTGCGCCACCTGTTCATGGCCGAACGCGCAGCGAGCAAGATTCCCGACGTGCCGGAAGACACGCCGCAACGGGCGATCAAGACGGTCGGCGTGATCGGCGCCGGCACCATGGGCGGCGGCATCTCGATGAACTTCCTGAACGCGGGCATCCCCGTCAAGATCCTCGAGATGAAGCAGGAGGCGCTCGACCGCGGCGTGGGCACCATCAAGAAGAACTACGAAGCCCAGGTCAAGAAGGGCAAGCTGAAGCAAGACAAGTACGAGCAGCGCATGTCGTTGCTGTCGACCACGCTGAACTACGACGACCTGAAGGACTGCGACCTCATCATCGAGGCCGTCTTCGAAGAGCTCGGCGTGAAGGAGGCCGTGTTCAAGGAACTCGATCGCATCGCCAAGCCCGGCGCGATCCTGGCTTCCAACACTTCTACGCTCGACGTCGACAAGATCGCCGCTTTCACCAAGCGCCCGCAGGACGTCGTCGGCACGCACTTCTTCAGTCCGGCCAACGTGATGAAGCTGCTGGAAGTCGTGCGCGGCAAGGAAACGGCCAAGGACGTACTCGCCACGGTCATGGCCATCGGCAAGAAGATCAAGAAGACCTCGGTGGTATCGGGCGTGTGCGACGGCTTCATCGGCAACCGCATGATCGAGCAGTACTCGCGTCAGGCCGGCTTCCTGCTCGATGAAGGCGCAACGCCGCAGCAGGTCGACAAGGCGATCGAGAAGTTCGGCTTTGCGATGGGCCCGTTCCGCATGGGTGACCTGGCCGGCAACGACATCGGCTGGGCCATCCGCAAGCGCCGCTCCGTCGAGCGCGCCGACATGAAGTACAGCCGCACCGCCGACAAGCTCTGCGAACTCGGCCGCTTCGGCCAGAAGACCGGGGCAGGGTGGTACGACTACCAGGCCGGCAAGCGCGATGCGATTCCGTCGGACCTGGTCAACAAGATGATCGAGGACCACCGCAAGGAACTCGGCATCACGCCGCGCAAGATCTCCGATGGGGAGATCGTGCAACGCCTGGTCTACGCGCTGGTCAACGAAGGCGCGCGCATCCTCGAGGACGGCATTGCCAGCAAGTCCGGCGACATCGACATGGTGTACCTGACGGGCTACGGCTTCCCGATCTACCGCGGTGGCCCGATGCACTACGCGTCGCAAGTCGGCCTCTACAACGTGGCCGAGGCGATGAAGCGCTTCGCGAAGAACCCGCGTGACGATGCGGATTTCTGGCAGCCCGCGTCGCTGATCCAGAAACTGGTCGCCGAAGGCAGGAATTTCGGCTGATGGACGAGAGACCGCAACCGTGACCAAACGAATTCTTCAGTTCCTGCTGCTGGTGATATTGCTGCTGGCGGCGGCGGTTGCGGTCAATACGTGGCGCACGCCGTCACGCCAGCTTGCGGTGGCTGCAACGCCCAAGCCGGCCATCGACGCGGAGGCGGCCGCCAGGCGGTTGTCTGCCGCGATCCAATTTCGCACGGTGTCGAGCCTCGACGATCCCAAGGGGAACGACGTTGAGTTCGACAAGCTGCATGCCTATCTCGCCGAAAAGTTTCCGAAGCTGCATGCCACGCTGAAGAAGGAAGTCATCGGCGACAAGGCCCTGCTCTATACGTGGCAGGGCACCGATTCGAACGCCAGGCCGGTCGCGCTGATGGCGCACCAGGACATGGTGCCGATCGCACCGGGCACCGAAAAAGCCTGGAGCACCGACCCGTTCAGCGGCGAGATCAAGGACGGCTACGTCTGGGGCCGCGGCACGATCGACAACAAGGGCAACCTGCTGTCGCAGATGGAAGCCATCGAAATGCTGATCGGCGAAGGCTTCAAGCCGAGGCAGACGATCTACCTCGTGGCCGGCGATGACGAGGAAGTCACCGGCCTGCGCGGTGCGAAGCCGATCGCCGAGTTGCTGAAGTCGCGCGGCGTGGAACTCGACTGGGTGCTCGACGAAGGCCTGCTGGTTCTCGATGGTGTGCTGCCCGGCTTGAGCAAGCCGGCCGCGCTGATCGGCCTGGCCGAGAAGGGCTATGCGACCTTCTTCCTCACGCTCGACGTGCCTCCGAGCCACTCGTCGATGCCGGCGCAACACACCGCCATCGGCGGCATGAGCGCGGCGCTGGCCAGGCTCGAAGCCAACCAGATGCCCGGCGGCCTCACGGGTGTCGCTGGCGAAATGTTCGGCATCCTGGCGCCCGAGATGGCGGGCGTGAACCGCGTCGTGCTGTCGAACCTGTGGCTCACCGGTCCGCTGGTCAAGAGCCAGCTCGAGAAGAGCCCAAGCAGCAACGCGATGCTGCGCACGACGACCGCGCTGACCATCATCAACGCAGGCAACAAGGACAACGTGCTGCCGGGCCATGCCGAGGCCGCCGTCAACTTCCGCGTGCTGCCGGGCGATACGCTGGCCAGCGTCGAGGGGCACCTGCGCAAGGCCCTGGACAACGACGCGATCAAGATCAAGGCCTACCCAGGCAATGCCGAACCGTCGCCGGTGTCGCCGACCGACAGCACTGGCTATCGCACGATCGAACGGACGGTGCGTCAAAGCTTTCCCGACGCCGTGGTCGCGCCCGGCCTGATGACCGCCGCCACCGATTCGCGCCACTTCAGCATCATCAGCAAGGCCGTGTTCCGCTTCTCGCCGATACGCGTGAAGGCCGAAGACCTGCAGCGTTTCCATGGCACCGACGAACGCGTGTCGATCGCCAATTACGCCGAGATGATCGGCTTCTATCACCAGTTGCTTCGCAACACCGCGCAGCAGCCCCAGTAACCGTTCCAACCATCGCTTAAAGGACATCACCATGACCAGCGCCGTCATCGTTTCTACAGCCCGTACGCCGCTCGCCAAGAGCTGGAAGGGTGCCTTCAACATGACGCACGGCGCCACGCTCGGCGGCCACGCGGTGCAGCACGCCGTGCAGCGCGCCGGCATCGACCCGGCATCGGTCGACGACGTGATCATGGGTTGCGCCACGCCCGAAGGTGCGACCGGCGGCAACATCGCGCGGCAGATCGCGCTGCGCGCCGGCCTGCCCATCACGACGTCGGGCATGACCATCAACCGCTTCTGCTCGTCGGGCCTGCAAACCATTGCCACGGCCGCGCAACGCATCATTGCCGGCGAAGGCGACGTGTATGTGGCCGGCGGCGTCGAGAGCATTTCCTGCGTGCAGAACGAAGCCAACCGCCACATGGCTGCAGACCCGTGGCTCGTGAAGCACAAGCCCGAGATCTACTGGAACATGCTGCAGACCGCCGAGAACGTGGCCAAGCGCTACAGCATCGGCCGCGACGCGATGGACGAATACGGCGCAGCAAGCCAGCAGAAAGCCACTGCCGCGCTGGAAGCCGGCCGCTTCAAGGACGAGATCGCGCCGATCACCGTGCTGGCCGGCGTCGCCGACCCGCAACTCGGCTTGCGCACCAAGGAAGTCACCATCGAGAACGACGAAGGCATTCGCGCCGGCACGACCAAGGAAGGCATTAGCGGCATTCGTCCGGCGGTTCCTGGCGGCCTGATCTCGGCCGGCAACGCCAGCCAGTTCTCGGACGGCGGCGGCGCATGCGTTCTGGTCCATGAAACCTATGCGCAGCAGAAGGGCCTGAAGCCCCTCGGCCGTTTTCTCGGTTTCGCGGTCGCTGGTTGCGAGCCTGACGAAATGGGCATCGGACCGGTGTTCGCTATTCCCAAGGTGCTGAAGAAGCTGGGCCTCACGGTCAACGACATCGACCTGTGGGAACTGAACGAAGCCTTCGCCGTGCAGGTGATCTACTGCCGCGACAAGCTGGGCATCCCGGCGGACCGCCTGAACGTCGACGGCGGCGCCATCGCCGTGGGCCACCCCTACGGCGTGAGCGGCCAGCGCCTGACCGGCCACGCGCTCATCGAAGGCAAGCGCCGCGGCGCGAAGAAGGTCGTGGTCACGATGTGCATCGGCGGCGGCATGGGCGCTGCCGGCGTGTTCGAGGTCCTGTGATCATGTCGGGTGGTGACCAGCAAGTCTCGCCCGATGCCTTTCTGGCGATGGGTCGCGAGGTGATCGCCTCGCAGCCCTTCAGCGTGCTGATCGGCGCCGAGTTGCATGCACTTTCGCGCGGCTACATCGAGCTGCAGGTGCCCATCTTCGACAAGCTCAAACAGCAGGACGGGTTCGCGCACGGCGGAGTGGTCAGCTACCTCGCGGACAACGCGCTGACCTTCGCCGGCGGCACCGCGATGGCCGTGCCGGTCGTCCTCTCCGAATTCAAGATCAACTACGTGCGGCCGGCCATTGGCGAGCGCCTGATCGCGCGTGCCCGGGCGGTTCACTTCGGCAGTTCGCAAGCCGTTTGCACCTGCGAGGTCTTCGCGGTGCAGGACGGCGAGGAAAAGCTCTGCGCGCTCGCGCAGGGCACCATCGCGCGCTTGCCAGACCCTTCACAGAAATCGACATGAGCCTTCGTTCCACTCTCGACTTCCTTCTCTACGACTGGCTGCAGGCCGAGTCGCTCAACCAGCGCGAACGCTTTGCCGACCATTCGCGCGAAACCTTCGATGCAGTGCTCGACACCTGCGAGCGCATCGCGCGCGAGAAGTACGCCCCACACAACCGCACCGTCGACACGCAGGAGCCGCGTTTCGACGGCGAAAAGGTGATCCTGCCGCAGGCCACGCATGACGCGCACAAGGCCTTCGTCGAGTCCGGGATGATGAGCGCGGCGCAGGACTACGAGATCGGCGGCATGCAGTTGCCCTTCACGCTGCAGGCGGCTGCGAACAGCTTTTTCGCGATGGCCTCGGTGAGCATCGGCTCGAACATGCTGACCAGCGGCAATGCCAACTTGCTGATGGTGCACGGCACCGAGATGCAGAAGGAAGTGTTTGCGAAGAACGAGTTCTCGGGGCGCTGGGCCGGCACGATGTGCCTGTCGGAGCCGCAAGCGGGTTCGTCGTTGAGCGACGTGGCGACGCGCGCCGTGCCCGATGGCGCCGACTTCCAGGATGACCCGCTCGGCCCGCGCTATCGGCTCACGGGCAACAAGATGTGGATCTCCTCGGGTGACCACGAACTCACCGAGAACATCGTGCACATCGTGCTCGCCAAGATCCCCGATGAGAACGGCAAACTGGTGCCCGGCACGCGCGGCATCTCGCTGTTCATCGTGCCGAAGCGCATGGTCGACACGCAAGGCCGACTGACTGGCGAACGCAATGACGTGGCGCTGGCCGGCCTCAACCACAAGCTTGGATGGCGCGGCACGACCAACACCTTGCTGAATTTCGGCGAAGGCAAGTTTCCGGTGGAGGGCAAGGCCGGCGCGGTCGGCTATCGGGTCGGCGAACCCGGCAAGGGCCTGCACTGCATGTTCCACATGATGAACGAGGCGCGTATCAGCGTCGGCACCGCCGCGGTGATGCTCGGCATGGCCGGCTACTACGCCTCGCTCGAGTACGCAAAGACACGTCCGCAAGGCCGCCCCGCAGGTCCGGCCGGCAAGGACTCGGCCAAGCCGCAGGTCCGAATCATCGAGCACGCCGACGTGCGCCGCATGCTGCTGGCGCAGAAGTCGTACTGCGAAGGTTCGCTGGCGTTGTCGCTGTACTGCGCGAGGCTGGTCGACGAGCAGAAGACGGGCACGCCGCAGGCCATCGACGACGCGCGCCTGCTGCTCGAAGTGCTTACGCCGATCGCCAAGAGCTGGCCCAGCGAGTGGTGCCTGGAGGCGAATTCGCTGGCGATCCAGATCCACGGCGGCTACGGCTACACGCGCGACTTCCCGGTGGAGCAGTACTGGCGCGACAACCGGCTGAACATGATCCACGAAGGCACGCACGGCATCCAGGCGGCCGACCTGCTGGGCCGCAAGGTGCTGATGGAAGACGGTCGCGGCATGAAGCTGCTCGCGGCCCGCATGCGGGAGACGATGGCGCGCGCCGCCAAGGTTCCTGCGCTGGCCGCGCATGCGAAGGCGCTCGGCGAAGCGCTGCAGCGTGTCGGCACCGCCACGCAGGCCGCCTGGTCGACCGGCGATCCGCGCTCCGCGCTGACGAACGCCGTGCCCTACATGCAGGCATTTGGGCATACCGTGTTGGCCTGGATCTGGCTCGATGTGGCGACGCGCGCACTCGAGCTCGATGGGACCAGTGCCGCGCCGGCAACTGCCGGCAAGACCGGCGCCGCCGGCTATTTCTTCCACTACGAGTTGCCCAAGATCGGCGCCTGGCTCAACGTTGTCGAAAACCGCGATCCGACTTGCACCGAAATGCCGGAGGAGGCATTCTGATGGCCGCCAATCCACATGCCCGGCTGGAGAACTGGATCTGGATACTGCTCTATGGCGGGCTGCTGCTCGTGATCCTCGGCATTGCCACCGGCCGCATCGAACCGTTCACCGGCTGGCTGCTGGCCATTCCCGGCGCCGTGGCCGCAGTGGTCGGCGTGGTCCTGATCTATGTTCGTTCCCGACTGAAAGACGACAAGCCATGATCAAACACATCGTGATGTGGAAGCTGCTCGACGCCACGCAGGCGCCCCGCTTCAAGGCCGAACTCGACTCGTGCAAGGGGCTGGTGCCCGGCATGCGCGAATTCGAGGTCGCGACGCGTGTCGACGGGCTGGAGGCCAACCACGACGTCGTGCTGTATTCGACCTTCGATGACGCCGCCGCGCTCGAGGCCTACATCGTCCATCCGCACCACAAGAAGGTGTCGGCATTCCTCGGCACCCTGCGTGAATCGCGCGCGGTCCTCGACTACCAGGCCTGACCCGCGTCAGGCTTCACGGGTCGCGCCGATGGATTCGCGCGCGGCCCCCATCACTGACTGAACTTCCTTGGAGACACATCGCATGACCCCCCGCACCGTTCAAGAACTGTTCGACCTCACGGGCAAGACTGCCCTCATCACCGGTGGCTCGCGCGGCCTTGGCCTGCAGATGGCGCATGCCCTCGGCGAAGCCGGCGCAAAGATCATGCTGAGTTCGCGCAAGGCCGAAGACCTGGAGCAGGCCACGGCCGAATTGCAAGCGGCAGGTATTGACGCGCGCTGGATCGCGGCCGACTGCTCGAAGGAAGAAGACACGCGCCGCCTCGCCGATGAAACGCTGGAGCGCATGGGCGCGATCGACATCCTGGTCAACAACGCCGGCGCCAGCTGGGGCGCACCGGCCGAAGACCATCCGGTCGCGGCATGGGACAAGGTGATGAACCTCAACGTGCGCGGCTACTTCATCCTGGCGCAGCAAGTCGCCAACAAGTACATGATCCCGAAGAAGTCCGGCAAGATCATCAACATCGCGTCGATCGCGGGCCTGAACGGCAACCCGCCCGAGATGACCACGCTGGCCTACAACACGTCCAAGACAGCGGTGATCGGCTTCACGCACACGCTGGCCGCGGAGTGGGGCAAGTACGGCATCAACGTCAACGCGATCTGCCCAGGCTTCTTCATGACCAAGATGGCCACGGGCCTGATCCAGTCCATCGGCGAGGAAAAGATGGCCAAGGCCGCGCCGCTGCGCCGCCTCGGCGACGAGGAAGACCTGAAGGGCCTGACGCTGCTGTACGCGAGCGACGCGGGCAAGCACATCACCGGGCAGTGGATGGCCGTGGATGGCGGCGTGAGCGTCGTGCTGGGCGCCGCCTGAAAGAGATCACATGAGCCTTTCGTTTGGCGTTGCCATTCCATTTGTCGACCATCTCGGTTTCACGCTCGAGCGTTTCGAGAGCGGCGAGTCGGAGTTGCACTACGCGACGCAGCCTGAGCACACGAACAGCTTTGCCGTCACGCACGGCGGCGTCACCATGACCCTGCTCGACGTGGCGATGGCAACGGCCGCGCGCAGCGTGCAGAACGACATGGGCGTGGTCACCATCGAGATGAAGACCACGTTCATGCAGGCATCGCGCGGACCGCTGGTCGCCAAGGGGCGCCTGATGCACCGCACCGCCACCATGGCATTCACCGAAGCGGCGGTGTACGACGAGAAGGGACGCACCTGTTCACATGCCACGGGCACCTTCAAGTACGTCAAGCGCCTGCCGGTCGGCGGCAGCGAAGTGCATGCCCTGCAGCCGGTTTCAACCGACTAGACCTTCAAGGAGACTATCCATGCCCACCAACAAGCAGATCCATCTCGACAATCGCCCCGAAGGCGAGGCCACGGCCAGCAACTTCAAGCTCGTCACGAGCGAGACCCCGGCTGTGGCCGACAACCAGGTGCTGGTGCGCCATCACTACCTGAGCCTCGACCCGTACATGCGCGGGCGCATGAACGACTCGAAGAGCTACGCCGCCAGCCAGCCGGTGGGCCACGTTTTCCAAGGCGGCACGGTGGGTGAGGTGGTCGAGAGCAGGCACCCGAAATACAAGGCCGGAGACAAGGTCGTCGGCTTTGGCGGCTGGCAGGAATACAGCGTGGTCGATGCCTCGCAGCCCGGCTCGCTGAAGAAGGTCGACACCACGCACGTGCCGCTGTCGCACTACCTGGGCGCGGTCGGCATGCCTGGCGTCACGGCCTGGTATGGGCTGGTGAAGATCATCGCGCCCAAGGAGGGCGACACCGTCGTCATCACGGCCGCCAGTGGCGCGGTCGGCAGTGCGTTCGGCGCGCTGGCCAAGGCGCGCGGCTGCCGCGTGGTCGGCATCGCTGGCGGGCCCGACAAGTGCAAGTACGTGACCGATGAACTGGGCTTCGACGCCTGCATCGACTACCGCCAGCACCCCGACGTCAAGAGCATGAGCGCGGCGCTGAAGGACGCATGCCCGAAGGGCATCGACGGCTACTTCGAGAACGTCGGCGGCTACATCTTCGATGCGGTGCTGCTGCGCTGCAATGCCTTCGCGCGCGTCGCGTTGTGCGGGATGATCGCCGGCTACGACGGCGCGCCGCTGCCGCTGGCGAACCCGGCGCTCATCCTCATCAACCGCTTGAAGATCGAAGGCTTCATCGTGAGCGAGCACATGGAAGTCTGGCCGGAGGCGCTGGCCGAACTCGGGGCGCTGGTCGGCAGCGGCAAGCTGCGGCCGCGCGAATCGGTGGCGCAGGGCATTGAATCCGCGCCCGAGGCGTTCCTTGGCTTGCTCAAGGGCAAGAACTTCGGCAAGCAACTCGTCAAGCTGATCTGACCTGGAGAACGACATGGCCGACCTGATCCTGCATCACTACACCACTTCGCCGTTCTCGGAGAAGGTCCGGCTCATCCTCGGCGCGAAGAAACTGCCGTGGAAATCGGTCTTCATCCCGCCGATCATGCCGAAGCCTGATGTGGAGGTGTTGACGGGCGGCTACCGCAAGACGCCATTCCTGCAGATCGGCGCGGACATGTACTGCGACACCGCGCTGATCGCCGACGTGCTCGAACATCTTCAGCCGGAACCGACGCTGTACCCCGAACCGGAGAAGGGCCTGTCGCGCATCCTCGCGCAATGGGCCGACACCACGCTGTTCTGGGCCGCGATGGCCTGGAGCCTGCAGCCCAAGGGTGCTGCCGAAGTCTTCGCCAAGGCGCCGCCTGAAGCCGCCAAGGCCTTTGGCGAAGACCGCGGCAAGATGAGCGCGGGCAACATGACGCGCCTGCGTCCGGCCGACGCCACGAGTGCCTACAAGTCGTACCTGCGCCGCCTTTCGGACATGTTCGACGACAAGCCTTTCCTGCTCGGCGAAGTGCCTTGCATCGCCGACTTCTCGGCTTACCACCCGCTCTGGTACACGCGCCGCATCGACTCGGTGCGCGGCATCCTCGACCTGACGCCGGGCGTGGTCGACTGGATGGACCGCATGTACGCGATCGGCCACGGCGCGCCGGAAAATTTCACGTCCGAAGAGGCCATTGCCGTCGCCAAGGCCGCACTGCCGCACACGCTGCTGACCGACAGCACCTTCCAGGACGACCACGGCATTCCGCTCGGCTGCGCCGTGACGGTGCGCGCCGAGAGCTTCGGCCTCGAGGAAACGGCCGGCACGCTGGTAGCGGCGACTCGCACGCACTACACGCTGGAACGCAGCAGTGAACGCGTGGGAACCGTGCACGTGCACTTCCCGCGCATCGGCTATGTGCTGCGCAAGTCAGAAGGCTGACACGCCCGGGCAGAATCGGGCGCCATGACGCTTGATTCCCTGCACAGGCGGCACCTGCTGCAAATCGCCGGAAGCGCGTTGATCGCGCCGCTGCGAGTGTGGGGAGCATCGGGCGTATCCTCGCGCGTCCGGCCAGGCGAGCCGGGCTGGCCATCGGATGCGAGCTGGCAGCAACTCGGCCAACAGGTGGGCGGTGCGCTGAGCAAGGTCGAGTCGCCGCTCGCCGACTGCCTTGATGCGCCCACGGGCGCTTCATGTCTCCAGCTGTTGAAGTCGGTGAAGAATCCGTACTTCATCGGCGACAACGTCGCGCTCACGCAGCATCTCGGCTGGGTCGATGCGTGGACATCAAGGCCAAGCGTCTACGCCGTCGCGGCGCGCAACACCAGCGACGTCGTCGCAGCAGTCAACTTCGCACGGCAGAACAACTTGCGGCTGGTGGTCAAGGGTGGCGGCCACAGCTATCACGGCACCTCGAACGCTGCCGATTCCCTGCTGGTATGGACACGCAGGATGAACGCCATCCAGTTGCACGACAACTTCGTCGCCGCCGGATGTGCGGGGCAGGCTTCGCCACAGCGCGCTGTGACGGTGGAGGCGGGCGCGGTCTGGGCGCATGTCTACGATGCCGTCACGACGCAGGCAGGCGGCTACGTACAGGGAGGAGGGTGCACCACCGTCGGCGTTGCGGGGCTGGTGCAGAGCGGCGGCTTCGGCAGCTTCTCGAAGGCTTATGGCACGGCGTCCGGGAGCTTGCTGGAAGCCGAAGTCGTCACGGCCGACGGCGTGGTGCGCATCGCCAATGCCTGCACCCATCCGGACCTGTTCTGGGGGCTCAAGGGCGGTGGCGGAGGCAGCCTCGGCGTGGTCACTCGGCTGACCCTGCGCGTGCACGAATTGCCTGAGGATTTTGGCGCTGTGAACATGTCGATCAAGGCCACGTCGCCGCAGGCGTTTCGACGCCTGATCGGGCTGGTGGTCGACTTCTACGGCAGGCGCCTGATGAACCCGCATTGGGGCGAGCAGATCCGCATGCGCCCCGACAACATCCTGCGAATCATGATGGTGTTCCAGGGGCTCAACCGCGGGCAGGCGCAGATGGCATGGCAGCCGTTTCTGGAAGCGGTCGCCGCTGCGGCGGGGGACTTCGCATTCGAGTCGGCGCCCGTGATCGTGTCGACGTCGGCGCGGGAATTCTGGGCGGCGACGACGTTCAAGAAGGTGCTTGGTTTCATCAAGACCGACGATCGTCCGGGTGCACCGGGCAACAACGTGTTCTGGCCGGGCGACCAGGCGCAGGCGGGCGAGTTCGTGCATGGTTTCGACTCGGCCTGGCTGCCGGCTGCGCTGCTGCGCGACGATCGGCGCGAGGAGTTGTGCGATGCGTTGTTCTCGGCCTCGCGGCACTGGGGCATTTCGCTGCACGTCAACAAGGGCCTGGCGGGTGCACCTGCGCAGGCCGTAGGCAGGGCACGAGACACGGCGATGAACCCGAGCGCGCTCGATGCATTCGCCCTGGCCATCCTCGGTGCCGAGCAGCAACCGGCCTATCCCGGCGTTGCAGGCCACGAGCCCGACCTGGCGCGCGGCCGGCAGCGGGCGCAAGCCATCGCGCGTTCGGTAGCCGAATTGCGCAAGGTGGCGCCCGACGGCGGCGCCTACGTCTCGGAGAGCAACTACTTCGAGCCCGATTGGCAAAGCGCGTACTGGGGCACGAACTATCCGCGCCTGCAGGCCGTCAAGGCGAAATACGACCCGGAGGGCCTGTTCTACGTGCACAACGGCGTGGGCAGCGAGGGCTGGAGCGCCGACGGCTTCACGCGCAGGGCCTGAGCCGCGCGGGTGCTTTCGTCGCGTGAACGACAGGCTGCGGCGGCACAACGCGGTCCAATAGCCGGGCGACTTTCATTTCTCGAACCAGCGACATCACAGGACGGCATTCATGATTCAGGACTTCAAGGGCAAGACGGCAGTACTCACCGGCGCAGGCTCGGGCTTCGGGCTCGAATGCGCGCGCATCGGCGCCGCGCGCGGCATGAACCTCGTGCTGGTCGACGTTCAGCAGGATGCGCTCGATGCGGCCACGGCCGAGATGGAAGCGGCCGGCAGCCAGGTGCTCGCGCGCAAGGTCGACGTGTCCAATGCGGCGCAGATGGAACAACTGGCGTTGGACGTGAAGGCGCGTTTCGGCGCGCCGCATTTCGTCTTCAACAATGCCGGCGTGGGCGCGGGCGGCCTGGTGTGGGAGAACACCGTGGCCGACTGGGAATGGGTGCTCGGTGTCGACCTGTGGGGCGTGATCCATGGCGTGCGCCTGTTCACTCCCATGATGCTGGAGGCGGCCGCCAAGGACCCGGCATATCGCGGCCACATCACCAACACCGCCAGCATGGCCGGCCTCCTCACGCCGCCCAACATGGGCATCTACAACGCAGCCAAGGCGGCCGTCGTGAGCTTGACCGAAACGATGTACCAGGACCTGACGCTCGTCACCGACCAGATCGGCGCCAGCCTGTTATGCCCGTACTTCGTGCCGACCGGCATCACGAAGAGCGAGCGCAACCGCCCCAATGCGCCGAAGCAGGCGGAGCTCACCAAGAGCCAACTCATCGGCCAGGCCATGAGCGACAAGGCCGTGAGCAGCGGCAAGGTCACCGCGGCCGAGGTCGCGAACAAGGTGTTCGACGCCATCAGCGCCAACCAGTTCTACGTGTTCAGCCATCCGCGTGCGCTCGGCAATGTAAAGAGCCGCATGGAGAACATCGTGTCGATCACGAATCCGGCGGACCCGTTCCTGGAACGCCCGGAAATCGGCGTGGCGCTGCGCGCCCAATTGCGCGCACCTTGAGCCGAGTCGACGACGCGCCGTATGTATCGCGCCCGATGGGACCGGGCACGAACTCCACTCGGATTGGCGACAATCCAGGCTTTGCAAAAGCAATTCGGTCATGCCGGTCGGAGGCGCTGACTCATGGGAATGCCGCTCGTCGGGCTGAATGCAGGGCACCGTGGCTGCGCTCTTTTCGAGACCGCCATCGGGCCATGCTGCATTGCGTGGAACACGCAAGCCATCGTCGCCGTGCAACTGCCGGAAGCCAGCGCGGCCGCTACGCGGGCGCGGTTGATTCGAAGCACAGGCCCGCTGGACGATGCCGAACCGCCGCCGTTCGTGCAAGCGGCGATAGAGGGTGTGCAGTCGGTGATGCTGGGCGGCTCCCGCGACCTGCGCGAAGTGCCGCTCGACATGGCGGGCGTGCCCGATTTCCATCAGCGCGTGTACGCGATTGCCCGCCGCATCGTCCCCGGTAGCACGCGCACGTACGGCGACGTGGCGAAGGAACTGGGCGACATAGGCCTGGCCCGGGCGGTCGGCCAGGCGCTGGGCCGCAATCCGTTCGCGCCCATCGTCCCGTGCCACCGCGTGCTCGCGGCCAATGGCAGGCCGGGCGGCTTCTCCGGCGGCGGCGGCGTCCTGACAAAGCTGCGCATGCTGGCCATCGAAGGCACGTGGCCGGGCGGGACACCGTCGCTGTTCGAATAGGAGTCCTCGAAATGTCCGACATCTGGCGCTTGCCTGCCTCCCGGGTCGCCGACCTGATCCGGCAACGCAAGCTGTCGGCCACCGAAGCGGCGCAGGCCGCATTGGCGAGACTCGAGGCCGTCAACCCGAAGCTCAACGCCGTCGTCGACTACCGGCCCGACCAGGTGTTGCGGCGCGCGGGCGCGATCGATGCCGCACTGGCCCGCGGCGAAGAGCAGGGCGCGCTTGCTGGCGTTCCGGTCACCGTCAAGGTCAACATCGACCAGGCAGGCTTTGCAACCACCAACGGCGTCACGTTGCAGAATGATCTGATCGCGGCCGCCGACAGCCCCGTGGTGGACAACCTGCAGAAGGCCGGCGCCGTGATCGTCGGGCGCACCAACACACCGGCATTCAGCTACCGGTGGTTCACCAGCAACAAGTTGCATGGCGCCACGCTCAACCCGCGCAATGCCGCGCTGACGCCGGGTGGTTCGTCCGGCGGCGCGGCATCGTCGGTGGCGGCGGGCATCGGCCACATCGCGCATGGCACGGACATCGCGGGCTCGATCCGCTTTCCGGCCTATGCCTGTGGCGTGCACGGCTTGCGGCCCACGCTCGGCCGCATCGCGGCCTGGAACGCGGCGCTGCCGGAGCGCGCCATCGGCGGCCAGATCATGGCCGTGTCGGGACCGATCGCGCGCACGGTGCACGATCTTCGCCTTGGCCTGGCCTCGATGGCTGCGCCCGACGCGCGCGACCCGTGGTGGTGTCCGGCGCCGCTGGTCGGCCCCGACGCCCCGCGCACGGTGGCGCTGTGCCTGCGGCCGGACGGCCTCGATACGCAACCAGAAATCGTCACGGCCTTGCTCGACGCAGCCGAACGCCTGCGCGACGCGGGCTGGACGGTGGATGAGGTCGATGCGCTGCCACCCATTCAGGACGCCATCGAAAGCCAGGTCACGCTGTGGATGGGCGATGGCTATGACGCGATGGTGCGCGCTGCGGAACGCGAGGGTGACGCGGGCGCCATCACCGCGCTGGCGGGGAAGGCGGGCATCGCACGCGACATCACCGCCTCGGCGCTTTCGGCGGCGCTGGTCAAGCGCGCGACCATCACACGGCAGTGGCAGATGTTCCTGGAGCGCTACCCGGTGGTGCTGCTGCCGGTGTGTGCCGAATTGCCCTTCGTGGACAACCTCGACCTGCAAGGCCCCGCGGCCTATGCCCGCGTGTGGCAGGCGCAGTTGACGATGATCGGCCTGCCGCTCACAGGCCTGCCTGCGCTGACGGTATCGACCGGCATGGTCGGCAACAGCCCGGTCGGCGTGCAACTCGTGGCCGGGCGTTTTCGTGAAGACCTGTGCCTGGCGGCAGGCGAGGCCATCGAGGCGCGCGGCGTGCCGCCGATGCCTGTTGTCGATCTCGTCAATTGACCGGGGCAGGGTGGCTCTTGCGAATCGGAAATTTCGCGCTGCCCTCTCATCGCGACGGGTCGGCAACCGGCACGGTTGCGGCAGCCTCGTCATCGATGGCTTTCTGCACCGCCCGGTAGAAGGCCTCTCGCGCCTCGCCAGCGGTACGGTCGATCGCACCGGCGGCCCAGTTGGCGTTGGATGCGATCACGAGCTTGCGCTTCGGGTCGATGAAGATGCCCTGGCCGAAGATGCCGCGCGCAGCGAAGGTGCCGTCGGCGTAGGTCCACCACTGGTACCCGTAGCCGCGGTCCGGCTGGCCGATGCTCGTCTGGCCGCTCGTCGCTGCGGCCAGCCAGCCTTCCGGCACGATGCTCTGCCCGTTGACCCGGGCGCCGTCGAGGATGAAGAGGCCGAAGCGAGCGAAGTCCCGTGTCGCGGCCTGGATGCAACAGCCGCTGATCTCCTGTCCTGTCTTGCTGAGGATCCAGGTGGCTTGCTGTTCCATGCCAGCGGGGGCCCAGATCTTTTCCGACAGGTATGCCGAGAGGGGCTTCTTCGTCGCCTGGCTGACGAGGATGCCGACGAGGTTGGTCTCCCCCGTGCTGTAGTGCCAGCGCGTGCCGGGCGGCACTTCGCGCGGCAGGCGGCGGAGATAACTCACGAGCGCATCGACGCCTTCCTCGGGTTTGTAGTTGTTGAACTGCGCCACGTCCGAATTCGGATCGGCGTAATCCTCGTTCCATCGGACGCCCGAGGTCATCGTCAGGAGCTGGCGGATGCTGACGTCGTCGTAGGCCGAGCCTTTCATCTGGGGGATGTAGTCGCTGACCTTGTCTTCCATGCCGTGGATATGGCCGTCGCGGATCGCGGCGCCCACCAGGGTGGAGGTGATGGACTTGGCCACTGAAAAGCTCGTCCAGCGCCCGCTGCTGTCGAAGCCCAGGCCGTAGCGCTCCAGGCGAACCTTTCCGCCATGCACGATCAGCAGTGCCGCACTTCGTTGGCCAGCCATGTAGGCATCGATGTCCACCGGCAGCTTCAGCGGTGGCCCCGGCGGCAGTGGCATCGGCGCGTGGCCCGCTTCCACGACGCGCGACTTGGCCAGGATGGGCAGGCGGTCCAGCGCACGAAATGCCGCATCGCGCTGTGGCTGGCTCCAGAACAGGAGATCCCTGTTGGTTGGCAGCGTCGCCAGCAGTGCGCGCGTGTCCTTGTCGAGGGTGAACCATCCGACGCCACCGATGCCTACAAGGGCAACCAGCAAGCCGAGAGCGATCTTCAGGACCTTCATCGGGGGACTCCGCAGCGACAGTGAGGATGGATCGAATTGGACACGATTCGACCATTGTGGCGACGTAAGCCTCAAAACAACGATCCACGCACGCTGCGTGCTCGTCCGGATCACGCAGAAGTCAGCCGAACGTGAACGCGAACGCCTCGGCGCCCGGGTCGAGAAACTCGATGTCGAAGCGGCGATCCGTCACGCTGCCCTGTTGCCGCACGAGTTGGTAGAGGCGCTGCTCGAGGACGGCACCATTGCCCTGTGCATCGATGTCCACGCCGTGGTCGGCGCCTGGCGGCTTGCCATCGATCAGCACCCTGAACCGCACGGGCTTGCCGTCCTTGCCCGGCCCCAGCACCAGGTGCAGGTCGCGCGCATGGAACTGGTAGCTGATGCGGCCGCCGCCCTGGTCGAGCACGGCGCTTTGCCCGCCGACGTTCCAGTCACCCGCGAGTGTCCACTGGCCGGACTTCAGTTCGGGCCGCGTCGCATAGGCATGGGCCTTGTCGCGCACCAGGCCGGAAGATGCGAAGTTCTCCGCACGCTCATAGCCGATGTAGGTTTCGGGTGACTTGACGTCGGCATTGTCGGGTGCGGCCTGCGCACCGCTGGCGTCCACCTTCACGAAGCCGCCGGACATCTCGCCCTTTCCGGCCTCGGCCAGCAATTGCTGGATCACCCTTTCGGACTCGACGTATTCGCCTTCTCCGAAATGGTGATGGCGAATGTTGCCCTTCGCGTCGATGAAGTAGTGGGCCGGCCAGTACTCGTTGTTGAAGGCGCGCCAGATCGCATAGTCGTTGTCGATCGCAACGGGATAGTCGACCTTGAGATCCTTGACGGCCTTCCTGACGTTGTCGACGTTCTTCTCGAACGCGAATTCCGGCGCATGCACGCCGATGACGATCAGGCCCTTGTCCTTGTACTTGTCGGACCAGGCGCGTACGTAGGGCAGGGCGCGCAGGCAGTTGATGCAGGAGTAGGTCCAGAAGTCGACCAGCACCACCTTGCCGCGCAGTTGCTCCGCAGTCAGCGGCGCCGAGTTGAGCCATTGCACCGCGCCCGCCAGCGACGGCATGGCGCCTTCCACCGGGAGCCCACCCGCGGCGACGCTCATCATGACGGTCGAGCCGGGGCCGCGACTGACGACGACGTCGGATGGCTCGGGCACTGTCCTCGGCGCAGGCCGGATCTTGTCGACGAGCGCCTGTTCGACCTTGGAAGTACTGGCCAGCGACACCTGCGCCAGCACGCCGGTGTCCAGCCCCAGCGCGATCGCCGCCACGCCGCACAGCAAGGCCGCGCCGATGCCGCGACGGATCCATTCGCCCGCGCCCAGCGAGCGCTTCATCGCCTTGAAAAGGCGACCGCCGATCAGCAGGGCCCCGGCCAGAGACGTTGCCGCACCGGCCGCATAGGCGAGCAGCAGCAGCGATGTCTGCACACTGGCGCCGTTGAGCGCCGCACCGGTCAGAAGGAGGCCCAGGATGGGCCCCGCGCATGGCGCCCACAGCAGGCCCGTGGCAACGCCCAGAAGCAGCGAAGGCACGATCGACGGCACGCCGCTTTCCGATGCGCCGCGGGACGCCGAGGCAGACAGCCTGGATCCCCATTCGACCAGCGGCCGCGTGGCGTGCTCGGCCAGTTGCGGGAGCAGCAGCATCAGCCCGAACACCGCCATCAGCACGATCGCCACCCAGCGGCCGTACTGGTTGGCCTGCACCGCCCAGCCGCCCCCGACCGCGGCCAGCGAGGCCACAACCGCAAATGTCAGTGCCATGCCCAGCAGAAGCGGCAGGCCGCTCTTCAGGAACGGCTGGTCGCCCCGCGCGAACACGAAGGGCAGCACCGGAAGAATGCAGGGGCTGAGGATCGTCAGCACACCGCCCAGGTAGGCGACGAGAAAAAGAACCATGGGAACCGCCTGCCGGCGTCAGGCCGGGGTCGGAGTGAACTTGAGTGCGATGCCATTCATGCAGTAGCGCAGTCCGGTTGGCTTCGGGCCGTCGTCGAAGACATGGCCCAGGTGGCTTCCGCAGCGACGGCAATGCACCTCCGTGCGCACCATGCCGAGCGACCTGTCTTCCGTCTGCGCGACAGCGTTGGGCAATGGCTGCCAGAAGCTCGGCCAGCCGGTGCCGCTGTCGAACTTCGTCTTCGACGAAAACGCATCGAGGTTGCAGCCGGCACACGCGAACGTGCCCTCGCGGTGCTCATTGTTCAGCGGACTGGAGAACGGGCGCTCGGTGCCTTCCTTGCGCAACACCGCGTACTGGTTTGGCGTGAGCAGCTTGCGCCACTCCTCGTCGGTATGGGTCACCTCGAACTTGGCGGATTCGGCGGCCAGTGCGGGGCGGGGGCTCCAGCCAAGGGCATTGGCAATGGCGAGGCCGAGCGTGGATGTTCCGGCGACAAGAGCGAAGCGTCTTCCAGAGGTGGCGAAGCGTCTTCCAGAGGTGGTCATGGCAGGTCCTTCAACGATTGGGGGTGGCGATGTCCATTGGCGGCTCCAATATGTCCACGTCGATACATCGAAGCATGCTGGTTCTCGCAATGGAGTCCATTCCTGCCTGATAGTTCGAATGGAATCGCCCGTTGGTTACAGCCGTTTGAATCGGTGCGCGACGTAGCCCTCGCGCGCCGATGGTGGATCGCGACGATGACCCGGCCCGACGTCAGTGCGAGGCGGTCTTGCGCTTCGCGAACAGCGCCATGAAGTGCTGGGGCTCGCCGGTGGCGAATGCCTGGGCGAATTCGCCGACGCCGTTCAGGATGGCGGCTTCCAGCGGCTCCTGCTGCCATTGGCGCAGCAGCCGCTTTTGCTGGCGCAGCACCGCCGCGCCGTAGCCGGCGAACTGCTGGGCGTGACGCGCCACGGCGGCGTCCAGCGCCTCGGGCGCCACCACCTCGTCTACCAGGCCCCAGGCCAGCGCCTGCGCGGCGGCGATGTTGTCGCCGGTCAGCAGCAGCCAGTTGGCGCGGGCCTGGCCGATCAGGCGCGGCAGCAGGGCGGCGTGGATGATGGACGGGATGCCCACCTTCACTTCCGGCATGCCGAAGTGCGCCTTGTCCGAGGCGATGCGCATGTCGCATGCGGCGGCCAGTTCGAGTCCGCCGCCCAGCGACCAGCCTGGGATGCGGGCGATGACCGGCACGGGGCACAAGCGCACCGCGTCGCACAACTGGCGCAGGCCGTCGATGAAGGCGCGGGCGCTGTGCACGTCGAGTGCGCCCATTTCCTTGATGTCGGCGCCGGCAACGAAGGCCTTGTCGCCCGTGCCGCGCAAGACCACGGTGCGCGCGTCCGGGTGGTCGGCCAACTGGCGAAACGCCTGCGTCAGGTCGGCGATGACGGGCGTGCCCAGGATGTTGAGCGAGCCCGCGTCGCGGATCGTGACGGTGACGATGCCTTGCGCGTCGATCGCGACCTCGGCGTGGGGGAATGAGGTGAGGGCCATGGCAGGTGCTCCAGCAGATTGATCAGGAAAAGATTTCGAACAGGCCGGCCGCGCCCATGCCGCCGCCCACGCACATGGTGACCACGGCGTACCTGGCGCAGCGGCGCCGGCCTTCCAGCAGCACATGGCCGGCCAGGCGCGCAACGTTGCGGCCGGTGGTGCCTTCGGGGTAGGCGCAACCCATCACGACGTCTTCGATCAGGCCCGGGTCCACGCCCGCGCGCTGCACCGCCGCGCGCACCGCAAGCGCGGCCAGCGTCGGGCCTTCGGTGAGGTTGAATTCGCCCCGGTGCGCCTTGGTCAGCGCGGTGCGGGCAGTGGAGACGATGAGGGCTTCACGCATGAGCGTTTCCTAGGTTCAGGCTGTTGAAATTGGCGCCACGCGCCACGAGATCGATGAGCAGGGAGGCCGGTTTCCAGAACAGTGGGTCCTGCTGCTCGTAGGCGCGGATGTCGGCCAGCACCTGGTGCAGGCCCACGGTATCGGCGTATTGCATGGGGCCGCCGCGCCAGCGCGGGAAGCCGTAGCCGTGCACCATGGCCACATCGATGTCCAGGGGCCGCAGCGCGATGCCGTCGCCCAGCACCTTGGCGGCTTCGTTGACGAGCGCGGCCATGTAGAAGTGCACGATGTCCTCTTCGCTGAAGCTGCGCGGCTGAATGCCGCGCGCGGCCCGTTCGGCATTCGTGGTAGCCACCGCTTTCGCGCTGGCCGACACGCTGCGCAAGGTGCCGGTGCGCGCGGGCGTGTGCGACGGCTTCATCGGCAACCGCATCCTCTACGTCTACCGCGAGGCCGCGAGCTTCCTGCTGGAAGACGGCGCCTCGCCCTATCAGATCGACCGCGCGCTGGAGAACTTCGGCTACGCCATGGGTCCCTACCGCACGGCGGATCTCACAGGCGGCGACATCAGCTGGGCCGCGCGCACGCGCAAGGCGGCCTTGCGCGACCCGCGGGCGCGCTACGTGCGCGTGGCCGACCTGCTCTGCGAGCGTGGCTGGTTCGGCCAGAAGACCGGCCGGGGCAACTACCAATACCCTGAGGGCACGCGCAGCGGACAGCCCGACCCCGAGGTGCTCGCGCTGATCGATCGTCCGCCACGCGCCTGGGCACCACGATTTCCAACAGTTTCATGATGTTGGCGGGCGAGAAGAAATGCAGCCCGACCACGTCCTGGGGCCGCGCGATGGAGGCCGCCAGCTCGTCGATGTCGAGGAAGGAGGTGTTGGTGGCCAGGATCGCGCCGGGCTTGCACGCGCGATCGAGTTCGGCGAAAACGGCCTTCTTGACGGCCATGTCCTCGAACACGGCTTCCACCACCAGATCGGCCTGGCCCAGCGCGTCGTAGCTGGTGGCGCCGTCGAGGCGGGCGAGGGTGGCGGCGCGCTGCTCCGCAGTCTGGCGTCCCGAGGCCGACAGCCGGTCGTAGACCTTCTCCACGCGCTGGCGGCCTGCGGCGAGGGCGGTGTCATCGCGCTCCATCAACGTGACGTGCAGGCCCGCATCCAGCATGGCCACGGCGATGCCCGAACCCATGGTGCCGCCGCCGATCACGCCCACGCGTTGCACCGGGCGCGGCGTGCCACGGCGCGCCTCGGGCACCTTGCGCGCCTCACGCTCGGCGAAGAACGCATGGATCAGGCCAGCGCGCTGCGGGCTGCCCATGCATTGCAGGAAGCCCTCGCGTTCGACGCTCAGGCCGGCGTCGAAGGGCTTTTCTATGGCGGCCTGCACCGCGTCGACGATCCAGAAGGGCGCAAGTTGGCCGCGCGCCTTCTTCCCGAGGCTGGCACGGGCCACTTCCAGCGCGGTCAGGCTGGCCCGCACATCGGCAAGACCCTGCGCGTCGCGGCTGCGGCGCGGCGGCAGGCCGTGGGTGGCGAGTTCTCCGGCCCACGCCACAGCCTGCGAGCGCAGTTCTTCCGTGGGGCTGGCGACGCGGTCGATCACGCCCAAGGCCAAGCCCTCCGCGGTGTCGATGTGTCGTCCGCCGAGCATCAGGTCCAGCGCCGCTTCGGCGCCGATCAGGCGCGGCAGGCGCTGCGTGCCGCCGCCGCCGGGCAGCAGGCCGAGTTGCACCTCGGGCAGCGCGAGCCGGGTGCCATGCGCCGCGATTCGGTGGTGCGCGGCCAGGGCCAGTTCCAGGCCACCGCCCAGGGCCATGCCGTGCAGCGCGGCCACGACCGGCTTGGTGCTGGTCTCGACGGCCAGGCAGACCTCGCCCATCCAGGGCATCTCGCGCGCCTGGCCGAATTCACGGATGTCGGCGCCAGCACTGAAACCGCGCCCCGCGCCCAGGATGACGATGGCGCGCGCCTGTGCATCGGTCTGCGCGGCCTCGATAGCCTGGGCCAGGCCACGGCGCACCGCGTTCCCGAGCGCGTTGACAGGCGGGTTGTCGAGGGTCAGCACCAGCACGCCACCGGCGTACAGAGCAGTTTGAACGGCTGCGTGGATCATGGGGTCAGTTCTTCTTCCAGGGCCGGGGCCGATGTGGGTTGCGTCATGGGGTGTGCCATCGTTTGCGCCAGCAGCGCGACGTGTTCGTCCGGCGTGCCGAAAGCGGCGTCGCAGGCCAGCAGCTTGCGATAGCAGTGGCCGACCGGGTGTTCGCAGGCCATGCCCATGCCGCCGTGCAACTGGATGGCCTGTGCGCCCACCAGACGCGCGGCGCGGCCCACGGTGAGTTTGGCGAGACTGAGGTCGCGAAGTGACTCGGGGTCGTCGAAGCGGCCTTCGTGGGCGCGGATGGCCGCCACGAGTGTCATGGAACGCGCGCGCTCCTCGGCGATCAGCAGATCGGCAAAGCGGTGCTGCAGGGCCTGGAAGTTGGCCAGCGGCTGGCCGAACTGCCGGCGTTCATGCAGGTAGCTGCGACACTGCCCGATGGCGCGGCCGATGGCGCCCAGCGCCTCGGCGCAGTTGGCGGCAAGTCCGCGGTACACCGCAGCGCGAAGCGCGGCGCCGCCCTGGCCCCAGGCGCCGATCAGGTGGCCGGCGTCCAGCGCGACGCCATCGAGCGACAGGTCGGCCGCCCAGGCGCCATCGACCATGGGCACCGACACACGCGTGAGGCCCCGGGCGTTGCCGGGCACCAGGAACAGCGAGATGCCGCCCAACCTGTCCTGCGGCGCGTCGCCGGGCGCCTGGATGCCCGTCTTGTTGGTGGCTGCCATGGCGCGGGCCGGCACGACGATCCAGTCGGCGTCACCGCCGTTGTCCACCAGCACCTTGTGCCCGTGCAGCACGAAGCCGCCCTCGGCCTGGCGCTGCACTGTCGTGCGCACGGCGAGGGGATCGAAACCATGATGCGATTCGGCCCAGGCCAGTGCCAGGCTCTGCTGGCCTGCCAGCACGGCCGGCAGCACCTGCGCGGCCACGCCGACGGCGCCCGCCAGCAGCGGTGCGGCCAGCACGGCGGTGGCCAGCAGCGGCTCGATGCACAGCGCGGCGCCCGCGCCCTCCATCAGCAGCATGGCTTCCTGGGCGCCGGCGCCCAGACCGCCCGCGTCCTGCGGCACGGCCAGGCCCAGCCAGCCCAGCTCGGCCATGGCCTGCCAGCGCGCGGGGTCCAGCCCGCGCCGTTGGCGCACGCGCTGCGCGTGGGCAGCAAAGTCGTAGGCGCCCTCGAAGTAGTCGCGTACGCTGTCGCGGATCATGGTTTGCTCGTCGGAAAGGGTGAAGTTCATGTGGCGTTCCTACAGGCGGCAGTTGCGGGCGGCAGTTACAGGCTGCTCTTTGCGATGACGTTCTTCTGGACTTCCGTGCTGCCGCCGTAGATCGTGGCCACGCGGTTGAACAGGTGGTCGCCCATGGCGCCGTGGGCGTCGCTGCCGCCGATGGGCGACTGCTCGTAGCGGCCCATGTAGACGCGGGAGTAGCGGCCGGTGAGGTCCAGCAGCAGTTCGGTGAGCTGCTGGCACAGTTCGGAGCCCTCGATCTTGAGCATGGAGGCGGTGGCGCCGTCGAAGCCCTTGCCCGGCCGGTAGCCGTCGAGCGCGCGGAGCTCCGAGATTTCCAGCGCCCGCAGGCGCGCCTCGATCTCGCACAGGCGTCGCTGGATCAGCGGGTCCTCGCTCAAGGCCCGGCCGCCGGACCGCTGGGAGGCCGCGACGCGCCGCGCGCGTTCGAGTTGCATGCGCGAGCGGCCGACGCGGGCGATCATGGCGCGTTCATTGCCGAGCAGGAACTTGGCATAGTCCCAGCCGCGTCCCTCGACGCCCACGAGCTCGCTCTTCGCCACCACCACTTCGTTGAGGAAGACCTCGCAGATGCTCGCGCCTTCATCGATGGTCTCGATGGGCCGCACTTCGACGCCCGGCGCCTTCATGTCCAGCAGGAGGAAGGAGATGCCGTTCTGCAGCTTGGCTTCTTCGGTGGTGCGGGCCAGGCAGAACATCATGTCGGCGTGCCGGCCATGCGTGGTCCAGGTCTTCTGGCCGCTGACCACGTAGTGGTCGCCACGGTCGCGGGCACGTGTCTTCAGCGAGGCGAGGTCGGAGCCGGCATTGGGCTCGGAAAAGCCCTGGCACCACCAGGTCTCGGATTTCAGGATGCCGGCCAGGTACTTTGCCTTCTGTGCGTCGGAGCCGAAGGTGTAGAGCACCGGGCCGATCATGGAGATGCCGAAGGAGATGGTCTCCGGCGCGCAGCACAGCGCCAGCGCGTGGTGGAACACACGGCGCTTGCCCAGGCTCCAGCCGGTGCCGCCGTATTCCACGGGCCACGAGGGCGCGATCCAACCCTGGCGGTACAGGCGTTGCTGCCAGTCCACGTATTCGGCCTTGGCCAGCTTTTCGCCGAAAAGGACCTTGTTGCGTACTGGCTTGGGCAGGTTGGCGCGCGCGAAGGCGCTCACCTCGTGGCGGAAGGCTTGTTCCTCCACGCTGATGTTCATGTCCATGGGAATCTCCCGGTTCTAGATGGGTTCGATGGGGGTGTTGGGGTCGATGGCGATGCGCACGTCGGGCAGGAATTCATGCGCCACGGCGTTGACCATCTCGATGATTCCGGGCAAGCGGCTTTCCAGCGTGCGGCGCTTGCCCGCCAGGGCCAGTCCAAGCTGGCTGAACTCCTGGTTCGCACTGTCGATGGGTTGACCCAGGTGGAAGGAGAACGAAGCCTTCCCCACGTTCTGCAGGCGCGTGGAATAGGCGAAGCCCGCCTGGCGAACCTTTGTGACCATGGCCATGACCTGCTGCACGTCGCGGACCAGCGTCGGCTTTTCCTGCGCGACCAGACAGGCCGCGGCCACACGCCGCACCTGCTCGTCCGGCATGGCCGCCATCAGTGCATAGCCAAGCCCGGTCTCGACCAATGGGCGCACGACGCCGATGGGTACGTCGTCGCCGCGCTCGCTGGAAGCGAACACCTCGTGCGCGTACTGCACGAAGCGGCCGGTGCGTTGCCCCAGGAGCACGCTCAACCCCGTTTGCCGGCTCAACTCCTGCATGGCAAGGCGCAGATGGCTGCGCGGCAACGCCAGGTCGTGAACCCAGCCGCCCAGCATGTTCAGCCGCAGGCTGGGCAGGTAGGTGCGGTCGTCAGGGTTCCAGCACAGATAACCCATGTGGTGGAGCGTTCGCAGCAGCATGGAGGTGCTGGACTGCGGGAAACCGCTCGCCTGCACGATCTCGGCCACGGTGGCGGGCTTGTTCAATTGCTCGAACAACTCGATCAGCTCGAACACCCTGCGCGCCGACTTGACGTCACCGCTGCCGAGTTCGCGCTCGCGATCCCGCGCCGACAGGCGCGGCAGGCTGATGGGGCGTTTGACGCGAGGCATGGATCGGTCCTTCGCAGCGACTCAATCGGCCTTGATGTCGGATTCCTTGGCCATGCGCGCCCACCTGCCCAGGTCCTCGTGCAGGAACCTGGCGAATTCCTTGCCGCTGTTGCCTACGGGATCCATGTCCATCGCAAGAAGCCGGGCGTGGACCTCGCGGTCCTCGACGGCCGCGGCCACCTGTGTCGACAACGTCTCCACCACGGAGGAGGGCGTGCCTTTGGGTGCGAACAGCGCGAACCAGCCACCGAAATCGAAGCCCTTGACACCCAGCTCGTCCATCGTGGGGACCTCGGGCAATGACGTCAGGCGCTTGTCTCCCGTCACGGCGAGCAGCTGGATGCGATCCGACTTCAAATGCGGCTGGGCCGAGCCGATGTCGGGAAAGGCGAAGTCGATGGTGCCGCCCAGCAGATCGTTCATCATGGGCGCGGCCCCTTTATAGGGCACGTGGGTCGGCTGTGTCCTCGTTTGGCGCGCGAACAGATCCCCCATGAAATGACCGGTCGAGCCATTGCCCCAGGAGCCATAGCTCAAGGTTTGGGCGTTGAGCGCCGCGATCAGCTCGGGCACGGTCTTGGCCTGGGTCTTCTTGCTGGCGAACAGCACGTTTCTGGACTTGGCCACCAGCGACACGGGAATGAAATCGCGCTCGGTGTTGAAGGGCAGCGGTGTCTGGGTGACTGCGGGCAACTGGGCCATGGTCGTGATGCCGAACAGCAGCGTATAGCCGTCGGCAGGCGCACCCAGGACGGTGGTGGCGGCCAGTGTGCCGCTGGCGCCAGGCTTGTTCTCGACCACCACCGGCTGCTTGAATGCATCGGCCAGCTTGAGCGCGATCAGGCGCGCCACCGTGTCCGCGCCTCCACCGGCAGCCGAAGACACGACGAGCTTGATCGGCCTTTGCGGATACGCCGACGCGGACTGGGCCCCTGACGGGAGGGCGGCGCCCGCCAGCAGGCCCAGTGCCAGGCATAGGCCGGCGCGGCGGTGGATGGTGGTCTTCATGGTGTGTCTCCTGGAGGCGGATGGTTGGAATGGGAGGAATGCGCGGGACGTTCGGATCAAAGGAGCCCGGCCATGTCCTGGACGGCCTTTTTCAGGATCTTTCCGCTCTGGGCGGCGGGCAATTGCGGCACCAGCACGATGCGCTGCGGACGCTTGTATGGCGCGAGGCGGTCGTGCAGGAATGCCTGCAGCGCTGGTGCGTCCACCGAGGCGCCGGCGTGCGGCTCGACGAAGGCGATCACCTGCTCATCCCCGGCAACCGGCTTGCCCACCACGCAGGACTGGGCCACGGCAGGATGGGCGTTGAGCGCGGCCTCGACTTCGCTGGGATAGACGTTGAAGCCCGAGCGGATGATCAAGTCCTTCAGGCGGCCCATGACGTAGCAAGCGCCGTCCCCGCCCTGGCGTACCAGGTCCTGGGTGCGCAGCCAGCCGTCGTCGGACAGCACCTGCGCCGTCAACTCCGGCGCCTTGTAGTAGCCCTTCATCACGTTCGGTCCACGAATGAGCAACTCGCCGACCGTGCCGGGTGCCACGGTGTTTCCTTCTTCGTCGACGATGCGCGTCTCCATGTTCGGAATCGGATAGCCCACGGTCAGGTCGTCGCATTTGCGGTTGTAGGGCACCATGCAGATCGACGGCGAGGCCTCGGTCATGCCGTAGCCGTTGTTGATGGGCAAGCCCAGCAGCGCTTCCACCCGGTTCTTGAGCGCGGCGTCCAGTGGCGCACCACCGCAGTGGATGAAACGCAGTCGGGGTGCCGTGACTGCTTGCCCGCCGTCGGCCATCGACAGCAGCCGCACGTACATGGCCGGCACGCCCTGGAAGAAAGTCAGGCCCTCGGCCAGCGCGCGCCGCAGATGCTGGACGTCGAAGCGTGGCACCACGTGCAAGGTGGCGCCCGCGCTCAGTCCCGCCAGCACCACACTCGTCAGCCCGAACACATGCGACATCGGCAGGGCCGCGTACACGTGGTCGCGCTCGGCAGTCCGACGCGATGCGGCAGACACCGCGGCGGAAAAGCCCAGGTTGCGGTGCGTGAGCATCACGCCCTTGGGTTGGCCCGTCGTGCCGGTGGTATAGATCAGGACCGCCACTTGCCTGGCGCTGCCGGCAAAGCTCGGCTCGACGGTCGCGTCGGCATTCGCGGGCGTGCAATGGAACACCAGGCCGCCGACCGCGTGAGCCGCAGCGTCGCGCGCCTGTGCATGGCGCATCGCATCGTCCGAAACCTCGGCAGTGCAAAGGACGAGACGGGGCTCGCAATGATTCTCGATGTTGGCAACTTCCGCCGCAGTCAGCCGCGCATTGACCACCACGGCCCAGGCCTCCAGTTCGCTCGCCGCAAAGATGGCCGCGATCTGGGCCGCGCTGTTCTCTCCCACGATCATCAGGCGGTCGCCCGGCCGAAGCCCCGCCGTACGCAGGAAGGCGGCCAGTTCGACGATGGCCTGATGTAGTTCGGCATAGGTCCAGTTTCGTCCCTGGTCCACCAACGCCGGGTGGCCGGCCAGCCGCGGCAATTGCCGGCGGATCAGGTCGTGGAGCCGGAAAGCGCTGCCGGGTGGATCGATTTTCATGACCGCGTGCCTTGTCTCTTGAGGTGGGTCGGATCGATCGATCGAGCCCCGTGGAATTGCAGGGATCGTAGATTTCGGGGTTTTCTCATGCCATCACATATGTGATATCTGCGCAGAATCGAAGGGGAGGGCATGGCGCCAGGCGCCATCGATTCAAGTCCGCAACGCACCGGCCTGGTCGTGCGATGGACTGCCGCCGCCGAGGATGCGCATCAGAGGGCGCAGGCTTTCCAGGGACTTCACAGTCCCTGCCGTCACGCCGGACTGTTCGGCGCCGGCCGCAGCAACCCCGTCGCCGCCTTGGCTCCCAGCACCATCTCGGTCATCCAGCTCACCAGCAGCATGCCGTAGGCCTGCCGATACGACTCTTGCGACAGCGCATGGTCCGCGCCCGAAATGACGCGGTACGTCACTGAGCGCACGCGCTTGAAAGCGCTGAGATAGTTCTCGATGACCGGGTGCGGCACCGTCTTGTCTGTCTCGGATTCGACGATCAAGGCATCGCCCTTGAACAGCGCGCAGGCCGCCAGCGCACGGTTGTCCGCGGGTGCGATCGTGGTGTTGCGGTAGATCATCAAGTCCTCCCGTCCGAGCTTGCCTTTGGGCGTATCCCATTGCTCGTCGCGGTAGAGCGCCGGTGCGCGTAGCGCGAGCCACCGCACCGGCCGCATTGCGCTGACCAACGCAGCCAGATAGCCGCCGTAGCTGCTGCCGACGATGGCGATGGATTGCGGGTCGACGGCCGGATGTCCCACCAGCGTGTCGTAGGCGGCCAAGACATCCTGCAGGTTGTCTTCGCGCGTGACGGCCTCGCGCAACTCATGGTGCCGGGCGTGGCCGCGCAGGTCGATGGTCAGGCAGATGCAGCCGAGCGCCGCGATCTCGTGCGCACGGGCGAGGTATTGAGCCTGGCTGCCGTCCCACCCATGCACCAGCAGCACACCTGGAATGGCAGCCGATGGCGCGACCAGCGTGCCCGCGATGTGGTGGCCGGCAACGGCGATGTCGATGGCACTATGACGCGTGGGCATCGCACCTCATTTCAGTCACGGCTGCGTACTTGACGAGTTCGCCCGCCTTCTTGTCGATTCCTCGAAAGTACACCGTTGCACCACGCGGGGCCTCGCTGGTGCCATAAACCTCGAAGCACGACGCCCAGACCTGCCGGCAGTCGCGCCGGTCGCGGAAACATTCGAGGCCGGCGATTTCCGCGCCCGTGGCGCCGCCCATGCGCCATGACTGCTCCAGCACCCCCGAGCGCAGTTCGCCTCCGGTAGAAAGCCCCTGCGCCACGTCGTAGTTGATGCGCGAAGCAAAGAAGCCGGGGAAGCAATCCTTTGCGGCTTCGTGGTAATCGCGGGATTGCTCGATGGCCAGACGCACATTGGGTGCCAGGTTCAATGCCAGCAATGCATCGAAGCCGCCGCGCACCAGTGTCAGGTCGGAGCCGCCGTAGACCATGTGGCCATGGTTGTTGCGCGTCAGGCGCTGCACGCCGTGGTAGCTCGCGCGCAAACCTCCGACTACGACCTGCCCGACGCTGAGCGTGGCCACCGGTTCGGTCAGGTTTTCTTCAAGAACGAGCCCGTGCTCGCGCAATTCTTCGTCGCTGATTCGGCCGACGCAGTGTTCAAGCGCGGCGACGTTGCGAACCACGGTCTGGCCGCGGCCACCAGTGGCGCAGGCCGGCTTGACGCGCGCCTCACCCTCGTCCAGCAAGCGCTTGCCTGCGATCAGCGCCTCGTCGCACGAAAACGCGCTGTAGCCGCGCAGCACCCCGCCGGCGACCCGTTGCGCGAACCCAGGGTTCCATCCGTGCGGTTTCGCCGCCGATTCGTAGACCAGTGGATGGGTGATGACCTTGGTGCCCACGAAAGCATGCGGCACCACACCGCCGAAGATGTCGTCTTCAGTGGACACGCCGAGCGCGTCGGCAGCATCTGCCGTGAGCGTGTCGCTCGGCACGAAATAGGTGGGTGCTTCGCGAGGCGCGTTGCGCTTGTATTCGCCCCGGAAGGCGACGCCCTTGAGCATCGCGAGCCGCCGCGCGGCCTCGGCGCGAGTGGCATGTTCGTGGTCGCTGTCGTAACGGCGATGATCTGCAGTCAATGCCACGACGCAGCCTGCGCGATCGGCGGCGGCGGGGACGTCGGACGGGCTCTGCACGGAGTGCGCGGAAGGGAGGGCATGCATGGCGGGCTCACGAGGTAGAGGTTGTGGGCCGGCGTCGCTGCCGGTGCGGTGGAGCACGGTGCCGGGCTGAAACCACAGGGTGTGCGCCCCGGATTGCCGTGCGAATCGGCGGCGGGCCAAGGATTGCGCCGGTGGATGCCTACAACTCGCCTGCCCCGGGGTGTAATCCCCAAAATCCAGAAAATGCCTAAAATGGGGGCTTCGAATGCTTTGGAGTATCTCGTGGCCCATGCACTCATTTCCCGCCCGGAGGCGTTGGACCGTCTGGCCCGCAGCATGCCGACGTTTACCGCGACGAATCTCGCGGGCGGCATGCAGAAAGTGACCAGTACGGTCATGGCCGAAGGCGCCGTGGTCATCACCCGCCATGACCAGCCGACCATGGTGCTCATGTCGGTCGATCGCTACCTCAAGCTCGAACAGGCGGCCGAACCCAACCTCGATGCACTCGCCCAGCGTTTCGACGACATGTTTGCCCGCATGCAGGGCGCCGATGCCGCACAGGGCATGGCCGATGCCTTCGCGATGACGCCGAAGGAACTGGGCAAGGCGGCCGTGCGCGCGGCGCGATAGCGGCACAGTCCGGAAGTCCTCAAGTCCAGCGTGGCTGCACAGATTTTCGTGCTGGCCGGCGTCAATGGCGCGGGCAAGAGCAGTGTCGGCGGAGCGGCCTTGTCGGCCCGCAACGTTCCCTATTTCAATCCGGATCTGGCCGCACGCGCACTGTGCGACGCGAACCCTGGCCTTGCGCTTGAAGCGGCCAACGGCCACGCATGGGAATTCGGCCGCAAGGGCCTCGAGCGCGCCTTGCGGGAGAGCGCCCATTACGCATTCGAGACCACGCTCGGCGCCAGCACGATTCCCGACATGCTGCTCGCCGGCGCGAAGGCCGGGGCGCAAATCCACGTCTGGTACGCAGGACTGTCGTCGCCCGAGTTGCACATGCAGCGCGTCGAGGAGCGGGTGGCCGCGGGTGGCCACGCCATCCCCGAGCACAAGATCCGTGCACGCTACGTCAGCAGCCGCGCCAACCTGATCAAGCTGATGCCGCACCTGGCCAGCCTGCGCGTGTTCGACAACAGCGCCGAGGGCGACCCGAAGGCCGGCAAGCCGCCACAGCCCGTGCTGCTGCTGCACATGGAATCCGGCCGCGTCGTGGCGCACGTGCCACTGAAGCAGGTGCCGCAGTGGGCCAAGCCCATACTGGCCGTTGCGTTCGAACTGTCTGCAGCCAGCCATTGAACGCCATGGGCTGGCCTTGCCTGGAAAAGTACCTGCGCCTGAAGTTCGTGCCATGGAAGGTCCATTCGCCGCTGGCAAGCACGCTCATCCACCCTTCGCCACAATCGACTCATCGCGCTTGCGCGCCATCGAACGCCTCTGCGGACTTCTGCTTGCGCGGTTAGTCTCGGCAGCCTCAGCACCACACCATGTCATCCACGCTTTCCGGAACGCCCGTTGCCCACGACGGCCTGCCTTCGCCCGCCCGCGGCAAGGCCATGCTGGTCATCGTCCTCGGCATCATGGTCGCGGTGCTCGACGGCACCATCGTCAACCTCGCGCTGCCCGGCATCGCGCAGCAGTTGCAAGCCACGCCTTCGCATTCGATCTGGGTGGTCAACGCCTACCAGATCGCGACGCTGGTAATGTTGCTGCCGCTGGCTTCGCTCGGCGACATCGTCGGCTACAAGCGCATCTACATCGCGGGCATCGCGCTGTTCACGGTGGCGTCGGCGGGCGCCACGTTCTCCGATTCGCTCGGCACGCTGATCGCGGCGCGTGCAATGCAGGGCCTGGGCGCGGCCGGGATCATGAGCGTCAATTCCGCACTGGTGCGGCTGATCTATCCGTCGAGCCGACTGGGTCGTGGCATGGCGATCAACTCGATGGTGGTGGCCACGTCCGCAGTTGCGGGGCCTTCGGTCGCTGCCGCCATCCTGTCGGTGGCTTCGTGGCCCTGGCTGTTTGCGCTCAACGTGCCGCTTGGCATCGTCGTGCTCGCATTGGCGCGGAAGTCGCTGCCGGACAACGTCGAGCCGGCAGCGGCGGGCGCGCGGTTCTCGCTGATCGACGTGGTGCTCAACGTCCTGATGTTCTCGCTGATCTTCCTGGGCGCCGACCAGCTCGGCGTGCGCCAGGGCACAGGGCAGGGCGCATCGCCGATGGCCTGGGCCATCATGGTGGCGGGCCTCCTCGTGGGCTTTGTGTTCCTGCGGCGGCAACGCAGGCTGGCGCTGCCTTTGTTCCCCATCGATCTTCTGCGCATTCCGGTGTTCGCGTTGTCCATGGGCACATCGGTCGCGGCCTTCTCGGCGCAGATGCTGGCGTACATCGCGCTGCCTTTCCTGCTGCTTGGCGCCTACGGCCGCACCCACGTCGAGGCCGGCTTGCTGATCACCTGCTGGCCGCTCGCGATCGTGGTGATGGCGCCCGTGGCCGGTCGGTTGATCGGCCGCTACCCCGACGGGCTGCTCGGTGGCGTGGGCCTCGCGCTCCTGGCAAGCGGGCTCGCGTTGCTGGCCGCATTGCCGGCCCTTCCCGCCAATGCCGACATCGTGTGGCGCATGGCGCTGTGCGGCGCGGGCTTCGGGCTGTTCCAGTCGCCCAACAACCACACCATCGTGACTTCGCCGCCGCCCCATCGCAGCGGCGCGGCCAGCGGCATGCTCGGTACGGCGCGGCTCACCGGACAGACCCTCGGCGCCGTCATCCTCGCCGGCGTGTTCAGCGTGTGGAGTCCGCTGGACAACAAGGGACCCGTCATAGCCCTGCTGCTGGCAGCCAGTTGCGCCGGCATCGCGGCGGTGTTCAGCGTGATGCGCCTGAAGATGGCACCGTCCGATATCGCGCACGGCGCGGCCGAGTCATGATGTGGTCCCATGCGTGAAGTGCCCGACATCATTGCCTGCGAAGGCTGCGACGCCATCTACCGGCGTGCCCGGCTGCGGCCGCGCGACGTGGCCACTTGCCCGCGCTGCGGCACCGAACTGGAACGCCATTTCGGCCAGCAGCGGCGCCGCGTGCTGCCGCTCACGGTCGCCAGCCTAATCATGTTTGCGATTGCCAACCTTTTTCCCATCGTCGAGATCGAGGTGCGCGGCCTGCGCAGCGAGACCACGCTGGCCGGCGCCGTGCTGGCGCTGACCGAAGCAGGCATGCCGCCCGTGGCGTTGCTCGTGCTGGCGACCACGATCCTGTTTCCGCTGGTGCAGTTGTGCATCCTGGTCTGGCTGCTGATCCCCCTGGAGCGCGAGCGCCGCGCGCCTGGCTTCGCCTGGATGGTGCGGGCGATGCAGTCGTTGCGGCCCTGGGGAATGATCGAGGTGTTCCTGCTCGGCGTGCTGGTGGCCATCGTCAAGCTGTCGAGCATTGCCACGGTGGTGGGCGGGCCGGCGCTGTGGGCCTTCATGGTGCTGACGGTGCTGCTGACCTCGGTGCTGGCTTTCGACCCGCGCGGGTTCTGGGAAATGGCGTTTCACCGGCAGCCCGGCTCATGACCACGATCCCTTCGACGAAAGACGACGCCGACGGCGTTCCCACGGCGGCAAGCCTGGGTCTGACCGCATGCAATCATTGCGGCACGGTGTGGGAGCAGGCGCACGACGGCGAGCCGTGCGGCCGCTGCGGTACCCATCTGCACCGGCGCAAGCCTGACAGCCTGAACCGCACATGGGCCTTTCTGATCGCGGCGTGCATGATGTACGTTCCCGCCAACATGCTGCCGGTGATGATTACCAAGTCGCTGTTCGGCACGCAGGACGACACCATCCTGAGCGGCATCATCTACTTCTGGGAGACGGGCGCCTACAGCCTGGCGGCCATCGTGTTCATCGCGAGCTTCCTGGTGCCGTTGTTCAAGCTCGCTGCATTGCTCATCCTCGTGGTGGGAGCGCAGCGCCACAGCCGCTGGCGGCGGCTGCAGCGGGCCAAGCTTTATCACGTCATCGAATTCATCGGCCGCTGGTCGATGCTCGACGTGTTCGTGGTGTCGCTGCTGGCCGGGCTGGTGCAACTGCAGGGTTTTGCGGTGATCACGGCAGGGGTCGGCATTGCGGCTTTCGGCGCCGTGGTGGTCTTGACCATGTTGGCTTCCTTGAGTTTTGATCCGCGCATGACGTGGGATGACCCGCCCGAGTCATTGCACGACGAGAATGACGAGCAGCACACCGCAACCGCATGAGTGACACAGAACCACCCAAACCACAACTGCCCGAATTGAACGCGCCCCAGGTCAAGCGTCGGCGCGATTGGCTGCCCTCGCTGGTCTGGCTGATTCCGATCGTCGCGGCGCTGGTTGGCGTCACGCTGGTCGCGCGCATCCTGCTGGAGCGCGGGCCGCAGATCGTGGTCACCTTCAAGTCGGCCGAAGGGCTGGAGGCGGGCAAGACCGCCGTCAAGTACAAGGAAGTGCAGATCGGAACCGTCAAGGGGATCCGGCTCGCGCGCGACCGGTCGTCAGTGCGTGTCACGTTGCAGCTCACCAAGGACTCCGACGGATTTACCGCCACCGACTCCCGCTACTGGGTGGTGCGGCCGCGGCTCGACACCTCCGGTATTTCGGGCCTGGGCACTCTGCTGTCGGGGGCCTATATCGGCGTCGATGCCGGGACGTCGGAGGACACCACCAGCGAGTTCACCGGCCTGGAAGTTCCGCCCATCGTCACGCGCGATTCCTCGGGCCAGCAGTACTTGCTGCGCGCGACCGACGTCGGCTCGCTCGACGTCGGCTCGCCGGTCTATTTCAGGCGCATCAAGGTCGGGCAGGTCGCGGCCTTCGCACTCGACGGCGACGGCCGCGGCGTCACGCTGCGAATCTTCGTCAACGAGCCATACGACAAGTTCATCGGGCTCAATACGCGCTTCTGGCATGCCAGCGGCGTCGACCTGTCGCTCACCGCGAGCGGCGTGAACGTGCGCACCCAGTCGCTGGCGTCCATCCTGCTTGGCGGCATTGCGTTCCAGGCGCCCGAGAACGAGATGGGTCCGCGGGCCACCGAGAACACCGCCTACGTGCTCGCCGACGACGAGGCCACCGCGATGAAGCCGCCCGACGGGCCTTCGCAAACGCTGCTGATGTACTTCAACCAGTCGCTGCGCGGACTGGCACCCGGCGCACCGGTCGACTTCCGCGGGGTGGTGATCGGCGAGGTGAAATCGATCGGGGTCGAGTTCGACCGCACCGAGCGAGAGTTCCGCATGCCGGTGCTGCTGCAGGTGTACCCCGACCGGCTGCGGCGCAGCGCCGGCGTCACCGACACCACGGCGAACGCGCCGTCGAGCCGGACGCAGGAGGAGCGGCTGCAGTTCCTCGTCAGCAAGGGCCTGCGCGCCCAGTTGCGCAACGGCAACCTGCTGACGGGCCAGATGTACGTGGCGCTCGACTTCTTCCCGAAGCAGCCGGCAGTCAAGGTCGACGTGGCCGCCAATCCGATCGAGCTGCCGACCGTCCCGGGCAGCTTCGAAGACCTGCAGTCCCAGGTGCAGGAACTCGCGACCAAGGTCAACAAGATCCCGTTCGAGGAGTTGGGCAAGGACCTGCGCGTGTCGCTCGCCTCGCTCAACAAGACGCTGACCGGTGCCGAAAAGCTCGCCGCCTCGCTCAACAACGACGTCTCGCCAGCGATGACGGCCGCGCTGAAAGACGTGCGCCAGACTGTCGACAGTGCCAACCGGACGCTGCGGGATGACGCCCCGCTGCAGCAGGACCTGCGGCAGACCCTCCAGGAACTGACCCGCGCGGCCGGCTCGATGCGTGTGCTGACCGATTACCTCGAGCGGCATCCCGAATCGCTCATTCGCGGCAAGCCGGACGACAAGAAGAACTAGCCATGAAAGTCTCGACCTCCTCACTGGTGTACCTGGCTGCGGGCGTGTTGTTGCTTGCAGGATGCGCCAGCGCGCCGACCCGTTACTACACGCTGGCTGCGCCGGCGGCGCCGCTGGCCGCTGCGACGGCGGGTGCCACGCCGCTCTGGATCGAAGTCGCGCCGCTGGCGGTGCCCGAGCGCCTGGCGCGACCGCAATTGGTGGTGCACCCGGCCGGGTCCAGTGTCGAAGCGCAAGTCGACGTGCTCGAAGAACACCGCTGGGTCTCGTCCTTCGAGAGTGAAATGCGCGACGCCTTGTCGAGTGGCATTGCCAGCCGGCTCGGCGCGCTCGACGGCTCGCGCGGGGGGCGGCCGGCCGCGGCACCCGTCACGCGAATCTCGGTACAGGTGCGGCAGTTCGACGCCGTGGAAGGCAGCCGGGTCGAAGCAAGCCTGGGCTGGACGGTCCGGCGAGGCGACCAGGCACGCGCGCTGGTCTGCCAGGTCAACCTGAGCGAGCCGGTTACCGCCGCCGGCATCGACGCCGTGGCGCAGGGCGCGCGACGGCTCACCTCGAACGCCTCGGCGGCCATCGCGCGCAGCGTGGCCGCTCTCCAGTCAAATTCGGACACGCCATGTCCAATCTGAGACAAGTCGGGCGCTGGCGTCGCCGGGCCGGCTGAACACCCATGAACGGGATCGGCAAGGCGCCCTGCGACGACACGTTGATCCAGGTTGCGCCTCCCGCGGTTCCGTGCGCTGAAGTCTCGAGGCGCTGGGTTCTGGTGGCCGCCATCATCGGCTCCAGCATGGCGTTCATCGACGGCACCGTGGTCAACGTGGCACTCCCGGCCATCCAGCGCGACTTGCGGGCGACGCCGTTCCAGGCGCAGTGGGTGGTCGAGGCCTACGCGTTGTTTCTTGCGGCGCTGCTGCTGGTCGGCGGCGCGCTGGGCGACCGACTCGGCCGTCGGCGTGTTTTTGCGTTCGGCGTTGCGTTGTTCGCGGTTTCCTCGGCGGCCTGTGCCCTGGGCACGGAGATACAGCACCTGATCGCGGCGCGGGCTGTGCAGGGCATTGGCGCGGCGTTGCTGGTGCCCGGCAGCCTGGCGCTGATCAGCGCGGCCTTTCCCGAGAAAGAGCGTGGCAAGGCGATTGGTACCTGGTCGGGCTTCAGCGGCATCACTGCCGCCATCGGGCCGGTGCTCGGAGGCTGGCTGGTCGACCATTACTCGTGGATATGGGCCTTCCTGATCAATGTGCCGATGGCGGGGCTGGCACTCGCCATCGTCTGGCGGCACGTGCCGGAAAGCCGCGGGCCCGACACGGCCAGCCCGGTCGACGTGCCTGGCGCTGTGCTGGCAATCGCGGCGCTGGGCGGCATCGTCTATGCCTTCATCGAAGCGCCGACACAGGGCTGGAGCGCGGCGCCCGTACTGGCAGCGATGGTGATCGGGCTTGCGGCCGCGGCGGCGTTTGTCGTGGTGGAGCAAAAGAGCAGGGCGCCGATGCTGCCGCTGGGCCTGTTTCGAATCGCCAACTTCAGCGCGGCAAACCTGCTGACGCTGTTCCTCTACGCGGCGCTTGGCGGCAGCCTGTACTTCATGCCGCTCAACCTCATCCAGGTCCAGGGCTATTCCGCGACCGTGGCCGGCGCGGCGTTGTTGCCATTCGTCCTGCTGATGTTCTTTCTTTCAGGCTGGGCCGGGCAGTTGGTCGACCGCTTCGGGCCGCGCATCCCACTGGTGCTCGGACCTGCAATGGCAAGCGTCGGGTTTGCGCTGCTGGCCTTGCCGGGTGTCGGTGCGACCTATCTGTCGGCGTTCCTGCCCGGCGTGCTGGTGCTGGGGTTCGGCATGACGGTGACGGTGGCGCCGCTCACCACCACGGTCATGAACTCGGTCGGGCCGACGCTCGCCGGCACGGCGTCGGGGGTGAACAATGCCGTGTCCCGCACGGCGGCGGTGCTGGCGATTGCGGTGTTCGGCGTCATCATGGCCTGGGCCTCCGCCGCGCACCTGCCGGACGGCTCCGTGGCCTTCAAGATGGCCTTCGTGGTCGGGTTTCGCTGGATCATGGGCATCAGCGCCGCGCTCGCCTTGCTCAGCGCTTTCAGTGCATGGCGCTGGATTCGCGCCCCGAAAACAGCGTCTGGAAAGTAGTTGAAAGGCGGCAATGGCCCTACTAAGCCGGCCGACTGAGCCGTGGGGTCATGGCGAGCAGGGTATCATCGGGGGTTCGCCGGTTGGATCTCTCCCCTTGGGTTTTGCTGAAAGGCGCCCAAATCTCCCGCATGAACGCATCCCATACCTTGCCTCGCACTTGATGCGTCCCCTGAACCCTGGAACTATAGATGGCCAAAGCTGATAGCAAAACAGCCGTGATCGAAGGCGGCCTCCGTTACAAATCCAAGCCCTCGGGCTCTCCGTATGCCGAAGTCTCGTCATTCGGCGGCAGCACCATGTCGTGCTACATGTGCGGCAAGCACCGCGCCCGCGCTTCGCTTCAGATGAAGCGCCTGCTCGGCAAGTCGCAGGCTGTGTGCGCGCCTTCGTGCAAGGCGCTCGACGAAGCCATCAAGGGCTGAGTTTTCGCACCATGCCTTGAAAAAGCCGCTTTCGGGCGGCTTTTTGTATTGGCTAGCTTTTGTGTTGGCTAGAGCAGGCTTTCGCTGATGAACGGAAACAGCAGCAGCAACTGCAGCCTGGTGCCCACGCTGACGCCCGGTTCGCTGTCGTAGACCTTCTCGACGCCGTTCTCCACGCCAATCCACTGTACCCGGTCCCCCGGTTCGACCAGCCGCAGGCGGTAGCTGCCGGTGTCGCGCACCCGCCCGGCGAGTTGGAGCACCTCTTCGGCCAGTTCGGGCGAATAGACCAGCATGCCGAGTTCGGTGTTGACGCGCGACGAGCGCAGATCCAGGTTCATGGAGCCGACGAACGTGGTCTGCCGGTCGACCACGATCAGCTTGGAATGCGAGCGGCCGATGGAGGCGTTCAGCGCCGCGCTGATGAGCGAGTCGTTCTTCAGTTGGCTGGAATCGACCTCGAACAGGTCGACGCCCATCTTCAGCATGTCGAGGCGATAGCGCCCATAGGCGGCACTCGTGAATGGCTCATCGTTGGAAGCCAGCGAATTCGTCATGACCTCGACGCGCACATCGTTGTTCAGCGCATTGCGCATGCCGTCCATGCCCAGCTTGCCGGGAATGAAATAAGGTGAACCCATCACGACCTCCGCCTTGGCCTCGCTGATGGTCTTGGTGACCCGGGCCGTCACCGTGGTTTCATCGTCGCCACGCGCCGCGCGACCGCTGACTTTTTCCGGGTCGTCGGCAAAGGCATCGATGCGTCCATGGAGCAACCTGAGTGGCGGGCGCGCCAGGTCGGCACTCAACGGGGCGTAACCGAGCAGGTCCCTGGCGTCGGGCGACGGGCTCGGAAACGCCGACACCGCTTCCGCCGTCAGGTGCTCGAATTCCGCTTGCAGGGCCGGTGGCTCCTTGCGCCTTGGCTCCACCGAGTGCAGCGGGAAGACGCGCGGACTGTTCCAGTAGGTGTCGAAGATGCCGGCCAATCGGGGCACCACCGCACCCGCGACCAGCAGGTCGAAATCGACGAAGTTGCCGCCCTTGCTGTTGAAGAAGTATTCGTCGGCGATGTTGCGTCCGCCCGCGATGGCAAATGCGCCATCGGCAATCAGCAACTTGTTGTGCATGCGATGGTTGACACGGGAGAAATCGCCGGCCGCCAGAATCCACCGCGACAGGGCATACGACCGGCCCGTCGGAAACGGGTTGAACAGCCTGACCTCCACGTTCGGGTACGCCGCAAGCCCGAGCAGCATGTGGTTGGTGTTTGCGGTGTAGAGATCGTCGACCAGCAACCGCACACGCACCCCACGCTGCGCCGCATCGCGCACGGCTCGCACCAGCGCGTGGCCGCTCAGGTCGTTCTGAAGCAGGTAGTACTGGATGTCCAGGCTCTTTTGCGAATTGCGCACCAGCGCGAGCCGCGCGTCCATCGACCATGCGGCGAGCGACAGCGGCCTGAAGCCGGAGCCCTTGCCGGCGGGCACGCTTTGCGCGGCGATGCGGCCGAGCGATTCGTTGCTGCTGGCAGCGATGGCCGCCACCGGCGTCCTGTCGACGGAGGGCGGCAGCGAGGCGCAACCTTGCAAGACGGCAGACAGGGCGAACGTCGCCGCCAGGAGAAATGACTTCATCTTCATGTCGCGGAAATTGTTTCAGGTTTTCCGAAAATCATGGTCGAAGCGCGACGCTGATCCTCGTCTGCATGCACAGACCTTCGGTCGATCGCTGGTGAGGCTAGGCGTTTACCCGCGGCAGCAGCACGACGCCCGTCTCCGACGCAAGGCGCCAAAGGCATCTCGCGCGCGTCTTTCTCAAGCGAAGAGTGACGAATTCCGCATTCCGGACCCTCGATCCGCACGATTTTTTAGTTCGCCCGTTGCGAAAAACGATGCTTGGCAGCACCAGCCTCGACTTCTACATTCGCGCCACTGGTCCTCGACGCCCCTGGCAAAGAGCTCACCACAGTGCCCGCATTACCCGCTTGCATCCATCAAAAAGGAACTCACTCATGGCCAATGTTTGCGACCAAGGTCGCCGTAGTCTCCTCAAGACTTCCCTCGTTGCCGGAGGCCTCTCGGCCGGCGGCTTCTTGTCGATCGATGCGTTCGCGCAAGGCAAGGCGAAGATCAACATGCAGCTCGGCTGGATTCCGAGCGTCAACCAGATCGGTGAAGTGGTGGCAAAACGCCTCGGCTTCTACGAGCAGGAAGGCATCGACTTCGCGATTCAGCCGGGTGGACCGAACATCGACGGCGTTGCCATCGTGGCATCGGGCCGCTACGAAGTGGGGCAGGTTTCCTCCAGCCCCTCGGTGATGCTCGCGGTCTCGCAAGGCCTGCCGATCAAGTGCTTTGCCGCCGGCGCGCAGAAGCACCCGTTCACCTTCTTCTCGCTGTCGAAGAACCCCGTGAAGAAGCCGTCCGACCTGGTCGGCAAGAAGGTCGGCATTCCGTCGACCGCCGCCATCCTGCTGCGTGCCTTGCTCGCCAAGAACAAGATCGCCGAGAAGGACGTCACCGTGATCACCGTCGGCTCCGACATGGCGCCGCTGCTGAGCGGGCAGGTCGACGTCGTCACCGGCTGGCTCACCAGCACCACCGCACTCAAGGCGCTCGGCGCGGGCCGCGTCGACCTGACGCTGTGGGACGGTGGCGTGCAGCTCTATGCGCTGCCGTACTACGCGACGACAACCACGCTCGAGAAGCAGCCGAAGGTGATCGAGGCCTTCCTGCGCGCCACGTCGCGCGGATGGCAGCACGTCAAGGCCAACCGCGACGAAGCCGCCGACCTGCTCATCAAGGAGTACCCGAATCTCAAGCGCGAGGACGAACGCGCAGCCATCGACGTGATGCTCGAGTACGCGCTCGGCGGGCTGGCGCAGACGCAGGGCTGGGGCGCCATGGACCCCGCCGTCTGGCAGTCGCAGATCTCCCTGTATTCGGAGCTGGGCCAGTTCACCGCCAAGACGCCGAAGCTGGAAGACGTCATGACGCTCGACATGCTCAAGGCCACCGCCGCAGCGCGCATGAAGGCGGCCTGACCATGTCCGCCGTTCTGAAGACAACGCCCGCGATCAGCGCCCGCGACATCGGCATGCGCTTCTTCACGATGCGCCGCGATGTCACCGCGATCAAGTCGATGGACCTGGACGTGGCGCAGGGCGAATTCCTGACGCTGCTCGGCCCCTCGGGTTGCGGCAAGTCGACCTTCCTGCGCGTCGTCGCAGACCTGCTGGCGCCGAGCCGCGGCAGCATCGACGTGCTCTCCACTTCGCCGGAGACCGCGCGCAAGAACCGCGACATCGGCTTCGTGTTCCAGGACGCGGCGCTGCTGCCCTGGCGCACGGCGCTGCAGAACGTGGAGCTCCCGCTCCAGGTGGGCAAGGGCGCGAGCCGCAAGGGTCGCCGTTCGCCGCAGGAACTGCTCGAACTCGTGGGCCTCAAGGACCGCGCGAACGCCTGGCCGCACGAGATGTCCGGCGGTCAGCGCCAGCGCGTCTCGATCGCCCGTGCGCTTGCCAGCGACCCCAAGATCCTGCTCATGGACGAGCCGTTCGGCGCGCTCGACGAGATCACGCGCGACCGGCTCAACGAGGAGATTCGCAAGGTCTGGAAAGACACCGGCGTGACGATCCTCTTCGTGACGCACAGCATCCACGAGGCCGCCTTCCTGGGCCAACGCGTGCTGATGCTGGCTGCCAACCCGGGCCGCGTGCGCGAGATCGTTCCGGTCAACCTCCCCGAAGACCGCACCCTCGACATTCGCGAGACGCCCGAATTCGTGCAACTCACGGCCCATCTGCGGCGCGTGCTGGAAACCTGCTGAGACCGCTGCCATGACTACCAGTTCTATCGATACGCCCGCGGCCGTGCTGAACCAGGGCTCCGCCGACCCCGAATACCTCAAGTGGGCGGACGCCCGCCGGCGGCGCATGTGGCGCAGCCGCATCCTGCCGGCGCTCGGCATCGTCGGCCTGCTGGCGCTGTGGTGGGCGGTGATCGCGATCTTCGACGTCAAGCCCTTCATCGCGCCGACACCGTGGGCGGTGGTCGAGACGCTCTACGCCAAGCGCGCGGTGCTGCTCGACAACCTGATTCCCACTGCGCTCGAGGCGGCGGGCGGCTTCCTGCTGGGCAACCTGGCCGCGATCGTCGTCGCCACCATCTTCGTCCACAACAAGACGCTGCAGGACATCTTCTTCCCGGTCGTGCTGATGTTCAACGCCGTGCCGCTGGTCGCCAAGGCCCCGGTGCTGGTGCTGATCATGGGCAACGGCATGGAGCCGAAGATCACCATCGCCGCGCTCGTGTGCTTCTTTCCGACGCTGGTGAACACGGTGCGCGGGCTGGAGTCTGTGAACCCGCAGGCCATGGAACTGATGCGCGTGCTGTCGGCCAGCAAGATGGAGATCTTCTTCCGCCTGCGGCTGCTGAACGCCTTGCCGTACCTGTTCTCGGCGCTGCGCATCGCGGCCTCGATGTGCGTGATCGGCGCGGTGGTCGGTGAATGGGTGGGTGCCACGGTCGGCATCGGCGCCATGATCCTGCAGGCCACCTTCAACTTCGACTCTCCACTGCTGTATGCCGCGATCGTGATGAGCGCGACCTTGTCCGGGCTGTTCTTCCTGCTCGTGACCTTGGCCGAACGCTGGATCATCCGCTGGCATCCGGAGAGCTCGCACTGACCCCGGTACATCCCGGGGCGGCGCCAGCCAAAACGCGCGCCGCCTCACCCCGACTTATTCAACAGGAGATTTCTATGAGCCGTATTGGCGATTGGATGCAAGAGCCTGCCCACGACATCCGTGTGGCAGCCGAATCGGATGTGGTCGTTGTCGGCGGCGGCCCCGCAGGCCAGGCCGCGGCACTGGCCGCTGCGCGCAACGGCGCGAGCGTCACGCTGCTGGAGCGCTACAACCACCTGGGCGGCCTCGCCTCGGGCGGCATGGTGCTGGTGCTCGACGACATGTGGGACAGCCACCAGCAGGAAATCTCGGTGCGCGGCATCTGCATGGAGATGATCGAGCGCATGGCCTCGCGCGGCCTGGCCGAATACCCCAAGCAGCACGAGTGGGGCAGCCTGCCCGAATCCGTGCGCCGCTGGAAGCGCTGGGGCACCTTCGACTTCCACAGCAAGGAAAAGCCGCACCCCATCTGCTTTGCCGCCGCCTTCGACCCGGATGCGTTCAAGCGCGCCTCGCTGGAGATGGTGCAGCAGGCCGGCATCGACCTGCGGCTGCATTCGTGGTTCTCGCGCACGCTGGTCGAGGACGGCCAGGTCAAGGGCGTGGTCTGCGAATCCAAGAGCGGGCGTGAAGCGATCCTCGGCAAGGTGGTCATCGATGCCACCGGCGACCTCGACGTGGCCGCATCGGCCGGCGCCCCGCACATCAGCGGCGCCTACATCGTGACGACCGTGTTCCGCCTGGGCGGTGTCGACACCGACGAGGCCGAGCGCTTCGAGCACGAGGAACCTGTCGCCTTCCAGGCGATCGACCGCGAGATCAAGCATCTGCTCGGCGGCGCCTGGGACAGCTGGTGGCTCAAGACGCCGCTGCCGGGCGTGGTGTGGTGCAACTGCCCGCACATGGCCGGCCTCGACGGCCTCAAGGTGAAGGACCTGACGCGCGCCGAAGTGCAGGGTCGCAACACCATCCACAAGGTGATCGAGTTCATCCGCGCCAAGCTGCCGGGCTTCAAGGACTGCTACCTGATCGACCTGGCGCCGCAGACCGGCATCCGGCAGACGCGCCTGCTCGAAGGCGAGTACGTCATGTCGAAGGAAGACGTGGCCCAGCGCGTGCGCTTCGAGGACAGCGTGGCGCGCGGCCGCGACTATTACTACCCGTACCGCACGCTGGTGCCGCGCAGCGTGGAGAACCTGCTGGTGGCCGGTCGCCACTACTCGTCGACCTCGGCCGCGCAGAAGATCTCGCGCGAGATCCCTCCCTGCATGGCGATGGGCGAAGCTGCCGGGACCGCTGCCGCGCTCTCGTTGGACGCCGGCGTATCCGTGCGCAACGTCGACATCGGCAAGCTGCAGCGCACGCTGCGCGCACAGGGCGCCGACCCCGGCGACCAGAAGGGCCCGAATGCCGACGTGCCCACGATTGCCCGTTCGTTTGCGGAGGCCGCGTGATGACCGATTCACAGAACCTGCCGCTTGCCGGCATCCGCGTCATCGACTTCACGCAGGTGATGATGGGCCCGGTCTGCACGCAGATGCTGGCCGACCACGGCGCCGACGTGATCAAGGTCGAGCGCAAGGGCGCGGGCGACCTGAGCCGCTCGACCTTCGCGCCGGTCGCGGGCCATGACAACCCGATCTTCTGCAGCCTGAACCGCAACAAGCGCAGCGTCGAGATCGACCTGCGCGACGCAGCGCAAGTGGACCTGGTCAAGGCGCTGATCGCCGATGCCGACGTGGTCACCAACAACTTCCGCGCCGGCGTGATGGAACGCCTGGGCCTGGGCTACGAGGACTGCAAGCGGCTCAACCCGCGCATCATCTATGCCGTGGGCACCGGCTTCGGAGAGACCGGCCCGTACGCGCACAAGGGCGGCCAGGACGTGCTGGCGCAGGCGCTGACCGGCGTGATGGCGCGCCGCGCCGACGATTCGATCCCGGTCTCGATCTACCCCACCGCCCTGGCCGACTACACCGCCGGCATGCACATGGTGCAGGGCATCCTGTTCGCGCTGCTGCAGCGCGAGCGCACTGGGGAAGGCCAGAAGATTTCCGTCTCGCTCTTCAACTCGATGCTGGCCATGCAGATGCAGGAGGCCGCGATGATCATGATGGAGGACTCCGAGGTCAACTGGGCCGCGATGCCGCTGTCGGGCACGTTCGAGACGCAGAACGGCCCGCTGGTGCTGGTCGGCGCATTCAAGCAGCATCCGCTGCGCGACATCTGCACGGCGCTGGAGATCGACGACCTGTCGCAAGACCCGCGCTTCGCCGACCTGGATGCGCAGTTCAAGCACAAGGCCGAACTGCATGCGATCTTCCGCGCGCGCTTTGCGAGCAACACGCGCGAACACTGGCTGGGCCGTCTTGAAGCGCAAGACCTGCTGTCCGCGCCGGTGCGCGACATGCGCGAGGCGCTGGTCGATCCGCAGACGCTGCACAACAAGATGATCCTGGAAGACAGCACCCTGTCGGACCGCACCCTGAAGTTCATCGCCAGCCCGATCCAGATGTCCGGCGCGACCACCGGCATCCTGCGCGAACCGCCGCGGCTAGGGCAGCACACGGAAGAAATCCTTGCCGAGGCGCGCTCGCTGATTGAAGTGGTGACGCTGTGAGCGCCGCGGGCCGCCCCAAGCAAGCTCGTACGGCAGTGCGAAGCACGGAGGTTTTGTGATGCCTGTTCTCTACGAAGTCGCGAACAACGTCGCGACGGTCACCATCGACCGCCCGGACGTGCTCAACGCGGTCGACCTGCCGACCGAGGCCGAGCTGATCCGCATCTGGGAAGACATCGAGCAGCGCAACGACGTTCGCGTCGTGGTGCTGACCGGCACCGGCGAGCGCTCCTTTTGCGCCGGCGCGGACCTGAAGAACACGTCCAACCTCAAGGGCGTCGAATACTGGGCGGCCACGCGGCCGGGCGGCTTCGGCGGCATCGCGCTGCGCGAGACGCTCAACGTGCCGGTCATCGCCAAGGTCAACGGCTTCGCGCTGGGCGGCGGCTTCGAGATGGTGCTGGGCTGCGACCTGGTCGTGGCCTGCGAGGAGGCGAGCTTCGGCCTGCCCGAGCCGCTGGTCGGCCGCCTGCCGCTGGACGGCGGCATGCTGCTGCTGCAGCGGCAGATTCCCTACCGCCAGGCGATGGGCATGATGCTCACCGGCCAGCGCATCAAGGCGAAGCGCGCGCTGGAGATGGGCCTCATCAACGAAGTCGTGCCGCGTGCCGAACTCGATGCTGCGGTCGACCGCTGGGTGCAGCAACTGCTGGCCTGCGCACCGCTGTCGCTGCGCGCCATCAAGCAGGTGGTACGCCAGACCGGCCAGATGTCGCCATCGCAGGCGCACGGCATGCGTCTGCCGGAACTGGTCTCGGCGCTGCGCTCGGAGGACTCGAACGAAGGCGTGCTCGCATTCCAGCAGAAGCGCAAGCCGCAGTGGCTGGGACGGTAGACGGAAAGGCTTTGCCATGGCACACGTCATCACCGCCGCCTGCATCGACGTCAAGGACGGGGCCTGCGTCCACTGCTGCCCCGTCGATTGCATCTACGAGGGCGAGCGCACGCTCTACATCCACCCGGACGAGTGCATCGACTGCGGCGTCTGTGTCTCTGCCTGCCCCACCCAGGCGATCTACGAGGAGATTCTCCTGCCGCCCGAAATGGCCCATTTCGTGGCGATCAATCGGGAGTTCTTCGGCGCCGAGGTCAGCGGCCTGGGCTCGCCCGGCGGCGCCGACGCGCGGCGCGTGCCCTGCGACCACCCGCGCATCGCGCAGGAAGCGCCGGGCGCCCAGGCCGCTGGCGGCTCCATCCAATCCATGAACCTGAAAGAGACAGCATGAATGATCTGAAGAACAAGGCCGTCCTGCTCACGGGCGCCAGCACCGGCATCGGCGCCGCCGTGGCGCGCGGTCTCGGCCACGCCGGCGCGCGGGTCGCGGTGCACTACCGGGGCAAGCGCGACGAGGCCGATGCTGTCGCGCGCGACATCGAGGCCGCCGGCGGCCAGGCCATCGTGGTGCAAGCCGACGTGACCGACTCGGCTGCCGTCGACCGCATGGTGAAGACGGTGCACGACACCTTCGGCCGCATCGACGTGCTCATCAACAACGCGGGCGGCTTCGTGAAGCGCTCGCCCATCGCCGATGCCGACGACGACTACATCGACTCGGTGTTCCGCCTCAACGCCCGCTCGGTGGTCGCGGTGAGCCGGCGTGTCATTCCGCTGATGGCGGCGGGCGGCGGCGGCGCCATCATCAACGTCACGACCCAGGCAGCGCGCACCGGCGGCGGGCCGGGCGCTGGCCTGTACGCCGCGTGCAAGGGCTTCGTCTCCACCATCACGCGCACCATGGCCAAGGAACTCGTGAAGGACGGCATCCGCGTCAACGCGGTGGCGCCTGGCGTGATCGAGACGCCGTTCCATGACGGGCACTCCAGCCCCGAGGTGCTGAAGAACTTCGCCAACGCCATCCCGATGGGCCGGCTCGGCACCGCGCAGGAATGCGTGGGCGCCTTCTTGTTCCTGGCCAGCGCCGCCGCCAGCGGCTACGTCACGGGGCAGGTGCTGGAAGTCAACGGCGGGCAGGTGATGCCTTGACGGTGCAGGCCCGCTACCGGGGCATCTTCCCGGTCGCACCGACCACCTTCACCGAGACCGGCGAGCTCGACCTCGCAAGCCAGAAGCGATGCATCGACTTCATGATCGATGCGGGTTCCGATGGCATCTGCATCCTGGCGAACTTCTCCGAGCAGTTCCTGCTGTCCGACGAGGAGCGCGAGGTGCTGACGCGCACGGTGCTCGAGCACGTGGCCGGCCGCGTGCCCGTGATCGTCACCACGAGCCACTTCAGCACGCGGGTGTGCGCCGAGCGCAGCCGCCGCGCGCAGGACATGGGAGCCGCAATGGTGATGGCGATGCCTCCCTACCATGGCGCGACCTTCCGGGTGCCGGAGCCGCAGGTCCATGCCTTCTACGCGCAGCTTTCGGATGCGCTGGACATTCCGATCATGGTGCAGGACGCGCCGGCCAGCGGCACACCGCTGTCGCCCGCTTTCCTCGCGCGCATGGCAACGGAGATCGAGCATGTCGCCTACTTCAAGATCGAGACGGCGGGCGCGGCATCGAAGCTGCGCGAGCTCATCCGCATGGGCGGCGACGCGATCGAAGGCCCGTGGGACGGCGAGGAAGCGATCACGCTGCTGCCCGACCTGGACGCCGGCGCCACCGGCTCGATGACCGGCGGTGGCTACCCGGACGGCATCCGTCCCATCATCGAGGCGCATCGCGCGGGCGACCGCGACAAGGCCTTCGCGCTCTACCAACGTTGGCTGCCACTGATCAACCACGAGAACCGCCAGTCCGGCTTCCTGGCCGCCAAGGCACTGATGAAAGAGGGCGGCGTGATCGCCTGCGAAGCGCCGCGCCACCCCTGGCCCGCGATGCACCCGGAAACCCACGCCGGCCTGATCGAAACGGCCCGCCGCCTCGATCCGTTGGTGCTGCGCTGGGGCCGCTGAGAAAAACACATCCATGACACAACACCACGACAACCTCATCAATGGCGAATGGCTGGCTGGAGCCAGCTATGGCGCGAACATCAACCCGAGCAACCTGGGCGACACGATCGCCGAGTACACCCAGGGCGACGCCACGCACGTCGAAGCCGCCGTGGCCGCTGCCACTGCGGCCTTCCCGGCCTGGGCCACCGGCAGCGTGCAGGCGCGCTCGGACGCGCTCGACAAGATCGGCACCGAGATCCTGGCGCGCCGCGAAGAGCTCGGCACGCTGCTCTCGCGCGAAGAAGGCAAGACCCGGGCCGAAGGCATCGGCGAAGCCACCCGCGCCGGGCAGATCTTCAAGTTCTTCGCCGGTGAATGCCTGCGCCTGTCCGGCGAGTTGCTGCCCTCGGTTCGCCCGAACATCGGCGTGGAGATCACGCGCGAGCCGGTCGGCGTGGTCGGCCTGATCACGCCGTGGAACTTCCCGATCGCGATTCCTGCATGGAAGATCGCGCCGGCGCTGGCCTTCGGCAACTGCGTCGTCTTGAAGCCCGCCGACCTGGTGCCGGGCTCTTCCTGGGCGCTGGCCGAGATCATCAGCCGCTCGGGCATTCCGGCGGGGGTGTTCAACCTGGTGATGGGCCGCGGCAGCGTGATCGGCAATGCGCTGGTGAACCACCCCGGCATCCATGCCATCAGCTTCACCGGCTCGGTCGGCGTGGGCCGCAACATCGCGATCCAGTGCGTGACCAACCAGAAGAAGGTGCAACTCGAAATGGGTGGCAAGAATCCGCAAGTGGTGCTCGACGACGCCGACCTGAACCAGGCCGTCGAACTCAGCGTGCAGAGCGCCTTCTATTCGACCGGCCAGCGCTGCACTGCCTCGAGCCGGCTGATCGTCACCGAAGGCATCTATCCGAAGTTCATCGCTGCAATGCAGGAACGCATGGCGAAGATCAAGGTGGGCGATGCGCTGGCCGCGGGCACGGACATGGGACCGGTGTCGAGCCAATCGCAACTCGACCAGGACCTGGAGTACATCGCCATCGGCAAGGGCGAGGGTGCGACGCTGGCGGCGGGCGGGGAGCGGCTGAAGCTGGGCACCGAGGGCTACTACATGTCGCCGGCGCTGTTCAGTGAATCGGTGGCGAGCATGCGCATCAACAAGGAAGAGATCTTCGGCCCCGTGGCAAGCGTGATCAAGGTCAAGAACTACGAGGAAGCACTGGCCACGGCCAACGACACCGAGTTCGGCCTGTCCGCGGGCATCGCGACGACGAGCCTGAAGTACGCCACGCACTTCAAGCGCCACAGCCAGGCCGGCATGGTGATGGTCAACCTGCCGACGGCGGGGGTGGACTATCACGTGCCATTCGGCGGGCGCAAGGGAAGCAGCTACGGCCCGCGCGAGCAGGGCAAGTACGCGCAGGAGTTCTTCACTACGGTGAAGACGGCGTACACCGGCGCGAACTGAGGCCCCCTCGACCGCACAAAGTCGACCGGCCCCGCGAATGACATGACATCCACGAAGGCGGCCGCACTCTGTACATTCGCCCTGATGAATGTGTCGACTGTGGCTTCGGAAGGAGTGGCCTGATGCACGCCAGCGTCCTCAAGTACTTCATCGAGGTTGCCAGTTGCGGCTCGGTGCGCAAGGCCTCGGAGCGCCTCTTCGTGGCGGCCAGTGCGGTCAACCGCCAGATCCACAAGCTGGAAGACGAACTGGGTGTCGAGCTGTTCGACCGCCTGCCGACCGGCCTGCGCCTCAATCCCGCCGGAGAGCGCCTGCTCAAGCATGCGCAGGAGACACTGCACCAGTTCCAGGTGATGCGCACCGAACTCGATGCACTCAAGGGCGAGCGCACCGGCCACGTGAAGGTCGCCGCGATGGATTCGTTCTTCCACGAGCTGCTGCCGTCCGCGGTGGAGGAGTTCCTGCAGGTCTTTCCCGCGGTCACCTACACCATCACTTCGACCCAGCCGATGGAGGTGGCACAAATGGTGATGGCCGGGCAGGCCGACGTGGGCCTGGCTTTCGTGAACCGGCTTCCCGGCGGCGTGCAGGCGATCCATTTGGCCAACCTGCCGATCGGCATCGTGATGCCGCCGGGGCATCCGCTGGCGCGGTTCAATTCGGTGTCGCTGAAAGACTGCTCACCCTTCCCGTTCCTGCGCTCGAGTTCGTACCCGGTGCTCAGCGCCGCGCTGTCGCCCGAGTTCGCCGCCTTCTGGGACGACATGGAGCCGGCGGCCACCTGCAATTCCACGCCATTGCTCAAGCGCCTCATCATCGGCGGCGCGGGCATCTCCTGCTTCTCGAAGATCGCCTTCATCGAGGAGCTCAAGCGCGGCGAGTTGCTCTGGCGGCCCTTCGACCTGCCGGCCCTCAAGGAGCAGCAGGTCGGCATTCTGGTGCCGACGCAACGCGTGCTGCCGCACGTCACGCAAAACTTCGTCGGGCGCATGGCTCGGCGTCTCGCTCAACTCGAAGCCACTGCCGCTTCACTCTGAACCGGAGAACCTGGCCGTCTTGCTGACCGGTGCCAGCCATGGCATCGGCGCCGCCGTGGCACGCGGGCCGGGCCAGCGGCTACATGACTGGCCCTCACACCAGCCGCTTGAACGTCTTCTTCCGCCACACCAGCCGGTAATAGGCCGCCTGCATCACCAGCATCGCCACGAACGCTGCCGGGTACGCCACCCAAATGCCGTTCAGCCCGATCCGATGGCTCGCGAACACGGCCACCGGCACCTCGACCAGCGCAATGCAGAAGATCGCGATGCCGGTCGGCACCAGCACCGAGCCACTGGCCCGCATGATGCCCGACAGCACCGAGGCCATGCCGAAGACGATGTTGCCCCACAACATGATGTGAAGCAGCGTCTGGGCCAACTCGATCACCGGCTCGCTGGTGATGAACAGTGCCATCAGGTGGCGTGAGAACAGGTAGCCGACCAGCACCAGCGTGCCGGTGAGCACCAGGTTCATCATCAGGCCGGTGCGCGCGATGGCGCCGAGTTTGTCGGAGCGGCCGGCGCCGATGGCTTGCGCCCCGAGGATCGACGAGGTGATCGCGATGGAGATGGCCGGGAACTGGACGTAAGCCACCACCTGGTTCACCGCGCCGTACGCGGCCGTGGCATTGGAGCCGTAGGCATTCACCAGCGAGAGCAGGGCGACTTCTGCCAGGGAAATGACGATCATCTGCAAGCCGGTCGGCACACCGACTTTCAAGACGGTCTTGAGGATCTTCGGGTCGATGCGCATGTGCCGCGCCAATGTGGCATCCGGCGCGAGCGGACTGCGTTTGGCGCGCAGGCGAAAAGCCAGCCACGTCGTCGAGACCATGAACGACACCACGGTCGCCGCCGCGCCGCTGGCGACGCCGAGCTTGGGCAGCCCCATCCAGCCCAGGATCAGCGCGGGCGTCAGCACCAGGCCGATGGAGGTGGAGACGAGCAGCGTGAACAGCGGCGACACGGTGTCGCCCACGCCGCGCAGCATCGCGGTCGACAGCAGGAACACGAACAATCCCGGCATCGCGATCAACATGATGCGTGCGTAGCGCGTGGCTTCGGGCAGGATGTCCGGGGGCGTGCCGAGCGCGACCAGCAGGTGTGTGGTGAAGGCGCCGCCGAACACGGCCACGACCAGTCCCATGGCGATGCCGACCGACAAGGTGGTGCCCGCCACGGCCTTGGCCTTGTCCACGTCGCGGGCGCCCCAGGCCTGGCCGATCAACACCGATGCGCCGGCACCAAGGCCGATGGTGAATGCGATGAAGAAGAACATCACCGGGAAGAAGCTCGACACGGCCGCCATGGCGCCGACACCGATCAACTGGCCCACGTAGATGTTGTTGAGCGTGCCCGACAGTGACTGCAGGATGTTGCTGAGCAGCATCGGCGCAAGGAACACGGCGAAGATCTTCCACAGCGGCTTGCCCTCGACGTAGCCGCGTCCGCGCGGCGGGGTTGGCGGCGGCACGGGCGCAGGCACCGGATCGGCCACGGCCGCGGGTGGCGCCGCGATTTCGCCAGCGATACGGACGTCCTCCGGCTCCAGTTCGTCGCGCCGGTTCATGCGGCGGTCCAGGCGTTGGCCGACAGCCGCGCGAGATGCGACTTGACGTCCTCGGGCCAGCCTGCGACGAACAGCTCGAAGCGTGCCTGCTCGCCGGCAAACAATGCACGGCTTGCTTCCTCGAAATCGGGCAGGTGACCGGCAATGGCGCTCATGAAGCGATAGGAGGTTTCGCGCGATGCACGGACCGCGTCGCGGTCGACGTTGATCCGCCGCGCGTCTTCCACCAGTTTGCGCAGCGCAACCGACGCGCCGCCCGGCTGGCGATTGAGCCAGTCCCAATGCCGAGGCAGCAGCGTGACCTCGCGCGCCACGACACCGAGCTTGGGGCGGCCGACGGTGCGGGGCGGTGGCTCCGGCGCTGCGCTCTCGGTCGAGGCAGCGGGGGCGCCGGGTCGAAGGTCGAGGTCGATCGGTTCGCCGGTAGCGTCATCGAAGACGAACAGCGGCTGTGCGTCTGTGCGGCGTCGCAACTGTGCGATGACTTCGGCGCGCGAACCTGCGGCAATGCGCTGGAAACCCGCGAAAGCAGTCAGGGAGTCTCGTGGAGAGTCTGTGTTACTCGTTGTCATGCCGCATTCTATCCGGGCAAAATATTGGTTTTTTATTATCCGGATAAAATAAACAGGGCAGGGTCAGAATCGACCGCGAGTTCGGCCCCATAGGTTCCAGCTGCTACCAATTTGATAGCAACTTCATTCCGTGCGCTGTCGCAGCGCCCGCCACCAGCGCCGCATGCCAGCCTTGAGCGTGCGGACGGCGCGCCACGGCACACTCTGTCGGACTTCCGACAAAACGCGGTCCTTCCACGTTTTCCAGCGCGGGTACCAAAGGGCGAACAGCGGTATCTCCATCAGTGCCGGCAAGGTCAACTCGAACAGCCGCGCGACAACGGCCGTGCCTGCCAGCTTGGCGCCGATCAGCAAGATGAACCCGGTATTGAAATGGCCTAGGCCGAAAAAATACAAGGCCATGAACTTGACGGGAAACAACGCGACTATCGGGACAAGAAAAACGATCAGCGCGCCCCAGGGCGGCAGTGTCGCCACTTTGCGCTCCAGACGCGCCCAGAGCGGTAGCCGCCCGAATTGCGCCGCCAGCGCGGCCAGCGGCGCCCAGCCCCATTCCTCGAACAGCAACACGGGCACCATCAGCGCCGCGATGACGGCACGCAGCACCATGCGCAACCATGGGCGGGGAGGGAGATTCATCGGGGGCAGCATAGCCCTGTTGTGCTGTGGAATACCGTCGGGACCGTCGTGGGCCCTGTGGCAAACTCCCGCGCTTCAATCGCGCCACCCTTTACGGTGCGTCCCGCAAAGACGTTCAAGATATGCAGAAAATCATTCGCCAGCTTGCAGCAGAGATCAAGGTCGGCGAGCACCAGGTCAAGGCCGCCATCGACCTGCTCGACGGCGGCGCAACGGTTCCTTTCATCGCGCGCTATCGCAAGGAGGCCACCGACGGCCTCGACGACGTCCAGTTGCGCGAACTCGAAGCACGCCTCGGCTACCTGCGCGAACTGGAAGACCGTCGCGCGGCGGTGCTCAAGAGCATCGAGGAGCAGGGCAAGCTGACGCCGGAACTGCGCGCCGCCATCGAATTCGCTCCGACCAAGCAGGAACTCGAAGACCTTTACCTGCCCTACAAGCCGAAGCGTCGCACCAAGGGGCAAATGGCGCGCGAAGCCGGCATCGAACCGCTGGCCGACAGGCTCTTTGCCAACCCGACGCTGAACCCGCAGGAAGAGGCCGCGGCCTTCGTCAAGCCAGCCGCCGACGGGCTCGATTTCTCGACGGTGCAACTGGTGCTGGACGGGGTGCGCGACATCCTCTCCGAACGCTGGGCGGAAGACGCAGCGCTCGTTCAATCGCTGCGCCAATGGCTCTGGAGCGAAGGCCTGTTCAAGTCCAGCCTCATGGCCGGCAAGGACGAGAACAACGCCGATGTGTCCAAATTTCGCGATTACTTTGACTACGACGAGCCGATTGGCCGCGTGCCTTCGCACCGCGCACTGGCCGTGTTTCGCGGCCGCACTCTCGAGATCCTCGATGCCAAGCTGGTGTTGCCGGTCGAGCCCGAGCCGGGCAAGCCGTCGATCGCCGAAGGCAAGATCGCGCTGCATCTGGGCTGGAGCCACGCGGGCCGCGCTTGCGATGACCTGATCCGCAAGGCCGTGGCCTGGACCTGGCGCGTCAAGCTGTCGCTCTCGACCGAGCGCGACCTGTTCACCCGGCTGCGCGAAGAAGCCGAGAAGGTGGCCATCAAGGTTTTCGCGGACAACCTGCGCGACCTGCTGCTGGCTGCGCCTGCCGGCCCACGCGTCGTGCTCGGCCTGGACCCGGGCATTCGCACCGGCGTGAAAGTCGCAGTGGTCGATGCCACCGGCAAGCTGGTCGAAACAGCCACCGTGTTCCCGCACGAGCCGCGCAGGGACTGGGAAGGCTCGCTGCACACGCTCGGCAAGGTCTGCGCCAAGCACGGCGTGAACCTCATCGCCATCGGCAACGGCACCGCCAGCCGCGAGACCGACAAGCTGGCCGCGGACCTCATCAAGCTGCTGGGCAAGATGGCGGCGCAAGCGGGCACGCCCGCCATGACCATCGACAAGGTGGTGGTGAGCGAAGCCGGTGCCTCGGTCTACTCGGCCAGCGAATTCGCGTCGCAGGAAATGCCCGACGTCGACGTGAGCTTGCGTGGCGCGGCGAGCATTGCGCGCCGCCTGCAAGACCCTCTGGCCGAACTCGTGAAGATCGATCCCAAGAGCATCGGCGTCGGCCAGTACCAGCATGACGTGAACCAGAGTGAACTCACGCGCACCCTGCACGCGGTGGTGGAGGATTGCGTGAACTCGGTCGGCGTCGACCTCAACACCGCCAGCGTGCCACTGTTGAGCCGCGTGTCGGGCCTGTCTGCCAGCGTGGCCAAGTCGGTGGTGCGCTGGCGCGAAGCCAACGGTGCCTTCGCGACGCGCAAGCAACTGCTCGAGGTCACCGGCTTCGGCCCCAAGGCCTTTGAGCAAAGCGCCGGCTTCCTGCGTGTGCGCGGTGGCAGCAACCCGCTCGACATCACAGGTGTGCACCCCGAGACTTATCCGCTGGTCGAACAGATCATGGTCAAGACCGGAAAGCCGATCACTGAATTGATGGGTCGCGCCGAGATGCTCAAGTCGCTCAAACCCGAATTGTTCGCCAATGAGAAGTTCGGTGTCATCACGGTGAAAGACATCCTTGGCGAACTCGAAAAGCCGGGCCGCGATCCCCGCCCCGACTTCAAGGTCGCGCGTTTCAACGATGGCGTGGAAGACATCAAGGACCTGGTCGAAGGCATGGTGCTCGAAGGCACGGTCAGCAACGTCGCGCAGTTCGGCGCGTTCGTCGACCTCGGTGTGCACCAGGACGGCCTGGTGCACGTCAGTCAACTCGCCCACAAGTTCGTCAACGACGCGCGCGAGGTCGTGAAGACTGGCGACATCGTCAAGGTCAGGGTGATGGAAGTCGATGTGGCGCGCAAGCGCATCGGCCTCTCGATGAAACTCGACGCCGCACCGCCGCGCCGCGACGGCCCGCGCGACAACCGCTTCGAAGGCGCGGGCCGCGGCCAGCAGCAACACGGTTCGCGCCGCGACAACGCACCGCAACCGTCCAGCCAGATGGCGAATGCCTTTGCCAAGCTGCAGGGGCTGCGCAAATAGGCGAAGCGGGAATTCGAGATGCGCGCGTCGGCGGCCTGCGTTCGTCCGCCTTTCGCTGGCGCACGGATATTGCTTGACCGCACGACATGAAAGCGCTGCGCATCCATGCGGGGCCACTCGCCCGTGAGCACATCGCCCGGCACGGGTTGTTGCCGCAGCACGTCCGCACGATTCCTGGCGCGGCAGGCGGACCGAAGGGCTTGATCCTCGGGCCACTCGACCGCTTCACGTTCGGCGAATGGTTGCCTCGCTCGACCCAGCCCGTCGATCTGGTCGGTGCCTCCATCGGCGCGTGGCGGCTGGCGAACGCATGCCTCGACCACGTGACCTCCGCTTTCGAGCAGTTCGAGCACGGCTACATCCACCAGCACTTCGACGTGCCCGAAGGACAGAGGCGCATGACGGCGCAGCAAGTGAGCCGTCAGTTCGGCAATGACCTGCGCGGCTTCTTTGCAGGTCGCGTGGCCGAAGTGACCCACCATCTGCGCTTCAGGCTGCACGTCATCACCTCGCGCGGGCGGCATATCCTCGGACGCGAAGGCAGTGCACGAACGCCGGTGGGATACCTCGGAGCCTTCGTCACCAACAGCGTGCATCGCCGCAGCCTCGGCGCCTGGCTGGAGCGGGTGGTTTTTTCAAGTCCAGGCGCGACGCTGCCTTTTGCCACACGCGATTTCCGCACGCGGCAGGTGGCGCTCGACGAGGCCAACTTTGCGCCGGCGCTGCAGGCTTCGTGCTCCATCCCCTTCATGCTCGAAGCCGTGCACGATATACCGGGCGCGCCGCCCGGTGCCTACTGGGACGGCGGCATCACCGACTATCACTTGCACCTGAACTACAACAATGCCGACGGCATCGTTCTGTATCCGCACTTCCAGAAGGCCGTGGTGCCGGGCTGGCTCGACAAGGGCCTGAAGTGGCGACACAAGTCGACACATTTTCTTGACCGCATGGTGTTGCTCGCGCCCGACGCCGAGTGGGTCAAGACGCTGCCGAACGGCAAGCTGCCGGACCGCAACGACTTCCTGCGCTACGGCAATGATGTGCAGGGCAGGGTTTCGGCGTGGAGCAAGGCAGCGGCCGAGGCCCAACGGCTTGCAGATGAATGGCAGGAGTGGCTGGAGCGGCCGGACCTGACCCAGGTCGGCGCGCTGTAGCCGACCTGGCCAACCCGGCGGCCTGCGCCGCTCACTCGCGGTTGAGCGTGCGATTGATGCCCAGCGCCAACAGCGTGCAGATCACGCCGGAGAGCAGGTAGGCGCTGAGCGCATAAAGGCCGAAATGGGACGACAGGCCGAGCGCGGTAAGCGGGGCAAACGCCGCACCGATCAGCCACGCCAGGTCGGATGTCAACGCGGCGCCGGTGTAGCGGTACTTGGGTTCGAGATTGCCAGTCACCGCGCCGGCGGACTGCCCGTAGGACAAGCCCAGCAGGACGAAACCGACCATGATGAAGATGTTCTGGTGAATGATCTGGCCGTCGAGCAGGAAGGGCGAGGCCACGGCGAAGATGCCGATGAATACGGCCAACGTGCCGAGCGTGCTGCGGCGGCCGATGCGGTCGGCAATCCAGCCCGAAGCCATCACGCCGAAGAAGGCAACCACGCCGCCGTAGATCTGTACGAGCAGGATGTCGTCGATCGCCTGCGATGAATTGACGATGAGCCACGACAGCGGAAACACCGTCACGAGGTGGAAAAGCGCATAGCTGGCCAGCGCGGCGAACGCGCCGGTCACAAGGCTGCCGCCGCTTGTGTCGAGCAGCTCGCTGACCTTTTCGACAGGGTGCAACTGGTACTTGTCGAGCAACTCTTCGTACTCGTCGGTCACCACGATACGCAAGCGCGCGAACAGCGCCACGACGTTGATTGCAAACGCGACGTAGAACGGATAGCGCCAGCCCCACTCGATGAAGTCGGCGCTGGTCAGCTCGGAATAGAGATAGAGAAACAGGCCGGCCGCGATGACAAAGCCGATGGGCGCGCCCAGCTGTGGAATCATGGCGTACCAGCCGCGACGCTTGGGTGGGGCATTGAGGGCCAGCAGAGACGGCAGGCCGTCCCACGAGCCGCCCAGGCCGATGCCCTGGCAGAAGCGCAACACCGAGAGCAGGATGATCGCCCAAGGCCCGATGCTTTCGAAGCCCGGCAGGAAGGCAATGCCCGCGGTCGCGAAACCCAGCATGAACAGCGCCGCCGTCAGCTTGATGCCACGCCCCCAGCGCCGCTGGATGTTGAAGAAGACGATCGTGCCGATGGGCCGCGCAATGAACGCGAGGGCGAACACCACGAACGAATACAACGTGCCCGGCAGCGGTTCCTCGAACGGGAAGAACACGCCCGGAAACACCAGCACCGAGGCAATGCCATAGACGAAATAGTCGAAATATTCCGACGCTCGCCCCACAATCACGCCCACGGCGATCTCGCTCGGAGCGATGCCGGAGTGTTCTGCATTGAGCTTGCTGACGTCGCGCTCCATGTCGCGCGGCGACAAATCATTTTGTTGTTGGCTGATGCTGGACATCGTGCTCGCTTGTGATTAGGGTGTTGCCACAAATACGGAGGGTCTCATTGCTTGACAAATCTTGCCATAGGACAAAACGTCCAATGCCCTTCATGCGCCTTTGGACGTAGATTCTGCGCGTTCCCGTTCACGCTTACCACCCTTCCGCACGGCATGTCTTCACTCAAGTACCTTCGCGGTCTCATCCTGTTGCCGGCCGTCGCCTTGCTGGCCGGTTGCGACTGGGTGACGATGAACCCTTCCGGCGACATCGCAGTACAGCAACGAGACCTCGTCATCGTTTCGACGATTCTCATGTTGCTGATCATCATTCCGGTGATTGCGCTGACGTTGTTTTTTGCATGGCGGTATCGCGAATCCAACAAGGAAGCCGACTATCGGCCCGACTGGGACCACTCCTCGCAGCTCGAGTTGCTCATCTGGGCGGCTCCGCTGCTGATCATCATTGCGCTTGGCGCGATCACCTGGATCAGCACCCACACGCTCGACCCGTACCGCGAGCTCAAGCGCATCGACCAGAAGCGTGGCCTCGCGCCCAACTCGACGCCGTTGGTGGTCGAGGTCGTTGCGCTGGACTGGAAATGGCTGTTCATCTATCCAGAGCAGGGCATCGCAATGGTGAATGAACTGGCGGCGCCGGTCGATCGGCCCATCCAGTTCAAGATCACGGCTTCCACGGTCATGAACTCGTTCTTCGTTCCTGCGCTTGCCGGCCAGATCTACGCCATGCCCGGCATGGAAACCAAGCTGTACGCCGTCATCAACAAGCCGGGCGAGTTCGAAGGCTTCTCTGCCAACTACAGCGGCGCCGGCTTTTCCCAGATGAAATTCAAGTTCCACGGCCTGGCCGCATCCGGTTTCGACGCCTGGGTGCAGAAAGCCAAGGCGAGCGGCAATTCGCTCGACCGTGCCGGCTACATCAAGCTCGAACAGCCGAGCGAGGCCGTGCCGGTCCAGCGCTACGCGTCCGTGGCGCCGGACCTCTACGACGCCATCCTCAACCGCTGCGTCGAGTCCGGCAAGATGTGCATCAGGGACATGGTGGCCATCGACCGGAGTGGCGGCCTCGGCAAGCCGAGCGCCTACAACCTCGCGTCGACGCCGGCCACCCCCGGTGGCAAGCCGGCACGCACCTACGTCGCTGCCATGTGTAGCATCAACGATCCGGCCGACGCATTTGCGTCGACCGCATCCCGCCCCAACTGATCCTGGCGTCCGCAATCAACATGCTCGATCACCTCGATCTCACCAAGCTCATCTTTGGCCGCCTCACCTGGGAGGCCATTCCGTACCACGAACCTATCCTGATCGCTACATTTGCCGTCGTCGTGCTCGGCGCAGCGGTCGTGCTCGGTGCGCTGACCTATTTCAAGGTCTGGGGATACCTGTGGCGCGAATGGTTCACCAGCATCGATCACAAGAAGATCGGGGTCATGTATGTGATCCTGGGCATCGTGATGCTGCTGCGCGGCTTCGCCGACGCCATCATGATGCGGTTGCAGCAGGCCATCGCCTTCAATGGCTCGGAGGGGTACCTGCCGCCGCACCACTACGACCAGATCTTCACGGCGCACGGCGTGATCATGATTTTCTTCGTGGCCATGCCGCTGGTCACGGGCCTCATGAACTTCGTCGTGCCGTTGCAGATCGGTGCGCGCGACGTGGCGTTTCCGTTTCTCAACAACTTCAGCTTCTGGATGACCCTCACGGGCGCCGTGCTGGTGATGGCATCGCTGTTCGTCGGCGAATTTGCGCGCACCGGCTGGTTGGCTTATCCGCCGCTCTCGGGCCTGGCATACAGCCCTGATGCAGGGGTCGACTACTACATATGGTCCTTGCAGATTGCAGGGATAGGAACACTTCTCTCGGGTGTCAACCTGGTCGTGACCATCCTGAAGATGCGCGCGCCGGGCATGGGCCTGATGAAGATGCCGGTGTTCACCTGGACAGCGTTGTGCACCAACGTGCTGATCGTCGCGGCGTTCCCGGTGCTCACGGCCGTGCTCGCCCTGCTGTCGCTCGACCGCTACGTCGGCACCAATTTCTTCTCGAACGACCTCGGCGGCAACGCCATGATGTACGTGAATCTGATCTGGATCTGGGGCCACCCCGAGGTCTACATTCTGGTCTTGCCCGTGTTCGGCGTGTTCTCCGAAGTCGTATCGACCTTCTCGGGCAAGCGGCTGTTCGGCTACTCGTCGATGGTCTACGCCACGGTCGTGATCACGATCCTGTCCTACCTCGTGTGGCTGCATCACTTCTTCACGATGGGATCGGGCGCCAGCGTGAATTCGTTCTTCGGCATCACGACCATGATCATCTCGATCCCGACGGGGGCGAAGATCTTCAACTGGCTTTTCACGATGTATCGCGGCCGCATCCGCTACGAAGTGCCGATGCTGTGGACCATCGGCTTCATGGTCACCTTCGTCATCGGCGGCATGACGGGCGTGCTGCTGGCCGTGCCGCCGGCCGACTTCGTCCTGCACAACAGCCTGTTCCTGATCGCGCACTTCCATAACGTGATCATCGGTGGCGTGTTGTTCGGCCTGATGGCGGGCATCACTTTCTGGTTTCCGAAGGCGTTCGGCTTCAAGCTCGATCCGTTCTGGGGCAAATGCTCGTTCTGGTTCTGGCTCGTCGGCTTCTATTTCGCTTTCATGCCGCTCTATGCGCTGGGCCTGATGGGCGTGACGCGCCGCCTGAGCCGATTCGAAGACCCCTCCCTGCAGATCTGGTTCCAGGTCGCGGCGTTCGGCGCATTCCTGATCGCCCTGGGCATCGCCTGCTTCCTGGTCCAGCTCGTCGTGAGCTTCATGAGACGCGAACAGTTGCGCGACCTCACGGGCGACCCATGGGACGCCCGCACGCTCGAATGGTCGACTTCGTCCCCGCCGCCTGCATACAACTTCGCCTTCACGCCGGTGATCCACGACAACGACGCGTGGTACGACATGAAGAAGCGCGGCTATGTGCGGCCGTTGGAGGGCTTCATCCCTATCCACATGCCGAAGAATACCGGCGCCGGGATCATCCTGGCCGGCATCAGCTTCGTGTTCGGCTTTGCCATGATCTGGCACATGTGGCTCATCGCAGGCGTTTCGTTCTTCGCGCTGCTTGTCGTCGCCATTGGCCATACGTTCAACTACAAGCGCGATTACCACGTCGGCGTCGACGAGGTCATTCGCACCGAAGCCGCCCGCACCCGACTGCTCGCCAGCAACACCTGACATGACAGCCTCTTCTTCGCTCGCCAACGTGAAGGCGCCCGGCAACGTGAGCTTCTACCTCAAGGAGGAGTACCACGTCGAGAACGGGACGATGCTCGGGTTCTGGATCTACCTGATGAGCGACTGCCTCATCTTCGCGGTCCTCTTTGCGACATACGGGGTACTCGGCCGTAGCTATGCAGCGGGTCCGACGGGCGCCGATCTGTTCGAGTTGCCGCTGGTGGCGCTCAATACCTCGATGTTGTTGTTCTCCTCGATCACCTATGGCTTCGCCGTCCTGGAGATGCAGAAGAACAAGGTGGGTTCGATGCTGCGGTGGCTGGCCGTTACCGGGTTGTTCGGTGCAGCGTTTCTTGGCATCGAACTCTATGAGTTCGCGCACCTGATCCACGAAGGTGCCGGGCCGCAACGCAGCGCGTTCCTTTCGTCGTTCTTCACGCTGGTGGGCACGCACGGACTGCACGTCACTTGCGGCCTCATCTGGCTCGTCACGCTGATGGTGCAGGTCGGAAAGCACGGACTGATTCACGAGAACAAGCGCCGCCTGCTGTGCCTGTCGATGTTCTGGCACTTTCTGGACGTGGTCTGGATCGGCGTCTTTACATTTGTCTATCTGATGGGGTCATTGCCATGAGCGCCGCGCCGGACCACCCCAGGCAAGCTCGCATCGCAGTGCGCAGCACGGAGGTATTTGAATGAGCGCCGATCACGCACACGACGAACACGCACACGACGAGCATGCACACGACGACCACGGCCACGGCGGCGGTGCACCGCACAGCACGTTGAGCGGCTATCTCACCGGCTTCATCCTGTCGGTGATCCTGACCGCGATTCCGTTCTGGCTCGTCATGAGCAAGGTTTTCGACAAGCAGAGCACGACGGTGCTGGTGATCCTGGCTCTCGGGATCGTGCAGATCTTCGTGCACATGATCTATTTCCTGCACATGAACACGAAGGTCGAGGGCGGGTGGTCGATGACGGCACTGGCCTTCACGTTGATCCTGGTCGTCATCACGTTGTCCGGGTCGATCTGGGTGATGTTCCACCTGAACCACAACATGATGCCGATGTCGGTCAAAGAAATGAAGAACATGCCTTGAGGCGTGGTGCACTGGCGGCTTGCGCCGCCGTCGTGGTTCTTTCTTTTGCCGGTTTCATCGCGCTTGGCACCTGGCAGGTCGAGCGGAGGGCCTGGAAGCTCGATCTCATCGACCGGGTCGAGCACCGCGTGCATGCACCCGCGATTGCGGCACCCGGGCGGGAGCGCTGGCCCGAGGTCACGGCCGCGCGTGACGAATACCTGCACGTGAGCGTCACCGGCACCTTTCTCCACGACCGCGAGACGCTGGTGATGGCCGTGACCGAACTTGGCAGCGGGTTCTGGGTGCTGACGCCGCTGCAGGCGCGCGACGGCAGCGTGGTGCTCGTCAATCGAGGCTTCGTGCCGCCAGAGGCGCGTGAGCGCACCGCACGAACCGCCACGAAGCCTGAAGGCGAGACCACGGTCACCGGGCTGCTGCGCATGAGCGAACCGAAGGGTGGATTCCTGCGCAACAACGATGCGGCGAGCGGGCGCTGGTACTCGCGCGACGTTCAGGCCATCGCCGCCGCAAGAGGCCAGGCCGTGGTCGCGCCGTATTTCATCGATGCGGATGCGCCTCCGTCCGCAGGCGAGCGCACCTGGCCAGCGGGTGGGCTGACGGTGATCAACTTCCACAACAACCATCTGGTCTACGCGCTGACCTGGTACGCGCTGGCGCTCATGGTCGCCGGCGCGGCGTGGCGCTTCATGCGCGAGAAGAAGCGGCAAGACAAGGCGGCGGGAAGATAGGCAGGATGGCAACCCAGTCCGTCACCATGGATGCCGCGGGCGTCGACAACGTCACCGGCCACAAGAACATGCTGCAGTTGATCCAGCTTCGCTGGATCGCCGTGGTCGGGCAACTCCTCACCATCGAGGTGGCGTACTACGGCTTCCACATCGCCTTGCCCATCAAGGCGATGCTTGGCGTGCTGGCCGCGCTGGCGCTGTTCAACGTGGTGAGCACGGTGCGGTGGCGCAGTCCGAAGGAGGTGACGAGCCGCCGCCTGTTCGTCGCGCTGCTGTTCGACGTGGCCGCGTTCACGGCGCAGCTCTACCTGAGCGGCGGCGCCACCAACCCTTTCATTTTTCTGTACTTGCTGCAAGTCACCCTCGGGGCGGTGCTGCTGAGTCCCCGGGCGACCTGGACACTGGTGGTGATCACCGTCGCCTGTTTCGGTGGGCTGGCTCTGTTCGCGCGTCCGTTGGCGCTGCCGCTCGACCACGCGGGCGGGCTGTCGAGTCCCTATGTCCAGGGCATGCTGGTCTGTTTTGCGCTCGATGCGGCGCTGCTGGTGATCTTCATCACCCGTATCGGCGGCAACCTGCGAGAACGCGACGCGCGGCTGGCGGGCCTGCGGCAACGCGCAGCCGAAGAGGATCATGTGGTGCGCATGGGACTGCTGGCCTCCGGCGCGGCGCATGAACTCGGAACGCCGCTGGCCACGCTGGCGGTGATCCTGGGCGACTGGCGCCGCATGAAGCCGTTCATGGCCGATCCCGAATTGCTGCAGGAACTCGTCGAAATGCAGGCCCAGGTGCAACGCTGCAAGTCCATCGTGAGCGCAATCCTGTTGTCCGCCGGCGAGGCGCGCGGTGAGTCTTCGGTGGAGACCACGGTGTGCACGTTCCTGGACGACCTGGTCGGCGAATGGCGTAACACGCGGCCGGTGCAAAGCTTTGCCTATGACAACCGCTTTGACGAAGACTTGCCGATGGTGTCGGATTCGGCCGTGAAGCAGATGATCTGCAATGTGCTGGACAACGCGATCGAGGCATCGCCGGGCTGGTGTTGCCTCGAAGCCGCGCGCGAGGGCGATGCGCTGGTCGTGACCGTGTCCGACGCCGGCCCCGGATTCGCGCCCGAGATGCTGGCGCAATTCGGCAAACCCTACCAATCCAGCAAGGGGCGGCCCGGTGGCGGGCTCGGCTTGTTCCTGGCGGTGAACGTGGCCCGTACCATTGGTGGCAGCGTGTACGCACACAATCGGCCGATCGGCGGCGCGGTCGTCAAGATCACCTTGCCGCTCGCCGCCATTACGTTCGAGGAAAACGAAATTCATGGAAGCTGAGGAACGCCTGCTGCTCATCGTCGAGGACGACGCGGCATTCGCTCGGACGCTCAGCCGCTCGTTCGAGCGCCGGGGCTACGTGGTGGCCCTTGCCTCGAGCCTCGATGAAGTTGCCGCACTGCTGCAGACCTGCTCGCCGGGCTACGCGGTGGTGGACCTCAAGCTGAACGGCCAGGCCTCGGGGCTGGCATGCGTGCAGGCGCTGCATGCGGGCAACCCGGACATGCTGATCGTGGTGTTGACCGGATTCGCGAGCATCGCGACGGCGGTCGAGGCGATCAAGCTCGGCGCCTGCCATTACCTGGCCAAGCCGTCCAACACGGACGACATCGAAGCCGCATTCGGTCGCGCCATGGGTGATGTCGAGGTGGCGCTGACCAATCGCTCCTCGTCGATCAAAACGCTCGAATGGGAGCGCATTCACGAAACGCTGGCGGAAACCGGCTTCAATATCTCGGAAACCGCGCGCCGGCTGGGCATGCACCGCAGGACGTTGGCGCGCAAGCTGGGCAAGCAGCAGGTCAAGTAGAACAAGTGGCCCGGCGAAGCCGGTTCCGCGTATCCCAGGCATTGACGGGCATTCGACGGCGCCGGTTTCATGCGTCGCGCGTCCCGCGATAGCGTGGTGGAAACCTGAAATGACTGCGTCACATCGACGCTTCCAGCATCTCTCGATAGTCCTCCCGCGTCGCCAGCCGCGGATTGGTCTTGTGACAGTGGTCGGCCATGGCGCCGTCAATGATCTTTTCGTACTGGTGGCTCGCCACGCCCACCTCGCCGAGGCCCTTGGGGAGGCCAAGGCGAGCGTTCATCTCGCGAATCGCGCCGCCGAGATCGCCGGCGGAATCCAGGTGCATCGCCTGCGCCATGCGCTGCAGGCGTTGTTCTTTCCGTACCGATTCGGCGCCGGCATTGAAGTGGATGACGGCCGGCAGGAAGAGGGCGTTCAACGTGCCGTGGTGCAAGCGCGGGTCGACGCCGCCCAGGCTGTGGCTCAGGCTGTGCACGCAGCCCAGTCCCTTCTGGAAAGCCATTGCACCCTGCATCGATGCGCTCATCAGGTTCAGGCGCGCATCGCGGTCTGTGCCGTCCTTGGTGGCGCGTTCGATGTGTCCCCAGGCGCGCTCCAGGCCGTCGAGCGCGATGCCATCGGCGGGCGGGTTGAATGCGGCGGACATGAAGGTCTCCATGCAATGCGCGATGGCGTCCATCCCGGTGGCGGCAGTCAGGCGCGGCGGCAGGCCGAAAGTAAGTTCGGGGTCGCAGATGGCAGCCTTGGGCATCAGGAACCAGCTGTGAAAGCCAAGCTTGCGATGATCGTCCACGATGATGATCGCGCCGCGTGCCACCTCGCTGCCTGTGCCACTGGTCGTCGGCACGGCGATCAGCGGCGCGACGCGGTCGGTGATCTTCGGCGAGCCGCCTTCGATGGTGGCGTAGGTGGTGAGCGGGCCTTCGTGCGTGGCGGAAATGGCCACGCCCTTGGCGCAGTCGATGGCCGAGCCGCCACCGACGGCGATGAGGCCGTCGCATCGCTGGGTGCGATACAAGTCGACCGCGGCGCGCACGGCGGCTTCGGTGGGGTTGGACGGCGTCTGGTCGAACACCGCGACTTCGAGGTCGCCGAGCGCGTCGAGCGCCTTCTGCAGGATGCCGGCGGCACGCACGCCGGCATCGGTGACGATCATTGGCCGGTTGATTCCGATTCGGGCGCATTCGGCCGACAACAGCTTGATCGCGCCAAACTCGAACTGGATCTGCGTGAGGTACTGGATAAGGGCCATGGGGTTGATGGTCAGTAGTGCAACGGTAGGATGCGGGCCGCTCAATCTAACAAAGCGAAGATCACCTTGAACATGAAACATACCCTTGCCGTCGCCATGGCTGCCGCGCTCGGCCTGGCGCTGGCCGCGCAGGCGCGGGCCGAATGCATGGGCGACGCCGAGGTAGGCGCCATGGCCGCTGCCCTGGCTGCAAGGGCGCCGGCGGCGAATCCTCCCGATGACATGAGCGAGGCCGATGCCAGTTGCACGCGCGCCAAGCTCAACAAGCTGCTCGCTGCGCGCTACGGGGCCGTGATCGGCTACAAGGCCGGGCTGACCAATCCGACCATCCAGAAGCGATTCAATGCCGACAAGCCGGTGTGGGGCGTGCTCTACCAAGGCATGGTACTCGACTCCGGCGCGACCGTCGACGCTGCATTCGGCGCGCGGCCCCTGTACGAAGCCGACTTGCTTGTGCGCGTGAAGAGCGAGGCCATCAACCGCGCGAAAACGGCGGCCGACGTGATTGCCGCGATCGACCAGATCGTGCCGTTCATCGAGTTGCCCGACCTCACCGTGCAATCGACCACCGCCCTGACAGGCCCCGGCGTGACTGCCATCAATGCAGGCGCCCGGCTCGGCGTGAAGGGCCTTGCCGTCCTGGTGCCGCAGGCCGACTTCGCACAGGCCTACCTGCTGGATGCCCTGCGCGACATGACGGTGCGAATCACCGATGCCAGCACAGGCGCCCAGCTGGCGCGCGGCAAGGGCGCCGACGTGCTCGGCCATCCGCTCAATGCCGTGGTGTGGCTCGCGGAGGCGCTTGGCAAGGAGGGTCTCGCCATGAAGCCCGGCGACGTGATCAGCCTGGGTTCTTTCTCGCCGTTGCTGACGCCGAAGCCGGGTCTGTCGGTCCAGGTGACGTACGACGGCCTGCCGGGGGCCCAATCGGTGTCGGTGAGTTTCAAGTGACAGGGAGAAAGCCGCCACTCACGCCGAAGATGGCCGGCGTGGTCGAACGCATGGCGCGCGCCGGCAATCCGCCGCTCCATACGATGACGCCGGAAGACGCGAAGGCGGCGTACGAGAAGGGCGCCGGCGTGCTCGAGGTGGCGAAACCGCCAATTGCCCGCGTCGAGGATTTTTCGATTCCCGCACGAGACGGCCATGCCATTCCAGCGCGTCTCTACGCACCCTCCGACGCGTCGCTGTCAGTACTCGTGTACTTCCACGGCGGTGGGTTCACCGTCGGCAACATCGGCACGCACGACACGCTCTGCCGCGTATTGAGCCGCGACAGCGGTTGCGCGGTGGTGTCGGTCGACTACCGCCTCGCGCCCGAGCACAAGTTTCCAACCGCCTCCAACGACGCATGGGACGCCGTGCAATTCATCGCGAAGCAGGGCGGGCCTTTGGGCATCGACGGCACGCGCCTCGCACTCGGTGGCGACAGCGCAGGGGGCACGCTCGCGGCAGCCTGCGCCATCATGGGGCGCGACATCGGGCTGCCCGTCGCGCTGCAACTGTTGTTCTATCCCGGGCTCGCGGCACACCAGGACACCGCGTCACACCGTCTTTTCGCCGACGGCCCGCTGCTCACCGAGGCCCTGATCAGCTACTTTTTCGATGGCTACGTGCGTACGCCGGCCGACCGCGATGACTGGCGCTTTGCACCCCTCAACGCCGGCGATGTCGATGGCGTGGCGCCGGCCTGGTTCGGGCTGGCCGAGTGCGATCCGCTCGTCGATGAAGGCATTGCCTATGCCGACAAACTGCGCGCGGCCGGGGTGCCGGTCGATCTGGAGATCTACCGCGGCGTGATCCATGAATTCGTCAAGATGGGCCGCGCCATCCCCGAAGCGCTGTCGGCACAGGCCGATGCGGCGCGCGCACTGCGCGAGGCGCTGGGGTGAAACACCCCGAAGCGCCTGCGGCGCCTCTCCCTCGGACGCTCCTTGCCATGGCGCACCGGCATGAGACTTACATCCCCGGCACGCGCTTGAGCCAGCCCAGTCCCTTGGCATGCAGGCTCTGCACATACAGGCGCTGCGGCGTCTCGGTGACGCCAGTGGTCTCGGGGTAAGCGCCCGTTGCATCCTGCAGGTCGGCCAGCACCTTGCCGTCTTCGCTGAACGCAAACACGTGCCCATAAGCCTTTGGGACCGGCCACAGCGCGCGTGGCAATCGAAGCGTCATGCTGCGCACGAAAGGCTTGCCTGCCATCTGGTCGATGACCGCGTTGCGCGGCTTGGCCAACCCAGCCCAGATCTTTCCGTCGAGGCCGCGCATGAGGTTGTCGGGATAGCCGGGCAGGTTGTCGAGCAGGACGCTGGCTTGCGTGCCGGGGCCTGCGCCCACGTTGAGGTCGCGTGCCTGCACGTCGATCTTCCAGATCCGGTACTTGCCGGTCTCCGCCACGAACAGGCTCTTTTCATCCGTGCTCAGCGCCACGCCATTCGCAAAGGCAATGCCGTGCGCGACGATGCGCGTGGTCTTCGTGGCCGGGTCGTATTCGAGGATGCGGCCAGTCGCCGCCTGTTCAAGAATGTCCAGCACGCTGGCTTCGAAGGTGCCGCCCCATTCGGCCGGCGCGAAGCGTGTCGACGCGTCGCTGAAGTACATCTTGCCGCCCGCGCCCGCACCGCGCGCCACCACCACGGCGTCTGCATAGTGGATCGGTTGGCCGCCGACCCTGTTGCTGAGCACGGTGGTCTGTTTCGCCGGGCTCACCGACAGCAGGCCCTTCACGGCATCGGCCGCGATCAGGTTGCCTGCCGCGTCGAAGTCGAAGCCCAGCACGCGCCCGCCGGTATTGACGAACACTTCCTGCGCGGAACCGTCCGGGTTCATGCGCAGGATGTTGCCGCTGGCCACCGTGGCGTAGAGCTTGCCGTCGGGGCCGACGGCGATGTGCTCGGGACCTTCCTCGTGGCCAAGATCGATCATGTTGAGGCTGGCCAGCTGGTCGTTCACCGCGAATGCGCCCGCGTAGCCGGGGTCCGCGGGCGCGACCCATGCTACCGGCCTCACCGGCACCGGCCACAGCGCGAGATAGGCCGCAAGCAGCACCACGAGCAGGCCCACGGTGAGGATCAGTTTCTTCAGCACGTCGAATGTCTCCTGAGTTGTGCGGGCGATTGTGGCGGCGAAGCAAAATCGGCCGCATTCCGACAACCATCCCCGAGTCCCCAAGGAGACCTTGATGCCCCGCAGTGATTTCCGTTTCTTCCACCGCCTGCGCGTTCGCTGGGCCGAAGTCGACATGCAGAAGATCGTGTTCAACGCGCACTACCTGATGTACTTCGACACCGCCATCTCCGACTACTGGCGCGCCCTCGCACTGCCCTATGAAGAGTCGATGGTGGCCCTCGGCGGCGACCTGTACGTGCGCAAGGCAACGATCGAATTCCACGCGTCCGCCCACGCCGACGACATGCTCGACGTGGGCATGCGCTGCAGGCGCGTCGGTACCTCGTCGCTCCAGTTCGAGGGTGGCTTGTTTCGCGGCGACGAATTGCTCGTGAGCTACGACCTGGTCTACGTGTTCGCCGACCCGGCCACGCAGACTTCGAAGCCGGTGCCTGCGGTGCTGCGCGACCTTTTCACCGCCTACGAAGGCGGCGAGCAGGTGTACGACCTGAGGGCCGGGCCGTGGTCGGAAGTCGGAGACGGCGCGGGCGAGCTTCGGCGCGACGTTTTCATCGAGGAGCAGCGCGTTCCTGCCGAGATGGAGTGGGATGAACACGACGAGGTGGCCCTGCACGGCGTGGCTCGCAACCGGCTGGGCAAGGTGATCGCCACCGGCCGCCTCGTCGCCGAAGCACCCGGCGTCGCGCGCATCGGTCGCATGGCGGTGCACCGCGCCATGCGCGGCGGTGGCCATGGTGCCTCGGTGCTCAGGCTGCTCGAAGACGCGGCCAGGGCACGTGGCGATCGTGAGGTGACATTGCACGCGCAGCGCAGTGCGGAGGCTTTCTACAAGCGCCTGGGCTACGCATGCAGCGGCGAACCGTTCGAGGAAGCCGGCATCGCGCATATCGAAATGCGACGCGCCCTTTGAACTCGGCAAGACATATCGCGGCATGAAGCGGCGCCGCCTCTTGCACGCGGGCGCCGTTTCCGGGTGATCAGATGTCGAGGAGAAGCGGGTAGGGCAGTGGATCGACCGTCAGCGCCACGCCTTCGGGGCCGCCCGCTCGCAGGCCGCCCGAGGCGAGCGCGGCGATCTGCATCGAGACGATGGCCGACCATTCACCTGCGGGCGATGCGGCCGACTGGACCACGATGCCAGCCGGTTGCTCCGCATCGTTGGCCGCAAAGATTTCTTCGCCTGGAGCCAGCGGCGCATCGGCACGGACCACGTACGCGCGCCGCTTCAGCGTGCCACGAAACTGGCTGCGCGCGACGATTTCCTGACCCGGATAGCAGCCCTTCTTGAAGTTGACGCCACCAATCGATTCATAGTTGAGCATCTGCGGAACGAACGCGTCGAGCACCGGGGTGGTGAGCGTCGCGACGCCGCTTCGCACCTCGCTCCATTGCCACAGACCGATGTCCATGTCGGAGCCCGCGGGTGCGGGCGTGCCGACGGGCGCGATCCACAAGGCGCGTGGCACGCCATCGGCAGGATAGAGCGACACCACGCTCGCTTCGCCCGCCGCGCTGCGCTGGCCGGGTGCGGCGCCGGAGTCGATTCCATTGCTAGCCAATGCAGTGCCGGCGACGCCGTACAACGCAAAGTCGGCACTGGCGTCCGTCAGCTTGGCCTTGGCGCGAAGCACGTACATCGACAGGCGCTTGAGCGTCGCGGCAAGAATGTCGCGGCTGCAGACCAGCAGGATCAGTTCGGGTTGCGGCCGGATGCCGATGAAGCTGGCGATCATCCGGCCCTTCGCCGTACAGAGCGCCGCGAGGCGGGCCTGCGAAGCGTCGAGCAAAGAGAAATCCTGCGTGAGCTGGCCATGGAGGAAAGAGGCGGCATCGGGGCCCTCGACCCGGATGACACCGAGATGGGGAAGGGCGGCGACGCCATTGAGGACAACGGGGTTCATCACTGAATTATCATGGCCGGCCCGCATCCGTTCAGTCCGCAGGGCCAAGCGCTTTCCACTCACCAATCCTGCTCGTGCGACGTTTTTTTCTCACCATATTCCTGTTGGGTGCATTGACGGCGCTCGCCGTGGGTGCATGGGGCTTGTGGTGGGTCCACCAGCCGCTGAAGCTTTCGGCACCCTCGCTGGACCTGTCGATCGAGCCGGGCACCACGCCACGCGGAATCGCCCAGGCCGTCGCGGACACGGGGGTCGACGTGCAGCCCCGGCTGCTTTACTGGTGGTTCCGCGTGTCCGGGCAAAGTCGCCAGATTCGCGCCGGCAGCTATGAACTGGAGCGCGGCGTGACGCCGCAGACGCTGCTGAACGTGCTGGTGCGGGGCGAGGAAGCCACGCGCAGCCTGGTGCTGGTCGAAGGCTGGAACATCCGCCAGGTGCGTGCCGCGCTGGCAAAAGCCGACCAGTTGAAGGCGGAAACGGCAGACCTCACCGACGAAGCCCTGATGGAAAAGCTCGGCCGCCCGGGCCAGCATCCCGAGGGCCGCTTCTTCCCCGACACCTACACTTATTCGAAGAACTCGACCGACACCGCCCTCCTGCGGCGTGCGATGCGGGCCATGGACCGCAAGCTCGCCGCCGCATGGGCCGCTCGCGCATCCGATCTCCCATTCAAGTCACCCGACGAGGCATTGATCCTGGCCAGCATCGTCGAAAAGGAGACCGGCAAGGCCAGCGACCGACCGCAGATTGCCTCGGTGTTCGTCAACCGCTTGCGCGTCGGCATGCCGCTGCAGACCGATCCGACGGTGATCTACGGCCTTGGCACCCATTTCGACGGCAACCTTCGCAAGAAAGACCTGCAGACCGACACGCCCTGGAACACGTACACACGCAATGGCCTGCCACCGACTCCGATCGCGATGCCTGGCAAGGCCGCATTGCTGGCGGCGGTGCAGCCGGCACAGAGCAAGTCGCTGTACTTCGTCTCGCGCGGCGACGGCACCAGCCAGTTCAGCAATTCCCTCGAAGAACACAACAACGCGGTAAACCGCTATCAACGGAACAAGCAATGAGCGCAACGCCGGGCCGCCCCAAGCAAGCTCGCGCCCCCTCGGGGGGCAGGGAGGACACGCAGTGCCGAGCGTGGGGGCTGGCGATGAGCGCAACGGCGGGCCTGGGACAAGCATGACTCGTGGACTTTTCATCACGCTGGAGGGCATCGACGGTGCCGGCAAGTCGAGCCATATCGACGCGCTCGAAGCGCTGTTTCGCGAACGGGGCCGCACAGTGACGCGCACGCGCGAGCCCGGCGGCACGCCGCTGGCCGAGACCTTGCGCACGCTGGTGCTCAACGAATCGATGGACTCGCTGACCGAATCGCTGCTGGTGTTCGCCGCTCGCCGCGAGCACGTGCTGGACGTGATCGAACCCGCGCTGGCGCGCGGCGACGTGGTGCTGTGCGACCGCTTTTCCGACGCCACCTTCGCCTATCAAGGCGCAGGGCGCGGCTTCGACCTGGGCGTGTTGTCGACCCTGGAACAGTGGGTGCAGGGCGGCCGGTCGACCCGGCCCGAAACGTTGCTGCAACCGGCGCTGACGCTGTGGTTCGACCTGCCGCCCGAGATAGCGGCCGCACGGCTGGCCGGTGCGCGCCTGCCGGACAAGTTCGAGGCTCAGCCCGTGGCGTTCTTCCAGCGCGTGGCGAAGGGCTATGCCGACCGCGCGGCCGGTGCCCCACGCTTCGCGCGCATCGACGCCAACCAGCCGCGCGAACAGGTCTGGCAGCAAATCGAATCGAAGCTGCGCGAAAGGGGCCTCGCTTGACCCCCTTGCTGCCTTGGCTGCACGACCCGTTGGCTGAATTGCTGCGGCAGCGCGGCCATGCCTGGCTCCTGCAAGGGCCGTCCGGCCTTGGCCAGTACGAACTGGCGCTCGCTTTGGCCCGGACTTGGCTGTGCGAACAGCCGACCGGGCAGGGCGCCTGCGGCCATTGCGGGAGTTGCCATGCGATCGACGTGCGCACCCATGCCGACCTTTGCGTGCTGATGCCCGAAGTGGCGATGATGGAACTGGGCTGGCCGCTCGACGAGAAGTCCCAAGCCGACATCGAGGACAAGAAGCGCAAGCCCAGCAAGGAGATTCGCGTCGAGGCCATGCGCGATGCCGTCGGCTTCGCCCAGCGCACCAGCGCGCGAGGTCGCGGCAAGGTGGTGCTGGTGTATCCGGCCGAGCGCATGAATGCGATCACCGCGAACGCGCTGCTCAAGACGCTGGAAGAACCCGTGGGCGACGTGCGCTTCGTGCTCGCCAGCGAGGCTGCGTGGCAACTGCTGCCCACCATTCGCAGCCGCTGTATCGGTTACACGCTGCCTTGGCCGGCCACCGAAAAGGCGCAGGCCTGGCTGGCGGAGCAGGGCGTTCCCGCGGCCGACGCGGACGCCTTGCTGCGTGCTGCCGGCGGGCGCCCGAGCGACGCCCTGCGCCAGGCTCGCAACGGCGGTTCACCGAAGGGGTGGGCGTTGCTGCCCAAGGCAATGGCGCGCGGCGACGTTGCCGCGCTGGCCGACCAGGCGCCCCGGCAAGCCATCGATTCGTTGCAAAAGCTCTGCCATGACCTGATGGCGATCGGACAGGGCGCGGCCCCAAGGTTCTTCGACGAGGCGGATTTGCCGAAGCCCCCGTCAAGCCTGGCGTTGGCGCGCTGGTCGAAATCGCTCGCAGCCGCGGCGCGAACCGCCGAGCACCCGTTCAACGCGGGACTGATGCTCGAGGCGCTTGTGAGCGAGGCACGAAGCACCCTACACTCGGCCCCACCTCGCCGCCCATGAATATGTCCACCGCACCTCAAGCCGCCAACAACTCCCCCCGGCCCAGCGTGATCCAACTGGCCATCAAGGAAAAGGGCGCGCTTTACGCGGCCTACATTCCCTTGTTTGCCGAGGGTGGCATCTTCATTCCGACCTCGCGCGAATACCGGCTGGGCGACGATGTCTACGTGTTGCTGACGCTGCCGGAAGATCCGCAGCGTTATCCGGTCGCCGGCAAGGTGGCCTGGATCACGCCGGCGCGTGCCGCCGGTAACCGGGCGCCCGGTGTCGGCATTCGGTTCCCGTCGGACGAAAAGTCGCGCCAGCTCAAGGCGCGCATCGAAGAAGCGCTCGGCGGCACCATGGCCTCCGACCGGCCCACGCAAACCATTTGAGTTCGCTGCGGGGGGGCTGGCGGTGGTTAGCGACAATGGGGGATGTTCACCGATTCCCATTGCCACCTCACGTTTCCCGAGCTGATCGACGACATGCCGCGTATTCGCGCGGCCATGGAGGCAGCGCAGGTCGACCGGGCACTGTGCATCTGCACCAGGCTCGAGGAATTCGACGCCGTGCATTCGCTGGCCGCCCGCTACGACAACTTCTGGGCCAGTGTCGGCGTGCACCCCGATGAGGAAGACATCCAGGAGCCTTCGCTCGACGACCTGCTGCGCCGCGCGGCGCTGCCCAAGGTGGTTGCCATCGGCGAAACCGGGCTCGACTATTACCAGATGGAGGAACGCAAGGGTGGCCGCAGCGTAGCCGACATGGAATGGCAGCGCGATCGCTTTCGCGTGCACATCCGCGCTGCGCAGCAGACGCGCAAGCCGCTGATCATCCACACGCGCGAGGCCTCGGCCGACACGCTGGGCATCCTGAAGGAGGAGGGCGAGACCGGCGCAGGCCACGCGGCTGGCGGCGTGTTCCATTGCTTCACCGAGACTGCGGAGGTGGCACGCGCCGCCCTCGACCTGGGGTTCTACATCTCGTTTTCAGGCATCCTGACCTTCAAGAAGGCGCAAGACCTGCGCGACGTGGCCGCATTCGTGCCAATGGATCGCATGCTCATCGAAACCGACAGCCCGTACCTGGCGCCTGTACCCTACCGCGGAAAGACCAACAATCCGTCTTATGTGCCCTATGTGGCTCGGCAAATAGCGCAAGTCAGACAAATACCCGTCGAGGCCGTGGCCGAGGCCACGAGCCGCAATTTCGAAACTCTTTTCAGCGCAGTGAAAAACACATGAAGTATTTTCTCAAGAAGCTTAGCTATCTCTTTGTTTTTGCAATTATTTCTTGCGCAAGCAATGCCGGATCCTATGACGACTTCTTCCGCGCTGTGCGCTCCGACAACGCCAGCGGCGTGCGTAGCCTGATCGAGCGCGGCTTCGATCCCAATACCCGAGACGAGAAGAACCAGACCGGCCTGCTGATCGCATTGCGCGAGCCGTCTCCCAAGGTCGTCCAGGTGCTGGTGGATTCCCCGAAAACCGATGTCGACGCGCTGAACGGCAGCGGCGAGAGTCCGCTGATGATGGCCGCGCTCAAGGGCCAGCAAGACGTCGTCGCCAAGCTGCTGGCGCGCGATGCGGCGGTCAACAAGACCGGCTGGACGCCGCTGCACTACGCGGCCACGAGCGGGCAGATCGCCATCATGAAGCTGCTGCTCGAAAAATACGCCTTCATCGATGCCCAGTCGCCCAATGGCACCACGCCCTTGATGATGGCCGCCATGTACGGCTCCAGCGACGCGGTCAAGCTGTTGCTCGACGAGGGCGCCGACACCGCGATGAAGAACGAGCAGGGCATGACCGCCGTCGATTTCGCCAAGCGCGCGAATCGGGAAAGCGACGCCGCCATGATCGGCGCGGCGATGCGCAAGAAGCCGCAGGCGCTCCCGAAAGACGGCAAGTGGTAGGGCGGAGGATGAAACACCCCCGAAGCGCCTGCGGCGCCCCCTCGAGGCGGCGCAGGCGCTGTCGAAGCATGCCGATCCATGGGCATTCGTCCCCATGCGAAGGAGCAGGGCTTTTGCAGTATCGACCGCACCAGGGAGGGTTCAGACACTTTCGGGGCACTGGCGGCGGCAACGGCAAGCGTGCGGCGCAAATGAAGAGGGGCGAAGCGATGAACCATTTCTCTCATTTGGCGACGTCGGCGCAGACGTCACAGCCCTCCAGCAGGCGCTGCACGATCGCAGCTTCGGTCACTTTCGATTCGCCGGCGCTGCCTTCAGGCGGTCATATCCGCTCAGCTCCATGAAGCCCTGGCCCTCCGAGCTTCCGCTGACCTTTACCGGTCCTTCCCAATAGATGTTCGCCGTCGTGTCGTGCGCGTCGAACTCGCTGTCGTCGACGAACGGCTTGATGTTGTACGAACCGGATGGCAGCTTGACGTTCCATTCGACGACGTAGGTGATCTTCGTGTGAGGGCTGGTCCACTTGAGGGCGGGCGTCAGCGTGATCTCGCTGGCCTTGAGCGGTACGGAGCCCTTGGCGGTCGAGACGGTGCCGGAGGTCAGGACCTTGCGGCCATCCGAATCGAAGAGGTCATAGAGCATCACGTCGGAACCGTCGGCCAGGTGCAACGCAAACCAGTTCCAGCCAAAGCTCAACACATCGAAGTCACCCCATTGGTGGTCGAACCAGACGTCGCCGCTCACCTGGATCGGGCGCCCGGCGACATTGATCTCGCCCCGTGTCGGCATGCGGGGCCGCGAGTAGTAGTAGCTGATGCCGCTCTTGCCGAAGTCGAGCAGGCCCGGCGTGGCCGAATCGGCGGCGCGGTGGGCGACGACCTGGCCCGAATCGGCCAGGTTGAGCGCAAGCGAGACGCCTTCGAATTCGGCGCGGACGACATGTGAGGCGCCATTGGACGAGACCTGCCATCCGTCCTGGTTGAAGTCGAATCCATTGGCAATGCTTTTTGCAGGAACGCCTCCCGTGCGGCTCTGGCCGGAGAAGCGCCGGCCGGTTTGAAGGTCGGTGAGCGCCACGTGCATGACCGTGTGCTTGACGAGCCCGTTGGCGACAAAGACGGCAACGTGGAATGCATAGCGATTGCCTGTCGTCGCATCGAGGATGCCGTTGTAGTACCACCATTCCATGCCGGAGGCATGTGGCGCGTCATCGGACGGAAGGTTCAGCGGGGGCAGGGCAGCGGTGCGTTCGTCCGGCTTGCCGACCGTGTTGGCCGGCCCGCTCGATGTTGCACTGGCCGACTCGCGCTCGGACACGCCCACGAAGTACAACCCCACGGCCAGTACTGCGATGACGGCGAACAGCGGCGCCAGGTAGGCGCGCCAGCCCTTGCGACGCGAGCTGCGCCGGCGGTACCGCCCGTAGTAGCTCTTGCCTTTTCCATCGCTTTTCATCGGTGGTGTCCACGGTGAGAAATCGAAGGCCCGAGCCTAGCATCGCACGCGCCGCCGTGGCAGCGCGGGATGCGTCATCCTGGCAACCGGTCCGGAAAGGACGGGAGTCCAGGAGATCGCTTTCAGCAACGGCTTCTCTGCAGCCTCGAACGGCTTTGTCGGCTTCCTTCGACCGCCGCCAACGCTTGTCCGCGCGTGAGAGGCATTGGCGGCTCACTGGGCCGCGATGCGATCGGGTTGGCGCTGCGCATTCGTGCGAACGGCCGAAGGTCTTTCGGCCGGTTGGCCAACAATCGGATGGCGAGCGAAGAAATTCTCGATCGCTTCGTTGACGACATCGGGATGCGTCACCGCCCCCATGTGGCCGAGCCCGGCGAACTCGACCATCGTGACATCGGGAAGCGTGTCCGCCAGCAGTCCGCCAACCGCGCGGGAGGCAACAGGGGACTGCGCGCCCACCATGCAAAGCACCGGTATTTCCAGCGTCCGAAACGCCTTCAACGGTGTGGGCTCGGAAAACAGCGCGCGGCCCCAGCCCGCGATGTTGACGATCGACGCGGCGATGGGGGCCTGCCGCGAGGGCGGCAGACGGTCCCAACTGCCGGGGCTGGTCCAGTAGTCGATGAAGCGCCGGGCCGCCGAGGCGTGGTCATGCGCCTCGACGGCCAGGCTCGCATCGGCGACGGCAGAGCGGATCCCGCTCGCGGCCTGCTTCGTTGAAGGACTCTCCTCCAGCAGCGAAAACAAGGTCGGTTCGTACACGGCGATGGCGCGAATCCGGCCCGGGCGGGCCAGCGCAGCCATCAGCGCGACCGCGGCGCCGTACGAGTGGCCGACCAGGTACAGCGGCGAGCCTGCGGCCGCCAGCACGGGTTCGAGCAATGCAACTTCATCGTGCAGCGTCACGACGCGGTCTCGCGGCCAGGCAGGACCGGTGCCGGCACCGATCAGGTCCGGTGCGAAGACACGGTAGCTGGACGACAGCCGGTCCATCAGCGCGCGCCACTGCGACGATGAACTTGCGTTGGAGTGCATGCATACGACGCCGGTCCCGGTTCCTTGCACGCGAGCATTCAGGGTGGGGTGTTCCATGGGTTTCACCTCGGATCGCAGCCGACGCGCGGCCACTCGGCGACGGCTCGATGCGACAATCCGATGTCGCGAAGCGCATGTTCGTCGAGCGATTGCAGGTCGCGGTACGCATCCACGCGACGGCGTCTTGCGGCCATGGCCTCCGCGATGCGAAGCGACAAGCGTCCGAACCATGCGCCCACCGCCGTGGGAACGACGGACCGTGAATCAGAATTGGAAGTGTGGGACATCTCTAGACTCCTTCGAGCAGCAACGCCGCGGCGGGCGTGATGTTCAGGTTCATGCGGAAAAGGTTGCCCGGGTCGTAGCGCCTCTTCAGCGCTCGAAGCCGCGGGTAGTTCGGGCCATAGCTCGCCATGACGCGCTCTCCCTCGTCTTCGGTCAGGAAATTGACGTAGCCGCCCGCCGAGGCGTACTGCGTTGATTCCTCGAACGTGCGTCGTGCCCAGGCGCGCACGCTTGCGTCGTCGCTGGCCTCGGACCAGCGGCCATGCAGGTTCACGACGTAGCGCGCGTCGCGCCCTGCGTAGGCCGTGGCGTCCGTCTTTACGCGTGCCATCGCACCGCCGAGATGCACCACGAAGATCTCGCATTGCGGACCGGGCGATCGGACGGCCGCCGCGATCAGCAGGTCGAGTGCCTCGTCACCCATCGCGCTGAAGTTGTTCGACTTCCAATAGTTGCGTGCGCCGGGCGCGAGCAGCGGATCGAAGGCGGATTGGAAAGCGGCGTAAGGCGTGGGGCCCAGCGCCGACGCGATGGGGTCGCCGAATTTCAGCACCGGCGCCGCCGCGCGCTCCCCCGCCTCGACGTGACCGCTATGGACCAGCGCAAAGATCACCACATCGGTCCCGTGTGCAGACTGGGGCAGGAAGGGCAGCGGTGGCGCCTTGCGCAATACCGCCCACACGCTCAGTTCGTCCGGCGCACTCATCGTGAAATCGCGCCATGCACGCATGACCTGGCGGGCTTGTGCCATGGGATAGACGACCAGCCCCGCCCAGACTTCGGGCCCGACCGGATGCATCTTGAATTCGAACCTGGTCACGATCCCGAAGTTGCCGCCGCCGCCGCGCAAGGCCCAGAACAGGTCGGGCTCGGATGCGGCCGAGACCGAGTGCACGGCGCCATCGGCCGTCACGATGGTGGCGCCGACGAGGTTGTCGATCGTCATGCCATGGCGCCGCGTGAGCCAGCCGAATCCCCCGCCCAGCGTGAGCCCGGCCACGCCCGTGGTCGAATTGATGCCCAGCGGCGTGGCCAACCCATAGGCCTGTGCCTCGCGATCGAAGTCGGCCAGCAGCGCGCCCGGCTCGACGTGCGCCAGCCGTTTCGCCGCGTCGATGCGAACCGCGCGCATGCCCGACAGGTCGACCATCAGCCCGCCGTCCGCCACCGCGTTGCCCGCGATGTGATGGCCACCGCCGCGCACACTGAGCAGCATGTGATGGACCGCGGCGAACTTCACGGCGGACTGGACGTCGCTGTCCGCGAGGCAACGCGCGATCAGCGCCGGGCGACGATCGACGCTGCCGTTCCAGATCCGGCGTGCCTCCTCGAACCCAGGGTCGCCATCGCGAAGCACGCCGCCGCTGATCTTCAGGGCAAAGGCGTCGACCTCGGATAGACGAACTTGCCGGGTGTCCCGGTCCAGGGTGGTGTAGCTCAGCGTCTGCATGGAAAGCTCCTTGAGTTGAGGGATGGACGATGGAAATGCCGCCACGTGCCTACGACGGCTCGCTTGGCTCATCCGGCACCAGCGCTCCGGTCGCTGCGCCCGCACCACGAGAATCCGCGGTGGTGTCGTGGCGGTTCGGATCAGCCCGGCCGGCGCGCTTCAGGCGACGCACGGTAGAGACGACGAGCGGACGATGGACGTGGCGCAGCGCGTAACTGAGCGAGGGCCAGGCCGAGATGCCAAGAGTGAAGATGGTCGAAAGCATGTTCATTCCGATGGGTGCTCGAGGGGGGTGGCACCGATGGAATGAATCTAGGACGCGAGTGCGTCGGGCTTGCATCGCGGGCGGGCGCTTCTTGTATCGTTTGTCTCAGCGCGGCCCGCGCGGGCTGTCCCGTTTGCATCCGGATCGCGATAATTGACGCCCACGCCCACATCGGGCGGGGCGGTGCGATCGACCGACGTTTGCACCTACGCGGCCCACATGAAAGGGGAGCGTCCATGAGTCCCAAGGCCAGCATCCTCGTCGTCGACGACGAGCCCGATCTTCGCGAGGTCGTCGAGGAATACTTCGCGGCCCACGGCTATGCCGTCATCGGCGCCGAGAGCGCCGACGCCGCGCGCTCGCTCGCGGCGCGGCATGCATTCGATGTGGCGCTCGTGGACATCCACATGCCGGGCGAGGATGGCCTGAGCCTCGCGCGGCATCTGCGCGAGCGCTACAGCCGGATCGCGATCGTGATGCTGACGTCGGCCGCGACGGTGGTGGACCGCATCGTGGGGCTGGAGATGGGAGCGGACGACTACGTCCCCAAGCCCTTCGATCCGCGTGAATTGCTCGCTCGGGTAAAGAGCGTCCTGCGCCGCACGTCGCTGGCGGGGCGCGCCGAGTTGGGCGCCGAGCGGGTGCGCATCGGCCGGTGCGTGCTCGACATTGCCGCGCATCGCCTCTCGGATGAGGAGGGCACGGAAATTCCGATGACGCCGCTGGAATTCGATCTCCTGAAGGCCCTCGCGAGCCATCCGAACCGTCCGCTCTCACGCGAACAGATCCTGCAATCCAGCCAGCAGCGCGAATGGGATCCGTTCGATCGCAGCGTGGACTTGCGCATCTCGCGCTTGCGCAAGAAGGTCGAGCCGGACCCGGAGCATCCGCAGTACATCAGGACCTTGCGCAATGCCGGCTACGTCTTTGTGCCGGGCGGGGAAGCGGGCACACCATGAGGATATGGCGGCAACTGGCGCGGCGGCTCGGCGCGCTTGCATGCGTGACCATGGCGCTGGTTTTCGCACTCGACCTGACGGGTTGCAACCGCGCGTCCGAGCCGACCTTGCGCATCGGGACCAACGTGTGGGTCGGCAGCGAGCCGCTCTACCTGGCCCGCGAACTGGGCTACCTGGAGCCCAAGGCGGTTCAGCTCGTCGAGTATCCCTCCGCGAGCGAAGTGCTTCGCGCGTTCCGCAACGAGGCCATCGACGGCATGGTGATCAGCCTGGACGAGTTGTTCGGCCTCGCCGTGGACGGCATGCAACCGCGTGTCGTGCTGGTGGTCGACGTCTCGAACGGTGCCGACGTCGTCGTTGGAAGCGCGAACATGAAGACGATGAAGGACCTCGAAGGCAAACGGGTCGCGGTGGAGAGTGGCGCGCTGGGCGCATTCGTCCTGAGCCGGGCCCTGGCGCTGAACGGGATGGCGGCGAACGACGTGAAGGTCGTGCACATGGAGTCCAACGAGCAGCCCGGTGCGTTCGAAAAAGGCCAGGTGGATGGCGCGGTCACGTTCGACCCGTATCGCCTCCAGTTTCTGCAGGCCGGTGCCCGTACGCTCTTCGACAGCACCCTGATCCCTGGCGAAATCGTCGACCTCATGGCCGTGCGCGCGAGCGTTCTCCAGAAGCAGCCTGCGGCGGTGCAGTCCGTGCTGGCCGGCTGGTTCAAGTCGATCGACTATCTGGAGCGCGAGCCCGCCGATGCGGCGCGGCGAATGGGCATCCGCCAGCAGACCTCCGGCGAACAGTATCTGGCGGCGCTCAAGGGGTTGCACATCCCGTCGCGCGCGGAGAACCTGCGCATGCTCGGTGGCGACAACCCGGAGCTTGTGTCGACCGGACGCCGGCTCATGAACCTGATGCTGGAGGCGAAGTTGCTGCCCGCCGCATTGAAGATCGAGGAAGTGCTGGCGCCCGCGCCCCTGGAAAGCATGCCGCCGTGAACCTGCGCATCTCGACATCGCTCAAGTTCACGCTGCCGCTGATCCTTCTGGGGTTCGCCGCGACGTTGAGCACCGTCAACCTGCTCTATCACGTGCCCGAGGCCGAGCGGGCCGCCGTGGATCGCAGCCGGGAGCGGTTCAACCAGGAGATGTCGCGCCTGCAGAGCACCCTCGAGTACCTCTCGCTCAAGGGCGACCTGGACACCATCCAGCACGAGATCGCGGTGCTGACGCATAACCACGACATCGTCTTCGCGGCCTTGACCGACGAGCGAAACCTTGTCATCGCAGCAACCCGGCGGGCGTGGCTGGACAAGCCCATGGCGGAAGTCTCGCCGAAGTTCGACTTCCAGCAGGCCGCCGGCGCGATTCGCGACCGCCGGGCCAGGGTGACATTCGACGCGGACGGCAACCAGTTGCTTGGCTACGCGGGCATCCTGATGGACCACGAAGGAGAAGGCCTGCGGCCCTCCGAAAGCGGCGCCTTGTTTCTCGCCTACGACCTCAAGCGGTCCAAGGGCGTGGCACGCGCACAGGTGATCCAGCAGTCGCTCTATTGGTCGGGCTGGGTGGTCGTATTGGCGATGGCCATCTGGTTGGTGTTTCACTTCCTGCTGACCCGCCGTACCGCATTGCTCGTGCACGCCGCCGAGCAATTCGCCTCCGGGAACCTGGCCGCGCGCAGCGGACTGAAGGGGCACGACGAACTCGCCAGGCTGGGTCGCGCCTTCGATGCCATGGCAAACGAGGTTGCAGATACGCAGACCCAGCTGCGACACGACATCGCCAAGCGCGAACGCGTGCAGGCGGCGCTCGAGAACAGCGAGACGCGGCTGCAACAGATCCTGAACAACACGACGTCCATCGTGTCGGTCAAGGACACCACGGGCCGCCTTCTCTTCGTCAATCGCCAGTGGGAGCATCTCTTTCACATCCCGCAGGCCGAGGCGCTCGGCAAGACCGAAAGCGACATCCTTCCCGGGGACCGCGTCATGGCGCTGCGTACCCACGACATGGCCGTACTGGAGCGCAACGAGCCGCTCGAGTTCGAGGAGACCGCGCTGCTCGACGATGGCTTGCACACCTACATGTCGATTCGATTCCCCTTGTACGACGCCGACGGCAAGGCCTATGCGGTGTGCGGCATCGCCACCGACGTCACCGAGAAGAAACGCTCGGCGCAGGAGTTGACCCGGCAGCGCGAAGCGCTTTACCAGCGCGAGAAACTGGCGGCACTCGGTTCGCTGCTGGCGGGCGTGGCGCATGAACTCAACAACCCCCTGTCCGTGGTGGTGGCGCGCGCGGTACTGCTGGAAGAACAGGGCGATCCGGCGGCGCGGGTCGTCGCGGCCAAGATCCGGACCGCCGCCGAGCGGTGCGCCCGCATCGTGCGCACCTTCCTCGGCATGGCCCGGCAACAGCCGCCCGAACGCGGGCCTGTGGCGATCAACGAGGTCGTGACGGCGGTGCTCGACATGACGGCGTACGCGATGCGCACGAGCACCATCGACGTGGTGCTGGACCTCGCCGACCAGATTCCGCCCATCCTCGCCGACGGCGACCAGATTCACCAGGTGGTGCTCAACCTGGTCGTCAATGCGCAGCAAGCCTTGCAGGAGCGGCCTGCACCGCGCCGCATCAACCTCAGCACGCGGTACGACCCGGTGGCCGCCCGCGTCCGTATCGTGGTGGCGGACAACGGGCCGGGCATACCGGCCCATCTGCGCGCGCGCGTCTTCGAACCCTATTTCACGACCAAGCCGATCGGCATCGGCACCGGTGTCGGGTTGGCGGTCAGCCTGGGCATCGTCGAAGCCCATGGTGGCGAACTCACGATCGAATGCCCTGACGAAGGAGGCGCGATTTTCCACATCGCGCTGCCCGTGGGTGCCGTGCAGGCGCCCAGTACCCCGGCCTGGCCTTCGGCGAAGCGCCACACGGGCCGGCGATCGGTACTCGTCGTCGACGACGAGTCGGAGATTCGCGAAGCGCTCAGCCAGATCCTTTCGGATGCGGACCACCGGATCGCCACGGCAGACTCCGGTCAAGAGGCATTGGAGCGCCTGGCCATGGAGCAATTCGACGTGATCGTCACCGACTTGCGCATGCCCGGTCTCGACGGACAAGCCCTTTACCGCGAGATCGAGCGCCGCTGGCCATCGCAGGCCGAACGCGTCGTATTCGTCACGGGGGATACGCTGTCCGCGTCGCTGCATGAATTCGTCGCGCACAGCGGCCGGCCGGTGATCGAGAAGCCATTCCTGCCTGAGGACGTTCGACGGCTGGTTGGCGGATTGGCGGCGGCTGATCAGGTAGGCTGGTAATGGGGACGGCGCGGGAGCGTGGATGAGACGTGAAGTACGTCGCAATGCCGCCACACGGGGGCAGTAGCGGGTTACGAAGATGAGGGCGGCTCGCCAGCATGCGCGCGCATATGAGCTCTCTTCGCTTTGCTGCCATCCTGGCCTTGGCCGGCCTCTTTCCCATGCTCGCCGGCCCGCCACGACAGCCACATCCACGTTGACTTCAAGGCGACGTGCTGGTGAGCGTGCGAGGCATCAGCGGGCTGCCGCACTCATCGCAGGGCACTTGCCCGTGGCGGAGTGACCCATCAACTTCAGCAATAGGCATGGCGGCGCCGAGGGATTTCTGATATCAATGGCGCTGCGCCGCCGTGGCCGGCCAATGGGGACAAGGATGGGCAGCCAGGCCGGGCCGCCGCGCCCACTGACCGCGATCAGCCTGGTCCCGGTCGTCATTCGCTTTCTCGCGGCCTGAACACCGTTCAGGGCCGCCTTGGCGGCATCCGGCAACGTGCCTAGTCAACTGCGGAGCTGAACATGAAATTCATGATCCTGGTCAAGTCCAACCCTGATCTCGAGGCTCGTCTGGCAACGATGAGCGAATCGCAGATGAAGGAAGAGATGGCCGCGATGGGGGTCTTCAACGAAGAGCTCAGGAAGGCCGGCGTATTGAAGGACTGCGACGGCCTTCGCCCGAGCCGCGAGGGGAAGCGGGTGCGCTTCGACGGCCAGTCGCGCACCGTCGTCGACGGGCCATTCACGGGGGATCTCGTTGCCGGCTATTGGCTCTGGGAGCTGCCATCCGTCGAAGAGGCGGTTGCGTGGGTCAAGCGTTGTCCGAACCCGATGCCCGTACCGTCGGAGATCGAGATCAGGCCGATTTGAGGGGCGGGCAGCAGCGGACCGACGGCCAGGTCGGGCATCCCGAAGCCATGCCATGCCGTTCGTGGCAGCTGCCGGCTCGACTGCCTGCGGCTACTCGATGACGGTCACCTTGTCGGGCGCCCAGCCGCCGTGGAAGCCGAAGGGCACCCGAACCGGCAGACGGATCGTTGCGACTGGTTCGCCGGCGAAATCCTGCGCATCCAGGATCACGACATCGCTGAGGTCTCGCTTCGGATCGTAGACATAGGACAGGACCCATCCTTCGTCTTCGGCGGAGGCTCCCGGCTTGCGAACGAAGACCGGCTCCGATGTCATCTGGCCCGGACCATAGTCGTGGACCTCGGTCGTCTCGCGCTTCAGGTCGTGCTTCATCGCGGGTCCGAAAGCCACGTCTTCACCCCAGTGCGCGGTATAGATGTAGCGATAGGCCTGTCCGCCGTAGCGCCCGTTGATCCGCGGGAATTCGATGCCGCGGTCGTCGATCATCGTCTCGGTCAATCGCCCCGAGGGGCGATGGATCGCCCACCGCACCATGACTGGCGCGCCTTCGTTGGGTCCGTTCTGATCGGTGAGAAACATCCGCTCATGCCGCGCCAGGTCGATGATGGTGAGATCGCCGTCGTCGTATGCATTGGCGAAGTGGAAGGCAAAGCAGCGCGGCGCTTCGAACCACTGGATGGACGCCGCGTCGCCGTCACGCGGCAGCAGTCCGATGCGGGAGGCTCGACGGTCGTCCCAGAGCCACGGAAAGTCCGTGTGGGAGAGTTCCGGCTGAAAGGTCACCGGAAAGTCGGGGACGACGATAAAGGACTGTGTGAACGCCATGTCGTGGATGAGCGGAATGTGCGGCAAGTCGATGCGCGCCTTGGTCGTGGCGCGGCCGTCGCCGTCGACCGAGATGTAGCGGATCGGCTGAAACGGCTCGTAGGCCAGGGCGTGGTGCTCGCCGGTGATCGGATCGAACTTCGGGTGGCCGGTGAACCCCGCTTCGAGCGTGCCGTTGAAATCGGTCCGCCGCACGCTCGTCAGCTCGTAGTCGAGCTCGACCGGAATGCTGCCGGCCTCGACGACCGCGCACAGCTTGCCGCCGACGTTCATGAGATTGGTGTTGACGTTGCCGTCGCGCGTGCCTTCGCCCGGTCCGTGGATCGGCTTGCGGCTCAAGACCCTGGCGGCGTCCCGGTCCAGGACGAAGCGGCTGCGGAACCATTCCGCCTTGCCGCCGCGCAATCGCAAGCCGTGCGCCATGCCCGAGCCCGCGAACCAGTGATGGCGTACCAGCTGCACCCGGTCCAGTTCATCGATCGGATTGGGCCCGATGCGCAGGAAGCGGCCGGTCAGCTCTTCCGGAACGCGGCCGACCACTTCCAGGTCGAAGGCCGTGACCTCGCTCTTGAGGGGCGCAAAGTTTCCGGCGACATATGGCGCGCCGGTGCTGTCGGCGGAAGGGATCTTTTCCGCTGTTGCGTTCATGTTCATGATCAGCTCCTTGAAGTGTGGGTGGACGTCGCGAAAGCCAGCAGGTCGGCATTGAGCTTGACCCTGTCGGTGTCGCCCAGGGCGTGCGAGCCGCCGGGGTAGATCTTCAGCACCGAGCCCCTGACCAGCTTCGCGGACAGCAGTGCCGAGGCGGCGATGGGCACGATCTGGTCGTCGTCGCCGTGGATGATCAAGGTCGGCACGTCGATCTTCTTCAGGTCCTCGGTGAAGTCGGTTTCAGAGAAGGCCTTGATGCAGTCGTAGGCGTTCTTGTAGCCCGACATCATTCCCTGCGACCACCACGACTGGATCATCCCTTGCGAGACCCTGGCCCCCGGACGATTGAAGCCGAAGAAGGGGCCGCTGGCCACGTCGAGGAAGAACTGCGAGCGGTCGGCCAGGTAGGACTTGCGGAAGCCGTCGAAGACCTCCATCGGCAGCCCGCCGGGATAGGCCGCGGTCTTCAGCATGATCGGCGGGACGGCGCCCATCAGCACCACCCGCGCGACGCGGCGCCCGCCGTGCCGGCCGATGTAGCGCACCACTTCGCCGCCGCCGGTGGAGTGGCCGATCATCGTCACGTTCCTGAGGTCCAGCGCGGTGAACAGCTCGTTCAGGTCGTCGGCATAGGTGTCCATGTCGTTGCCCTGCCACGGCTGGCTGGAGCGGCCGTGGCCGCGGCGGTCGTGGGCGACGCAGCGCAAACCATGCGATGCCAGGTGGAACATCTGTGCATCCCATGCGTCCGAGCTCAGTGGCCAGCCGTGGCTGAAGCTGACGACGGGGCCCGAGCCCCAGTCCTTGTAGTAGATCTGCGTGCTGTCCTTGGTGGTGAAGGTGTTCATGGTTCGCCTTTCGCGAGGGAGGGTGGAGGATCGTGGTGGCGTCGATCGGGGTGCGGCAGGCGGGTCGACGGCGATGGCCGCCAGCGGCAAGCCGAGCGTCGTCGCGGTCGCACCCAAGCCGACCAGCAGTCGGCGGCGGGTGGTCGGCAGGGGAGACGTGGCGTCGGGGTCGTTCATGGTGAATCTCCATCGAGGATCGACTCCGGTGCATCGGACCGCGGCGTCGATCGGCATAGCGTGCCGGTCACCGGGCTGCGACACATCGCCAAGAGGTCCAGCACGGACCTCACACCTATTGGCGAGATTCAGCCTGCGCGCGGCGCAAGGCCAGGACGGTACGAAATCTGTTCGTGGGTACCCGCGGAACCGGCTTCGCCAGGCCGCCGGGTGCGCCCGCTCGAGGGAAGGGGAGGCGCCGCAGGCGCTTCGGAGGTGTTTCAGACTAGAGGTTCAGGGCATATCGCACAGCCTCGTCGAGAGCCCAGGATCGCCCCTCGTTCCACGCGAGATCGAACGCGGCGTCGTCGTGCAGGGTGCGGCGTGCGGCAGCCATCAGGCGGTCGTGCCGTGCACGATCCGGCGTGGACATCGGCGAGCCAACGTCCTCCCGCAGACGCTGCGTGCAGCCCCACAGCCGTGCCGCGCAGGTCGCGTTCGTGAAAGCCAGCGACAAGCCCGCGAAAGCATCCAGCCATGCCGCGTGGGAGAGTGCGTCGCCCGTTGGCATGATGTCCAGTGCTTCCCTGAGGCGGGATTTCGCGCTGGAGATGTCGCCGCCATCGTGAGCAACGGTCGCCAGCCCGACCAGGGTCTTCGCGATGCCGGGCCTGTCCCATAGCGCGCGATGCCCCTCCAGGGCGTCCAGCAGCAGGTCACGGGCAGCCTCGAGGTCTCCCTGCGCATGCCTGACCTCACCCAGCACGGAGAGCGCCAATGCCGCCCTCCAAGCCCCGATGTCGCGACTGACCGCGACACATTCCTCCAGCAACGCCTGCGCGGCCGCGTAGTCGCCCGCATCGTGGGCCACCATTCCGAGGCAATGCAGGCCCATGGAGATGCTCCGCCGATCGTCGATCTCGCGTGCGATGGACAGGGCGTTTTGGTAAAGACCGCGCGCAGCCGAAAGCTCGCCACGCGAATTGGCGATGCTTCCCAGACTGATGAGCGAGCGGACGATTCCCCGGCGATGCCCCAGTTGACTCCAGATGCCGAATGCTTCTCGATGTCGCGCCTCGGCCGCCGCATAGTCGCCCTGAAGGTACGCCAGCGCGCCGGCCGCGTGGAAGGCGCTGGCGTGGGCGTCCCCCCGCTCGGCGTCGGGTGCGATGGCCAGGAGCCGCGCGATCCAGCCGCGCCCTTCGCCGTAATGGCCGCGCATTCGCCAGAACCAGTGGAGCTGCCCTGCGAGCCCCAGTCCTTTCACGGAACGCGCGGGCGCGGTTTCGCACCAGGCCAGCGCGGCACGCACGTTGTCGTGCTCCTGGTCGAGCCGCAGCAGCTTCGCCTGAAGTTCCGAATCGGTCTGCCTCGGGTCGAGCAGCCTGCCGGCCATTTCCAGGAAGAAGTCGACGTGGCGATCGCGCACCGGCGCGTCCTCGCCGCTTTCGCGCAGCCGGTCCTGCGCATAGTGGCGCATGGTCTCGAGCAGGCTGAAGCGCGTGTCGTCGCCCAGCGTCTCCGTCAGGACGAGGTTCTTGTCGGCGAGCGAGGTGAGGAGATCCAGCACGCCGGCGCGATCGACGTTTTCGCTGCTGCAGACACGCTCGGCAGCTTGCAGCGTCCAGCCGCCGGCAAACACCGAGACCCGCCGAAACACCGCTTTCTCGGCCTCGCCGAGCAACTCGTGGCTCCAGTCGACCAGCGAGCGCAGCGTGCGGTGGCGCGGCAACGCCGTGCGCGACCCGCCGGTGAGCATGCCGAAGCGGTCGTCCAGGCGCCGGCTGAGCTCCTCCATCGACATCACGCGCACCCGAGGCGCCGCCAGCTCGATGGCCAGCGCGATGCCGTCCAGGCGGCGGCAGATCGACGCCAGTGCCGCGGCGTCCCTAGCCGTCACCTCGAAGCCCGGACGCTGCAGCCTGGCCCGGTCGATGAACAGGCGCGCCGCCTCGCAGGACAGGACTTCCTCGCCCGGCGCGTCGGGCCGGGCCTGTGGGACCGACAGGGACGGCACCCGGTACGTGAGCTCGCCCTCGATGCCCAGGCGCTCCCGGCTCGTTACGAGCAGCGAAAGCCTGGCGCAGCGCCGCAACAGGGTGTCGGCGAGTCGCGCACACGCGTCGAGCAGATGCTCCGCGTTGTCCAGCAACAGCAGCAACTGCCGCGACGCCAGCCATTGCGCCAACGTCTCCAGGAGATCCTGGCCTGATTCCTCGGCCATGCCGAGGGCTCTCGCGACCGCCTGGGCGACGAGCGACGGGTCGCCCAGCGGGGCCAGCTCGACGAACCAGACCCCGTCGGGATGCCGGTCCAGCAACGTGCCCGCCACCTGCAGCGCCAGCCGGGTCTTGCCGCAGCCGCCGGCGCCGGACAGCGTCAGCAGTCGCGTGGTGGCCAGCCATTGCCGGACCTCGGCGATCTCCCGGTCGCGGCCGATGAAGCTCGTCAGGGGCTGCGGCAGGTTGTGCATCGGCGCACGGGCGCTCGCCATCGCGCACGCTTCGCGCGCGACGTCGAGGGTGAATCGGTAGCCGCGGCCGGAAACCGTCGTGATCACCTCCGGTCCCAGCACCTTGCGCAGCGCCGAGACATGCGCTTGCAGCGTGTTCTCTTCGACGACCACCTTGCCCCACACCTGGGCCAGCAGTTCGTCCTTCGTGACCAGATGCCCCGCGCGATCGACGAGCGCGACCAGCAGATCGAAGGCATGCGGGCCCAGGTGAACGGCCTCGCTGTTCGCGAGCAGGCGGCGCTCGTCGGGCTGGAGCTCGAAGCGCGCAAACCGGTAGCGGACCGATGCAGCTGGAACGGTCATGGAAGTGCCGGGCACCTGCGCGGCGCCTCGGGGCCCAAAGTCTAAGGTAAGCGGGCAACCGCGAACTTCAGGAAATCTTCAGCACGGCACCCAGGACATTGGCCATGGCAAGCACGAAGCTCCTGTCCACGGTGTTCGACCACGCCCCAGACAGACGGAGAATTTCATGAACCACTTTGCGCCTCGCCGTCCGACCCTGCTGGTGACGCACCCTGACCCGCTCCTGCGCGCGGGACTCGTGGCAGCGCTTCGCCAGCATCCAGCCTTCGCAACCGTTGCCGATGACGGCGCTGCATCGGCCCAGGACCGACCCCGCATCGACGTCGTCATCACCGACTACGACAGCGCCATGCAACTTGCCCGGTCCGCACGCGACGGGCTCGCCGAGGCCAGGATCCTCGTGCTCACGACCATCGATCGCGAGGGTGACATCCGGCGTGCGATCGAGGCGGGCATCCACGGCTATATCGTGCTGGGTGACCCCCTGGACGAACTGATCGATGGCGTGACCACCGTGGCCAACGGCCTGCGCTACGTGTCCCGCTCCGTCGCGCAGCGCATGGCAGACGGCATGACGCACACATCCCTGACGGCGCGCGAAGTCGAGGTTCTGAGCCGCGTGGCCGGGGGCGAGTCCAACAAGGCGATCGCCCGGGACCTCGAGATCAAGACGGGAACCGTCAAGTCGCACATGACGGCAATCATGACCAAGCTCGGTGCAAGCTCGCGTACCCAGGCCGCCAGCATCGCAGCCATGCGCGGCCTCGTCTGGCAACGCGACCCGATGCGGCACATGCCGGCCCCGCGGCGCGCCGGCGTGCTGGCAGCCTGCATGAGCTTGTCGCCGGAGTTTCTCGAAGCCATCTCATGGCCGGTCTCCTTGTGCGCGGCTGCCCTGGATGGTTGCCCGGCGCTCCTGTGAGCGCCCCAGCGTGGAATCATTGCCGTGGTTTTGCGGATCAACGCGGGGACACGCCACTAAGACCGTGTGGCACGACGCAGGCTTTCGTCCAGGTGCAATGCGGCCACTTCGTTCTGCACCGCTTCGACCAGCCGCAGGCTTGCAGCCGACACCTTGCGATCACTGGGCCACGCGACCACCCATCCCGTGTTGAATCCCTTGATCGGCGCCATCGAGAGAAAGCCGGCCTCGTACTCCGTCACCGCCGCCGAGAACGGCACCACCATGTACGCCACGCCGCGGCATACCAGGTCGATGCTCAGGTGCAGCGGCTGCACATCGATGATGATGTTCAGCGGGCAGCCCAGGCGCACGGCTTCCTTTTCGAGCCCCGAGGTCACCCGGTTGGACCGCGAAACGATCAGCGGATGCTTCGCCACCTCGGTCACGTCGACCGGCGTGTCCATGCGCAAGCCGGCGCGCGACTGCGCGGCAATCACGAGCGGCTCGTCGATCAGCTTGCGCGTCGACAGCGCGCGGCCCTTGGCGTCGTCGCGGATGAAGACAGCCACATCGCACAGCCCGCGCGCCAGCGATTCGGCCATGGCATGCGAGAGCCCCTCGATGACGCCCAGGTGGACCGCCGGAAAGCGCCGCAGGAAGCCTTCGACAAGGTTGCCGGCAAAGAGCTGGCGCATCGACGGCGTCAGCCCCAGCACGATCCGCCCCGATGGCGTCTCGGCTTCGCCCAATACGTCTTCCTTGAGTTGCGAGACGTCCTTGAACAGGCGCCCGGCGCGCTCCAGCAGGATCTGCCCGGCGGGGGTGAGCACGATGCCGCGCGAGCTGCGCTCGAGCAATCGCGTGCCGATCTCTTCCTCCAGCAACTGCACCTGCCGGCTCAACGCCGACTGCGAGACATAGCGCGCTCGCGCTGCCGCGGCAAAGCCGCCGTGTTCCGCAATGGAGACGAAATAGCCGAGTTGCCGAAGGTCCATGGCGGCGAGTATGCCCACCGCTATCCAATTTTTCGATAGATACGGCGCGAAAATTGAACTTCCGCCCGAGGCACATGCTGACGACACTCTCACGATACCTACGACGCCGGAGACAAGACATGCTGACCCCGCAACAGGTCGAACAGTACGAGCGCGATGGACTGCTCGTGCTGCCGTCCTTCTTCTCGCTTGAGGAAATCGGCGCGCTCATGGCCGACGTGCCGCGCATCGTCGCGATGGACCGCCCGGAGATCGCCAAGTCCGCCGCTGGAGAAACCTGCGCCGCGCTCGCGCTGCACCGCTACAGCGCAGTTTTCGACCGCTTCATGCACCACCCCCTGCTGATCGAAACCGCAAGGCAACTGCTGGGCGGCGACATCTACTGCCACCAGTACAAGATCGTCTGCAAGGACCCCATGGGCTCACTGGACTTTCCGTGGCACCAGGACTTCGGCAACTGGCACGACCTCGACGGCATGCCCGAGCCAAAGGCGCTCAACATCTCGATCTACCTCGACGAAGTGACCGAGTTCAACGGTCCGGTTGCCTTCATTCCGGGTTCCCACCGTCATGGCCGCATTCCCTCGCTGGCCGAGACGCCAGCCGGACTCGTCAACACGACCACGCTTGCGCGCCTGAACCGCGGCGTGATCGAGGAACTGGTCAACGAGCACGGCATCGTGGCCCCCAAAGGCCCGCGCGGCTCGGTCGCGATCTTCCACGGACTCACCGCGCACGCCTCCACGCCCAACATCAGCCCATGGACGCGGCACATCCTCTACTTCACGGCGAACCGGATGACCAACGCCATCCGCAAGCCGACCCGCCCCGACTACGTGGCGCATCGCGATTTCGTCCAGCTCGAACCCGAGACAGAAGCGGCCTGACCGCGAGGAGTTCCATATGAATCATCCCGTCCCGCGGCTCGGGCGCCGCAGCTTCGTGCTGGGCGCCGCCGGCGCCGCCACGCTTCCGCTGGTCACGCTGCCGCGCTTCGCGCATGCTGCGGAGTTCAACTACAAGTACGGCAGCGAGTTGCCCCTCACGCATCCGCAGGTCATCCGCGCCAAGGAGGCGTGCGAGGCGGTCAGGAAGGACACGGGCGGGCGCGTCGACATCGAGATGTTCCCGGCCGGTGCGCTCGGCAGCATCACCGACATGATCTCGCAGGTGCGCTCCGGCGCATTGCAGATGCTCAACGTCGCCACCGCGAGCCTGACCACCTTCGACCCGAAGGCCAACCTTTCCATTCCTTACGCCTTCAAGGACTACGCCGCCGTATGGGCTGCGATGGACGGCGAACTGGGTGCCTACTCGCGCCGCGTCGTCAGCCGCTTCGGCATTCACGTGTTCGACAGCATGTGGGACCACGGCTTCCGGCAGATGACCACGCGCACGAAGGCGATCACCTCGCCGGAGGATCTGCAGGGCTTCAAGATCCGCGTCGCGCTGGTGCCGATGTACGTGTCGCTCTTCAAGGCGCTCGGCGCGGCACCGACGGCCATCAACTTCAGCGAGCTCTACACGTCGCTGCAGACGCGCGTGGTCGACGGCCAGGAGAACTCGCTCGCCCTCATCGACAGCGCGCGCTTCTACGAGGTACAGCAGTACGTCTCGGTCACCAACCACATCTGGGAGGGCTACGTCACCTCCGTCAACGATGCGACCTGGAAGCGCCTGCCTGCCAACCTGCAGGACGTCGTGCAGCAGCGCTTCCGCGAGGCGACGCTGCGCCAGCGCCAGGACATGGCCGAGCTCTCGGGCACCCTGCAGGCGCAGTTGCAGACGAAGGGCATGAAATTCAACAACGTCGAGCCGGCCCCCTTTCGCGAGGTGTTGAGCAAGGCTGGCTTCTACAAGGAATGGCAGCAGAAGTTCGGGCCCGAGGTATGGACCATCCTCGAGAAGTACACCGGCGCGCTGACCTGACACCCGCATCCACGAATTCCAGGAGACATACGCATGCTGACCCCCGAACAGATCGCAAGCTACGAACGCGACGGATACCTGCTGCTGCCCGAGTTGTTCACGCCTGCGGAAATGGCCGTGGTGCGCCGCGCCGCATCCGACATCTATGCAATGAACCGTCCCGAGGTCTGGCGCGGCAAGGACGGCGAGTTCCGCCTGGCCTTCGGCGTGCAGCACTACCACCCGGTGTTCGACCTGTTCCTGCGCCATCCGCGGCTGGTCGAGCCTACGCGTGAACTGCTGGGCGGCGACGTCTATTGCCACCAGTACAAGCTCATCAACAAGCAGCCCTTCGGCAAGCTCGACTTTCCGTGGCACCAGGACTTTGCCAACTGGAGCAAGTTCGACGGCATGCCCGAGCCGCGGGCGCTGAACATCTCGGTGTTCCTCGACGAGGTGAACGAGTTCAACGGCCCGGTCATCTTCATCCCGGGTGCGCACAAGGAAGGGCTGATCACGGCCGACGTGCTGCCGATGGAGGGCATCGACCAGGACGGCGCCCACACCATCCAGGGCCGCGAGCTCGAGCGGATCGCGCGCGCCAACGGGATGGTGGCACCCAAGGGCAAGGCGGGCACGGCCGTGCTGTTCCACCCGTACATGCCGCATGCGTCCTCGCCGAACCAATCGCCGTGGTCGCGCAGCACCATCTACCTCACCAGCAACCGCGTCGACAACCACATCACCCGCCCGACGCGGCCCGAGTACGTGGCGCACACCGACTTCACACCGCTGCGCGCGGTAGCCGACGACGCGCTGCTTACCTACGTCGAGGAGGCGGCTGCGGCCTGAGCCGCAGCCGACCGTCATGCAAGCCATCGCCGACATGAAGGAGTCGCTGATCGGCGTCATCGTGCAATCGCGCGACGACGCGCGCTGCGAAGCCATGCTCGGGCGCGACTTCGTCACGCTCGAAACGCTGCTTGACGATGCGCTCACCTACACGCATTCCACCGGCGTGACGGAGTCCAAGTCGCAGTATTTGGATGCACTGCGCTCGGGCCGCGTGAAGTACCTGGGCCTGAAGCGTGAACTGGACCATTTCCATGCCTGGGGCTCTTGCGCCGTGATGCAGGGGCGGCTGCGGGTCGAGGCGGAAGTCGACGGCCAGCCCTATCGCACCCGCGCACTGTTCACGAGCACCTGGGTGCGGCAAGAGGGCGAATGGACGATGGCCGCCTGGGCGTCGACTCGCGAGAAAGAGGAGACCACGGCATGAACCTGGAGCAAGCCTTGCCTCACCGGAGTGCGTCCGGGGTGAGCGTCAACGTGACTGCATGGCTGGTCAAGGGCGTGGAGGCAATCTGCGCCGCGCTGCTGCTCGTCGAGATCGGCCTGCTGTTCGCGGGAGTGATCTGCCGCTACGTGCTGCACTACCCGCTGGTCTGGTCGGATGAACTCGCATCGATCCTGTTCATCTGGCTCACCATGTTCGGCGCGGTCCTGGCGCTTCACAGGGGCTCGCACATGCGGCTGACCGCGGTGACGTCGCGGCTGCCGCGATGGGCCCCGTTGCTGGGCACCTTGTCGACGGTGCTGACCGCCGTCTTCCTTGTCGTGTTGATGCAGCCGGTCTGGGAGCACGTGGAGTCGGAGTCGATTCTCACGACGGCGGCGCTCGGTATCCAGAACACCTGGCGGGTCTCGTCCCTCTTGGTGGGTCTGGGGCTGATGCTGCTGCTGACGCTGCTCGACCTGGCCCCGCGCGCCGCGACCCGCGATTTCGCGATCGCCGCCGTCGTCGTGCTGGCGCTGGGCGCCGCCTTGTGGATTGCAGGCCCGTCGCTGCGCGCCATGGGCAACTACAACCTGGTGATCTTCTTCGTGCTGCTGGTCGGCCTGTGCATCGCGGCCGGTACGCCGATCGCCTTCGCATTCGGCATCTGCACGGTGGCGTACCTCGTGTTCGCGAACGACGCACCGCTCACCATCGTGATCAGCCGCATGGACGAAGGCATGTCGCACATCATCCTGCTGGCGGTGCCGCTGTTCGTGGTGCTGGGCCTGCTGCTGCAGATCACCGGCATCGCGAAGGCCATGATCGAATTCCTTGCCTCGCTGCTCGGTCATGTGAAGGGGGGACTGTCGTACGTGCTGCTGGCCGGCATCTATGTGGTGTCCGGCATCTCCGGCTCGAAGGCGGCAGACATCGCGGCCATTGCGCCGGCGCTGTTCCCGGAGATGCAGAAGCGCGGCTACAACAGCGGCGAGATGGGCGCATTGCTGACCGCTTCCGCCGCGATGTCCGAGACGATTCCGCCGAGCCTGGTGCTCATCACGATCGGGTCGGTGGTGGGGGTGTCGATCTCCGCGCTCTTCACCGGCGGCGCGGTCCCTGCGCTGGTGCTGGCGATCGTGCTGGCCGTCGTGGTCGGCTTCAAGGCGCGGCGCAATGCGCCGGCGGTCTCGGAAAAGGCGAGCAAGAAGGTCATCGCCAAGCTGCTACTGGTCGCGCTTCCCGCGTTGTCGCTGCCCATCGTCATCCGCGTGGCCGTGGTGGAAGGCGTGGCCACGGCAACCGAAGTGGCGACGGTCGGCATCGTCTACGGCGTGCTGATCGGCCTGTTCGTGTACCGCCAGTTCGATGCGAAGCGCGTCTACCCGATCCTGGTCGAGACAGCGACCTTGTCAGGCGCCATCCTGCTCATCATGGGAACGGCGACGGCCATGGGCTGGGCGTTGAGCCAGTCCGGCTTCTCGCGCCAGTTGGTAGCGGCCATGGCGAGCATGCCGGGTGGCGCTGCAGGCTTCATGGCGATCAGCATCCTGGTGTTCATCGTGCTCGGCTCCGTGCTCGAAGGCATTCCTGCGATCGTGCTGTTCGGGCCGCTGCTGTTTCCGGCAGCGCGTGCACTGGGCATCCACGACGTGCATTACGCGATGGTGGTGATCCTCGCGATGGGCCTGGGCCTGTTCGCGCCACCGTTCGGCGTCGGCTTCTTCGGCGCCTGCGCGATCGGAAAGATAGATCCCAATGAGGCGGCGCGCTACATCTGGCCCTACCTGGCCGCGTTGCTCATCGGCGTGATCGTGGTCGCCGCCTTCCCGTGGCTGTCGATCGGATTCCTCTGAGTCCGCTGCTCTCCCCAACGGAAACCCTCCATGGCCATCACACAGCTTTTTGCGCGCGGCGCAACGCTTTTCCCTGCGCGCATCTGCCTGCAGGACGCAACCGGCGCGCGGCGCTACGACGAGGTGCACGCGCAGGTCACGCGCATCGCGGCGCGCCTGAACGCCGGAGATCAGCCGACAGGCGAGAAGTGCGCCGTCTACTCGCCGAACGCTGCCGCGGCGGTCGAGTGCCTGATCGGCATCCAGTGGGCCGGTGCGGTCTACGTGCCGCTCAACCCCAAGAACCATTCGAGCGAGAACATCGCCATCCTGGACAACTGCGACGTATCGACGCTGTTCTTCCACTCCTCGCTCGCAGACGAGGTCGAAGTGCTGCGTGCGCATTGCCCGAAGCTCATGCGCTGCGTCTGCATCGACACCGCGGTCGGCGAGGCGCCGGCGCTGAATGACTGGATTGGCGACATCGCACCACGCCTGCAACCCTTCGCCTGCGAGCCGAACGACGTGGTCAGCGTCTACTCGACCGGCGGCACCACCGGGCTGCCGAAGGGGGTGATGCTGACGAGCCTCAACTGGGACATCGCGGCCGCCAATTTCCATGCGCATACGCCGGTGGAAAAGCCGCCCGTGTTCCTGGCCGTGTCGCCGATCACACACGCGGCAGGCACGTTTTCCTTCATGCTGATGGCGCTCGGCGGTCGTACCGTGATCCTGCCCGGGTTCGATGCCGGCGCGATCCTCGACGCGATCGAGCGCGAAAAAGTCACGCATCTCTACCTGCCGCCGACGGCGATCTACATGCTGCTGGAGCACCCGGACGTGCGCAGCCGCGACTATTCGTCGCTCGAGTACTTCATCTACACCTCGGCGCCGATGTCGGTCACCAAGCTGCGGCAGTGCCTGGAGATCTTCGGCCCCGTGATGATCCAGTTCTGGGGCCAGACCGAGGCGCCCAGCTTCTGCACCTGCCTGTCGCGCGAGGACCACGCGGACCTGGCCGACCCCGAGCGCGCGCGGCGGTTGCTCAGTTGCGGCCAGCCGATGCTGCTGACGCCGGTCGCCGCCATGGACGAGGACGGCCACCTGCTCGGTGCCGGCGAGAAGGGCGAACTCGTGGTGAACGGCCCGCTCGTGATGGCCGGCTACTACAAGAATGCAGCCGCCACCGCGGGCGTCTCGACGCACGGTTGGCACCACACCGGCGACGTCGGCTATGTCGATGCGGACGGTTTCGTCTTCATCGTCGACCGCAAGAAGGAAATGATCATCACCGGTGGCTACAACGTGTACCCGCGCGAGGTGGAGAGCGTGCTGCTGTCGCACGCGGCGATCCAGGAGTGCGCTGTCGTCGGCGCGCCTGACGAGAAGTGGGGCGAGGCCGTGACCGGGGTGATCGAACTCAAGGCCGGCAGCACGCTCGATGCCGCCGAGGTCATGGCCTGGTGCAAGACGCAGCTCGGGAGCATCAAGGCACCCAAGTCGGTGCAGATCTGGGCCGAGCTGCCGCGCACCTCGGTCGGCAAGGTCGACAAGAAGGCCATCCGCAAGCGCTTCTGGGAAGGCAGCGAGCGGGCCATCTGATTCCAGTCATTTCAATCTTATGCAAGCAAAGGAACAAATCCATGGATGACGTCTACGTGATCGGCACGGCCTGTACGGCCTTCGGCAAATTCCCGAACAAGAGTTTCAAGGACCTGACGCGCGAGGTCTACACCGCGTTGCTGGCGGACTCCGGCCTCGACGATGGCGAGCGCATCGACAGTTCCTGGTTCGGCAACGTCAAGATGGAGATGTTCAAGCAGCCCAACATCCGCGGGCAGGTGTGCTTCTCGGAACTCGTGGCAGAGGGCCTGTTTCCCCAATATGTTCCGATGATCAACGTGGAAGGGGCCTGCGCGACCGGCTCGCTGGCGTTCCACGGCGCCTGGAAGGACGTGCTTTCCGGGACAGCCGACGTCTCGCTCGCCATCGGGGTCGAGAAGACCTTCATACCGGACGACCCCAAGCGGCAGTACGAGCTGTTCACCGGTGGCCTCGACCAGATGGATCCGGAGGTCTGGCACGAGTACTTCCGCAAGGCCGGCGAGAAGATCGACCGCCCGTTCGTGCTGAACGGCGCCGGCGGCACGTTGAACATGGACACCTATGCGATGCAGGCCGCCTACCACATGGCCAAGTACGGCACCACGCAGCGGCAGTTCGCGATCGCGGCCTCGAAGACGCATTACAACGGCAGCCTGAATCCGCTCGCCCAGTACCAGTTCGAAGTCAGTGTCGACAAGGCGATGACGGACCGCGAGATCAGCTTCCCGCTCACGCGCTCGATGTGCGCGCCCATCGGCGACGGCGCCGCCGCTGCGGTGCTGTGTTCGAAGCGGGTCTTCGACACGCTGCCGGCCGCGGTGCGCGAGCGGGCGGTGAAGGTGCGCGCCTCGTCGCTCGCGAACGGCAAGTACCGCGACATCGACGAGCCCGGCGTCAGCCACGTCGCGGCCCGGCATGCCTATGCCTTTGCCGGCATCGAGCCCGGCGACATCGACCTGGCGGAAGTGCATGACGCCACCACCTACGGCGAGATCTACCAGCCCGAGATGCTCGGCTTCTGCGAGTTCGGCGAGGGCGGGCGCTTCGCGGAGTCCGGTGGCTCCGCGATCGGCGGCCGCACGCCGATCAACACCTCGGGCGGGCTCATCTCCAAGGGCCACCCGGTCGGCGCGACGGGGCTGTCGATGGTCCATGAGATCACCGCCCAATTGCGCGGCGAAGCCGGCCCGCGGCAGGTGAAGGACGCCGACATCGGCCTGGCCGAGAACGCAGGCGGCACCATGGGTTTCGACGACGCGATATGCGCCATCACGATCCTGAAGCGCGCCTGACAGCGACGCGCGTTTCTTTCGAACAGCACACAACGGAGACAAGCACCATGGACACCTCTATATCGCGCCGGAAGATGATCACCGGCTCGCTCGCGGCGGGCGCGGCGTTGTCGACCCTCGCCATTCCGCGCTTCGCGCGTGCGGCCGAGTTCAACTACAAGTTCGGCAGTTCGATGGCGCCCAACCATCCGTCGACCGTGCGCAACGAGGAGGCCTTCAAGAAGATCCGCGAGGAGAGCGGCGGCCGGGTCGACATCCAGTCCTTCCCCGGTGGCGCCCTGGGCAGCGACATCGACATGGTCTCGCAGGTGCGCTCCGGCGCCATGCACTTCATGTACCTCCCTCAGGGGCACCTGTCGAGCATGGATCCGCGTGGCGCGCTGCACAGCGTCCCGTTCGCCTTCAAGAGCTACGACGACGTCTGGGCCGCCATGGACGGCGACTTCGGTGCCTACCTGCGCACCATCTACACCAAGGTCGGCCTGCATGCCTTCGAGAAGGCGAGCGACCACGGCTTCATGCAGATGACGACGCGCACCAAGCCGATCAACACGCCCGACGACATGAAGGGCCTGAAGGTGCGCGCCTCGGTGGTGCCGCTGTATGTGTCGCTGTTCCGCTCGCTCGGCGCGTCGCCAGTGGCCATCCCGTTTCCGGAACTCTACGTTGCGCTGCAAACGCGGGTGGTGGACGCGCAGACCAATCCGCTGCAATTGCTCGAGATCGCCAAGCTCTACGAGGTGCAAAGCTTCTGCTCGCTGACTTCCCACACGTGGGAGGGCTACTACAACTGCGCCAACGCCAAGGTATGGGCGAGCCTGCCGACGGACATGCAGGCGATCGTCTCGAAGAACATCAACGCGGCGACGCTGCTCGCGCGCGACGACCTGGCCAAGTTCAACGTCACGGTGGAAGCCAATCTCAAGACGAAGGGCATGACCTTCAACCGGCCGGATCGCGAACCCTTCCGTGTCGCGCTGCAGAAAGCGGGCTTCTACAAGGAATGGCGCGAGAAGTTCGGCGCGGAGGCGTGGGGCGTGCTCGAAAAATACGCTGGTGGCCTGGCCTGAGAGTAGAGGGTGCGGTGATGAAACTCAGCGACGAGCAACTGCGCTTCTTCGAGGAGCAGGGCTACCTGTTCTTCCCCGACTGCTTCGATGCCGAGGAGATGGCGGTGCTCCAGGCAGAAGCCGCCCGCGTGCTGGCCGAACCGCGCGAGGAGATCCGTCGCGAGAAGTCCGGCGTCCCGCGCACCGCCTTCGCGGTGCACCGCTACAACGACGTCTTCAACGTGCTGGCGCACGACCCCCGGCTGGTCGAGCCGCTGGAGCAGATCTTCGGCGAACCCGTGTACATGCACCAGTTCAAGATCAATGCGATGACCGCCTTCACCGGCGAGACCTGGCAGTGGCACCAGGACTTTCCGTCCTGGCAGCGCTTCGACGGGATGCCCGAGCCGCGTGCGATGAACATCGCGCTGTTCCTCGACGAGGTGAAGCCGATCAACGGCGCGCTGATGCTGATACCGAAGAGCCATCGCCACGGTGCGCTGCCCGATGCCTACGACGACCTCACGACTTCGCACCCGGGTTGGTACCTCAAGCCCGACGTTGTCTCGAAGATGGCGGAGGAGGGCGGCATCATTGCGCCCACCGGCCGCCCGGGCAGCCTGCTCATGTTCCACGCGAACATGGCCCACGGTTCGCCGCCCAACATGACGCCGTACCCGCGTCGCATCGTCTACCTGACGCTCTCCGCGGTGTCCAACCACCTGCGCGGCGAGCAGCAACGGCCCGAGTTCATTGCGCACACCGACTTCACGCCGGTGCGCGCGGGCGCACCCGACGCATTGCGTGAGCGAGCACGGCATGCAGAACCCGCCTGAGCCCGCCGCGGCCGTGGCCGGCTTCGAGCCCGCGCGGCTCGATGCCTTCATGCGGCGCGAGCTGCGCGGCTTGCGCGGGCCGATGCAACTCGAGCGCATCGGCGGCGGCCAGTCCAACCCGACCTTTTTCCTGAGCTACGACAACCGCCGCATGGTGCTGCGCAAGAAGCCGGCCGGCGCGGTGCTGCCGTCGGCGCATGCGGTGGACCGCGAGTACCGCGTGATGCGCGCGCTCGCCGACAGCGCGCTGCCGGTGCCGTCGATGGTGCTGTATTGCGACGCGGCCGACGTGGTTGGTACGCCGTTCTACGTCATGGAGCGCATCGAGGGACGGATCTTCCCGACCCATGCGCTGCCGGGCGTCGCGCCCGCGGAGCGCCGGGCGCTGTACCTCGCAATGGCGGAAACGATGGCGACGCTGCATGGTCTCGACTGGGCCGCGCTCGGGCTCGATGGCTTCGGCAAGCGCGGTGCGTTCTTCGAACGGCAGCTGCGCCGATGGGAGCGGCAATGGGCGCTGTCGCGCACCGGCGAGAACCCCGACCTCGATGCGCTGCTGCGATGGCTCGCCGACAACCTGCCGGAGGACGACGAGACCACGCTCGTGCACGGCGATTTCAAGATCGGCAACCTGATGTTCCATCCCTCCGAGCCGCGCGTGATCGGGGTGCTCGACTGGGAGCTGTCGACGCTGGGGCATCCGCTGGCCGACGTGGCATTCAATACGGTGGCCTGGCGCACGCTGCCGACGGAGTACGACGGCATCCGCGGCCTGGAGCTCGCGGCCCTCGGCATACCGTCGGAGGCCGAGTACTTGCGTCACTACTACCACGCTGCGGGGCGCGACTCCGAGGCGCAGCCGTTCCATTGGGCCTTCGCCTTCATGCGATGGGCCGTGATCTTCGAAGGCATCGCCGCGCGCTCGCTGGCGGGCACCGCCGTGGCCGACAACGCCAGCGAGATCGGCGCGCTCGCGGCCGCGATGGCGCGGCGCGGCCTGGAAGCCATCGACGAGCCGATGCCCGCCATCTGAACGAACAACACCCAAGGAACCAGACCGTCATGGAATTCGCCTACACCGAGGCCAGTCTCGCGCTGCAGCAACGCCTGCGCACCTTCATGCACGAGCGCGTGCTGCCGCAGAACGCCGCCTGGGAGCGCATCGCGGCCACAGGGCGCTTTCCGAGCGAGGTCGTCGAACCTCTCAAGCAGGCCGCCCGCGCCGAGGGGCTATGGAACCTGTTCCTGCCGGGGCTGCGCGCGGGCGAACCGGGCACGCGCCTGTCGAACATCGAGTACGCGCCCCTGGCCGAGATCATGGGTCGCATTCCCTGGGCTTCGGAGGTGTTCAACTGCAATGCGCCGGACACCGGCAACATGGAACTGCTGCACCTGTTCGCCGCGCCGGCGCAGGCGAGCCAGTGGCTGGAGCCGCTCCTCGACGGCGCCATCCGCTCGTGTTTCGCGATGACCGAGCCCGACGTGGCCTCGTCGGACGCCACCAACATCCGCACCACGATCCGCCGCGACGGCGACGACTACGTCATCAACGGCCGCAAGTGGTTCATTACCGGCGCGCTGCATCCGCTGTGCCGCTTCTCGATCGTGATGGGGGTGAGCGATGACAGTCCGGACGCGCCCCGGCATGCACGCCATTCGATGGTCATCGTGCCGCTCGATGCCAAGGGTGTTCGCATCGTGCGCAACGTGGCGATCATGAATCACCACACGCCCGAGGGCCACTGCGAGATCGAGTACCGCGACGTGCGCGTTCCCGTGTCCAGCCTGCTCGGCGAGGAGAACGCGGGCTTCGCGCTGGCACAGGCGCGTCTCGGGCCGGGACGTGTGCACCATTGCATGCGCACCATCGGCCAGTGCGAGCTTGCGCTGGACCTGATGTGCGACCGGGCCCTGCAGCGGCAGGCCTTCGGCAAGCGCCTGTCCGATTTCGCGAACGTGCAGGACTGGATCGGCTACTCGCGCGTCGAGATCGACCAGGCGCGCCTCTTCGTGTTGCGCGCCGCCTGGGTCATGGACGTGCAGGGCAACAAGGCCGCGCAGGTCGATGTGTCGGCGATCAAGCTGGTGGCGGCGCAGTTGCAGACCCGCGTGCTCGACCGCGCGATCCAGGTGTTCGGCGCGATGGGGCTGACCCCCGACACGCCGCTGGCCTTTCTCTGGAGCTGGGGCCGCGCGTTCCGGTTCTTCGACGGGCCGGACGAGGTCCATCTGCGCACGCTGGCGCGCCATGAGCTGTCGCGTGTCAAGAAGGAGCCGGGGGCCGCCACGCGCTACCAGGTGCCGCCGGTCGAGCACGAGGCGCTGGAGATCGCGGCAATGAGCGCCGCCCGGCCGCCCGAAGGCGCTCGCACCGCAGTGCGAAGCACGGAGGTTTTCCAATGATTTCCGCCCGGCCGCCCGAAGGGGCTCGCACCGCAGTGCGAAGCACGGAGGTCATGCAATGACCTATCCCGATCGAGGCGGCGCAGACGAGCCGGTGCTGAGCTGGCGCAGCCCTGAGGGCGTGGCGCACATCCGCTTCAACCGTCCCGGCTCGTTGAACGCAATCGACGTGGCCATGGCAAAAGGGTTCCGCAGCGCCTGCCAGCAGATATCCGAAGACCCGCAGGCGCGCGTCGTGGTCGTCAGCGGCGAAGGCCGCGCCTTCATGGCCGGTGGCGATCTCGGCGCGATGCGCGACGACCCGCAAGCCACCGCACAGGCGTTGATCGAAGGGATGCACGGCGGCATCCGCATCCTTGCACGCCTTGCGGCTCCGGTGATCGCGAGCCTGCACGGCGCGGTGGCGGGCGGCGGTCTGGGCCTGGCGTTGGCCTGCGACCTGGGCATCGCGGCGGAAGGCACGCGCTTCAATCTCGCCTATCCGAAGATCGGTGCGAGTTCGGATTGCGCCACCTCGTGGGCGCTGCCGCGCCTGGTGGGGCTGCGCCAGGCATTGGAGATCGCGCTCCTGTGCGAACCGGTCGACGCGAACGAGGCCTTGCGCCTCGGCCTGGTCAATCGCGTCGTGCCGGCCGCGTCGTTGCAGGCCGAGACGGAGGCGATGGCACAGCGTCTTGCCCGCGGTCCGCGCGAGGCGCAAGGGCGACTCAAGCGCCTGCTGCGCGAATCGCTGGAACGCACCCTCGAAGACCAACTCGACGCCGAGGCTGCATCCTTCGTGGCCTGCGCCGGCACACCCGATTTCACGGAAGGTGTGACGGCTTTCCTCGAGAAGCGCGCGCCTCGCTTCGCGTAGAGCGCGGGACCGTCATGGACATACGACGACTCGAGCATTTCGTGGCGGCCGCGGACGCCGGCAGCCTGTCGCTCGCGTCGCGCTACCAGTACATCTCGCAATCCGCGCTCACGCGGCAGATCCAGTTGCTCGAACGCGAATTCGACGTCGCGCTGTTCGAGCGCAACACGCGTGGCGTGGTGCTCACCGAGGCGGGCGAGCTGCTGCGTGAACGCGCGAGGTCATTGCTCACCCAGATCGGCGATCTCAAGCGTGAGGTCAACGAACTCGATCGCGAGCCATCCGGGACGCTGCGCATGGGCATGCCGCCCTCGGTGCGCGAGGCAATGGGCGTGTCGCTCATCACGCGCTATCGCAACGCCTACTCGCGCGTCCACATCGAGGTGACGGAGGGCCTGTCGTACAACCTGGCAAAGGCGCTGACCGACGGCACCCTCGACTGCGCGATCTTCGTCGGCGACGATGCTTCGGGCCTGCCCATCGTCATGCACAACCTGCGCACCGAGCCGGTGGTGGCCGTGAGCCATGTCGACGCGGGCCTGCGGATGGACCGGCCGGTCGACCTCGAATGGGTGGTGCGCCAGCCGCTGGTGGTTGCGCGCTCGAATCGCAAGTCGCTCGGGCTCGACCGCGAATGCGCCCTGCGCGGCCTGGTCCTGAATGTGGTGATGGACATCCAGGCGCTGCATCTCGGCCTCGAACTCGTGCAAACCGGAATGATCTCGCTGGTGGTCCCGTATTCGGCGGCGGCCGCCGCGCTGTCGGCAGGCAAGGTCAGCGCTGCGCCGGTAGAGACCCTCCTCACCACCTGGGTCATGGGATGGCCAGCGGAGAACGCGCCCAACCTCGCGACGCGCAAGCTCATCGAAATGATCAAGCTCGAGGCCCAGCACTGGCCCGACCTCGCCCCGGCGACTTCATGACGTCGCGCCGGTCGCGCTTTCGAACGCGGCCCAGATCTCCTTCGGGAATTTTTCCTTCCAGTCGGCATAGAAGCCGCTCGAGCGCAGCTGCGCCTTGAAGCTGGCCACGTCCACGTCGTTGAACTTCAAGCCCTTGCCGCGCAGCGTCTGCTCGGTGTTGTTGTTGAGGTTCTCGTTGGTCTTGCGCTGCGCGATCGCTTCCTCGTTGAAGGCATCGGCGCAGACCTTGCGCAGATCCTCGGGCATCGAGGCCCAAGCCTTGCCATTGGCGAGGAACCACATGCCATCCCACATGTGGTTGGACTTGGAACAGAACTGCTGCACCTCGTAGAGCTTGGCCAGGTTGATGAAGCCGAGCGGGTTCTCCTGGCCGTCGACCACCTTGGTCTGCAGCGCCACGTAGGTGTCGGACCAGTTGATGGAGGTCGGCGCGGCGCCGAGCGACTTGAACAGGGAGAGCCACATCGGGCTCACCGGCACGCGGATCTTCAGGCCCTCGAGATCGCGCGCGGTCACGATCGGCTTCACGTTGTTGGTGATCTGCCGGAAGCCGTTGTCGTACATCTTCTCCATCGGCACCAGGCCGGCCTTTTCGATGTCGGCGCGGATCAGGCCGCCGAGCTTGCCGTCCATCGCGGCCCAGACTTCGTCGTAGTTCTTGAACGCGAAGCCGACGCCACTGATGGACGAGGAGGGCACGACGTTCGAAAGGATGAGCGTCGACAGCGTCTGGAACTGGATCGCGCCGGCGCGCAGCTGGCCGAGCATCTCGGTGTCGCCGCCGAGTTGGTTGTTCGGGAACACGTCGATCTGCACTGCGTTGTTGGTGCGCTGTGCGATCTTCTCGCAGGCCCTGGCGGCGTGGATATGCAGCGGATGGTCCGTCGGCGCGTTGTGCGCGTACTTGAACTTGAAATTGCTTTTCGCGGCCGCGCCGATCGAAAACCCGGCGGTGCCCGCCGCGATGCCGAACTTCAGGAAGCTTCTCTTGTCCATGATGTCTGTCTCCGTTGTGAGTGTGTGTGTTCGATTTCAGGGAAGGGCGCGGAAGGCTTCGCCGCGGAACGGCTGGCCGTTCTCCAGGCGAAGCTCGCGAAAGCACTCGGGCGTGTCCTTGCCGAATTGGCGCTGCAGGTAGAACGCCTTGTCGCCGAAGAAGCGCAGCGACAGCGTGCGCCGGCGTTGTCCGGAACGGGTCGGGCCGCCGCCGTGCAGGATCGACGGATGGAACATCAGCGCGTCGCCGGGCTCTGTCGCCCAGCCGAGGATGTCGAAGCGGTCCCGTGCGTCCTCGATGCGTGGCACGGTCGGGAGGCCAGTCGTTGCAACGCCGCGCTGCTCATAGAGCGGACCCTTGTGCGAGCCGCGCACGAACTCCAGCGCCGACTCGCGCGGTACCGGGTCGAAGCTCATCCACAGCACGGCCAGGTGAGGCCCGTCGAAGCTCAGGTAGGAGGTGTCCTGGTGCCAGGCCGTGCGCTGTGCCTTCTCGGCGCCGCCCTCCTTGAAGAACACCTGCTCGAAGGCGAACCACAGCTCGCGCGTGCCCATGGCCTCGCGAACGCGATCCTTGAGTGGCGCACGCTCGAGGAATGTCGCATAGCCGTCGAAGGCTTCAGGGTTGCCGGTGTCGACATAGAAGGTGCCCGAGTCGCCCTTCGTGTAGTTGGAGCTGCGCGGCCCCGGATGCGCAATGCTCCACTCGAAGCACTTGCGTGCCTCGTCCAGCCAGTGGCCGGTGAGGGCGGCGGGGATGCGCACGACGCCGTCGCGCTCGAAGGTCGTTTGCTGCTCTGTCATTCGCTGGTTGCCTTTTCCTGTTGCGGGTCACGTTGGGCGTGCTGTCCGTCCCAGGTGTTCGCGGTGACCCCCTGGTGGCGCAGTTCGGCCTTCTTCACTTTCGCGGTCGCCGTCTTCGGCAGCGCGGGCATGAATTCCACGTAGCGCGGCAGGCAGAAGCGGGGCAGTCGGGTCGAGAGGAACGCCACGAGCTGTTGCGGATCCAGCAGTGCGCCGGGCCGGACCACGACACAGGCCTTGACCTCGTCCTCGACGTATTCGCTCGGAACCGCCACCACGGCGCATTCCTCGACTTCCGGGTGCTCACCGATGGCCTGTTCGACTTCGAAGCTCGATATGTTCTCGCCACGTCGTCGGATCGCGTCCTTGATGCGATCGACGAACACGATCTGCCCGTCTTCAGCGAAACGCGCCGCATCGCCGGTGTGGAACCAGAAGTTCTGCCAGGCCGCCACGGTCGCCTCGGGCATGGCGATGTAGCCGTTCATCATGGTCCATGGCTCCATCGGTCGAACCCAGAGTTCGCCGACCTCGCCTTGCGGCACCGGGAGGCCCTCAGGATCGACCACGACGGCCTGCACTTCCTCGCGCACCCATCCGGCCTTGCCGGGTTCCGCGAAACCCACTGGCGCGCGGCTCACCACCGCGGCCTCGGTCGAGCCATAGGCGGCGGCAACCTGCTCGATGCCGAAGCGCTCCTGGAAGTGCGGCAGCTCTTGCGGCACCGGCACCAGCAGCATCTTGCGCAGCCCGTGAAGGCGGTCCTTCGGCCCCGGCGGCTGGCCCAACAGGAAGTGCACCATCGAGCCGAGCAGGAAACAGTAGCTCGCCTTGTAGTGCGCAGCGGTTTCCCAGAAGGTGCTGGCGCTGAAGCGCGGCACGATCACCGCCGTGGCGCCGGCCACCAGGGCGTTGTAGACGCCGGCCCATTGGCCGCCCATGTGGAACAGCGGCAGCACGATCAGCGCCACGTCCTCCTCGGTGGCCGCACCGAACATCGATGGGTGGGCATAGGTGTACGCATGCGCCTGGCTGTTGATCGAACCCTTCGAAGGGCCCGAGGTGCCTGAGGTGTAGAGGATCGCGATCGCGTCCGAGGCCTTGTGTTCGGCCGGGACATCGGGCGCACCGCGGCGCAACTCGTCGAAGTTCATGACGCTCATGCGTGAGGCGCGCACCGTGTCGCTGCTGCCTCGTACGACCAGCGTGCGGAGCTCCTCGAGTTCGCCGCGGATCGCAAGCACCCGCTCCACATACTGCGCTTCGACGATCATCGCCTTCGCACCGGACGTGTTGATCGCATGCGAGAGCGAGGCGCCGACATACGCGGTGTTGACCGGCACCTCGATACGCGCCGTGAGCGCGGTGGCCATCCAGCAGCGCACGAAGTCGACGTGGTTGTCCAGCATCATCAGCACGGTCTCCTGGCGCCCGACGTTGAGCCGGGACAGGCCACCCGCGATCTGCAGGGCGCTATCGTGCAGCTCACGGTAGCTCAGGCCCTCGCGCGTGTCGTGCACCGCGAGCTTGTCGGGATGCCGCGCGAGCGCGCGCTCGAACACGCTGCCGATGTGTCGGTCCTGCAATGGCGGCAGTTCGCCGAGATCGAATTCGGGGATGGGCATGGATGTTCTCATTTCAGTTTCCACCACGCAATCGCGTGAGCCGCGATGCGTGATTCCAGGACGAGCACTGCGAAGTCCGTTCGTGGGCACCCGCGGAACCGGCTTTGCCGGGCCGCTGGGTGCGCCCCCTGGAGGGGGAGGCGCCGCAGGCGCTTCGGGGGTGTTTCATTTCCCCCGCGGAACCGGCTTTGCCGGGCCGCTGGGTGCGCCCCCTGGAGGGGGAGGCGCCGCAGGCGCATCGGGGGTGTTTCATACTTTGAGCAATGTGAGTTGGGGAACGAAGGCAACGACCAGCAACCCCGCGAGCACCACGGCGAGGTAGCGCCAGATGTGCCGCGAGGCGAGCCCGGGCTCGACCTTGCCCATGCCGCACGCGAGATAGAAACCGACGCCGATCGGCGGCGCGAAAAGGCCGATGCCCATCGCGAGGATCACGACCATCGAGTAGTGCACGTCGTCGATTCCGAGGGCGCGCGATGCCGGGAACAGCAGTGGCGCGAACAGCACGATGGCCGGGATGCCTTCGAGGAGCGAGCCGACGAGGATGAAGACGCAGATGCTCACCAGCAGGAACATCGACCGCCCGCCGGGCAACGTCTTCACCAACGCGGCCAGTTCGTTGGACACGCCCGACTGGCTGATGACCCAGGCCATCGCGGTCGCCGTGCCCATGATGAGGAGGATCGCGCCGGAGGTGGTCGCCGTCTCGACCAGCAGCGGATAGAGCTTCTTCGGGTCGAGGCAACGGTAGATCAGCCAGCCGGCCAGCAGTGCGTAGACGATGCCGATGGTCGCGACCTCGGTGGCCGTCGCCACGCCATTGACGATGGCGCCGCGGATCACGAAAGGCAGCCCGAAAGCCGGCAGCGCGACCACGAACAGCCGTCCCACCTCGCGCGGCGGGGTCTGCTGCGCCGAAGGCGCCGGCAGCTTGCGCGCGCGAAGGGCGACATAGAGCCATAGCGCAATGGCGATCACCAGGGCGGGCGCGAGACCGCCCTTGAACAATGCCGCGATCGAGATGCCCATCACGGAACCGATGGTGATCAGCACGAGGCTCGGCGGAATGGTCTCGGACATGGCCGCCGACGCGGAGAGCAGGGCGGCCATGTCTCCCTCGTCGTAGCCACGGCGCTTCATGTCCGGAAACAGGGCGGGAGCGATCGCCGCAATGTCCGCGGCCTTGGAACCCGAGATGCCCGACACGACGTACATCGCCACGATCAGCACGTAGTTGAGGCCGCCGCGCACGCGTCCCAGCAGGGATGCGAGGAAGCCGATCATGGCTTGCGCCAGGCCCGTCACCTGGAGCAGAAGCCCGAGCGCCACGAACAGCGGTATGGCCAGCAGGATCAGGTGTGCCATGCCTTCCTCGAAGCGCATGGTGACGATGCTCATGGGCGTACCGTCGGCGCAAAGCACGTAGAGGGCGCTCGCAGCAGCGAAGGCAAATGCGATCGGAATGCCGGTCACCAGCAGGACGCCGAGCACGACGAAGAACAGGAGCAGCGACCAGTGACCGAGCGCTTCCACCTGTTCCGAGAACAGGTAGAGGCCTACCGTCACGACAGCCACGCCCACTGCTGCCGCTGCGACGTGCCACCACGCGCCACGCCGTATCACGCGTTCGAGTTCGGAGACCAGCATCAGCGCAAGTCCGACCGGGAGCGCCGCATGACGCACCACGTTCGGAATGCCGAGCGCCGGCGACGAGAGGCCCCATTCGGAGAAGCAATACTCGATGGCCACAGGCAGCAGCGCGCCCAGCGTTACCAGCGTCGCCACGCTGGCGACGCTGTCGAACTTGTCGCGATGGCGGGGCAGCGCGGAGACCAGCGCGCTCATGCGGATGTGTTGCCCTCCATGGCCTGCGAGCGTCGCGCCGAGCACGCCGACCCAGATCAGCACCACGGTCGCCACCTCGTCCGACCAGACCAACGGGCGATGCAGCGCATAGCGCCAGAAGACGGACGCCAGCAGCAGGACGATCTCGCCAGCGATCAATGCCGCAGCGATCGCGGCGATACCAGCGTACAAGCCATTCAGCAGGCGTGCCGCGCGGCCCGCAACAGGATCGCGCTGCGGCCAGTCGGCGGCTTGCGCCGCGAGTTGCATGGGAACCTGCACGTTGTCTCCGAGCGTTGTCGTTGCGGCGACTGTGCGGGAGGGGTCGTATCTTGGGAAGTGCGTTTAATGGCTTGCGGTCATGCGCGATTTCGATGGCGCGACTTTTGCCGGACGCCGCTCCCTGTTGCGTGTCACGCAATCTCGTTCACGCATCATCGGTCAGGTCGGATCGAATGGCGGGTTGTGGCTGGGCTTCCTCGGATCGGTCCGGCGAGCCCGCCTTCGGCACTTGCCAAATGACCACGCGCCGAATGCATACGATGCAAACTTGCCTGGACCTGTTGGAGCCCTCAAAGTCATGAACATCCGCTTCCTGGAAACCTTCGTCCTGCTGGCCAAGCTGAAGAACTTCCGCATGACGGCCGAACGCCTGCACACGACGCAGGCGGCCGTTTCAAGCCGCATCGCGACGCTCGAGCAGGATTTCGGCGTGCGCCTGTTCGACCGCGGTGCGCGCGAGGTCAGCCTCACTCCCGATGGCAGCAAGGCGCTGATCCACGCCGAGCGAATGGTTCGCCTGATGCGTGAGATGAAAGAGGACATGTCGGACAAGCAGGGCTACGCGGGTACGTTCAGCATCGGTGTCATCGAGTCCATCGTGCACAGCTGGTTCCCCGATTTTCTCGGGCGCGTGCACAAGAAATTCCCGCGTCTGCAGATCGAGATCGCGAGCGACACCACGCTTCATCTGCGGGACCGGCTCAGCAAGGGAAGTCTTGACCTCGTCCTGCATGCCGCGCCGGTGTTCGGCGCACACATCGCTCACGTCAAGCTCTGCGATTTTCCAATGCGCTGGGTCGGCAGCCCCAAACTGGACATCGGCGCCGAGACCTTGAGCCTGTCCGATCTCGCGGCATTCCCGATCATCAGCTTTGCGCGCAACTCGGGGCCACACGCCGTGATCGAACGGATGTTCGCCGGGCATGGCCGCGAGGCATTGCACGTCAATTGCATCGCCTCCGTGGCCACCATGATCCGGCTCGTCGCCGATGGATTTGGCGTGGCGGCGCTGCCACCAGCGATCATTCAACGCGAGCTGGATGAAGCCGTCCTGCACAAATTGCGCGTGGACATGGAGTTTCCCGCGCTGGTCTTGCTGGCCAGCTTCCGATCTGGACATGAAAACCCCCTGACCGGGATCCTGGCTGGAATCGCCCAGGACACTGCGGCCGATTTCGCACTCGACCGAGGGGGCGAAGTCGCGCGGCTGCCCTCGCAGGGGCCATAGGGCGGCCGTCTTCCCTCGGCGATAAGAAATTCTGTTCAACGGCTCCAACAATTACTTGTTGGACGGTGCGGGAGTTGCCTGCGCATACTGAAACCACACGAGACCCCCACCGCACCGTCATGCAATTGCCGGTGTCAGCGCAAGCGGTCTTCCATGGATTTCAATGCAGGAGACAACAATCATCATGATCAGTTCCGCCGCCGCGGCCCTCGATTCACGCCACCCACTTGCCGTCAGTGCCGGCGTGGACATGGAGGTCACTTACAGAAAGATCGCCTGGCGATTGATCCCGTTCCTCGTGTTCCTCTTCGTACTGGCCTGGATCGACCGGGTCAACGTTGGATTCGCCAAGCTGCAGATGCTGCAGGACTTGCAGTTCTCGGAGGCCGTGTACGGTCTGGGTGCCGGCATCTTCTTCATCGGCTACTTCCTGTTCGAAGTGCCCAGCAATCTGCTGCTGGAAAAGATTGGCGCGCGCAAGACGCTGGCGCGCATCACCATCCTGTGGGGCCTGGCCTCCATGGCCATGGCCTATGTCACCACGCCCATTGGCTTCTACGCCTTGCGCTTCCTGCTGGGGGTGTTCGAGGCCGGCTTCTTTCCGGGCGTCGTGCTGTACCTGACCTACTGGTTCCCGGCCGAACGGAGAGCCCGCATCAACGGCCTGTTCATGACGTCGTTCGCGATTGCCGGCGCCATCGGCGGCCCGATCGCCGGCCTGGTCATGAGCCGAATGGAAGGGGTCGGCCACCTGGCGAACTGGCAGTGGCTGTTCATCCTCGAGGGAATTCCCTCGCTGATTGCTGGCGTCCTTGTCTTGCGGTATTTGCCCGAAAAGCCCGCCAATGCCAAGTGGTTGACCACTGCGGAACAACAGGCCGTCACCCAGGCGCTCGTGGCCGAAAACACCGCCTCGGGCAAGCACGTGTCGTTCAAGGACGCCTTGAAAAGCTCTCGCGTCTGGATTTGCGCCGCAGTCTATTTCTGCCTGGTCAGCGGCAATGCAACCATCGCGTTCTGGGCACCATCGATCATCAAGGAGATCGGCATCAAGGGAAATCTGCAGATCGGCTTGATCTCCGCCATCCCTTTCATCGCCGGTACGCTGGCAATGATCTGGAACGGGGTCCACTCCGACAAGAGCGGTGAACGCCGCATGCATTGCGCCGTCGCGACACTGATCGCCAGCACCGGCTTGATCCTGACAGGACTCTGCCTGGGCAATGCGCTGATGGCCATGTGCGCGCTGACCCTGGCGGCCATCGGCATCCTTGCCGCCTTCCCGGTGTTCTGGTCTATCCCTGCAGCCTTTCTGGCGGGCACCGCGGCAGCGGGCGGGATCGCGCTGATCAATTCGATCGGCAATCTGGCCGGCTTTGCCGCGCCTTACCTGATCGGTGCCTTGAAGACCAGCACTGGCTCGCTGTCATCCGGCCTGTACTTCGTTGCCGCGCTCGAGTTTGCCGCGAGCTTTCTGCTGATCCTCTTCGTCAGAAGAACCTGAATCCCCATCCCTTCCACCTTGGCGCGCCGCCTCGCATCGGGCCGGCGCACAACGCCAACTTGCATCGCTGAAGTCACTCCCATGAACCTTTCTTTCCAGACCCAGGCCGGCGTGCTGAACGTCGATATCCGTTCATTGATCATTGCCGGCTGGGCCGGCCGCGACAGGGATGCGGTCGAACACCACATCGAGGAACTTGCTGCATTGGGCATTCCTCGTCCGAGCGCCGTGCCGCTGTTCTACCGCGTGTCCAGCCAGCAATTGACGCAGTCCGCCGCGGTGCAGGTGCTCGGTGCCGAGTCCTCGGGGGAAGTCGAGACCTTCGTCTTCCATGCGGCGGGCGAGTTGTACGTGAGCATTGCGTCGGACCACACGGACCGCAAACTGGAAGCGCACAGCGTGGCGTTCTCGAAGCAGGCCTGCGTCAAGCCCGTGGCCACCGTCGCATGGAAGTTGGCCGATGTCGCGGCCCATTGGGACGAGTTGGTGCTGCGGTCCTGGATCCGTGAAGGCGGCCGGGACGTGCTCTATCAGGAAGGCAATCTGGCTTCATTGCGCAGTCCGCAGGATCTGATCTCCGGCTTCACCCAGGGCAAGACTACGCTGCCGGCTGGATGCGGCATGACCTGCGGAACGGTTGGTGCCATCGGTGGAATCCGCCCCGCAACTTCTTTCACGATGGAGCTTTTCGATCCGGTGCGCCAGCAGTCGCTGCGTCATCGCTACGAAGCGGAAATCCTGGCCGAAGTCGAGTGATATGAAGCACCCCCGATGCGCCTGCGGCGCCTCCCCCTCTAGGGGGCGCACCCGGCGGCCCGGCAAAGCCGGTTCCGCGGGTGCCCACGAACAGACTTCGCAGTGCTCGTCCTGGTTTCACGCGGCGCGGGTCACGCGATCGTTTGGTGGAAAACTAGGACCCCCGGATGCGCCTGCGGCGCCTCCCCACCCGGCGGCCCGGCAAAGCCGGTTCCGCGGGTGCCCACGAACGGACTTCGCTGTGCTCGTCCTGGATTCATGCGTCGCGGTCACGCGGCGCGGGTGCTGATATGAAACCTCTCTCCTTCACGCAATGATTACAAGCCTTCATCAACAGAGCGACGAATTGATCGCTGGCAAGACCAGTTCGGTCGAACTGACGGAGCGCGCGCTGGCACTGGCCATGGCCGCGGACGGAGAGGGCCCGCGGGTTTTCACGACGATCTATGCGGACAAGGCACGCGCTGCAGCCCGCGCCTGCGACACGCTTCGCGCTGCGGGCCTGGTCCGCTCGCCGATCGACGGGCTGCCTGTCTCGATCAAGGACCTGTTCGACGTGGCGGGCGACACCACTCGGGCCGGCTCGGTCGTGCTGCAAGGCCACCCGGCAGCGAAGGAAAGCGCCGTCGTCGTTCAACGCCTGACTGCTGCGGGCGCCGTGATCGTCGGGCGTACCAACATGACCGAATTCGCCTACTCCGGGCTCGGCCTCAACCCCCACTATGGAACGCCACGCAATCCCTGGGAACGCGGAGTCGACGGAGGCCGCATTCCCGGAGGCTCGTCCTCGGGCGCGGCAATCTCGGTCACTGACGGCATGGCCCTGGCCGGCGTTGGCTCCGACACGGGTGGCTCGCTTCGCATCCCGGCAGCGTTGTGCGGCATCACCGGTTTCAAGCCGACGGCGTCTCGCGTTCCCATGCAGGGAGTCTTGCCACTTTCCGAGCACCTGGATTCCATCGGTGCCATGGCCCCCACGGTTCGATGCTGCGCGATGATGGACGCCGTGCTGGCAGGCGAAGCGTTCGTCATGCCGCGCGCCCATCCGCTGCGCGGGCTTCGCCTGCTGATGCCGACCAACGTCGTGCTCGATGGCATGGATGCCGAGGTCGGTGCCGCCCTGCAGCGCGCGTTGTCGCGCATGTCGGCAGCGGGCGTCGTGATCGTTGAACGCAGGATCGATGCGTTCAGCGAATTGAGTGCGATCAATGCCAAGGGCGGTCTCACGGCCGCCGAAGCGTGGTGCTGGCATCGCCACTTGATGAGTGAGCATCAGACTCGCTACGACGCCCGCGTGGCGTCGCGAATCCTGCGCGGTAGAGACATGAATGCTGCCGACTTGCTCGACGTGCTTCTTAGCCGCCGTGGCTGGATTGCCGACGTCGAGAGGCAACTCGCCGGCCATGACGCGCTGGTGATGCCCACCGTTCCCATCGTGGCGCCAAGGATTGCCGATCTACAGTCGGCCGACGAGCGCTATGACGCGGCCAACAGCTTGCTGCTGCGCAATACGACCCTGATCAACTTCCTCGATGGCTGCGCCATTTCGCTCCCTTGTCACGAGGCAGGAAGCGCTCCTGTCGGCTTGAGTCTGGCGGCGCCGGGCGGAAACGACCATCGACTGTTGAGCGTGGCTCTCTCGGTGGAAATGGCTTTGGCCTGATTGCGACCGCTCCGCAGCGCATCCTCGTCGGTGGCCGGCGTGCCGTGGAAGAACAAGGTGCTCGCGCGTGTGCTGCTGAGGATTCCTCGCTGCAACCCGATACGGAGCGCTCGCAAGGTCAAGGTGCCAACGCTCGTGGTCGCCGGGTCGAACGACACCATCGTCTCGGCAGAAGTCGCCCGCAAGGCCGCGGACCGCACGCAGAACGCCGAGTTCAAGCTGCACGCATCCGATCATTTCCAGCCGTATTGCGGTGACTACCTCGACCGGAACGTGCGCGAGCAACTCGCGTTCCTGCGCAAGCACGTGGCCGTATGACGGCGAAGCTATTTGCGCACGACCGCCCCGTTGGGGCCGGCGCAACCCGCTCGGTAGACGCCCTTGGCGCAGACGACCTGAGGCTGGGGAGGCTTCTTGACGGCGACGGCGCCATTCGGGCCGGCGCAGCCTGCGCGGTAGACGCCGGCGGCGCATGCAGCCGCAGACGCTTCCAGGGGTGCCAGGGCGAGGGTTCCAACGGCCGCGGTCGCAGCCAGCAAGGATCGATATTTCATCTTCAGCTCCTTTGCAGCAGGCCGATCATGCCGAAGGGCCCAATTGGCTTCGGCGTACCACTTCGCGCTCTGGATATGCGGGCCAGGTAACCCTCATTCCAGGCGTGAGCCACTGCCTGCTGCATCGAACAGATGCATGGTCCCCGCCTTCGGCCGCAGGTGCAAGGTATCGCCCGGCACCACGGCCAGGCGCTCGCGAAACAGCGCAATCACCGGCATCTCGCCCAGCCGCAGGCTCAGCTGGGTCTCGGAGCCCAGCGGTTCCACCAGCAGCACCTGCGCCGGTACGCCCTCGCAGGCCGCGCAGGGCTCCAGGTGTTCCGGGCGCACGCCACAGACGGATTCGCGGCCGGCGTGCGCAGCGGCTTCGGGCATGGGCAGCAGGAGGCCGCCGGCCGCGGCATAGCCCTCGGACGTACAGCGCCCGGGTATGAAGTTCATGGCCGGCGAGCCGATGAAGCCGGCCACGAACAGGTTGGCCGGCCGGTCGAACAACTCCAGCGGCGCGCCCACCTGCTCGACGCGCCCGGCGTTGAGCACCACGATGCGGTCGGCCATCGTCATGGCCTCGACCTGGTCGTGCGTGACATAGACGGTGGTGGTCTTGAGCTTCTGGTGCAAGGCCTTGATCTCGCCGCGCATCACGATGCGCAGCTTGGCGTCCAGGTTGGACAGCGGCTCGTCGAACAGGAAGACCTGCGGGTCGCGCACGATGGCCCGGCCCATGGCCACGCGCTGGCGCTGGCCTCCCGAGAGCTGGCGCGGATAGCGTTCGAGCAGCGCCGCCAGGCCCAGGATGCCGGCCGCCCAGCGCACCCGCTGCGCGATCTCGGCCTTGGGCCGGCCGCGGTGTTCCAGCGAGAAGCCCATGTTGGCCGCCACCGTCATGTGCGGATAGAGCGCGTAGTTCTGGAACACCATCGCGATGTCGCGGTCCTTCGGGTCCAGATCGGTCACGTCGCGCGTGCCGATGCGGATGCGCCCCTGCGTGACCAACTCCAGGCCCGCGATCATGCGCAGCAGGGTGGACTTGCCGCAGCCCGAGGGCCCCACCAGCGCGACGAACTCGCCATCGCGGATCGACAGGTCGATGCCGTGGATGACCGCGGCGGTGCCGTAGTGCTTCCGGACCTGGGCGAGCTGGACTTCTGCCATGAATGCGTTGGGAAGTTGAAAACGATCACTTGAGCCCGGTGTGGGCCAGGCCTTCGACGAACTGCTTTTGCGCCAGCACGAACACGATGAGCACCGGCAGCGCGGTGAGCGTGGCCGCCGCCAGCTGGATGTTCCACATCGGCCCGCCGTAGGCATCGGTGTACTGGGTCAGTGCCTGCGGCAGCGTGAACATGCTGGGCGTGGACAGGAACACGATCGGCTCCAGGTACAGGTTCCAGCTGTGCAGGAAGGTGAAGATGGCCACCGACGCCAGCGCAGGCCGGGCCAGCGGGAGCGCAATGGCGCGAAAGATCCTGAAGCGTCCGAGTCCATCCACGCGCGCCGCCTCTTCCAGCTCCAGCGGCAGCGTGATGAAGAACTGGCGCATCACGAAGGTGGCGAACACACTGGGCGCGCCGAACACCGGGATCAGCAGGAGCGGCCAGTGCGTGTTCACCAGCTCCAGCTTCAGGAACAGCTGGAACAGCGGCACGATGGTGACTTCCGAAGGAATCAACAAGCCGGTGAGCACCACGATGAAGAGCGCATCGGCACCCGGAAAGCGGATGCGCGCGAAGGCGTAGCCGGCCATCGACGCGACAACGAGTGTTCCGGCGGTGACCAGGGCGGCGATGTAGGCCGAGTTCCAGTACTGCTGCGCAAAGGGCTGGACGCTGAACACCTGGCGGTAGCTGCTCCAGTCCGGATGGGCGGGAAAGAGCTGGGGCGGGAATACGAAGATCTCGCTGATCGGCTTGAGCGAGGAGGTCACCATCCACCACGTGGGAAACACGAAGGGGATGAGCAGCACGCAGATCAGCCCGTAGAGCGCCACCTTCACGCGCGGCGAGAGTTCACTGTTCATGGAAGACGAACTTCCTGCGCAACTGCCACTGCGCCAGGGTCAGCAGCGCCACGATGGCGAACAGCAGCACCGCCAGCGTCGAGCCGTAGCCGAAGCGGTGGAACTGGAAGGTCTGCTGGTACAGGTAGTACACCAGGACGGTGGTCGACACGCCCGGCCCGCCCTGGGTGAGCACCGCAATCTGCGCAAACACCTGCAGCGAGCCGACGATCGTGATGATGGAGGTGAGCAGCACGGTCGGGCTGATCAGTGGCAGGGTGATGCGCCGGAACTGCCGCCACGCCGGCGCACCGTCGATTCGCGCGGCCTCGTACAGCTCGCGAGGAACGCCCTGCAGCGCAGCCAGGAACAGGACCATGTTCAGGCCCACGTTCTTGAACACCTGCACCACGATCACCGACACCATCGCGGTGCCGGGCGACCGCAGCCAGTTGGGCCCGTCGATGCCCACCAGCGCCAGCATCCCGTTGATGCCGCCGTTGTGTTGCAGCAGGAAGCCCCAGACGATGGTCCAGGCCACCAGCGACACCACCACCGGCGAGAAGAACAGCGTGCGCACAAGCGTGATGCCGGCCAGCCTCTGGTTGAGCAGCACGGCCAGCAGCAGCGCCAGGCCGAGGTTGAACAGCACCAGCCCGGCGCAGAACAGGGCAGTGGCGCCCAGCACGCTCGGCAGCGTCGGGTCCTGCAGCAGTTGCTGGTAGTTCCGAGCGCCGGTGTAGTTGAAGGTGTTGGCCAGCACGTTCCACTCGTGCAGCGAATACCAGAACACCAGCGCCAGCGGCAGCAACACGAAGAGCGCGATGCCGGCCAACTGCGGCGCGGCGAACAGGTAGCCGGCCGCGCTGTCGCGCTGAGCCATCGTCCAGAACGAGCGCCGCGCGTGCCGCGGCTCGGTCATCGCTCGATGCATCGCCGGCTGCGCTTTCGCCTACTGCGCCAGCAGCGGGCCAATCTGGCCGCACACCGACTGCATCGCCGCAGGAATGTTCGCTTGCGGCTGCCAGACCGCGTCCATGCCCGAGCGCACCATCTGCTGCAGGCGCGCGAAGTCGGTATGGCCCGGCATCAGCTTGCCGCTCGAGATGCCCGCGACCACCACCGTGTCCAACTGGGCCGGCGACAGCAGCGCATTGGTCTTGCCCAGCGTCTGCGCGTTGAGTTGCGACTTGCGCGCCGAGGGGAAGAACTGCGCGAGCCTGGCCGAGTTCTCCGGGTTTGTCATGTAGGCCACGAAGCGCGTGGCGGTGGGCGCGTTCTTGCTCGCCTTGAGCACGCCGACGCCGGCCTGCCCCACCAGCGCGTACTCGCCCACCGGACCCTTGGGCAGGGGCACCAGGTCCCATGCGAAGGACTTGTCCTTGGGCAGCAGCGAGGCGCGGCTGATCTGCGTGATGGTCATGGCCGCATCGCCGGCGAAGAAGTCCACGTTCTGGCCCGGGCCGGGCATGGCCTTCTTGTTGAACACCGCGTCGTGCACGAAGGTCAAGGCGTCCACCATCGGCTTGTCGGCCAGGGTGCAGCGCTTGCCGTCGGCGCTCCACGGTGTGGCGCCCCAGCCGTAGGTGACCGACGACAGGAACTGCCAGGCCTGGTAGTTGAAGTCGCGCACCACCAACCCGCCCTTGCCGGGCTGCGACTGCGCCACCGCCTGCGCGGTGGCGATGGCATTGGGCCAGGTCCATTGGCCGGCGGCGATCAGCTCGGCCGGCGTCTTGGCGCCAGCCTTCTTGACCAGGTCGTTGTTGACGAAGACGCCGAAGGGCGAGGTCGAGAAGGGGTAGGCGTAGAGCTGGCCGTCCCGGCTCCAGCGCTCGGTGGCGCTGGCAGGCACCTCGCCCAGGTTGTAGCCGGGCGTGCCGTTGAGCGCCGGCGTGAGCGGCACCAGCGCGCCCGAATTGACGAAGTCGTAGGCCGTGGTCTCGAAGATCCAGGCCATGTCCGGGGCATTGCCGCCGGCGATCTGCGTGGTCAGCGCGGTGGTGTAGGTCTCGAAGGGGAGCGGCTCGAAGCGCACGTTGACGTTCGGGTTGTCCTTCCTGAAGCCCTCCGCGATGTCGTTGAAGAGCTTCAGGTGCGCCTCGTTGGCACTCCAGATGGTCATGCGCAGGTTGACCTCCTGCGCCATCGCGGCGCCGGCCAGGGACAGCGCCAGCACGCCGGTGAGGGCAGCTGTCAGCGAGCGTTTGCGAATGGAATGGGCCATGTAGGTCTCCTCGGTTCTGGTGAATGTCGGGGTCGATGAAATTCAGTAGGCCCGCACGTCGGGCCAGTGCAGCTGTACGCCGGCCTGTTCGAGCTGCGCCTGGAATGCGAGCAGCTTCGCGTCCGACGCCTGCACCTGGTGTGGCGTCGCGCCGGTGTCCAGGCAGTGCGCGGCCAGCATGCCGGCGACCTCGCCCACATTCCATTCCACGGGATGCAGCCGGTAGCAGCCGTTGGTGATGTGGGTAGTGGCGATGTTCTTGCCGCCGGCCAGCAGGTTCGTCATGCGCCGCGGCAGCAGCGCACCCAGCGCAATCTCGAAGGGGCAGGAGGGCACGTCGATGTAGTTGTCGCCGCCGGTGGACGGGTGCAGGTCGATGCGGTACATGCCCACCCCCACGCTGTCGCGGTACTTCACCGCGCCCTGATCGCCGCGCACGGCATGCGACAGGTGCTGCTCGACGATGCGCGTCACGCCCAGGATGCGCCGGCTCTCGCGGATGTAGGGCGCCATCGCCAGGCCATGCTCGGTGCCGGTGATGTCGCCGCGCAGGCGCAGGCCGCGAAAGCCGATGCCGCCGTCCGCGCGCGGTGCCTCGGTCTGCAGCCAATAGAACATCGCGTACGACAGCTCGGCCGCGGCTTGCAGGTGGCGCTCTTTTTCGGCCTCGGGCTGGTCGATGATCGAGGCTTCCATGTAGTCGATCATCGGCCAGTTCACCAGGCAGATGTCCGAGGCGTACGCGCCCGGCGCGAAGTTGCGGCGCGCCGCGATGCGCCGGAAGGTCCACAGGTTGTGGTCGCCGCCGCCCTTGCGCTGGTCGGCGTCCACCAGCAGCGGGTCGTCGTCCGGGTTGGGCGTGAAGGTGCGCTCGACGATCTCGAGCGTGCGCGGATGCGGCGCCTTGAAGCCCAGCAACGGACCGCCCCAGAAGCCGGGTTGCACGGTGCGCCAGCGGTCGTAGTTCCTTGGCTTGTCGATGGTCTGGTCGCCCTTGACATGGTCGATGGCGAAGCAGATCGACACCGCCTGCACGTTGTCCGGTTGAGCCGTGGCCGGCGCGCTCGGCTCGCCCGTATCGGCCTGGCTTTCGAAGCCCTTGGCGTACTCGGTCCCGGTGAGCGGAAGCAGGTCGCCCAGCTCGGTGGCATCGATCACGTAGGCGGCCGCCACCGTCACCTCGCGCCCGCTGTCGCGGTGGCGCAGGGTGACGGCGCGCACCGTGTCGCCCTGCGTGTCCGCGGCCACCGGTCGGTACGGCTGCAGCACCGTCAACAGGCCGGCGCCGCGGTAGGGCGCGAGCATGGCCTCGAGCACGGCCAACCCCACGCGCGGCTCGGCGCAGACGCGGCTTACCCAGCCGGCACCGGGGTTGAGGTCCGGCCAGGCGCGGCTGGCCTCGGTCAACGGATAGTGGTCGCGGTAGTACTGGCGGATGCCATTGCGCAACCGCCGGTAGCGCCGGGTGATGCCGAACTGCTCGACCCACGTGTGCTCGTCCGGCGGCACGGCCTGGCTGGTGAGCTGGCCGCCGATCCAGTCGTACTCCTCGCTCATCACCACCTGGTGCCCCGCCTCCAGCGCGCCGAGCGCCGCGGCGACGCCGCCCAGGCCGCCGCCCACGATGAGGATGTCGGTCTTCAGTTCTTGCATGCTGTGTTTGTCTTCCTGCTCATTCGTCGGCTTCAGCGCGGCGCCGGCCCCAGGGTGTCGCCGGCGATGGGCTCGCAGGGCAGCAGCGCCTGCTGCACCGGCTCGCCCGTGCCGCCTTCGATGCGCCGCACCAGCATCGCGGTGGCCTGGCGGCCCATCTCCTCGCGGGGAATGTGAAAGGACGCGAAGCGCGTGCGGCTGCTCTCGGCGCGCAGGTGCGAGCCGAGCGCCATCACCGACAGGTGCTGCGGCAGGCGCAAGTCGCGCGCGCGGGCGGCAGCCTCCAGCCGCATCGCATCGGCCAGTTCGACGCAGAACACGGCGGTGGCGCCGCTTTGCAGTACCGCGTCCATCAAGGCGGCATCGGTGCCCGCGGTGTCGGTCATGTGCAAGGCCATGCGCAGGTCGGTCTCGAGCGCGGCACGGAAGCCACGCCAGCGATCGGCCGTGGATTCGGCGGTATCGGTGGGGCCGAGGTAGGCCAGGCGCGTGTGCCCGAGGGCGCGCGCCTGCTGCACCAGCTGTCCGGTAGCGGTGGCGTAGTCGGCACCGACGAAGGGCACTGGCGCGCCGGCGTCCTCGCGCCGGCCGATGGCCACGAAGGGATAGTCGCCTGCCACCAGCCGCTGCAGTTCATCGCGGTCGAAGGCGCGGCCCAGAACGATGCAGCCGTCGGCGATGCGCAGCCGGCTTTCCTCGGCAAAGATCTTTCGCTGCGCGCCCTGGCCGACGCCGGTGAGCAGGAGCAGGTCGTAGCCACGCGCTTGCGCTTCTTCCTCGATGCCGAAGAGGAAGGGCAGGAAGAAATCGGCCTGTGCACTTGGGAACGCCGGCTCGTACGTGAACACGCCGAGGATCCGGTTCGAGCCCTTGGCCATGCGCCGGGCGATCGGGTCGGGCACGTAGCGGGTCTCGCGGATGATCCTTTGAACCCGCTCGCGGGTTTCCTGCGGAATTCGCGCCAGCGCGTACTCGGTGCCGTTGAGCACCAGCGACACGGTCGCCTGGCTCACGCCGGCGAGCCTGGCGATGTCGAGCTGGGTCACGCGACGGTTGGAGACCATGGATCTGGCTGGCGATTGGCGTTGGTAATACGTATTAGCTTTGTTGCTAATGCGCATTATCTGGAGATCTTTCGATAATTCAAGGGCGAAAAATCGAGCCATGGATCGTGCTGCTCGTCGCCCACGGCATGCCTGGCGCGATCGCGTGCACCGGGAACGCGAAAACCGGGGGGCGGGTGGCGGGACGAACGAGCCGGTGCTCTCCTTGCCCGAACGCGCCGCGGCCCCATCTGGGCTCAATACCCGCCCGAACGGTCAGGTCCACCTCTACCGGTCGGCTGGGGCGCGACAGATCGATTCCACGCACGATGGCATCCGTCATTTGAAACTGGAGCCCTTGATGGAAACTTCGAATTCCGCTTCTTCACTGCCTGATTCGGTCGCGCGGCTGGCCCCTTCCGTTGTTGGCGTCGTCACGCGCCGGCGCGCCGGTTCGGGCGTGCTGTGGCGCTCTGGCGTCGTCGTCACGAGTGCGTCGGCGCTTTGGCGCGCGTCGAGCGTGTCGATTGCGTTGCCCGACGGCGAGCACGTGCCGGGACAGGTGCGCGGCATCGACGGCAGCATCGACCTGGCGGCGGTGACCTTCGAGTCGGGGTCGATTCCGATTGCCGGGCGCGCCGCGGCCGCGGCGCCGCGCATCGGCGACTTCGTGTTCGCGGTGGGTCGGGATGCCTCCGGCCTGGCGCAGGCGAGTTTCGGCCACGTCGGATGCGTCGCGGGCGAGTGGCGCACCTGGCGCGGTGGCCGCGTCGACCAGTTGGTCCGGCTCGACGGTGGCTTGTATCCCGGCTTCTCGGGCGCGCCGGTGGCCGACGCCGCGGGCGAGGTGATCGGCATCGCGAGCGATGCGTTGTCGCGTCATCACGGCGTGGTGCTGCCGGTCGCAACGGTCGACCGCGTACTGGACCAGTTGCTTGCGCATGGCCGCGTGCCTCACGGCTACCTGGGCATTGCAGCGCAGACCGTGCGCGCCACGCTGGACGGTGCCGCGGTCGATGGCCTGCTGGTCAGCTCGATCGCCGAAGACGGCCCCGCTGCGCGCGCCGGCATTCTGGTCAGCGACGTGATCGTGAAGGTCGATGGCGAGCCGGTCGGCAGCCTGGCCGCATTGCGCGATCGGATGGTGGTGGGCGCGCAGGTGAGCATGCTGGTGTCGCGCGGCGGTTCTGCGCGCGAGATTGCCCTTGAGGTCGGCGAGCGGCCGGCCTCGCGCTGCGGATAGGGTCGATGGGACGCATTGTCGTGATCAGCTCGTCTCCGCTGCTGGCGGAGGGGGTCTGCGCGGCGCTGCGATCGGTGGTCGGCTGGGACGTGCGCATCGGACGCGCCACCGACGATGCCGACGCATGGGTTCAGCTTGGCGACGAGATCGTCGTGCGCGGCGCCCGCGGCGCGAGTGCGCAACTCGCGGCTGATTCAAGCGCTGCCCGGCTGCGCGCTGCACTCGCAGCGGTTCTCGAGGGGCTGTCGGTGCGCGAGACACCGTGGCTCACTGGTGCGCCCGCGCATGAGCCGCTGACGCCGCGCGAGCTCGAAGTCTTCGAGTTGCTCGGCAAAGGACTGTCGAATCGCGACATCGCCGGCGTGCTCGGCATCTCGATGCATACCGCGAAGTACCACGTCGGCCAGATCCTCGCGAAGGTCGAGGCTTCGACGCGCGCCGAGGCCGTCAGCGCGGGTCTGCGCAGCGGGTTGATCGGCCTGTAGCGATCGAACGGCGCGTTGCGGGTTCGCTCGCCAGGTGGGGGCAGGCCCTTGCCGACCCCGCGTCGCGCTGTCCTTTCCGGAATTCCAGAACGACGGGGACCCGGAGTCAGAAGACCTGGGCTCAGGAACTTCCCGACTTGGGCGTCGGCGTCAGTGTCGACGTCGAAGAAGAGCTGACGCCCGGCGCCGCGCAGCGCAACGAACCATCGGCTATTCAGATGGATTCCATCGAAACAAACAGGCTTCCCCGGGAGATGCCCAGCTTCTAACCTTGCGGCAAGTCATCGCAATTCGCGCTGCAACCTAGGAGTCATTTCCATGAGCAAGGTTCTTGTCCTTTATTACTCGTCCTACGGCCACATCGAGAAGATGGCCGAAGCCGTGGCCGAAGGCGCCCGCAGCGCCGGTGCCCAGGTGGATGTCAAACGCGTGCCCGAGACGGTACCCGTGGAAGTCGCGAAGAGCGCGCACTTCAAGCTCGACCAGGCGGCTCCGGTTGCCACCGTGGCCGAACTCGAGAGCTACGACGCAATCATCGTCGGCACCGGCACGCGTTTCGGCCGGATCTCCTCGCAGATGGCTGCGTTTCTCGACCAGGCCGGCGGCCTGTGGGTGCGCGGCGCTCTGAACGGAAAGGTGGGTGGCGCATTCAGCTCATCGGCCACGCAGCATGGCGGCCAGGAGATGACGCTGTTCTCGATCATCGCCAATCTTCTTCACTTCGGCATGACCATCGTTGGCCTGCCGTATAGCCATCAGGGTCAGATGAGCATCGACGAGATCGTGGGTGGTGCGCCATACGGCGCGACCACCGTGGCGGGCGGTGATGGCTCGCGCCAGCCTACGGAGATCGACCTTGCAGGTGCACGCCATCAAGGTGAACTGATCGCGAAGACGGCCACCAGGCTGTTCGGTTGATTTCAAGGAGAACATTCATGAGCAACAAGATGACTGAAGGCGAAGCGGCGAAGGCCGTGGTTCGCCGCAACACCGAAGAGGTCCAGGGTCGCGGCAACTACGAGCTGTTCGACGAACTCTTTGCCGACGCTTTCCTGGACCACACGCCTCAGCCCAATTGCACGCCCGACAAGGCCGGAGCCCTGGGCCTCTACAAGACGCTGCGTGCCGCCTTTCCCGATTTCCACGCGGACATCCACTGGCAGCGTGCGGACGGCGACGTGGTGACGACGTTCAAGACCTATCACGGTACGCACGAGGGCACCGTCTTCGGCATCGCGCCCACGGGCCGCAAGATTCATTTCGAAACCGTGGATGCCATGCGCGTGCAGGACGGCAAGATCACCGAGCACTGGGGCGTGGCGAATCTCTTCTCGCTGTTGCAGCAACTCGGCGCCTGGCCGCCGTCGCATGCGTAGCGTTGCTGAGAGAACAACGATGAAGACCATGCAGGCGTTGCGGCTGGAGCAATTCGGCTCGCCCTCGATGCTGTCGTTGCAGGACATCGCAATACCTGCGCTCGGGCCTGGCGAGGTGCTCGTGGAGCTTCACGCCGCTGCCATCAATCCAAGCGACGTGAAGAACGTCGCAGGACTGTTCAACGCCAGCCTGCCGACCACGCCAGGTCGGGACTATGCGGGCGTCGTCGTGGAGGGCGATGCAACTTGGCTCGGCAAAAAGGTCTGGGGCAGCGGCGCGGGCTTCGGCATGGTGCGCAACGGCGCGCATGCGCAATACCTGGTCGTGGCCTCGGACTGGCTCTCGGAGATGCCGGCTGGTCTTTCGATGGAACAGGCCGCCGCTGTCGGCGCGCCCTATGTCACGGCATGGACGGCACTGATTGACGCAGCAAGACTGCAGGCCGGCGAGACCGTCCTGATCACTGGCGCGGCGGGTGCCGTCGGGCAAGCCGCCACGCAGATCGCGCGCTGGAAGAAGGCGCGGGTCATTGGCGCGGTCAGGTCCGGCAAGGCGCCCGGGGCCGATGCCGTCATCGATACGGAGACTACGGACCTGCCCGCAGAGGTCAAGGCATTGACCGGCGGCAAGGGGGTCGACGTGGTCCTCGATACGGTGGGTGGCGCCTTGTTCGAAGCCGCCTTGAAATCGCTCGGCCTCGATGGCCGGCAGGTGGCGATCAGCAGTGCTGGAACGCGCCGTGTCCAGTTCGATCTGGTGGACTTCTATCGCGGTCGCCAGCGTCTGTTGGGCGTGGACACGGCGAAGCTCACGGGAGTCGAGATCGCCGGGATCATGAATGCACTGCGAGTGGGTTTCGACGAGGGCATCTTCCAGCCCCCCTCCATCCGGACATGGCGCCTCGACCAGGCGGCGCAAGCCTACAGCGCCGTTCAAAAGGGCGACTCGCAGGCCAGGCAGATCCTGCTGCCGCGCATGTCCTGACGCCATCCAACAAGACACAAGGAACACCCAAAATGAGCGACATTCTCAAAGGCAAGGTCGTCATCGTGACCGGCGCCGCCAGCGGCATCGGCCGGGCGATCGCGATCGGGGCCGCCCAGCACGGCGCGGCCGCGGTGATCGTCTCCGACATCACTGAAACGTCCAATGAAGGCGGCACCACCACCACTTCTGAAATCGAGGCTCTCGGCGTCGCCGTGCGCTTTCATCGCACGGACGTGAGCAAGCGTTCCGAGGTCGACGCGCTGATCGAATCGGCCTCGGAGTTTGGCGGCGTCGACGTGATGGTGTGCAACGCCGGCATCACGCTGCGATCGGACGGTGCCGATGTCGGCGAGGACGACTTCCACCGGTTGATGTCGGTCAACCTCGACGGCGTGCTCTTTGGCGCGCAGGCGGCGGCGCGGCAGATGCAGGCGCGCGGCAGGCCCGGCAGCATCGTCCTGATGGCCAGCATGGGCGGCATCGCGGGTGCTGGCATGACCGTCGCCTACTCCACGAGCAAGGGCGGCGTCGTGCTCATGGCCAAGGCCCTGGCCGACGCGCTCGGGCCGCAAGGCATTCGCATCAACGCGGTGGCGCCCGGCACCATCGACACCCATCTGCTGCGCACCAACCCCGCCATTGCCGCGGCATCCGAAGGCTTCCGGAAGCGCACGCCGCTGCGCCGGCTCGGCAAACCGTCCGAGATCGCGGATGCGGTCGCATGGCTCGGCTCGGACATGTCGAGCTACGTCACCGGCATTGCATTGCTCGTGGATGGCGGACTGCTGTCCGTGATCTGACAACACGCTCTCATGAAAAAGGAAAAGAACATGACCACGGTCGTTCGCGTGCATCAATACGGCCCGCCTTCGGTGCTGCAAGTCGAGGAAGAGCAACCCGGTGCGCCCGCCCAAGGGCAGGTGCGGCTGCGCCAGGAAGCCATCGGTGTGAACTTCGTCGACACGGCGTTTCGGGACGGCAGCTTCGGGGTTCCGTTGCCATTCGTTCCTGGCGTGGAGGCTGCCGGAGTCATCGAGGCAGTCGGCCCCGGCGTCAGGGGCTTGGCAGTCGGTGATCGGGTCGGCTACTTCTTCGTGCCAGGCAGCTATGCGTCCGTTCGCCTGATCGATGCGTCCGCGTTGATCAAGCTGCCCGAGGACATCTCGACCGCGCAGGCCGCCTCCATCATGGCCAAGGGGTTGACGGCCTGGATGGGGCTTCGCGCGCTCTACCAGTTGAAGGCCAACGAGATCGTGCTGGTGCAGGGCGCTTCCGGCGGTGTGGGGTCGCTCATTTCGCGCTGGGCCAAGGCACTGGGCGCGACAGTGATCGGCACGGCTGGGTCCGCCGACAAGCTGGCGCAAGTCGCGGGCGTGGTCGATCATGCGATGCGCTCCGATGACCCTGAGCTTGCAGCGAATATTCGATCGCTTGCGCCGAATGGCGTGGACGTCGTCTACGAGTTCGTCGGCCGCGCGACGTTCGCTTCATCCGTCGCCGCAGTGCGCGACGGCGGAGCGATCCTGACCATCGGCGCCGCCTCGGGGCAGCCGTCCATGGACCAGGCGCTGCTTGCCGCACGCGGCATTCGCGTCGCGGGTGGCGGCATGCCGCAGTACGTCAAGGGCCCTTCGGTGGCCATCGCCACGGGCGAACTGTTCGATGCATTTCGCAGGGGCGTCTTCGGCGAGATCGAAGTCGCGCGTTACCCCATCGCAGAGGCAGCGCGTGCGCATGCAGACATTGCCGCTCGACGCCGCTCAGGCTTACCCATCCTTGTTTGACGACCCGTTCCGGGCAGAAATGGAAAGTGCACCATGCGACTCCTAGCTTTCAGCAACGCAGGCCAGCCTGCACTCGGCCTGCGCCTCGGCCAGGAAATTGTCAATCTCACGGCGGAAGGCTTGCCGTCCACGCTGGACGAGTTGCTGCGCGCCGGGCCTGCCGGTCTGGAAGCAGCAGCGCGCGCAGGCGCAACGGCCCGCACCCGGGTTCACCTTTCGGACATCGCGTTTCTGCCTCCCGTCATTGCACCCGCGAAGGCCATCGCCGTCGGTCTCAACTTCGTGGACCATGTGGCCGAGAGCCGCTTCGAGCCGCCGAAGTACCCGGTGCTGTTCCATCGCTATCCGAGCTCATGGGTTGGGCACGGCGCACCGCTCGTGCGGCCTCGTGTGTCGACCCAGTTCGACTACGAAGGCGAGCTGCTGGTGGTGATCGGCAAGGCGGGCCGGTACATCGACAAGACACGTGCGCTGGAGCACGTGGCCGGCTTTTCGGTATTCAACGACGGGTCGATCCGCGACTACCAGACGAAGTCCGCCCAATGGATGATGGGAAAGAACTTCGACCGGTCGGGTTCCTTCGGACCCGAGTTCGTCACCGCCGATGAACTGCCGCCAGGTGCCTCGGGGCTGCGGCTGCAAACGCGCCTCAACGGCCAGGTGCTGCAAGACGCCAACACGCGCGACATGATCTTCGATGTCGCCACGCTGATCGCCGTCTGCTCGGAACCCTTCGCGCTGGAACCCGGCGACATCATCATCGCCGGTACGCCTTCCGGCGTCGGCGCTGCACGCAATCCGCAGATCTTCATGAAGGCCGGTGACCTCTGCGAGGTCGAGATCGAAGGCGTCGGCCTTCTCTCCAATTCCATCGTCGACGGCGATTGAGGGAACTCATGTCCCAACCACGCAAGGTCATCATCACCTGCGCCATCACGGGCGCAATCCACACGCCTTCGATGTCTCCCTACCTGCCCGTGACGGCAGCCGAGATCACCGAGGCTGCCCTGGGTGCTGCCCGCGCGGGCGCGGCCATCGTGCACCTTCATGCACGCGATCCGTCGAACGGGCGGCCGTCGCAGGATCCCGCGCTGTTTCGGGAGTTCCTTCCGCGCATTCGGGAGGCCTCCGACGTGGTCGTCAATCTCACGACCGGCGGCTCCCCGACGATGAGCGTCGAAGAACGCCTGCAGCCCGCCCTGCAATTCGCGCCGGAGGTCGCGTCGCTCAACATGGGTTCGATGAATTTCGGACTCTACGAGATGCTGCACCGCTTCAAGGAGTTCAAGCACGACTGGGAGCGCCCGTACTTGCAGAACAGCGACGACCTGGTGTTTCGCAACAGCTTCAGGGACATCGAGCACATCCTGAGGGCCTGCTCGGCCAACGAGACGCGCTTCGAGATCGAGTGCTACGACATCAGCCATCTCTACACTGCCGCGCACTTTCTGGACCGCGGCCTGGTCAAGGCGCCGCTGTTGATCCAGTCCGTCTTCGGCCTGCGTGGCGGCATCGGCGCGCATGCGGAAGACCTGATGCACATGCGCCGGACCGCCGAGCGTCTGTTCGGTGACGCCTACGTATGGTCGGTGCTGGGCGCGGGGCGCAATCAGATCCCGATGGCGACCATGGCCGCGGCCATCGGGGGCCATGTGCGCGTGGGGCTGGAAGACTCCTTGTGGGATGGGCCCGGCCGCCTGGCCCACTCGAACGCCGACCAGGTCAGCCGCATCAGGACAGTGATCGAGGCGCTCTCGCTGGAAGTGGCCACGCCCGACGAGGCACGCGCAATGCTGGGCTTGAAGGGGCGGGACTCGGTGAAGTTCTAGAGGCGCGCCCGAGCGCGACAACGATTTCATCAACCAATGCGTCCTGGCAACCGGGCGCCGAACAGGAGAGAAGCATCATGGGATCTTCATTTTTGAGCGAACAGAATCGGACGCTGAATACCGACGACGCGCTGACACGGCTGGTCATTCCACCCCGGTTCGACGTGACCGAATGGCCGAGGAATGTCGAACTCTTCCTCGAGAAGACGCACAACCCCCTGCACAGGGCCATCCTGAAGAACTACTTGCGTCACTTGTTGCTGGAGGTCGCGGGGTATTGGGACCAGATCATCGTGCCCGAGTTGACGGTCGACCAACCCATGTATCGCGTGGGTGATCGTCGCGAGATGCGTGTCTTGTCGGGCAAGGCCGCCGTGGAAGGCTTCTACAGGGAGGCCTTCGAAACCAGGCAGAACGTGATGGGCGCGCGAACGATGAACATGGGCGTGGAAGACTACGGCGTCACCACCGAGGCGGTCTGGACGCACGTGGTGCCCGGTCATTGCCTCAAGGACCACGACATCGACGCAGATCCCGACGCGCACTACCTCATGAACCACCATCTGTTCCAGATATTCAGCTACACCAACGATGCGAGGCCAAAGCTGATTTCAGAACGAATCTATGACGATCCGGAGAGCTACACCTACGAAAAGCTGGACCCGGCCGACGTCGTGACACCTGAGATGGCCAGGGAGCAGCTGGCGCCGTTCCTGGCGCGAGCGACCCTGGAGTGAAAGAGCTGCGCTCGCTTTCAGCGGGGTCCATATGCAAGCAATCCCCAGCGCGGTCGTGTCCTTCTTCACCGGCCGCCTCTCGCTTCAATGCGTGCGTCTTGCGTTTTGACGTCTCCCCCGAATTCCGGACTTTTCAAAACTAGAGGTACGGTTGCTTCCGGTGGCCCCCGAGGGGTGCAAGGAGAAGCAATGAAAAGGTCCAGATTCAGCGAAGAGCAGAGTGCGTATGCGTTGCGGCTGGTCGACGGGGGCAGAGCAGCGCGGCGGCGGCCCGCACATTGGGCGTGGTGGAGCAGACGCTCTTCAACTGGGTCAAGGCGCAGCGCCAGGGCACGCTCACAGGCGCTGACAGCAAGCCTGTGAGCCTGATCGAGGCCGCCAAGACCGTCCTGCCGATCCCCGCGGCCAAGCCCACGCCCACGCCCGGCGCCAGCCGCATGGCACATGCACGTCGATGTGTGAGCCGGCCTCGAAGTCCGGCAGGGTCGCGCGCCCACATTCCGGACGGCTACATCTCACCGGCAACGCCACCCCTCCTGCCAATGAGAAGCGCGAGGACCCACATGGCAGGTCCTGGGGAAGGACAGCGCGCGAGTTCGCCCACTTCACTGGCTATTGGCTGCCCCAGATAGCCGACCGCAGCGGTCAGTGGCAGGCCGACTGGAGCGCAGTGCAGATGCCCTGTCACTTCAAGCGCGGGGAGGCGCTGCCCACTCTGGCCGAACATATCCCGCCTGGCAACGGCACGGTGGCCTGGTACTGCCGGGGGCCCGACGCGTGCGCCTGGGGCATGCAAGCGGAGGGGCAACTCGAATGGGTGCTGGTCGAACCGGGTGCGTGGCCGATGGTGTTGCCGGCGTGAAAGACATCGCGAACCATGGCTTGAACCGTCTTCTGCGTATTCATCGGCGCTCTCGTCGCGCTCAACCCCATGGTCTGCAACAACCAGAACCGACCGACACCCATCTCGCGCGACAGCCCTCGACGTGACCCCTTGGTATCTCACCCAAGACTCCACGCGCTCGATGATGCATCGCGGCGTGCTCATCACTTCGTCGAGCATCTCTTCACCAGGAGCAATGGACCAGCCGTTGTCGCAGTGCCGGGCCTCTCCGTGTCCGGCCGCGCCTGTGCCGACCGATCCGCCAAGCAACAGCGCGCGCCGGGGCAATCCCCGGCGCGCGCCTGCTGATTCTCGGGAGTGCGGATCAACGCTGCCGCGTAGGTGCCGTTTCCTTCAGCGACAGGATCACGACCACGCCGATCGCGAGGGCCCAGAGCGGCATGGTCACAGCGTGCTGAATCCCGAAATTCTTGGCAATGTATCCGGCCAATGCCGGCGCCAGGCCGCCGCCGAAGATCTCGCCGATCCCGATCACCATTCCCGTTCCGGTGGCCATGAGCTTCGCCGGAACAGCTTCCGCGGTGATGGGCCCGACCGTCAGCGTCAACAGGCTGTAGAGGCAGCCCATCGCGATGAACAGGCAAACGAACAGGATGCCCGGCTGCGCTCCCGCATGCAGAAAGAACCAGAACGACGCGAAGGCTCCCGCTGCCGAAATCAGCATGACAGGCTTTCGTCCGATGCGATCGGACAAGGCAGGCAGCGTCAGCGCGCCGATCGCGCCGCCAAATCCGAGCGAGGAGAGGATGAAGCCCATCTGGTCCATGCCGAGATGCAGGTAGTCGACGAGGTAGTTGGGAAACAGCGCGGCCACGACGACGATGCAGGTGAGCCAGAACAACTGGCACAGGACCGCCAGCGGAACATTGCGGTACCTGAAGACTTCATGCCAGCGATGCTGCCCCGCGTCGTGCGTCATGCTGTGCGAAGCGATTTCGCGCGCAGTCGGCTGCCGGAGCACCTTTTGCGACAGCAGCGCAACGACGATGCCGGGCACTGCGACCAGCAGAAAGATCCACGGCCAGTCCATGACTTTCAAGAGTTGGGTGACCGCGATCGGCGCGAGTCCAAGTCCGAAGAGGGCGGGCATCGTCTGCTGGATGCCCACGTTCAGGCCATGCCGCCGCGGCGGCGAGGCGTCCATGGTGGCAATGATGCTGGCGGGTGTGAAAGCGCCCTCCGCGAGACCCATGGCCGCGCGGATGACGATCAGGCTGCCCACGCCGGTTGCAAGCCCGCTCAGGCCCGCGAGCAACGAAAAGCCGATCAGTGCGGGCACGAGCACGCGCCGGAATCCGAACCTGTCGGAAAGGTTGCCGGTCAGCAGTGAGGCGAAGCCCCAGGCAATGGCCAAGGCGCCGGTGATGTGTCCAAGATCCTGGTAGTCGAGATGCAGGTCGCGCATCAGGACCGGCATCAGCGGGACGATGATGAAGCGGTCGATGCCGACAAGGCCCAGGCCTAGCGACATCAGCGTGACGGCTTTCCATTCATAGCCCTTGGGGCGGGCGGAATCATGTGGTGCCTCTGCTTCGAAAGCGGGCACGGTGGAAGTGATGGGAATCATCTGGCGTCCTTTTCCATTGGGGTTGTTGAATCGGTGTCTTCGTCCGACGGGACGAATTCGGTGTTCCTGACGAAATCGGCCGGCAGGTCGGGCCCCCACAGATAGAGCGAGTCTTCTGGAGGATGATCGGCAGCGGACCATTGCGTGCCGGTCGGAACGAAGTCCATCTCGGCCGAGTACTCGGCGAATGATCCCCACGGGTCGCGCACGTAGTGGAAGTAGTTCGAGCCGAGTACATGACGGCCCGTGCCCCAGCCTTCCGCGTAGCCTGCCTTGCGCATCTGCTCTGCGCCGGCTCCGACCTCGTTGACGCTGGCCACGTCCCAGGCGCTGTGATGCCAGCCTTTGGAGCCGCCCGAGACGAATGCGATCAGATGGTGGTCGGAGCCGTGGCGCGCATGCGTGAAGGCCACTGCATTGCCCGAGCGATCCGACAGCCGCAACCCCAGCGCGGCCTGATAGAACCGGAGCGACCTGTCGACGTTCGAAGTGAACAGGACGACGTGGGAGAGCCGGCGAGGCTGCACGCGATGGGCCTGGCTGCGTGGCTGTGCGGCGCGCTGCCCGCCGCGGCGGGCAGCGTCTTCGCGCGTCGAGATGCCTGAAGGAGTCGTCTTGGGCCCGACCTTGAGTTGAACCAGGTTCCCATCCGGATCGAGGAACCATCTGCCACGCCCGTCCGTGTAGGGGAGGGCGGTTGCAGCGCGGGCACCCTCCGCGTCGAGTTGCGCCGACAACCCCGCGAATTCCTCCGCATAGCAGCTGAGGCTCAAATAGGCCAGGCGCCTGTACGGCCCTTCATGGATGCGCGCCCAGGCGTGCTGCTGGCCCGCGGCCCTCAGCTCGAGGTGATCGGCCACCCTGCGCACCTCCAGGCCGAAGCTCGAGAAGAAGGCGCTTGCCTGCGCAAGCGAAGGCACTTCGAGGGCAAAGTGGTCGATCGAGTGAATGCCGTAGCGTGAATCGCCGGCGTAGTTCCAGGACATGGTCGTCTCCTTCAGATGAGTTCAACGGTTGTCGTCAGCGCGAGCAGGCCGTGCATCACGTCTGTCAGGCGTTCTGCCGGCGCGCCGGGGATGTCGTGCTGCCGCCACGCGATGTGACGGTCGGGGCGCACGAGCACGCAGCCCGAATCGGATATTTCCGAGACCTTGTGCCAGCGCCTGTCCACGTCGTGCGCATCGCAGTTCGGGCCACCGATCGACCTCACGTCGATGTCGATGCCAAGGCGTTCCGCCACCGATGCCGCGGCGTCGCGCCAACCGTCGCCGCCGACGCCAGTCAGCAGCGTGAAGCGGCCCTTGCCGACCAGGTCCAGGGTGGAGACCCTCTTCAGGCCCTGCTGCAGCCAGACATGGGGGAGGCTGGCGCCGGGATAGGTCGTCGCGTTGTAGTAGAGCTCCGGATCGCGCGCCGGTACGGGACGCGGGCGACCGTCGGCAACGACTGCCCGGGACTCGTACACCTGGCCCAACTCCACACCGTGGCAATTGAACTGGAAATTCTGGAGGTCAACGGCCTCTTGCAGGGTCTGGCGCCGTTCCCGACCCTTGCGACCGTCGCTGAACAATTCGTCGACATTGGCCCAGCCCTCGGCCTCGCTCTGGCCCGGACGGAAGCCAAGGGCCTTCGAGATCGGCAGCATGTTCTCCATCGACCGGATCGCCCGGTCGACCACCTGCTGCGCGACGGCATGACGCTCGTGCGTGTACGTGTCGAGCAACTCCGGGCCGGCCTTGCCATCCAGGACCAGCGCCAGTTTCCAGGCCAGGTTGAAGGCGTCCTGCACGGAGGTGTTGCTGCCCAGGCCGTTGGTGGGCGGATGACGATGCGCGGCATTGCCGGCGATCAGTACACGGCCCTTGTTCATCGTCTTCGCGACCATCCGGTTGATGGTCCATTTCGAAACGCCCTTGATCCTGACGGGCACCTTGTCGTCGCCGATGGTCGCGCGGGCCCGGGCGATCAGGGCCTCCTCGCTCAGGTCGGGCTCGCCAGCGGCCGGGTCGTACATGGAGACCATCACCCATTCGGAGAACGGCTTGACGCAGATGTAGGTGCCACTGCCGACGAAGTAGTCATTGCCGGGCTGCGTGATCCAGAACAGGACGCCCGGGCGGTGGGCGACATACCTGGTCAGATCCGCTTCGAGCCAGACGTTGAGCGCTGCGCCCAAGCCCATCTCACCCTCGATCTCGAAGCCGATGGAACTCGCGACCACGCTGTTGTCGCCATCGCATCCAATGGCGTAGCGAGACACGACTTCGAATTCTTCGCCGGTCAGGCGATCACGGCAGATCGAGTGCACGGCATCGGCGTCCTGCCGCATCGAGAGCAGTTCCGTGTTGAACAGGAACTTCGCTCCGCGCTCTCTTGCGACGTCGAGCAGGATCGGCTCCATCACGTGCTGCGGTATGTTGCACATCGCGCTCGGACTGGCGAGTTCATAGTCCGCCTTGCGTTCCGGCAGGTTGCCCCAACTCTGGAGGCGCGCAATCTCGGTGCCGGCAAAACTGGTCGCCCACACGTTGTTGCTCATGAAATGCGACGGATTCGCCGCCTGGACGATTCGCTCCTCGATGCCAAGGTCGCGAAATACTTCGACCGACCGTTGGTTGGTGATGTGCGCCCTGGGCGAGTTCGCCGTGCCCGGATAGCGGGTGATGGTGAGTGTCTCGACACCCTGCGTGCGCAGCAGGCAGGTTGCCGTGAGGCCGGTCGGTCCGGCGCCGACTATGAATACGGGTACTTCGATCGTTCGCATGATCTGTCTCCTTAGGGGTCGATGGATGGACACGGGCACCCTCCGCCCAGTGCGCGATGCGGGGATTTGCTATTGATTTGCATGGCGCTCTTGCGGAACATGGAAGGGTTCATAGGTAGGGATGCCGTTCCAGCAACTTTGATGGCGCGCAGAAAATCCGTCTTGCACGAGCGCGCAGTGAAACTTGGATAAGAGCGAACCCGATGTCCATCACCCTCAGTACCGACACCGTTCCTGCAGCGCAGCAGTTGGATTACTGGACAGAAGCCATCTGCGGCGTGTTCATGCATCTCGACGTCGAGCCGCCGCAGGACGGCCGCCAGGGATTCGATGGCCGTATCGTTCAGCACGCCGAAGGCAAGCTGGACCTGGCCGAGGTGCTGGTCGAGGGTCACGCCGTACTGCGAACGAATCGACAGCTCCATCGCGACAGCGAGGACTCGTTCTTCGTGATGGTCCAGCGCGACGGCGAGAGCTGGATCGAGCAGGACGGGCGAGAAGGATGGATGCGAAAAGGGGAGTTCGTTCTTCTCGACGGCGGTCGGTCCTACACGATGCGTTTTCCGCATCGCATTCATCACGAGGTTCTGAAGGTCCCAGGCAACGTCCTGCGCGCCTCGATACGCGATCCGCAGCGATTCACGTCTTGCCCGATCTCGGGTGCGAGCGGCGCGGGAAGGATCTTTCTCGGCGTGCTGGAAACGCTTCACGATACCGCGGGTGACCTCGATCACGGCAGCGCGGCCGGCGTAGCGGATGCATTGGTCGATCTCTTGAGTGCCACGATCGGCACCATGTCGCAGGCGCACGTCAAGGTGCCGAGCCACCTCGAGCAGTACCACCGCCATCGAGTGCAGGCATTGGTGCAGGAACGCATGTTCGACCCCGAGCTTTCGATCGATTCGGTGGCGGCGGCGGTGAAGCTGTCGCCTCGTTACCTGCATCGCCTTTTCGAAGACGAGAAGCTGACCCTGTCGGGCTGGATCTGGCACGAACGCCTCGAAGCCGCCCGCAGGGCATTGCTGTCACCGGCGGCCGCGAATCGATCCCTGACCGATATTGCCTACGCCGTCGGATTCAAGGATCCGGCCCATTTCAGCCGGATGTTCAAGGCGACTTACGGCAGCAGTCCGCGCGCCTTCAGGCTCGAGATTGCGACGAATCAGTCTGCTTGAGATGGTCCAGGAACCAGCGTCCCGCGGGACCCGGCGGCGAGTCCTTGCGATAGACGGCAAGCATCGCAATCGGCGGCGTGCGGGGGTAATAGGTTTCGATGTGGATCTGCACCAGGGCGCCGGAAGCCAGGTCATCGCTCACCATGGCGACGGGCATGTGGCCCCACCCGAAGCCCGCTCGCAGGAATGAATGCTTCGCACCAAGATCGGCCAGGCGCCAGATCAATGGTGAGAAGACACCGTAGGTACTTCCATTGGTCAGCGAGGTGCGGTCGGTCAGTACCAACTGCACATGCTGCTCGAGTTCGCGCATCCGCAGCACGCCTTTGCGGCGTGCGAGGGGATGCGACGGTCCGGTCACCGACATCATCGGTACGTCGAGAAGCTTTTCCGCGTCGACCGCATCCGGCACGACAGGCATGGATCCCATGATGCCGAGGCGGCAAGTTCCCTCTATCACCGGCTGAACGACCGCGCCCAGCGCTTCGACATACAGCCGCAACGGCGTGTGCGGAAAGGCCGCACGGAACAATCCGACGGCGATCGTCAGGGAGTCCATGGGATACATCACGTCCATCACCACCGAAAGTTCAGGCTCCAGTCCCTCGGCGATGGTCCGCGCCTTCGCCTTGAACCCGTCCATGCCGTGGACGACCATCCGTGCCTCGGCAAGAAGAGCAATGCCCTGCTCGGTCAGGGCCGGATAGCGCGCGGTCCGATCGAACAACTGGACATCGATCTGCGCCTCGAGGTTTGCGAGCGTCTGGCTCACGACCGATTGGGCTCTTCGCAGCTTGCGACCGGCTGCCGAGAAACTTCCTTCATCCGCCGCTGCAATGAAGGTTCGCAATTGATCCATGGAAACGCCGTCAAGCATCTATCGCTCCTGTAGATGGATTTCATCGAAAGATATAGGCTTCCGCTGCATAAGTCCAACTCGTAACCTTCAGGCATCTCAGCTCTTGAAGGATCTTGAATGGCATACGCGACAAGTGGGGACCAGCATGCGCCGGTTCGCCCGTCCCAGGCAACAGACATTGCGGTCGCCGACCGGCGCCAGATCGTGGCGCGCACACGGGGTCGTGCTCACGGACCCGTCCTCAGGGTTGTGAGTCCATCGGACATCGGCGAACTGATCAAGCCGTTCGTCTTCCTCGACTATTTCGATTTCACGCCCTCTGGCGGAGCCTTGTTTCCGATGCATCCCCATTCGGGCATTGCGACGATTACCGTCCTGCTCTCGGGTGACCTGCGATACGAAGACACCACCGGCGCCGCGGGCGTCTTGTCCGGCGGCAGCGTGGAATGGATGCGCGCCGGCAATGGCATCTGGCACGACGCAAGCCCATCCGGCACCGGTCGATTCCGTGGCTATCAGATCTGGGTCGCATTGCCTCGCGAACTGGAAAACGGCGACCCGGAGAGCCAGTATCTGCCGGCCGCCTCGGTTCCGCGCGCGGGACCGGCGCGGATCGTCCTGGGTGGCAAGGACGGTGCGCAGAGTCTGGTGAACGCGCCTGCGGGCCTGAATCTCCTGCACGTCAAGTTGTCCTCGGGTGAGCGCTGGCGCCATGACCCGCCGTCGGGCCATACCGTGGCTTGGGTGCACGTCAACGAAGGGGCGTTGCACGTGTCGGGAGAGCGCGTCGAAAACGAACTCGCGGTGTTCGACCGGTCGGAAGACGCGCTCGAATTTACCGCCGAGGGCGCCACCGATTTCATCTTCGCCTCTGCGGTCAGGCATCCGCACGATCTTGTGCTGGGGTATTACTCCGTGCACACATCGACCGAAGCGCTCCGCAAGGGAGAGGCGGAGATCGCGCGCATCGGCAAGCGGCTTCGTGCCGAAGGTCGCCTGCGCTAGCCAAGCGTGCCGGCACACATCTTTTTCTCCGTCAATCGTTATTTCAACCAAGGAACCCATCATGCACTCGACTTCTTCAAACAACACCACCGCGCTTCCTCTCGCAGGGCGCATCCTGCTCGCTGCCATTTTTGTCGTCAGCGCCCTCGGCAAGATCGCTGCACCCGAAGCGACGCAGGGATACATCGCCTCAGTCGGACTCCCGGTTCCCTTGCTGAGCTACCTCGCCTCCATCGTCATCGAATTGGCCGGCGGCATCCTGTTGCTGGTTGGCTACCGCACGCGCGTCGTCGCGGCCGGGCTCGCTGTGTTCTCGATCGTTTCGGCACTCATCTTCCATCACGCCCTCGGTGACCAGAACCAACTTTTCCACTACCTCAAGAACCTGGCCATGGCAGGTGGCCTGATCCAGGTCGTGGCATACGGCGCGGGCGCGTTCAGCATCGACATCAAGCGCCAAGGTCGCGCTCCCACGTTTGCGACTCGGTGAACGGCGAATGCCCGTCGCCGCACATGCGGCGGCGAGCAAACCGGGCGGCCTGGGGACGAATCGTTGCCAGGCTTTCTTCCATCCGCAGGAGACTCGAAATGAAGATCTGGAAATTGGTTGAAGCGCACCACGAAAAGCTCGGCGTGGGACTGTTTGTCATGCCATGTCTTCTGGTGCCGATGATCGTGATGGGCGTCGTGTACGGCCTCGTGCTGCTTTTCCAATAGTTGCGGGCAGGCCTCGTCCTTCGGTCGGGCTCTCGCCGCTGGCCTCTTTTCAATCAGCAACGCTTCTCGAAACACCATGACCAGCTTTCTCTGGAATCCGCCGCCCGTCCAATCCCTGCCGGTGCGCGGCAAGGCGGAACGCCTGCCGATCAACCGCCTGTTCTTCGTCGGGCGCAACTACCACGCGCATGCGGTCGAGATGGGCAAGCCCGTCGACAAGAGCGTCGAGCGGCCGTTCTATTTCACCAAGTCGCCGCAGACGCTGGTGGAGTCCGGCGCGACCGTGGCCTACCCGCCCGAGACGAAGAACTATCACCACGAAATGGAACTGGTGCTGGCCATCGGTGCGCCGGGCTTTCGCGTGGCGCAGGAGGATGCGCACGAACTTGTCTACGGCTATGCGTGCGGCCTCGACATGACGCGGCGTGACCTGCAACTCGTGGCGCGCGACAAGGGCCGTCCCTGGGACCTGGGCAAGGACGTGGAAGCGTCTTCGGTGGTGTCCGAGGTCGTGCCCATGCAAGGCCGGGTACTCGACAAGGGCGAACTCGCGATGACGGTCAACGGCCAGCCGCGCCAGAAGTCGGACCTCGACAAGCTCATCTGGAACATCCGCGAAATCATCGCGGACCTCTCCTTGTTCTATCACCTGCAACCCGGCGACCTGATCTTCACCGGCACACCCGAAGGTGTCGGTGCGTTGCAGCCAGGCGACCGCATCGAAGGCAGCGTCGCGGGCGTTGGCGAGATCACGCTCACGATCGGTGCGGCCGAATAGAGCACAACGCCGTGGTCGTTCGATGCAGGCCATCTAGCTGTGCATCTGAAGACGGCTACCCCGTCGCCTTGCTGGTCATCATCGCTATCTGCGCATACCTGCATTACCGGTTTCGCCGGGCCGGCTGGCTCTGAAGGCCGTTGCCGGGATCGCATTTTTACGCTTTCTTTACGGCGCACTCCCCACTCTGTTCACCGTTTTTACGCACGTCTTTCCAGAATCATGGCGTTCTCTGATTCAGGAGTGTGATTGATGGACATCGTATGGATCGCCGCGATAGCGGCATTCTGGTTCGTGTTGTACGAGGCCGTAGTCGGCCTGCACAAGCTCGAATCCCCGAAAAAGGAGCGCTCATGATCGGCCTCGAAGCTCTCTACGGATTCGCGGGGCTGCTCACCGTGATCCTGTTTGCGTATCTGGTCTTTGCGCTGATCTGCGCCGAGGAGTTCTGAATTGAACGCCTCCGCCTGGGGCCTGTTGGCCCTTTACCTCGTCGTCCTGGGCCTGCTGGCCTGGCCGCTGGGCCGCTACCTGGCAGCGCTCTGCGATGGCCACTTGCCGCGCTGGATGCAGCGCGTGGAAGCGCCGCTGTACAAGCTCGCTGGCGTGAAGCCGGACGATTCGATGCACTGGCGCAGCTACGCCTTCGCGTTGCTCGCCTTCAACGCGATCGGCGCCCTGGCCGTCTATGGCCTGCAACGGTTGCAGGGCTTGCTGCCCCTCAATCCCGCCGGCATGACGGCGGTGTCCGCGGACTCGTCGTTCGACACGGCGGTGAGCTTCGTGACCAACACCAACTGGCAAGGCTATTCCGGTGAATCGACGATGAGCTATCTCACGCAGATGCTCGGACTCACGGGGCAGAACTTCTTCTCGGCCGCGACCGGTATCGCCGTCGCGTTCGCGCTGGCACGCGGCTTTGCGGCACGCCGTACCGACGGCAAGGGCTTCGTCGGCAACTTCTGGGTCGACCTGACGCGGATCACCGCGTGGCTGCTGCTGCCGATCTCGTTCGTGATCGCCGTGTTCTTTGTCGGCCAGGGCGTCATCCAGAACTTCGACGCCTACAAGACCGTCACCACTGTGGAGGCCACGGCCTACCAGAACCCCAAGCTCGACTCTGAGGGCCAACCGGTCAAGGACGCCCAGGGCAACCCGGTGATGGAAGCCGCGACGACGACCACGCAGACGCTCGCCATGGGACCGGTCGCATCGCAGGAAGCGATCAAGATGCTCGGCACCAACGGTGGCGGCTTCTTCAACGCCAACTCGGCGCATCCCTACGAGAACCCAACCGCGCTCAGCAACTTCGTGCAGATGCTGGCGATCTTCCTGATCCCGGCAGCCTTGTGCTTTGCCTTCGGACGCGTGGTCGGCGACAAGCGACAGGGCTGGGCCATCCTTGCGGCCATGACGGTCATGTTCGTCGTGGCGGTGATCGCGGTCACGCCGGCGGAGCAGGCCGGCAATCCGCTGATGACGCCGCTCGGCGTCGACCAGGCGGCATCGGCCTTGCAGGCCGGCGGAAACATGGAAGGCAAGGAGCTTCGGTTCGGCATCAACGCTTCGGCGCTGTTCGCGGCCATCACGACCGCGGCCTCGTGCGGTGCCGTCGTCGCGATGCATGATTCCTTCACGCCACTGGGTGGCATGGTGCCGATGGTGCTGATGCAACTCGGCGAGGTCGTCTTCGGCGGCGTCGGGACCGGCCTGTACAGCATGCTGATCTTCGCGATCCTCGCGGTGTTCATTGCTGGGCTGATGATCGGCCGCACGCCGGAGTACCTCGGCAAGAAGATCGAGATCTACGAGATGAAGCTGACCTCGATCGCGATCCTGGTGACGCCCATCCTGGTGCTGGCCGGCACGGCCATCGCCGTGATCGCGGAGGCCGGCAAGGCGGGCATCGCCAACCCCGGCGCGCACGGCTTCTCGGAAATCCTCTACGCGATGAGTTCGGCCGGCAACAACAACGGCAGCGCCTTCGCGGGTCTGTCGGCCAACACGCCTTTCTACAACGCGCTGCTCGCCGTCGTGATGTGGTTCGGCCGCTTTGGCGTGATCGTGCCGGTGCTGGCCATCGCGGGTGCACTGGCTGCCAAGAAGCGGCTCCCGGAGACTGCCGGGACCATGCCCACGTACGGGCCGCTGTTCGTGACGCTTTTGATCGGCACCGTGCTGCTGGTGGGCTTGCTCAACTATGTGCCGGCCTTGGCCCTGGGCCCGATGGTCGAGCACCTGATGCTCTGGAAATGAGCATCCCCCTGTGGAACACTGACATGAAAACGAATACTTCCTTATCGCTGTTCGACGCGGCCTTGCTGCGTCCCGCGTTGTGGGCCTCGGTCACCAAGCTGAGCCCGCGCGTGCAGTGGCGCAATCCGGTGATGTTCATCGTCTACATCGGCAGCATCCTCACGACGCTGCTGTGGGTGCATTCGATGAGCTTTCCGGGCGACACCGGCATGCCACCGGCCTTCGTGCTGGCCGTGTCCATCTGGCTGTGGTTCACCGTGCTGTTTGCCAACTTTGCCGAAGCGCTGGCCGAGGGTCGCAGCAAGGCCCAGGCAGCATCGCTGCGTGGCCTGCGCAAGGAGACCTGGGCCAAGAAGCTGGATCAGCCCTTCCACGGCGCCAAATGGCTGCCCTTGCAGGCGCTCGACCTGCGCAAGGGCGACGTCGTCCTGGTCGAGCCGCATGACGTGATCCCGCTCGACGGCGAGGTCATCGAAGGCGTCGCCTCGGTCGACGAAAGCGCCATCACCGGTGAATCCGCCCCCGTGGTGCGCGAAGCCGGCGGCGACTTCTCGGCCGTCACCGGCGGCACGCGCCTGCTGTCGGACTGGCTGGTCGTTCGCATCGCGGTCAATCCGGGCGAGTCCTTTCTCGATCGCATGATCAGCATGGTCGAAGCCGCCAAGCGGCAGAGGACGCCCAACGAAATTGCGCTCACGATCCTGTTGGTCGCCCTCACGATCGTCTTCCTCGTCGTCACGGCCACGCTGCTGCCGTATTCGGTGTTCAGCGTGAGCGTGGCGAGCGCGGGCACGGTGGTGTCCTTGACGGCGCTGGTGGCCTTGCTGGTGTGCCTAATCCCCACCACCATCGGTGGGCTGCTCTCGGCCATTGGTGTCGCCGGCATGAGCCGGATGATGCAGGCCAACGTGATCGCCACGTCCGGCCGTGCGGTCGAAGCCGCGGGCGACGTGGATGTGCTGTTGCTCGACAAGACCGGCACCATCACGCACGGCAACCGCCAGGCCACGGCGCTGCTGCCGGCACCGGGTGTCACAGCCGAACGCCTGTCGCGTGCCGCGCTGCTGGCGTCGTTGCCGGACGAAACGCCCGAGGGTCGAAGCATCGTCGAACTCGCCCGTCGCAGCGGTACCGACGATTCGGCGATCGAGGGCGCGCACTTCGTGCCCTTCACGGCACAGACGCGCATGAGTGGTGTCAACCTTCCCGCGGCGCCGAACAGCCTGGGGGTGGAGCCCATCGTTCTCCGCAAGGGCGCGGTCGAAGCGGTCCGCAAGCATGTCGAATCCATCGGTGGCAGCTTGCCGCCGGCGATGGCGCGTGCAGCGGACGAAGTCGCGCGCCGCGGCAGCACGCCGCTGGCGGTGGCCGAAGGGAACCGCGTGCTCGGCATCGTGGAACTGAAGGACATCGTCAAGACCGACATCAAGGAGCGCTTTGCCGAGTTGCGCCGCATGGGCATCAAGACGGTGATGATCACCGGCGACAACAAGCTCACGGCAGCGGCCATCGCGGCAGAAGCCGGCGTCGACGACTTCCTCGCCGAAGCCACGCCCGAGGACAAGCTCGCGCTGATCCGCAAGTACCAGGCCGAAGGCCGCCTCATCGCGATGACCGGCGACGGCACCAATGACGCGCCGGCCCTCGCGCAAGCCGACGTTGCCGTGGCCATGGGCAGTGGCACGCAGGCTGCGAAGGAGGCGGGCAACATGGTCGACCTGGATTCGAACCCGACCAAGCTGCTCGAAGTGGTCGAGACGGGCAAGGCGCTGCTGATGACGCGCGGCTCGCTCACCACCTTCTCGATCGCGAACGACGTGGCGAAGTACTTCGCGATCATCCCCGCGATCTTCGTATCGACCTATCCGCAACTTGGCGCGCTCAACGTGATGAAGCTGGCGAGCCCGTCGTCGGCCATCCTGTCGGCGGTGATCTTCAACGCGCTGGTGATCGTGTTCCTGATCCCGCTTGCATTGAAGGGCGTGCGCTATCGGCCCATCGGCGCGGCCTCGCTGTTGCGCCGCAATCTCGCGATCTACGGCCTGGGCGGCCTCGTCGTGCCTTTCGTCGGCATCAAGCTCATCGACTGGGTGCTTGTCGCCGTCGGTCTTGTCTGAGGATCCTCATCATGAAGAACATGCTTCGTCCCGCACTGGTGTTGTTCGTGCTGCTCAGCGCGCTCACCGGGATCGTCTATCCGCTGGCGGTGACTGGTGCCGCGCAAGCCGTTTTTCCCGCGCAAGCCGCGGGTAGCCTGGTGCTGCGCAACGGCGCGCTGGTCGGCTCGGCGCTGATCGGCCAGAGCTTCAGCGATCCCAAGCACTTCTGGGGCCGGCCGTCAGCCACCTCGCCGATGCCCAACAACGCGGGTGCGTCTGGCGGATCCAACCTGGGGCCGCTGAATCCTGCGCTGGTCGACGCCGTCAAGGGACGCGTCGAGGCCCTTCGCGCGGCGGACCCGGGCAACACGGTGCCGGTGCCGATCGACCTGGTCACCGCCTCGGCCAGCGGGCTCGACCCGCACATCAGCCCGGCCGCGGCGCACTACCAGGCGGCACGCGTGGCGCGTGAGCACAAGCTGCCGGCCGACCGCGTCGAACAGTTGATCAACGAGCACACCGAACGTGCGTTCCTGGGGCTGCTCGGCGAACCGCGCGTGAACGTACTCGAGTTGAATCTGGCGCTCGACGCCTTGGACGCCGCGCCCTGAGGAGCAGGCAATGCACGCCCTGATGGACGCGGTGACTTCGTGCGAGATTGGGCGCCTGCTACCGCGGCCCGGGCATCTCGCGTGTTGCGAGGGGCGCAATGGTGGCGGCTGACATCCTGAACGTGCTGTGCGCGCTGGCCGTCGTGTTTCTGCCGATGCTCTTCGCCTGGTTCGTTGTGTCGCGCACTGCGCGGCGGAATCACCACCTCAAGGAACCTCCCTTGCCGCGCAGTGGCGACACGATGAAGGACTCTCAGGCGCTTAAGGGCCATCGTCTTTACCGACGTCGGCGCCGTCACCCGAAACCTGAACGTTGAGCGACCTTGCGATCAGCATGCGAGGTGGAGGAGTTCTGGATCGCCCCGGCGAGTGGGCGATTGCCAATTGCAAAGGGCGCCCGCCTTTGCTGGTGCAGATGCAAGGCTCGCCGAGAGGCCAAGGAGACCCCAGCCGAGATGACAGACCTGAGCCGCCCCGACCCCGACGCACTGCTGGCGCAGATGCGCGCCGAGGACGAACGCGCGCAGCGCGGCAAGCTGCGCATCTACTTCGGCGCCAATGCCGGGGTCGGCAAGACCTGGGCCATGCTGAGCGCCGCGCGGCGCGAGCGCGCTGCAGGGCGCGACGTGTTGATCGGCGTGGCGGAAACGCATGGCCGCAGCGAAACCGCGGCGCTGTTGACCGGCCTGGACACACTGCCTTTGCGCGAAGTGGCCTACCGTGGCCGCCAGCTGGCCGAATTCGACCTTGACGCTGCGCTGGCGCGCCGCCCCGCGGTGCTCCTGGTCGACGAGCTCGCGCATACGAACGCGCCCGGATCGCGTCACGCCAAGCGCTGGCAGGACGTGCAGGAGCTGCTGGCCGCCGGCATCGACGTCTGGTCGGCAATCAACGTCCAGCACCTCGAGAGCCTCAATGGAACGGTGGGCGCCATCACGGGGGTTCGCGTGAACGAGACCGTGCCCGACACGGTGCTGGACGAGGCCGATGAGGTGGTATTGGTCGACGTTACCCCGGACGAGCTCACCGCCCGGCTCGCCGCCGGCAAGGTCTACCTGCCACAGCAGGCCGAGCGCGCTGCGCAGAACTTCTTTCGAAAGGGCAACCTCATTGCCCTGCGCGAGATCGCGCTGCGCCGTACGGCCGAACACGTGGAAGACGACGTGCGCGGCTGGCGTGTCGAGCAATCCGGTCCCCAGGGCGACGCGGGACCGCCGGCGTGGAACACCTCGGGCGCCATCCTTGCCTGCGTGGGTCCGCACGAAGGCGCCGGTCAGACCGTGCGCACGGCAGCCCGGCTGGCGGGCCAGCTCAACGTGCGCTGGTATGCGGCCTACGTCGAGACGCCGCGCCTGCAACGCCTCGCCGCAGCGCATCGCGATCGCATTCTTGCGATGCTCAAGCTGGCTGAAGAGCTGGGTGCGGCGACGGCGGTACTCACCGGCGTCGACATTGCCAGGGAACTCGCGGCGCAGGCGCAGCGGCTCAATTGCGCCACCATGGTGGTAGGGCGCACCGAGCCGGCGCAAGGGTGGATGCGCTGGTGGCCCTCGTCCGTGCTGACGCGCGAGATTGCGCGCCATGCGACCGGGATCGACATCGTCGAGGTCGCGCGTGCGGAAAAGTCGCGTCGCCTGGCCAATGGACGCCCCGCGCGGCCCGACAGCGAGGATGGCGTGGTGAGCCTCGCTCGCCCGCGTGCCCGCTGGCCCGGCTATGCATGGGCTGCCGGCATCAGCGTGGCGATCACGCTGCTGGCCATGCCGCTGGTCGGCGTGCTGGAGTTGACCAACATCGTGATGCTTTTCCTGGTCGGCGTCGTCGTCGTGGCGGTGCGGCTCGGCCGGGGCCCGGCGGCGCTCGCCGCCATGCTGAATGTGGCGGGGTTCGATTTCTTCTTCGTGTCGCCGCGCTTTTCGTTCGCCGTCAGCGACGTGCAGTACGTGGTGACCTTCGCGGTCATGCTCGGCGTGGGCCTGCTGGTCGGGCAACTCACCGCGGGACTGCGCTTCTCCGCCGGCGTGTCGGCGAGTCGAGAGCGGCGCGCGCAATCGCTGTTCGAGCTCACGCGCGAACTGTCGGCGGCGCTTGAGAGCGCGCAGGTGGCCGCCCTCGGAGCGGCCGCGGTGCAGGGCCATTTCGGCGGCAGCGCGGCGGTGCTGGTGACCGACGCAAGCGACAGGTTGGTGATGCCCGCTCAGCCGCCGCCCGGCTTCGATCCTTCCGTGGCGGATTGGGCGTTTCGGCAAGGGCAGCCGGCCGGCCTCGCGACATCGACACTGGCGGCGCAGCCTTGGCACTATGTGCCGCTGAAAGCGCCGATGCGGGTTCGCGGCGTGCTCGCGCTCCAACCGGCACAGGCACGCTGGCTGCTGATTCCGGAGCAGGCGCAGCAACTCGACACCCTGGCGCGCCAGATCGCGATCGCGCTGGAGCGCGTGCACTACGTCGAGGTGGCGCAGCAGGCGGTGGTCGAGATGGAGTCGGAGCGGCTGCGCAACGCGCTGCTCGGCGCGATCTCGCACGACGTGCGCACGCCCTTGACGGCACTCATCGCACTGGCCGAATCGCTGCAGTCGCTGCCGGAGGCCGAAGGCCGGATGGGCGAGATGGCGCGCGCGATCGTCGCGCAGGCCCATCAACTGCATGCGCTGGTGAGCAACCTGCTGGACATGGCGCGGCTTGAAAGCGGCATTGCCGGCGGCGCCGTCAACCTGCGGCGCGACTGGCAGTCGGTGGAGGAGGTGGTCGGCTCGGCCATCCGCGCGGCGCGGCCCGCGCTGGGGGATATCGTCGTGCAGACGGCGTTGCCGCCCGATCTGCCACTGGTCGAATTCGACGCGGTGCTGATCGAGCGAGTGCTGGTGAACCTGCTGGAGAACGCAGCGAAATATGGCAAGCCGCCGGTGATGGTCGGTGCACACGTCACGCCGGCAAGCCTGGTGCTCACGGTGCGCGACCATGGGCCGGGCCTGCCGGCGCCCACGCAAGGTAACGCGCAAGACCTGTTCGAGAAATTCACACGCGGCCAAGCCGAGTCCATCACGCCGGGCGTCGGACTCGGCCTCGCGATCTGCAAGGCGGTGGTCAACGCGCACGGCGGCGAAATCACGGCTGGGAACGCAGCGGATGGAGGCGCCGAGTTTGCCGTGACGCTGCCCAGGCGCAAGCCACCAGTGTCCGTGGATGAGCCCGCCGAAAAGTAACGGGAGAATTCGACCTTGACCCATCGTGTCGCCATCTTGATCGAGGATGAACCCCAGATTCGCCGCTTTGTGCGCGGTGCACTGGAGGGGGACGACTGGGAGGGTCCATGAAGCGGGCACATTGCGCGACGGCCTCTCGGCGGCCGGCACGCGGCGCCCGGACTTGCTGGTGCTGGCTCTGGGCATGCCTGACGGCGACGGCGTCTCGTTGACCCGCGACGTGCGCGGATGGTCCGGCGTGCCCATCATCGTCCTGTCCGCGCGCACCGACGAAGCCGACAAGATCGCCGCGCTGGATGCCGGCGCCGACGACTACCTGACCAAGCCTTTCGGCGCCGGGGAATTGCTGGCACGGGTGCGCGCCAATCTGCGCCGCACGCTTGCGCCGCTGGCCGTGGAGTTCATACATCCTGCGCCGCTGGACCCCAGTCCTCAGGTGCGCGCCTTCGGCTGCCCGGTTCGCTTCGATGCGCCCCTGTGCCGAATGCTGTTCGCGCGCGAAGACCTGCTGCAGCCACTTTGCACGTCTAACGCGATATTGGACGGAATGCATGACCGCACGCCGTCGAGCGGCTGGAGAGCCTGGGTAGCGACCGCATCAGCCTGCGCGCACGCGATTGCTTGACCGGTCGGCGTGGAAGAGAGCACCACGCCATTGCGTGGTGTACCCCGCCGGATGGGCCCGGTCTGGCGGGTCGAAATCCGCCGCTGAACACCAAGGAAACCGCATCCTAGGGAAATCCCTGAGCCATGACTGAAACCGGTTTCATACAATGGGGTTTCCACATCAGGAGACCACATGACTCGCTTCACGCTCCGCCGCGCCTTGTTTGCTTCGGGCCTCGCCATGGCCTTGGCCTTGCCCGCATTCACGGCTCTCGCCCAATCCATGACCGACATCAAGAAGAAGGGCGAAATCACGGTGGGCGTGATGGTCGATGTCCCGCCATTCGCCACGACCAACGCCCAGAATCAGCCTGACGGCTATGACGCGGACGTCGCCAGGTTGCTCGCCAAGGACTGGGGCGTGAAGGTCAACATGGTGACGGTCACGGGCCCGAACCGGATCCCCTACGTGCTCACCAACAAGGTCGACGTGCTGGTGGCCGTTCTGGCCATCACGCCGGAGCGTTCGAAGCAGGTGCAGTTCTCCACTCCCTATTCAGCCGCCACCATCGTGCTGTACGGCACGGTCAAGACACCGATCAAGACAGCCGCCGACCTGAAGGGCCTGCGCGTGGGGGTCACGCGCGCCAGCACCCAGGATGTGGCGCTCACTGCCGCTGCGCCGGAGGGCACCGAGATCCGCCGTTTTGACGACGACTCTTCGGCCATGCAGGCGCTGATCTCCGGTCAGGTCGACGCGATCGGCTGCCCGACCATCGTCGCCAACCAGATCGCCAAGCGCGTGCCGGGCGCCTACGAAGAGAAGTTCGTGCTTCGCCAGCAGTTCATGGGCATCGTGATGAAACCGGGGCAGGACGACCTGCTCAAGAACATCAACGAGTTCGTCGCCCGCAACACGGCCAACGGCGAACTCAACAAGCTGTACCGCAAGTGGCTCGGCGTCGATCTGCCCAAGTTGCAGTGAAAAGCTTCCGGGGGGCAGGCCGGCCGCAAGCGTAGCAACGCTCGCGACCCGGTAGGCCCGCCTGTTTCAACATCCCCCGGCAATTCGGATCGCCCGGTCCGCGGGAACGTTTTCGCCCTTGAATGAAACCGGTTTCACAAAGACTCGCCGTTTCATTGATTTCCCGATTCCGGCTGTCGCGCCTCCACCAGTCGAGGCTTGCCCGGCAATCCACCAAAGGACCACCTGATGACGACCTCCGACCGCCGCGAGCATCTCGCGCAGCACTTCCCGACACCCGAAGACATCCCGGCCGAGCATCGCCTGGCTGAACAGGTACACCAGCGGCACTCGCTGATTCGTGGCGACCTGATCGAATGGAACGGCCCCTGCAAGACGGTGCTGTCGCCGGTCTGCACGCGCGATCCGGCCACGGGCGATGTGAAGCAGGTCGAGATCGGCAGCTACCCGGTGATGGGCGAGGCCGAGAGTGATGCCGCGCTGGACGCCGCCGTGGCCGCCTATGCCAACGGACGCGGCGCGTGGCCGACCATGGCGGTGGCCGAGCGCATCGGCTGCATGCAGGAGTTCGTGCGCCAGATGGCGCAGCAGCGCGAACTCATCGTGAAGCTGATCATGTGGGAGATCGGCAAGAGCCTGGCCGATTCGCGCAAGGAATTCGACCGCACCGTCGAATACATCCAGGCCACCATCGAGGCGCTGAAGGATCTGGACAACGGCAGCTCGCGCTTCGTGATCGCCGAGGGCACCATCGGCCAGATCCGCCGCACGCCGCTGGGCGTGGTGCTGTGCATGGGGCCGTACAACTATCCGTTGAACGAGACCTTCGCGACGCTGATTCCCGCGCTGCTGATGGGCAACACGGTGGTGTTCAAGCCACCGCAGTACGGCACGCTGCTGTTCCATCCGCTGCTGGAGGCGTTTCGCACGGCCTTTCCGGCGGGCGTCATCAACACCATCTACGCGCCGGGCGCGGTCGTGGTGCCGCGGCTGCTGGCCTCGGGCAAGGTCAACGTGCTGGCGCTGATCGGCTCGAGCAAGGTGGCCGATCATCTGAAGAAGCAGCATCCGAAGTCGCACCGCCTGCGGGCGATCCTCGGGCTCGACGCGAAGAACGCGGCGATCGTGCTGCCCGATGCGGACATCGAGTTGGCGGTGAAGGAGTGCCTGCTGGGTGCGCTGTCGTTCAACGGCCAGCGTTGCACGGCGCTCAAGATGCTGATCGTGCACCGCTCGATCGTGGAGCGCTTCGTGGCTCGCTTCACCGAGGAGCTGGGCAAGCTCAAGGTCGGCATGCCGTGGGAGGCGGGGGTGAGCATCACGCCGCTGCCGGGCCTGCACCGCACGGCCTACATGACCGAGGCGCTGGAAGACGCGATGGCGAAGGGTGC